>JAHEDT010000004.1:37214-136196 GCA_024641085.1 Geobacteraceae bacterium | reverse complement strand
CCCCGGTCAAGAAAATGCCTCCGGTAAAAATCGAGGCGATTGACTTCAATAACGAAGAGGGCCGAAGCGTGATTGCCGTTGCTCTCTCTACAAAAGCCGAAGTCACCGGTCCCGTTGTCGAAGGCAACCTGGTCCGTTTTGAACTTGTCAACGCCACAATCAGCCGCGCTTTGCGCAGAACCATTGATGCCTCCGCGTTCCCGAGTGCAGTGACGTCGGTGACGCCTTACACCGTCACGGATGGTGACCATCAGAACGTGCGGATCGCTGTCGACCTCAAGGGCCCGGTTGCCTACGCTCTGGAGCAGGATGGCGCCAGCGTGCGGCTGGTTGTTGATGACGGCGCCTATGCCGAGCCGGTTCCCCCGGCGGTCAGCAAGGTGGAGGTTGTTGCACCCGAAGCGTCCGCAGCCAAAACCTCAGCGGCTCGTGATAAAGCTCCCCTCCCCATGTCGGCTCCCGTGACGGCAGCGGAAATGACGGCTGAAGCTCATCGTTATACTGGCGAAAAGATCACCCTGGTGTTCGACTCAGCCAACGTGCGCAGTATTCTGCAGCTGATCGGTGACGTCAGCGGGCTGAACATCCTGGCCAGCAGTGACGTGGAGGGCACCGTGACCCTGCGCCTGATCGATGTGCCCTGGGACCAGGCCCTCGACCTGGTGCTGGAAACTGCCAGTCTCGGCAAGGTGCAGCAAGGCAATGTCCTGCGCATTATGCCCAAGGATAAGATTCGGGAGCTGGAACAGGCTGCAATGAAGCAGCAGATTGTCGCAATCGAAGAAGGGGTTCTGGAGACCAAAACCTTCGCCATCAGCCACGCATCCGTCGATGACATGAAAGGTTATCTGACTGATATCAAATCAGAGCGTGGCTCGATTATTGCCGATTCGCGCAACAAGCAGCTCATCGTCCGTGATGTTGCCGCAGTGCTCGAACAGATGCAGTCTATGATCAACCAGATTGACAAGCCCGAGCGCCAGGTGATGATCGAAGCGCGAATTGTCGAGGCGAACACCAACTTTTCACGCAACCTGGGAGTTAAGTGGAATTTTGACTACCAGGACAATGATAGCCCTCAGGATGGCCTCAACTCGATCAAGACCGGTTTGGGCGGGTCTTTCCTGGTCCCGGTCACCAACCCGGCCTCGGCCGGCTTTGGCTCTTCGATTGCCATCGGCGCGCTGAATGAACAGTTGAACATTGACCTGCGTCTCTCCGCTCTGGAAACCTCCGGTGAAGGCAAGATCGTTTCGACGCCGCGCATCACCACCCTGAATGGTGAAAAAGCCACGATTTCCCAGGGGACGAAGATCCCATTCTCAACGGTCAGCGACGCCGGCACCGATGTCAAGTTCGAAAATGCCGAGCTGAAACTCGACGTGACGCCTGAAATCAATCCTGACGGCAGTATCCTGCTCGAAATCAACGCATCGAACAGCGCCGTCGGTACCGTCGTGCCGACTGCGACCGGTGATGCGGTGTCCATCGACGAAAAGAAAGCCGAAACCAAGGTCCTGGTGCGCGACGGCCAGACCACGGTGATCGGCGGCATCTTCATCGAGGACGAGAGAGATGCCCAGACAGGCGTCCCTGTCCTGATGAACATCCCGATCTTCGGCAACCTGTTCAAGTCAACCTCCAAGACCCGTGACCGCCGCGAACTGCTGATCTTCATTACGCCACGGATTGTCGAACCCTGACAAGTACAGCCCATAGGTAGCGAGAAAAGGACAGGAATTGCCTGTCCTTTTCTGTTAGAATCTCCATGCCCTGACAGCCGCTTTGCTCCTGCAGTTGTTTAGGCCGGCTGCCTTGTGAGTCACCGGCGTGAGACGTGCCCATCAAGTTGCGCCTTGACCTCAATCAGCATTTCTTTTAATTTTAGGCCGGTTTCACATTCAGGCTGCTGATCCTGTCCGATAAATGCTCGCGCAATCGCAAGAGGACAGCATGCCACATTGTTCATACACATGAGTTGATCAGTCATGGCCAAAGAAAACATCATATTGACCGGTTTCATGGGGACGGGAAAAACCACGGTCGGGCGGCTTATGGCCGAGCAGTTGAACTATGAATTCGTCGACACTGATCAATTTATCGAGCAACAGATAGGGTGTACGATCGCCGAGTTTTTCCGCGAGAAAGGGGAGGCGGCCTTCCGTAAAATGGAGGCGGACCTGGCCCAGGCCCTGGCGCGCCGTGAAGGGTTGGTTATTTCGACCGGCGGCCGCATGATGCTGGACCCGAACAATGCGGCGGCCCTGAGCAAAACCGGGCGGGTCTTCTGCCTTGTAGCGACCCCCGAAGAAATCCTGCAACGTGTTTCCAACGACGGCCATGTCCGGCCGCTGCTGCAGGTCCCCAATCCCCTGGAGCATATCGTTGAACTGATGCAGCAGAGGGAGAAAGGCTATAAGCGTTTTTCCCAGATGCAGACCTCCGCAAAGCGGCCCATGTCAATCGCCAGCGACCTTGCGGAATTTGTCCAGGGGAAACGTGATGTCAGGCTCGAGATTTCCGCTCCGAGCATTGATTACGAATTTATCGTCGGCAGCGGCATCCTGCCGTTTGTCACCAGCCTGGCCAAGATTGACGGTCCGGTCGCCATCATTACCGATGAATCTGTCGCGCCGCACTATGCGCAGAGTTGCGGCGTCATCGACACCGTAATTGCCGTGCCCCCCGGCAGACAGTACAAGACCCTGGCAACCGCCCAATCGATCTGTGAGCAGCTGTTGGACGCAGAGTTTGATCGCAGCGGGACAATTGTCGCGCTCGGTGGAACGGTCATCAGCGAGCTGGCGGGCTTCGTCGCCGCCACATACATGCGCGGCGTGGATTGCGTGCAGTGCCCGACCAGCCTCCTGGCGATGGTCGATACCAGCATCGGCGGCAAAACCGGCGTCGATCTGCCCCAAGGGAAGAACCTGATCGGTGCATTCAAACAGCCGAAAACCGTGATTGCCGATGTTGCAACCCTGCAGAGCATGCCACCGCGGGCCTTTGCCTCGGGTATGGCGGAAGTGATCAAACACAGCCTGATCGCAGACTCGGATCTGCTGCAGAAAATCGAGGCGGGCAACTGGATCCATGCCGCAGGCGAACTGCAACAGCAGGCTTCGGAACTTCAGGCGCTGGTCGCACAGGCTATCCAGGTCAAAATCAATATCATCCAGGAAGATCCCTACGAGCAGGGTCGCAGGGCGGTCCTGAACTTCGGCCACACCTTTGCCAATGCCATCGAACGCCTCAGCCGGCACGAGATCCGCCACGGTGAAGCCGTCGCCATGGGGATGGTCGCGGCGACCCATCTGTCGGGCAGCCTGGGGTTCTGTGCAAGAGATCTGCAGGAGCGGGTCGAATCCGTCCTGCTCGCTTCCGGCCTGCCGGCCCGGATCCCGGCCAATCTTGATCCGGAACAGTTGATCCTGGCCATGAGCAGCGATAAAAAGAAAAAGGCTGGCAAACTTCGTTTCGTCCTGATCAGGAATATCGGTGATGTTTTTGTCACCGACCAGGTCCCTGAAACAGCAATCCTCGAGACCCTCACAGTGCTGCGCTCCTGATCGATCGAGCAGAGCCTGTCCGCATCGACATCCCCAGCCAGGCCAGGTTCATGCCCGTCGTCCTGGTCGGGTTGATTCTCACCACCCACCTGAAAATCTTATCATCTGGCCCTGCAGCAAGACCTCTTAGGATTGCCAACCAGGTATTTGGTTCGAATCATTTGAATTGACGAGAGGGTTCAATCTCCGCAGTTTGCTGCGCCATGGATTGATTGCCGCTTGGTCCGCACCTTAATCAGGGAATCCAGTATCCAGAATCCAGAATCCGGAATAAGTTTCGACATCCAGGTGGGGCTGCGAGTTTTTTCTGTCTACTGGATCCTGAATTCTGGATACCACGTGGCTTGCCGCGGGGCAGTTCATTAGAACAACGAGAAGAGAAAATAGAGCCATGGTAAGACGACCACCATTGCGCCAGTGGTGATCAACCAGCATGAATTGGCGAGGTCCAGGTCGAGATCGTAAATTGATGCCGCCACCAGGGCCATGAATGCTACCGGCATTGAGGCCCCGATGAGGGCGATTTTGAACGGCAGCCCCTCCTGTATCGTGTGTAAGCCGAACAGGTAAGCGGCAACCCCCGCGACCACAGGCAAAATGATGAACTTGATCAGGGAGATTGCCAGCCCTTCGACCAGGTGTTCGCGAACATTGGAAAAACGCATGCTCAGTCCGACGGATACGAGCACCAGGAACAGCCCGACAGGTATTAACAGGCTGTTGAGTGTTGCATAGAACAGTGGCCTGGCCAGGCCTGACAGGTTGAGACAGATCCCGCCGATGAAGGATAACGTGGCGACCAGGAAGAATGGATCTTTGAACATCTCGAGCATACGGCTCCCGGTTTGCAGGTCGCTGTCTGACGATCTTAAATATCTGGCCAATGGAAAGCCGATACTGAAGTAGATGATCTGCTCGAAAACCTTGTAGAGAGCGAGCAGGGCAAAGCCCTTTTCGCCGAAAAAAACGAAGCTGAACAAGCCGCCCAGAGAACCGATATTGCTGAAACTGCCACAGCAGAACAATACACTCTTTTGCGGGCCGGTCTTGTGCAGAAGCAGCGCCGCGGCCAATCCCAGAATCCCACCCAGCAGTAATATGCCCGAGCCCAGTAGCGGCAGCAGGGCGATCCGCAAGTCGTCGAAAGGGATAATCCAGAGAGCGCCGACAAAAGTGATCGGCATGATCCAGAGCATGCTGAACCTCTGGAGAGATTTACGCAGGTGCGGCAGCAGGAGGTGGTGCTGGTCGGTTTTTTTGCGAATGACCTGCTGCAGAATATAGCCGCAGATCAGCCCGGAAACGATCAGGATCAGGGAAAACAGGAGTTTCTGCATAGTGGGTTACGCGCTGAATTGCGGCGTTGATATAAAAACTAAGATTCGCCCATCAGGCGCGACATCCCGCGCGTTGCCTCCAGCAGGGCGTTCAGCATGACCATGGTGTTTTCGTTGTTGAACCGGTGTACCGGTCCGACGATCGCCAGTGCTGCCGGGACGTGGTTTTCAAAGTCGAAAATCGGCGCGGCGATAGCCGCAATGCCCTGTTCCCGCTCCTCCTTGTTGATGGCATATCCCCGTTCGCGAATCGCCACAAGCTCCTTTTTGATCTCGTTTCTGTCAACCAGGGTGGCCGGGGTAAAACGGATCAGGTCGGCCTTGTTGAGGACCTTGTCGGTGAATGTCTCATCGGCGTATGCCAGCAGGACTCTGCCTGCGGCCGTGGGGTGCAGTTCCATGAAGTCGCCTTCATTGATCGAGTAAACCAACCGGGAAGAGCCCATCTCACGGGCCATGCAGATACTTTTCATGTTGTCGATGACGAACAGGGCCGTCGACTCTCCGGTGGCCTCGGTCAGCTTCTTCATGAACGGGGCAGCGATGGAGCGCAGCGAGTTGGTCTTTTCGTAGACTTTGCCGAGGACCATCAGCTTGGGGCCAAGGCGGTAGTTGGTCCGGGAGGTCCTGACCAGGTAGCCCGAGGTGATCAAAGTGCCGCACAGGCGGTGCACACGACTTTTATACAGGCCGGTTTTATCACACAGCTGATTCAGTGACAGTTCGGTTTCATGGGCGCTGAAGCAGTCGAGAATTTCCAGTGCTTTGGTTACGGCATCCACCAGAGGCACAGAGGTGCTTTTCTTTTCATTGGTTTTCGGCGACATCTCATTGCTCCGCTTCTAGAACAGTTTTCATCCGACCGGGCAATTTCCTGCCCAGCATCGTTTCAAGGGCCCCCACAGTAGCACAGATTTTTTTCAGATCAATTCCTGTTTCGACGCCCATCGAGGCGAACATCTGCACGGCATCCTCGGTCGGTACATTGCCCGCGGCGCCCTTGACAAAGGGACATCCCCCCAGACCGCCGGTGCAGACATCGAAAGTTCTCACGCCGGCCTGGTACCCGACAAACATGTTGGCCAGGCCCAGACCGCGGGTATCGTGCAGGTGCAGGGAGGTGAGCAGCCCGGGGTGGGCTGACTTCACCTGGCTGACCATCCTGCCGATCGCCAGCGGATTCCCCATCCCGGTGGTGTCCGCCAGATTCACCTCGGCGGCACCGGCCGACGCCAGTTTGGCCACGGCATCCAGAACGGCCTGTTCGGCGATCGCGCCTTCGTAGACGCAGCCGAAAGAGCATTGCAGTCCGGCTCGCACGGCCATCCCCGCCTCAGTCGCCTGGCGGATCAGGCCCGCCATCCCCTGTAAAGCCTCCGCTGCCGGTTTCCCGGCGTTCTTCAGGCTGTGGGTATTGCTGATGGAAACCGACATGCTGACATGCCTGACTCCGCACTCCAGGGCTCTTTCCAGCCCCTTGTCGTTGAGGATCAGCGCCGAAATCAGGTCAATGCCGTTGGTCTGGAGCCGGATCTCCCGGATGAAATCCTCGGTATCCGCCATTTGCGGGACTTTCTTGGGGTTCACAAAGGAGCCGACCTGAATACGGCGGATGCCGGCTTTCGCCAACTGCCGGAAGATCTCAAGCTTCTCTTCCAGAGAAAAAATCCTGCTTTCGACCTGCAAACCGTCCCGCAAGGTCTCATCTTCCAGGAGGACTGCGGCGATGTTGTCTGTCTTAGTCATGGTTCTACCCTGTTTAAAGCAGCTAACAGCTTTCAGAGGCTGTTGATGGCCACCAGTGTTTTCATCCGTTGGGGGGCGTTGAAATTGGCCAGATTTGTGCTCAGTTGATCAAGTGAAATGACCCCCGAGACGAGCGGCCGGGTCTGAATCCGGCCCTGATCGAGAATGTCGATGCACTGTTCGATCTCGTCAGTATAAATCATCGAACCGAGGATGTTCAATTCCTTGCGCACAATCTGTACGGTCGGAACCGGATGACTCTGTCCGGGAAGTCCCAGCAAGACAATCTTGCCGCCGGGGGCCGCCAGTTTGATCCCCATGTCCAGCGCCGGTGGTGCCCCGCTGGTTTCGAAAATGACATCGAATGCAGATTCGCAGGCATCAAGTTCAGATTGGTCGCTGATCGTGTTTCTGGCCCCCATACGTTTGGCGAGTTCCAGCCGCGACTGCACCAAATCGCATGCGGTGATGTCCTGGCTGTGGAGTCGTGCCATCTGCAGGGTCAACTGGCCGATGACCCCTGCTCCGAAGACCAGAACCCGGTCCTCATTTTTCAAGTTAGCCAATTTTACTGCGTGAGCAGCCACTGCTAAAGGCTCAGCAAAAACCGCCACTTCATTCGACAGGGAATCGGGAAGAGGGTAAAGCGCGTCGGCAGGGACAACCACGTAATCGGCAAAAACACCGTTGATATCGACCCCGAGCCTGATCTTGTTGCGGCATATGTTGGTCAGCCCTTTGTTGCACATCGAGCAGTCACTACAGAAATAATTGGGGTGAATCGTGACTCTCTGGCCAACGCGCAAGGACGATACCGCTGCACCGAGGGCTTCTACAATGCCGACTGCTTCATGTCCGGGGATGACCGGCAGTGGCGCAATCAGTTTGCCGTGGTATATTGAACTGTCGGAACCGCAGATGCCAGCCATGAGAACTTTCAGTCTTACTTCGTTCTCTGCCGGTTGAGGGATTTCTCTGTGTTCAATATGGATGTCGCCAATGCCTTTGAGAATGGCTGCTTTCATATAAAATCCTAACAAGCGAAGTTGTATACTTTCAGATAGGTTAGCTTGCCGTACTCCCATTTGCAAGGAAAATATCTGGCTTGATGACAAGAGATTGATCGGCAGATCGCTGTCAGTAATCAGTCTATCTCATTTTGGATGTCAAGCAGAAAGCAATCCGGTGGGTTGAGTTCGGTCGCCCGATCCTCATGTTTTTTTTAACATTATTATATTTTCTTAAAAATTTATTGACACGGACAGTTTTATTGATATCCTAAATGCCACCGAATCGTCCTAACAAGAAGGACATAATTGTTCGTAGCAACAAGTCTGGATGTGTGAGGAAGTTAAGTTTACTGTTCGTCCAATTTTCTATGACGAGGAAAGGGTGAAAGAGATGCTTAAAAAATTATCGGTCAGTTTTTTAGTCGTACTGGTGAGTTGTGTGTTCACTATGACAGTAAACGCTGCTGGATACCCGGAGCGTAGTCTGCAGGGGATCATCATGTGGGGTGCCGGTGGCGGTACCGACGGGGTCTCACGTGCCATCGCACCGAATGTCGAACCTATTCTTGGCCAGCAGATTGTGATGGTGAACAAGCCGGGAGGCACGGGAGCAATCGCCACTCAGTTTGTTCACAGCAGCAACTCAGATGGCTACACACTGCTGTTTGGCGCTGAGAATCCCCAGCTGTACGGGGTTCTTGAATTATCGAAACTCAGCTACGATGATTTCTATCCGGTGAATATCCTTGCCCGTGGCCAGGTTGTCATTGTCGCCAACAATGACATGCCCTGGAAAAGCCTCAAGGAGCTGGTCGATGATGCCCAGAAGCGCCCCGGCAAGATCAAGATGGGTTCGACCGGTCCGGGCGGTGTCCCGTATGTGGTCGGCAAGCTGATGCAGACAGTGACTGGCTTCGACGTCGCACCGGTCCCCTTCGATGGCGATGGCCCCGGGATTACCGCTCTGCTTGGCGGTCATGTCGATTTTATCCCGGTCAACCTGTCTGCTGCCAGTGAGCATATTCGCGCCGGTCGCGTGAAGGCCCTGGCTGTTGTCGATTCGAAAGAACTGAATATCAGCGGCACCGTGGTCCCGCCAATCACCAAGGACTACCCGGGTTTTGGCAAGTATGTGCCGTGGGGCCCCTTCTTTGGCGTTTGGTGCAAGAAGGATGTCCCTCAGGAGGCCATTCAGAAGCTGGTCGATGCATTCAAAAAGGGTGCAGATTCAGAACGCTTCAAGGAGTTTATTGCCTCCAAGGAAGCGATCCAGATGAATATCAGTGGGGACGAAGCAACCGCTTTCCTGAAAAAATGGCAGTCTGTGACCACCTGGCTGCTTCATGACGCCGGTGCAACGAAAGTGTCTCCGGCCGATCTGGGGATTCCCAAGCCCTGATTGGTAACTTTACGGCCCCTAATGCAAGCTGCCCCTCAGATGGCTGAAGGGCAGCTTGCCATTTCGTCAGGTGTTTTTCAATGAGCCATGAGCAGGCCGGCACACTGCGCGCAGGTGAATATTATTTCGATCTGATCATGCTCCTGGTTAGCCTTGTTGTGCTGTTTTTGGCATACCAGATCTCCGGTTTTCAACTGTGTGCCGCTGGCACCTTTCCCTTGGCCTCCAGCGCAGTTATGGTCCTTTCGATGCTGCTTTCCTTGCGGAGCAGCCGCATCAAGAGGCGCGCAGGTACAGCCAGGGGGAGCGAAGAACTCAAGCTGGTCATGGAGAGCGTTTTTACTCGCGACGTTCTGGTCTATGCCTGCCTGGCGGTGCTCTATATCTTGGCCATTGATCTCCTGCATTTTCTGCCCACGTCTTTTGTCTTCATCGCTTTGTCAATCATCTATTTAAAAGGCAGTACCCCGATAAAAGCCATCGTGATCAGTGCCGGTACGCTATTTAGCATCTATATGATTTTTCAATATTTCTTTCAGGTTCTCCTACCGTAATCAATGAGGTAGCCTGTGAGCGGGTCAGCGGTATCCTACTTTTTCATGGCTTGGACAGACCTCTCGCTGCTGCTTTTGACGGCAGGAGGGACCTTTGCCGGTATTTACATCGGTGCCATCCCCGGTTTGTCCGTGACCATGGCGGTCTCGATCCTGATCTCCTTCACCTTCTCCTGGGATATCAATGCTGCTCTGGCACTGATGGTCGGGGTGTTCTGCGGCGGAGTCTATGGCGGTTCGCGCTCGGCGATTCTACTCAATATCCCAGGGGCCCCTGCGTCGATTGCGACAAGCTTTGACGGTTTTCCCCTCGCACAGCGCGGCGAGGCTGGACAGGCAATCGGGGTCAGTACACTGATTTCCGGGATCGGCGGCTACATAGGTATTGTCGTTCTGGCAGTGGCTGCGCCGACCGTGGCCGAATTTGCTCTGAAATTCGCTCCAAGGGATTACCTGCTGCTGGCCTTGATGGGGCTGCTGCTGGTTGGTAGCCTGTCGGGAGAGTCAATGGCCAAGGGCGTCTTTGCAGGAGCCCTGGGCGTGACCCTTGGTATGGTCGGCATGGATCCGATGACAGCTGAAGGTCGTTTTACCTTCGGCTCGGTTGCCCTGCTGGGCGGAATTCACTTCGTGACGGCCATGATCGGCCTGTTCGGTGTCTCGGAAGCGTTCTTTCAACTGCACTCGATCCATCTCAAGCCGATCAAACAGGACGTGTCGAAAATAATACCGTCATGGCAGGTGATCTTGAAATACCTGCCATTGTCGATTCGTACCTCAATTATCGGCGTGATTATTGGTGCGCTCCCCGGAACGGGAGGAGACATTGCCTCGCTGATGGCTTACGACCATGCCAAGAGGACTGTCAAGAATCCCTCGCGACCTTTCGGAGAAGGCGCTTACGAAGGATTGATCGCTCCGGAGTCGGCCAATAACGCGGCAATTGGTGGTGCCTATATCCCGATGTTGACACTGGGAATCCCGGGGGATGCTGTTACGGCTGTATTCATCGGTGCGCTTTACATTCACGGGCTCAGGCCGGGGCCGATGATGATGATCGACACGCCTCACATGTTCTGGTTCATGGTGGGCAACCTGGTTCTGGCAAACACTTTTATGGTGATCTTCGGCATGACCGGCATCAAGATCTTCGCCAAGATCGTCGAGATCAAAAAGGGGATATTGATCCCCAGCATCATTGTCCTCTCGGTGGTCGGGACCTATGCCATCAACAACAACATGACCGACGTTTACTGGATGATGGGGTTTGGTATCTTTGGCTACCTGATGAAAATGTTCGGCTACCAGGTGGCCCCTGTCATTCTCGGAATCATTCTCGGACCACTCATGGACCAGTCCTACCGGCGTGCAATCATGTCGACTGAAAACAGTTTTGGTCTCTTTCTCCTCGATCTAATAAAAAATCCCCTGACTTGTGTCCTGACTGTCGCCGTGCTGTTCATGATCGTCAGTAACACCAGGCTGTGGCCGATGTTCCTGGGCCTGTTCAAAATGAAGAAAAGCGCCTGATCCAGGTTATATGTCTTAACAGGCCGAGTTCGGATACCCGCTGCCCTGTTGTCCTTTATTTCTTGACGGTTCTTGCTAAAATTCAAGTACTGGCCGCCGAATATTCAAAGCACGATGTTTTCCGGCCGGTCGTGCTATTTGATTTTAGCGGTTGACAAGGATTTATTTTTATATATCCTAGTTCACGACAATATATATCGCACAATAGGACATCCGGAGGTGAGTAATGAAAAAAATTCTGGTTCTTCACGGCATCAATCTGAATATGTTCGGCAAGCGTGACTCTGCCCAGTACGGGACCGCAACGTTGCAGCAAATCGACGATCAGATGATGGCTCTTGGCAAAGAGCTCGGCTACGAAGTGGAATGCTTCCAGACCAACTGTGAAGGCGAGATGGCCGGGCGCATTCATCGTGCCCATCAGGAAGGCATTGCCGCGGTTGTGATCAATGCCGGTGCCTGGACGCATTACAGCTATGGCATTTCCGATGCACTGGCCATTTTGAAGGCACCGATCGTCGAAGTGCACATGTCGAATGTCCACGCGCGGGAGCAGTTCAGGCATCACTCAGTGTTCTCACATGTTGTCAAAGGGCAAATCTGCGGTTTCGGGGTCACCAGCTACCGGCTTGGCATGCTGGCTGTCGATGCCCTCCTCAAGGAATAGCGGCGGCGCGGCACGACCAGACGATCTTCAGAGATTATTCAGGAGAAGGACCATGGCAAAACCTCTTTCGGAAGAAGCACAGCAGCATATCGATGAACTGATTGCGCGGGCCCGGGCGGCTCAGGCTCAGATCAACAACCTGGACCAGGAAACGGTCGACCGTGCCATTCAGGCGGTTGCCTGGGCGACGGCCAACGAAAAGACCTTTACCCGCCTGGCGCAGATGGGTGTCGACGAAAGCGGTCTTGGTGATCGCGAGGGGCGGCCCAACAAGCGCTTCAAGATCATGGGGATCCTGCGCGACTGCCTGCGCCAGAAAAGTGTCGGCATTATCGAGGACATTCCCGAAAGGGGGATCGTCAAGTACGCCAAGCCGATCGGTGTGATCGCTTCGCTGATTCCGACCACCAACCCGGCCTTGACCCCACCCGGCGTCGGCATCTATGCCCTCAAGGCCAGGAATGCCGTGGTCTTCGCACCCCATCCGCGCAGCAAGCAGACGACCATCGAAACGGTCAACGTGATGCGCGCGGCCCTGAAAAAAATCGGCCTGCCCGAGGATCTTTATGTCTGCGTTGAGAACCCGAGCATTCCGTCCTCGCAGTACCTGATGAGCCAGGTGGACCTGTCCATCGCCACCGGCGGTCCCGCCATGGTCAAGGCGGCCTACAGTTCGGGCAAGCCGGCCTACGGGGTCGGCGCCGGCAACGCCACCATGGTGTTCGATGAAACGACCGTCCAGGACGTCAAGACGGCCGCGGCCAATGTCCGTACCAGCAAACTGTCGGACTTCGGCTCCGGCTGCTCGGCCGACGGCAACCTGCTGATTCACGACAGCGTCTATGCGCAGATGCTGGACGCCCTCCAGGCGGAAGGCGGCTACCTGTGCAATGCCAAGGAAAAAGCCAGCCTGACAGCCGTGCTGTGGGATGCAGAGCAGCACCGGACGATGGACACCATCGCCTGTGCCGCCACAAAAATTGCCGAAAAAGCCGGCTTTGTGCTCCCCGCAGGGAAAAGCTTCCTGCTTTGCGAGGAGAACAACATCGGTCCTGAGTATCATTGGTGCAGCGAAAAGCTCGGACCGATTATCGGCGTGTTCAAGTACAGCGGAGCCTTCGACCAGGCGATTGCCCGGCTGCAGCAGATTTATGCCGTTGGCGGCATCGGCCATTCCTGCGGGATCTATTCGTTCAACGACGAGCATGTTCACCAGCTGGCCCTGGCGATGCCGGTCAGCCGGATGATGGTCCGTCAGGCGCAATCGAAGGCGAACTCCGGCTCCTTCACCAACGGCATGCCGATGACCTCGAGCATGGGTTGTGGGACCTGGGGAGGCAACATCACCAATGAGAACGTCTCCCTCAAGCACTACATGAACGTCACCTGGGTCAGTCGACCGATCCCTGAAGACCGCCCCACGGACGCAGAGCTGTTCGGCGAGTTCAACGGCGATCAATCCCTGGTTTTCTGAGTGATTGGTCCTGGGACCGGGGGGGTACCACCCGGTCCCGAGTTCTCTATTTGATATCTCATGAGGGCATCAATGGAACCTGTAAGAATTGGCCTGATCGGCGGGGGCCTGATTTCAGCCAAACATATCGAGGGCTCGAAGCATATCACCAACGGTCTACTGGTCGCACTGTGTGACCTTGACCCCGCACGCAAGGTGCTCGCTGATCAGTTGAATATCCCCTTCTTTACCGATTACCAGGAGATGATCACCCGGGCGGAACTTGAAGGGGTCATCGATGCCACGCCCAATCAATTCCATGCCCAGGTCGGAACGGCCTGCGTCGAGCGCGGTGTGCATGTGCTCACCGAAAAGCCGATTTCCTCTTCCCTGAAAGATGGTAAACGGCTGGTGGAAGCCGTCAAGCAAAGCGGTGTCAACCTGCTCGTTGGCCATCATCGCCGTTACTTCCCGCTGGTCCGCCGGGCGCGTGAGATTGTGCGGAGCGGCGAACTCGGACAGTTGATCGGTGTCTCGGTGTTGTGGGCTCTGATGAAGGCTGACGACTACTTTAAAGTTGCCTGGCGTTCCCAGAAGGGGGCAGGGCCGGTGCTGCTTAACATCATTCACGAAATCGACAACCTGCGTTTCATCTGTGGGGATGTCGCCGAAGTTCAGGCTCGTGCGCGTCGTTTGATCCGGACCGGTGAAGTCGAGGACACGGTTGCCGTCAATTTCGAATTGACCAACGGGGCCCTCGGTACGGCCCTGGTGTCCGATACGACCCCATCCCCCTGGTCCTATGAGCTCACATCCGGGGAGAATGCCGACTATTTCCAGACCGGGCAGGACTGTTACCGCTTTCTCGGCACCAAGGGTTCCCTTTCATTTCCCAACATGGAGCTTTGGAGCCACCCGCACGGCAGCCAGACAGGCTGGTGGGAACCGCTGATGAAGCGTTCGGAGACCGTGCCGTATTTTGCGCCATTCACCGCTCAGCTTGAGCATTTCTGCAAAGTCATCCGTGGCGAGGAAGACCCGGTCATCACCGCGGCCGATGGTTTGCTGACTCTGGCCACAACCCTGGCGATCCTCGAGTCGAGCGAAACCGGCCGTTCCGTCAGCCCCCAGGAGCTTCTCGAAAGCTGTTGACAGGTTGATGCAGATAACGCCCGGTTTACCGATCAGGCATTCTCTGGTTTTTTGGAGGTTGAACGATGGCAAAGCAATATTCGTTGGAACCGCTGACCGTGCTCGGTTGTACGCCGCCGGAGATGATCAATATCGCTGCGCGCACCGGGTACGATTATGTCAGCCTCCGGCTGATCCCGATGGGTGTGCCGGGCGAGGTCTCCTGCTTACCGAGCGACAGGGAGATGATCCGGAAAACCAAGGCCGCCCTGCAGGATACCGGGGTCAGGGTTCACGATATCGAATTGGCACGAATTCTCAAGGATGTCGTTCCGGTCAGCTATGTACCGGCCATGGAGGTGGCGGCTGAACTCGGCGCCAGTCACCTGATTTCCAGCGCCTGGACCGGTGAACGGGATGATCGCGATTTCGTTGTCGATCGCTATGCTGAAATCTGCGATCTGGCGCGCCCCTTCGGGCTGACGGTCAGCCTCGAATTCCCCAGTTTCTCCCGTCTGACCAATTTGAGCGAAGCAGCTGATATCGTCCGTGCAGCGGGTCGTCCCAACTGTGGTATCCTGATTGATTCTTTGTATTTCCACTTGTCCCAGGTCTGCCTGGAGGAGGTCGCGGCACTGCCGCGGGAGTGGTTCCACTTCCTGCACGTGAGCGATACCAGGAAAGAGATTCCGCCCACACGGGAAGGGCTGATTCACATCGCGCGAGACGAGCGTCTCTACCCTGGCGAGGGCTGCATTGATTTTGCCGCGCTCGTCGAGGTGCTGCCTGAGGTGATCTACGCGATCGAGCTGCCGAACCTTGAACGGGTCAGGAAATACGGTTACGAGGGGCATGCTCGTCGCTGCCTGGACGCAGCGCGTCGTGTCCTGGAACCGCCGGCCCTGTCGGGCAAACGTCGCAATAATCTTGGCACTGATAGCATCAGGGCCAGATGAGTTCTGATTGCCAGTGCTGCTAGAACCAAGGTGAGGGATTTCCCCCTCAACTGCATAGGCGGAGCTTCCAATGAAAAAGCTCAAGTGGGGCGTTCTGAGTACTGCCAATATCGGGGTCGCCAAGGTTGTCCCGGCCATGCAGCGCAGTGCGTATTGCGAGATCGTCGCACTGGCCGGACGCAACCTCGACCATGCCAGGAACTGGACCGGCAGGCTCGGCATCCGCAAAGCCTACGGCTCTTACGCAGAACTGCTCGAGGACGAAGAGATCGATGCGGTTTACAACCCCCTGCCGAACCATCTGCATGTTCCCTGGACTCTCAAAGCACTCGAAGCAAAGAAGCATGTGCTGTGTGAAAAACCACTTGCTCTCAACGCAAATGAGGCTGCCAGCCTGATAGCAGCCAGTGCGAAGCATGAGCGACTGGTTCTCGAGGCGTTCATGGTCAGAAATCACCCGCAGTGGCTGCGCACCCGGGAACTGATCCGCAGTGGTGTGCTGGGTCGGGTCCAGGCCGTGCAGGGGGTGTTTGCCTACTGCAACACCGATCCGCAGAACATTCGCAACAAACCGGATATTGGTGGCGGTGGTTTGATGGATATCGGCTGTTACTGTGTCATGGCCTCACGCTACGTTTTTGCTGCGGAACCATGCCGAGTTGTTGCCCTGATCGACAGGGATCCGGACATGGGTATAGATCGCTTGACCAGTGGCCTGCTTGACTACGGATCGGGTCGTCAGGCGAGTTTTATCTGTGGCACCCAGACGTCATTCTCCCAGGGTTTCAGGGTCTTCGGTGATCAGGGTGGAATTCAGCTGGTGCAACCGTTCAAGTCCTTACCCGAGGAAACGCTCAGCTTGATTTACCATCAGGGGGAAAACAAACAAACCGAAGAAATCGTCTCGCCCTGTAATCAATACACGCTGCAGGGAGACATGGCTTCCCGGGTCTTCTCCCGAGAGATAGAGCCCGAGTTCTCGCTGCAGGATGCCATCCTGAATATGCGTGTCATCGATGCGCTCCGGCAGTCAGCGGAAACAGGCCGTTGGGTTCAGCTGGCAGAGGGTTGTTGAACAGTGGCCATGTTGAACCATGATGCTTGTGTGATCTGTACGCTTTGTGCCGTAAGTGAACACGGGAGGGAAAGGCAAAAAACATTTGACATGGTTTAGATCGTTATTTATCCTATCTTAAGAAATATAATACTGTCTGATAGTATTTATAAGCTGTCTGTCGTCTAACATAAAGTACTGCTCTGGAGGTCAACATGAAAGACTTGGTTTCCCATCAACTGGTTAAATATCTGGAAGACAGGGGTGTCGAGTACATCTTCGGATTGTGCGGGCATACCAACATCGCGGTCCTGTCCGCCCTGGAAAACAGTTCCATCAAGTTCATCAACACCCGCCATGAGCAGGTTGCCGCCCATGCGGCAGACGGTTACGCCAGAGCCAAGAAACAGACCGCGGTCGTCTTGAGCCATCTCGGCCCGGGACTGAGCAATGCTGCGACCGGCGTGGCCAATGCGGCGCTCGACTGCATCCCGATGGTGGTGATAGCCGGCGACATCCCGAGCCATTACTACGGCAAGCACCCGCACCAGGAAGTCAACCTGCATTCTGACGGCAGCCAGTCTGAAATGTACCGGCCGTTCTGCAAGCGGGTCTGGCGGGTCGAGAGCCCGGAGCTGTTTCCGGAGATCATCGAGAAGGCTTTCCAACTGGCCGAAAGCGGCCAGCCTGGCCCGGTGCTGGTTGATGTACCGATGGACATCTTCTCCAGAGAGGTCGACGTTGCCCTGTTCGAGAAAGTGAAGCGCAATACCCGCAAGCTGCACAAGCCGTCGATCGATGAGGACGTCGCCAGGGACATCGTTACGAAGCTGGCCAAGGCCGCCAAGCCGGTCCTGTACGTTGGCGGCGGCATTGTCCTGGCCGACGCGGCCGCCGAACTGAAAGCCTTCATCGACCACATGAGCATCCCCGTCGCACACAGCCTGATGGGGAAGGGCGCCCTGCCGGACGACCACCCCTTTACCCTCGGCATGACCGGCTTCTGGGGGACCCAGTACATCAACGACTCGTGCAAGAACGCCGATTACGTGCTCGGGCTCGGCACCCGCTTCAAGGAAGCCGACTGCAGCTCCTGGTATCCGGGCTACACCTTCAATATCCCCGAATCGAAGCTGATTCACATCGATATCGAGCCGAGCGAGATCGGCCGCAACTACCCGGTCGAGATCGGCGTGGTCGCCGACCTGAAACAGTCCCTGAAGGTGCTGGCACAGGTCGCCAGAGAACTTTACCCGAACGGGATCAAGAAACCGGACCTGGCCGCCGAGATTGCGGCCTACCGCAGGGAGTTCAAGTCAAGTAATACCACGATGGAGCAGAGCGATGCTTTCCCGATGATGCCGGAGAGAATCCTCGCCGAGATGCGTGCAGTCCTGCCGCGCGACGCCATCATCACCACCGACGTTGGCTGGAACAAGAACGGCGTCGGCCAGCAGTTCCCGATCTACGAACCGGGCAGCATCCAGATTGCCGGCGGCTACGCGACCATGGGCTTCGGTGCCCCGGCGGCGATCGGCGCCAAACTGGCAGCACCGGACAAGGTGGTTGTCGCCCTGATCGGAGACGGCGGCTTCGGCCAGAATCCCGCCATGCTGGCGACCGTCCGGCACGAAGCCATTGCTGCGGTCTGGATCATCATGAACAACGATGCTTTCGGCACCATTGCCGGCCTTGAAAAAGCTCACTTCGGGACCACCTATGGCACCGTCTTCAAGAAAGACGGAGCCTCCACCTCTCCTGATTATGCCGCGATTGCCAGAGCCTACGGGGTGGACGGTGTCAGGATCGAATCGGCCGATCAGTTCAAGCCGGCCCTGGAAAAGGCGATCAAGTCTGGCAAGCCGGTGGTGCTGGATGTGCCGATGATCAACAACCCGGTGCCGACCACCGGACACTGGAACATCCTCGACATCTACTCACCGGGGAAGAAAGTGTCGCACGTCAGCACCGACTGAGGGCGAATGAAGTTGTAATCAGGCCTCCCGGAAACCTCCGGGAGGCCTTTGGTTTACAGTTCAATAACCCCGAACAAGGTGATGCTTGCTACCAAGACACGAAAGCACCAAAAGGACATTAATTCAGGGTTCAGGTCGATTGACCAGACTACATAAGGGTGCTGCTTGTTAAGCAATCCTGCTGACTACCTGGTGTCTTGGTGACTTAGTGGCTAACCTTTGTTTTGGTTAGGAGTCAGTTGTCTTCGCTCAATCTATCATGGACAAGAGACATGCTGCAGTTGAGACCCGACGAACGGAAGATGCTGGACGGCCATGAAGGGAAGGCGGTGCAGAAGGCCATGGAACTCCTGGTCGAGTACGCCGCAGGATTGGGTGCCGAGAACTTCGTCGACACCCGTAACGTGACTATCATTCCCGGCTCGATCCCCAACGTCAAGATCGTCCGCAAGATCGTTCCGTCCATGGATATCGACGAAATCGCCTCGCGCTTCATGCTCGACAGTGACGAGCGGGTGGTGGTCGGCAAGGTCAAGGCCTTTACCACCACCAACGCGACCTGGCGCGACCAGGACTACCCGCAGATCCAGAAAGGGAGCAAGGACCATTGCGACCTGCTGCAGAATCTGGCCGAATACTGCAAGCGGGTCGGCATGATCCACCTGGCCACCTGCACCCCCTACCAGGTCGGCAACGTACCGGTCCGCGGCGAGCACATCGCCTGGACCGAATCCTCGGCCATCGCATACACGAACTCAGTGATTGGCGCACGCACCAACATTGAGGGACTGCACAGCGCGTTTGCCTCGGCGATTACCGGCAAAACACCTAACTGGGGGATGCACCTGGACGAGAATCGCTACGGCAGGGTGCTGGTCGATGTCGACGTCGACATGTCCAACCTGCGCGAATGGGCCCTGCTTGGCTACTACGTGGCCAGTCAGGTCGGTCTCGATCTGCCGATCTACAAAAATATCAACAGTCTGCCCAACCTGACCAAGCTGATGGCGCTGTGTGCGGCCGGAATCTCCGGCGGCAGCATCGTCATGCACCACCTGGTCGGCATCACCCCCGAGGCGCCGACCGTCGAGGCGGCCAGCGGCGGGCGCAAACCCAAGTACGAGCTGCGTTTCGGTGAAGCCGAGCGGCGCCTGGCCTACGACAAGCTGAACCGCTCGAAGAAAAATGCTGTCGATATCGTCGCCCTCGGCTGCCCCCATTGCACACTGGAAAGCCTGCGCCAGATCGCCGAAATGCTCGATGGCAAGAAGATCCACGATGGCGTCAAGCTCTACCTGACCACCAACAGCATGATCAAGGCGATGGGCGAAATCCAGGGCTACAACACGGTGATCGAAAAAGCCGGCGGACTGATCATGAAAGATTCCTGCTGCCTGGAGCTGGCCCTCGACCCGGACCAGGTCTTCGTTACCAACTCGGGCAAGATGGGTCACTATGCCCCCGGTGCCACCGGTTTGAAGAACACCTGGTTCGGCACCTTGGAAGAATGCATCGACGCCGCCCTGACCGGCAGGTGGCGAGGAGAACTGCAATGAGCAAGTTCATCCTGTACGGCCGGAAAATCCATGGCGGCATCGCTGAAGGGGAGGCCCTGGTCACCCGGAGCCCCCTCGGCGGTTTCGGCTGCTTCGATTTCGACAATGGCCAGGTCATCGACCTCAACCACGAGTGGTACGGGCAGAGCGTCAAGGGGAAGGTGCTGGTCTTCACCACTGCGTCAGGATCCTCGGCCTGGACCATCGCCCACCAGGCGCTGCGTTTTGCCGATGTGGCTCCCGCGGCCTACGTGGTGCGCGAGAACAACCCGCAGACCGCCCTCGGCTCGGTGGTCGGCCGGCTTCCCTGTGTGGCTGAGTTCGACCAGGACCCGACCGAGGTGATCAAAAACGGTGACTGGATCAAGGTGGATGCCGAGCGCGGGATCGTCGAAGTCACGAGTCGATGATCTGAGCCCTCCCTTTTCAGGAGCAGAATATGAAGATAGCCATTCTGGGTTGCGGCTCCCTGGGTAGCACATTCGGCGGAGTCCTGACCGAGGCCGGATACGACGTGACGTTGGTGAACCGGTACAACGATCACATCGCGGCGATGATCGACAGGGGGCTGACGATTATTGAGGATGCCGAAGAAAGGGTTGTCAAAGTAAAGGTCGCGACCAATCCGCAGGAGGTGGGGCCGGTCGGGCTGATCATCGTCCTGGTCAAGTCGAGTTTCACCCGTGCTGCCATCGAAAGTGCCAAGGCCATGATCGGCAGCCATACTCTCGCCATGTCGCTCCAGAATGGTCTCGGTAACGAAGAACTCCTAATGGAGGTTCTGGGAAAAGGGCGAGTCCTGGGTGGCAAGACCTATGTCGGCGGTCAGATGACCGGGCCGGGCAAGGTCAAGGTCGGGGTGAGGGGCAAGCTGACTCTTTTGGGGGAGCTGGACGGGAGGGCCACGGCCCGGGCGAAGCAGGTTAGCGATCTCTTCAATCGGGCAGGGTTGGAAACCAAAGTCACGACCAACATCCAGAGCCTGATCTGGCAGAAGCTGCTGATCAATGTCTCGACGGGTGCAATCTGTGGCCTCACCCGGCTGCCCTATGGCAAACTGCTGCAAGTGAAAGAGGCCGTGGATTGTGCCACCACCGCAGTCGCCGAAGCGATCGATGTCGCCCGGGCCGCCGGTATTGTCCTGGAGTGCAATAACCCGCGGGAGATTCTTGACAAGGCTGTGGACGGTCTCCCCTTCGACTTCAAACCGTCGATCATGCAGGATCTCGAACGCGGGATACCGACCGAGATCGATTTCATCAACGGGGCCGTGGTCCGTGAAGGTAAAAAGTACGGGGTTGCCACTCCGGTCAACCGGACCCTGGTGGCCGGGATCAAGGGACTTGAATTCTCTTTCAAAAAGAGTTGAAGGGCTGAACGGCCAGGAACCCAACTGGCTGGGCTGCCGCAGTTGAACGCATCGATCTGGCAGATCCTTTAATGAGCGATATCTTTACAATTTTCCTGAATGTCATCATGCCGGTCTTCGGCATTGTCCTCCTCGGGTATCTATTGGGTGGCCGTCTGGCCCTGCAGGCCCAGACCCTGACCAGGGCGGCCTATTACGTTTTCGTCCCGGCCTTTATCTTCCAGGCGATCAGTGGCTCGAGGATTCCTCTTGACCACGCCGCCAAAATGACCTGTTTCATTATCGTGACCCACCTGCTGGCGGCTATTGCTGCCGGTGGCATTGGGCGCCTGCTGGGCCACACCAGGGAGATGATCGCCGCCTTTATCATGGTTGCCGTTTCCGGCAACGTTGGTAATTACGGCCTGGCGATGATTCGCTTCAGGCTGGGTGAAGAGGCGGTTGCCCCGGCTACCCTGTACTACGTCGCTTTGTCCATCGCCATTTTCGTCATCTGTGTCGGGGTTGCCGGCTGGGCACACGGCGGTCACCGCGGTGCCCTGGGGGGGCTTCTGAAAACCCCGGCGATCTGGGCCGTGGTGCCGGCGCTCATCGTCTCCAACAGCGACCTGGCCGTCCCGCTGATGCTGACCCGGATGATCGGATTGCTGGCCGATGCGATGATCCCGGTGATGCTCTTCTCGCTCGGTCTGCAATTGCTGGAACAGCGGCAGATCAACCTGTCACGCGACGTTTTCACGGCATCGGCCCTGCGCCTTCTGTTGACTCCCGCCATTGCCTGCGTGGTGGCCATCCCCTTTGCTCTGGGCCGTCTCGAATATGCTTCGGGGGTTCTGCAATCAGCGATGCCGACAGCGATCATGGCGGCGATTATCGCCAAGGAACACAAGATTGTCCCTCATTTCGTGACGACGGTAGTCCTGTTTACCATTCTTGCAAGTCTGGTAACCTTGACCTTGTTCATGATCTTTTTGTAGAGTTTGTAATAACTTGATTTAATGATTCTATAATCTATAAAAAGGCTTAACGCAGCGGCGCAAAGGTCGCAGAGGGAAAGTTCATAAATCGTACGTAAAGATCAAAAACTTGGCATTGATCTCTGCGTCTCCGTGTCTTTGCGTTGACAACGGTTTACGTTTTGTTGTGCCATAGTTTGGGTTATCAGTACTTGATTTAAAATGAACAATGACCCAGGAACCCTGTTGGTAGAACGAGGCAGCTATGGGCACCTGCGCCAGCAAGGGACCGGTTCTGGCCATTGCGCATGAATTGGCCGCCGAAGGTGCTCCCATGGCGTTCGCTGCGCGCTGCCTGTGACGATCGGCAGAGAAAGGATCAAACGATGAAGCACAATCGCATTGCCGAGAACCAGGTTGTCCAGGTTTCTCCGTTCAAGACCCGTCGCATCACCCATACCGACAACCTCATGATGGCGGTCTGGGATTTCTCCGATGGCCCCTGGCCGAACCCCGAACCCTACCACTCTCACCCCCACGATCAGGTTGTCTATATCGCTGCCGGGGAAGTCGAATTTTTTATCGAGGACGAGTCCTGCCGGTTGAGTGCCGGGGATATGATCGCCGTTCCGGGCAATCTCCCGCACACAGTGCGCTTGTTGACACCGAACGTACGCCTGGTCGACAGCTGGACGCCGCTGCGCGAGGAGTTCCTGTAGGCTTGGAAAGTTGCCGGGGCGCTGGAATGATCAAGGCCCCGGTAATGCGATTTAACCTGGTATGGCAAAATTTCGAGTGAGAAATATTTTTGCACGCACTTTGCCATTACCGGTTCCTCGGCTAGACTGTTATTTTTGTAGGGTGTGCCTTTCATGATGCCCGCAGTTTTGAGTAATACTCCAACCAGGGCGGATTCGCTGTAAATCCAGGGGAGGTTTTGCTGGAATAATAATCGTAAAGAACCTGATTGATGAACATGACAGGTGCCTTGGCAAAGATAAAACATTGATTGATTTTATCGCTTGACAAGCCAGATTTCAATATGTACTATCATAGAGTATTAACGTCCTATTTAATAGGATTTAAAGGATTCAAGACATAATCACGAAGCCTTCAGAGACTTTGTTATTGTGCTGGTTCGTCAACAAGTATGCAGTAAACATCAACCCAACAGAGGAGGACAACCAATGAGAAATTCAACTGTAAGACGCTTCCTGATGGCCCTGACTGCAGCCGTTGTCATGACAGCAATGACCACGGTTGCCTTCGCGGCTGACAAGGTCACCCTTCGCCTGTCATCAGTCAACTCTGCAACTGATGCCCGGGCGGTCGCTCTGGACACCGTTTTCGGCCCGGCAATCGCTGATTTTGCAACCTTCGAACCGCACTGGAATGGGACGCTGTTCAAGCAGGGTACCGAGCTCGAGGCAATTGCCCGCGGCAACCTGGATATGTCGATCACATCGGCCCAGGAATTGGCCGAGTTCATCCCGGAATTCTCGATTTTTTCCGCCGGTTATCTGCACCGCGATGCGGCCCACCAGGTTAGCGTGTTCAATAATGACCTGATGAAACCGTTCAAAGCTCAGGTCGAAGAAAAGCTGGGCGTCAAACTGCTGACCGTCATTTACCTCGGCCGCCGCCAGCTCAACCTGCGCACCGACAAGCACATCGAGACCCCCGCTGATCTGGAGGGCGTGAAGCTGCGTATGCCGGGCTCCGACGCCTGGCAGTTCCTCGGCAGGGCCCTGGGCGCCAACCCGACCCCGATGGCTTTCACCGAGGTGTACACCGCGCTGCAGACCGGCGCTATTGATGGCCAGGACAACCCGCTGCCGACCGACAAGGACGCAAAATTCTACGAAGTTACCAAGCAGATCGTTCTGACCAGCCACCTGGTCGATCTCAACTACCTGGCGATCAGTAAGAAGAAGTTTGATAGCCTGACCCCCGACCAGCAAGCGAAGCTGCTGAAAGCTGCCGACGCTGCCGCTGAGTGGGGGCGCCAGCGCCAGCTCAAATTGGAAGACGAATTGGCCCAATTCTTCAAGGACAAGGGCCTGAAGGTTTATGCGCCGAACGTCGATGCATTCCGCGCACGCGTTCAGAAGATGTATCTGGAGTCAGAGTATTCCAAGACCTGGCCCAAGGGTCTGGTGGAAAAGATCAATGCGCTGTAATCAACTAGCATCAGCCAGCACCATTTAGTATGACAAGCTGCAGGATTGGGTTTGTTAATGGTCGGTGATTAGATGGGTGTGGCTAGGTAAGAAACTACCGCCACACCCATTTTTTATCTATTCTTGAGGATTGCCCCATGCGAGTTTCAAAGAAATTCCTACAGGACCGAGCGGACGATGTCGGTATCGCCCTGTTGACAGTCATGTTCTTGACTTTTATCGTGCAAATTACCTGGCGCTACGTCCTTAACCATCCATTGGGCTGGACGGTTGAACTCTGCGTGACGATGTGGTTGTGGGTGGTCTTCTGGGGATCAGCGTTCTGTCTGCGTTATGAGGAACACGTGCGGTTCGACATGCTCTACCTGATGGTGCGCCCCAAGATACAGCGCGTTCTTGCCGGCATCAGTGCTCTGGCAATCTTGATTGGTATGGCCGCCTCGTGGCTTGGCACCTATGACTTCGTGAGCTTCCTGATAATCAAGAAAAGCCCGGCCATGAGGATCCCGCTCGCCTATCTGTTCAGTATCTACCTGCTTTTCATTATCGCTACGGTCATCAACTATGCCTGGCGATTGAAGAAAATCTTTGCCGGCGAACTCCATGACGAGACCGTTGAGCATGGGGGACTCGAAGAATGAGCCTGGCATTCGGACTTTGCCTGATTGTGCTGTTCGGTCTGGCGGCGATCGGCACGCCGGTCGGCTATTCGATCATCGTCGGCTCCGTGGCCTACCTGGCGGCTTCCGGGCAGGACCTTGGTCTTGCCGGGGAGCAGATCATCAATGGTCTGTTCGACAGCTTCGTCCTGCTGGCCGTGCCGCTATTCATCGTTGCCGCCAATATCATGAATGCCGGCACCATCAGCGAACGCCTGCTGGCCTTCTGTGTGGCGGTGGTCGGACGCTTCAAGGGAGGGCTGGGCCACGTCAACATCGTGGCCAGCCTGATCTTCTCGGGGATGTCCGGCTCGGCAGTGGCCGATGCGGCAGGGATCGGCAAGATCATCATAGACATGATGACCAAAGGCGGCCGTTATCCTGGGGGCTATGCCGCGGCGGTCACAGCGGCGTCGGCCACCATCGGACCGGTCATCCCGCCGTCGATCCCCATGGTCATGTACGCACTGGTTTCGGACGCTTCGATCGGCTACCTGTTCCTTGGCGGTATCCTGCCCGGCCTGCTGATGGGGGGCGTGCTGATGATAATGAACGCCTACATATCGCACCGTCGCGGCTATGGCAGCGATGAAATCGTCCCCTTACGCGAGGTTCCCAAGCGCACGATTACGGCCTTTCCGGCGCTGATGATGCCGGTCATCCTGCTTTATGGGATCTATGGGGGCGCAACAACGCCAACCGAAGCTGCCGCCGTGGCAGCCGCATATGCTTTCGTTTTAGCCGCCGTGTTCTACCGTGCCCTGACCTTTAAAAACATTCGCGAAGTCATGCTCACCAGTTTGAAGTCTTCGGCCTCGGTCGGCCTTGTCATCGGTGGCGCACTGATCCTCAACTACGTTGTCGCCACGGAAAACATCCCCAAGGCACTGGCTCAGCTCATCCAGGGGATGGAAATCTCGCCGCTGATTTTCATATTTTGTGTCAATATCCTGCTCCTGGCGCTCGGCTGCGTCCTCGATGCGACGACCATCATCCTGGTCATCGTCCCGCTGTTCATGGAAGCGTGCAAGGTCATGGGGATCGACCTGGTGCACTTTGGAGTCATCGTGGTCGTCAACTGCATGATCGGCCTGATTACCCCGCCCTACGGCATCCTGCTGTTCGTCATCAACGGTACGACCGGGATCAAGCTCTCGGCAATGATCAAGGAAGTCTGGCCGTTCCTGATTGTGTTGCTGATTGCGCTGGGGTGCCTGATTGTTTTCCCGGAAATCGTGCTGTGGCTTCCCCAGAAATTCGGCTATGCCGGCAATTAGCATGAATGCATGCAAAAGAAGGGCATGGTGAGTACAGCGTGGTTTGGCCCTCTGTACCCCTGCATCTGCAGGCCCTCGGGTGTGATCAACCGGAGGAGTCAATGCTGTGATTGATGTAGTCTGCATTGCCAGTTGGAACGTCGATCTGGTCGTGCAACTGGACCGACCGCCGGTGCGTGGCGAGACGCTGATGGCCGGTGCTTTTGACATGCTGCCTGGCGGCAAGGGCTCCAACGCTGCGGTGGCCTGTGCCCGGCAAGGGGCAAGAACCGCCGTCGTTTCGCGCATTGGCCAGGACGGCTTCGGGGACATGGCCCTGCAGCTCTGGAGCCAGGAAGGTATCGACACCACGCATATCGTTCGTGCGGCGGGGGAGCGCAGCGGCGTGGCGCAAATCTGGGTCTATGCCGATGGGGACAACAGCATTGCCGTCGCCCCCGGCGCCGGCCTGGGCCTGAGTGCCATGCATGTTGAAGCCGCCCGCGCTCAGATTGCCAGAGCCAAAGTCGTCATGGCCTCGAATGAAGTCCCACATGAGGCGACGCAGGCTGCGTTTACAATCGCCCGCCACTATGGCGTCACGACCTTGCTTAACCCCGCCCCGGCAAAACCCCTCCCTGCTGCGCTGCTGTCGTTGTGCGATATCCTGACGCCCAATGAAACCGAAGCCAGGGTCCTGGCCGGGCTTGCTCTGGATGCGCCGATCCATGATGCGGTTGTTGCCTTGCAGCATCTGGGTGCACCCAACATTGTCGTGACCATGGGCAAGCAAGGTTGCATTTATTATCAGGGCGATATGGCGGGTGAGCATGTCCCGGGCTGGGCGGTCGACGATGTCCTCGATACCATCGGCGCCGGCGACACTTTTACCGGGGCGCTCGCCGCGGCACTGGCACGGGGGGAGGACCTCAGGCGATCCGTCGATTGGGCCAATGCGGCGGCGGCATTGTCGGTGCAGGGGACCGGTGCAATCGGCGGCATGCCGACCCACGCAGCCACCCAGGATTGGCTGGACCGGCATCCGTCGGCCCGGTTGGTCCCCTCGAAGTGACAATGGAGAGAGTGTTATGCAGCCATTGAACATAGCCGTGTTCGGTGCCGGGCTGATTGGCAAGAAGCACATCAACACGATCCTTGCACGCCCTGACTTGGCAACACTGGTGGCTGTCGTTGACCCGGTTTTGCCCGCAGGTCAGTCAAGCGCTTGGCAGGTGCCGGTTTTCGAAGACGCAGGGGGCATGTTCGAAACCCTGAAACCAGATGCCGTTATCATTGCATCGCCCAACAATGTTCACCTCGAGCAGGGACTGCTGTGTTGTCGGCAGGGTGTTCACTTTCTTGTCGAAAAGCCGGTCACGTCGACTTGGGAAGATGCGGCCCAGCTGATGGATGCGGTCCATAAGTGCGGTGTTCACACCCTGGTGGGACATCATCGCCGTTACCTGGCCCCGGTCCAGGCTGCGAAAAAAGTGATCGAGCGGGGAGAACTGGGACGCCTGGTTTCAGCCTCGGTGGTCTGGTCGACACGCAAACCCGACGCCTATTTTGACGCCACCTGGCGCAGGACTGCGGGCGGCGGTCCACTGCTGATCAATGCAATTCACGAAATCGACATGCTGCGCTACCTATGCGGGGAAGTCGTTGCCGTACGGGGAATGAAGAGCCACAAACATCGAAACTTCGAGGTCGAGGATACGGCTGCGGCCCTGCTCGAATTTGAAAACGGTTGCCTCGCGACCCTGGTCTGTTCGGACGCCGGGCTGTCGCCTTGGACGATTGAACAGGGCTCCGGTGAAAATCCAACCTTTGCCTTCACCCATGAAAGTTCCTACCGCATCATCGGCACCCTTGGCAGCCTCGAAGTGCCGGTGCTACGCAAGTGGCGTGCTCAGTTACCCGGACAGGAGGCGTGGGATCGACCCCTCGTCGGTGAATACCTGCTGCATTCACACTGGGACGCCCACGAAGCACAGCTCTCCCACTTACAGAGGGTGATCCGCGCAGGGGAAGCCCCCATCTGCTCAGTCGCTGATGGCGCAAAAACTCTGGCTGTAACCCTGGCTGTAGGCGAGGATGGCGAGACCGGGGTGAGCCGCCGTCCCGCGATCTGTCCGTGATGTGTACCCGCAGCGGCCGCTGGTCGCCCCGCAGGCCGCAGGAATCGGAGGCAGCAACGTGAAACGACAATTCTCCCTCGGATACCTGACCGCTCCGACCTGTGCGCCGCCGGAAATGATCTATCTGGCGGGCAGGGCCGGCTACGACTACGTCAGCCTGCGGACGATCGCCATGGGCTTGCCCGGCGAAGCGAACTTCGGGCTGGCAGGCAATCCCACCCTGCTGCGTCATACCCGGGCCGCCCTGGCCGAGACCGGCGTCAGGCTTCTCGATATCGAGAATGCGCGGATTCACGACCAAGTCGATCTCGCCGGGTACCTGCCGGAGTTGGAGATCGCCGCCGATCTCGGTGCCAAATCGGTTCTGACCAACATCTGGTCGGACGACCGCGACTTCGCCGTGGACCGGTTCGCCGAGTTGTGCGCCCTGGCCGGCCGCTGCAACCTGCGGGTCAGTCTGGAGTTCGTTACCTGGGCCAAAATTGTCGGCATCCAGGATGCAGTGGAGCTCATTCGCGAGGCCGGGGTCGACAATGCCGGTATCATGGTCGACCTGCTGCACTTCAACCGTTCTCGTTGTACACTTCAGGAACTGGCGACGCTGCCGCCGGAGTTGATCTCCGGCGTCCAGCTGTGCGACGCACCGGCCGAGATTCCCACCACCGTGGCAGGGCTGGTACACCATGGCCGTGCCGAGCGCCTGTACCCGGGGGAGGGCGGCATTGACATCGCCGGTATCGTGGCCCACCTCCCAAACGTGGTTTGTGGCATCGAAATCCCCAATCTCGAACGCGCCCAGGTGATCGGCAATGCCGAGCATGTCTTCCAATGCCTGGAAAAAACCAAGCAATACTTTCACGAGCACGTTCTCTGATTGGCGTGTTGCGGTTTGTGCGTCGCAGTCGAAAATTATATTGGGTGAGGCTTGATTGTTAAGGAGACAAGTGATGGAGAAAAACCTGTCTGGTCAAACGGCTATCATCACTGGCGGCGCGCGTGGCATCGGCCTGGGAATTGCCAGGGAGCTCAGTAGGCTTGGCTGCCAGGTTGCCTTGTGGGACCTGTCCTTTGCTGCATTCAAGGGGGAAACTGCCGGTTTCGTGCCCGCCCTGCTGCAGGATGTCAATGTTGCCGACCTGGCCAGTGTGCAGAACGCCTATGCTGAATGTGTCAGGACCCTCGGCCCGATCGACATCTTCGTCAACAATGCCGGTATCAACGGTCCGGTGATCGACACCTGGGAGTACCCGATCGATGCCTGGGATAAAGTCCTGGCGGTCAATCTCACCGGGGTCTTCTATTGCACGCGCACGGTGATCCCCGATATGCGTGCCCGCAGGTCCGGTCGGATCATCAATATCGCCTCGATGGCCGGCAAGGAAGGCAACCCGGGGATCTGTGCTTATGCGGCCGCCAAGGGTGGCGTGATCGCCTTCACCAAGGGGACCGCCCGAGAACTGGCTGGCAGCGGCGTATTCGTCAATGCCGTCGCCCCGGCCATGACCGAAACCGAATTGTTCGCCCAGATGACACCGGAACATATCAAGACCATGACCGCCAAGATTCCGATGGGCCGTGCCGTGCACATCGAGGATGTCGCCAGATTGGTCGCCTGGATCGCCAGCCCCGACTGCAGCTTCACCACCGGCTTCACTTTCGATGTCTCCGGTGGCCGGGCGGTTTATTGACCCGCTCGCTTGATCAGGCAGGGCTTGCGTTCTGCCTGATGACAATAACAGTCGTATAGATGGCCGCATCGTCGCCCGACGATTTTTGACAACTTCTCGAACGTCTCGTGAAGCAGCTTTATCATGACTGTTCTATCACCAATAAAGGTTTAACGCAGAAGCGTAAAGGTCGCAGGATAAATGCTTGTAATCGTGTGGAAATAGCTCGATCTTGGCACTGTTCTCTGCGTCTCCGCGTTTTTGCGTCAGTCTATAGCTTGAGTTTTGTTACGCCTTTGTTTGGATTACAGGTCCGTATAACTTACTGAATTTCGGTCGCTTGCCACTTGGCTCAACGCGATGGCGGGCAGAGTATCAGGCACCTTCAGGCATAGTCAAAAAGGCCCTGAATCATGCAGGCATTCATAGCCATCCTGCCGATGGATGACGGTAGTCACCGCATAGCCTGGTCAAGCAGCTTCAGAAAATGTGAAAGATCCATATGCCTGCCAACGTGTCGCCATACCTCCTGCTTTGCCTGACCAACCTCTTCTGGAGTTTGAACTTCATCATCGGTAAACTGCTGGCCGGGGTGATTCCGACCTCGACGCTCAGCTTTTTGAGATGGCTGCCACCGCTTATTTTTTTTCTATTCCTCTACAGGCGGGACCTGTATGAGCATCGCCACTTTTTCAAAAAGCATCTCCTATTGGTCCTTGTGCTCGGAGCGACCGGGTACAGTTTGAACTCTATCTGCGTTTATGAAGCGGTTCGATTTACCACCACCATCAATACCTCGTTCATCAATGCCTTCAACCCGGTGCTCATCGCCCTTGCCGGTTTCATCATGTACCGCTACCCGGTCACCAGGAGGCAGGGCCTGGGCTTTCTGCTCTCCCTGGTCGGGGTTCTCTTCATCATCTTCAAAGGGGACATTGCCCGGATCCTTGATCTGCAGGTCAACATCGGTGACCTGTTCATGGTCGGCAGCATTACTTTGTGGGCAGTCCATACCATCATCTATAAAAACAGGGCGTCTCAATTGCCCGGGAAAGCTATCTTCCCTCTGATGATGCTGGCCGGGTTGATCGTAACCTTCCCCCTGGCCCTTGCCGAGTGCCTGGCAGATAACTGGGCCTGGACCAGTCAGGTGCACGCCCGCCATCTGGTAGGCATCCTGGCCCTCAACATCTTCCCTTCAGTCCTGGCCTACATGTTCTGGAATCAGGCGCTGACCCGAATCCCGGCCAACCAGGTGGCGATTTTTCAATACCTGATTCCCGTTTACACGACCCTGATCTCGGTGACTTTTCTTGACGAGCACCTGCGTGCGTTTCACCTTCTCGGAGGGGGGATGATCTTTGCCGGGGTGTTCCTGGTGACCAACGGCGGGACGGTTTTGCAGAAGCTGTTCAGAAGGGGGGCCGGTTAGGGCGGCTTGAAAAAAGCGGACTTTTCCGCCAGGCACACCCCGAACTGCAGCCGTTCTCTGGCAACAGGGGGCATCGCTCTGGCCCCGTGAGACTGACGGCGAAATTCGCCGACCTCAGCGTTTACGCAGCTACGGGGTGGAACGGGACGGTTAATCGACGAGAGGGTTCATTTCCCGCAGCTTGCCGCGGGGCAGTTCATTTGACCCCGCACAGGGAGACCTCGATCCCCAGTGCCTGAGCGAGAGCAGCCTTGGCGCGCATCGCCCGGTCGGCGTCTGCCGCTGAATGGGCATATGCCACTTGAATATGGTTGGCCTTATGATGGGCCATCATCCGGTCGCGGCTCACTCCCTGCAGGACTGTGTGCATGATCGGCCATTCGGGGCTGGTCGCTTGCGATCGGCGTTCGGCCTCCTCCCGGGGGAGTTCAATCGCCGCGCCGCGGCCCAGGTCCATTTTCAACCTGGCATCCTCAACGTAGATGCGGCTCCAGACGATTTCACCGGGCCGGGCATAGCCTTTGAGCGAGCCGCCGCCAGCGGGAAAGTACATGGGGGGTTGGCGATAGCTTTCCGACCCGGCCCATCCGTTCAGGTGGTGGGCCGGCGGGGCCGCCCCGGAAATTTCAAACACCCAGACGAAGTCGTCTCGGCTGCCGGACCTGTCGATGTCGCCCCAGCGGATGTCGTGCAGGGTGTTTTCGACCGGCTGGCCGAGAGCCCGATGAACGCGGTTGGTCAGGATGCCGTCAAGCCCGGCACACTCATCGACCTCGTTGAAGTGGACAATGGCGCGGCCGGCACGGATCGGTGTCCCATCGGCCCGGCAGACATCGGGCCGATCATCGTTATTGAGCATGCCTTCGACAAGATCAGACGCCGGCAGGAGATCCTTGAGCCCCTGTTGGTACTGGATGCCGATCGCTTCGCAGCCGAACTCGTCGGCCATCCTTACCGCGGCGATATACATGCGACACTGGTCGATGATCTGAACTTCGGTCAGTTCGGTGGCCGGGTCGCTGCCGAGGTGGAAGGTCATGCCCTTGGCCCTCAGCCACTGGTAAACGGCGCGACCCTCATCGTCCCGAACTTGGCGGGTCGCATGATAGAGTGCCGACTGGGAAAGGCGCTCTTTGAAAACGCCCATGGGCATCAGCAGCTCATCCGGGATGATCGCGTTGTACATGCCCATGCACCCCTCGTCGAAGATCCCGAGGATGATCTTCTTGCGGCGGATCTCGCCGGCAATCCTGTTGACCAGCTCGAGATCTGCACATGTGCCGGGGTCGAATGCTGCAACATGTGACGTATCGTGTCGGATCATGCCGTCAGCCAGCCACTGGCGCAGACCCGAGAGGAAAAAGTCATCTTCGAAATCTTCACTCCAGAGGGTGGAGTATGTTACGCCGGCTTTGGTCAGACACCCGTTCAGGTTCAAGGTCCCGACGAGGCCGGGCCATTGTCCTGACCAGTTGGCCAGCGTCAGGATGGGCCCGCGGTGTGATGTCAGACCGGGCAGCACATGGTGTGAATACTGCCAGACGGCTTCGGCCACGATAATCGGCATGTCGGGGTCGATCTCGGCGAAGACATCCATGCCCTCCCGCTGGCTGGAAATGAAGCCGTGCCCGGCCGGTTTGACGGGGTGCGCGCGCCACAGCTCATGGCCAATTCTGCGAATCACCCGGCCGAGTTTTTCTTCCATTGCGGCCTGTGCCGGCCAGCAGACAGTGTTGGCGCTTTCACGCAGATCCCCTGAAGCGACGAGAGCAATACGGCTCATTGCATGATCTCCTTCATGATGGCGGCGTAGGCCGCATGATCCTGCTGCATGCGCCGCATGATTGAATATTTCCGGTTGTGGAATTCTGCTATGGCCCCGCCGCGCGGTCGGATCGTGGCCCCGCTGCCACTCATCGCGGTCATGGCCGCGGCCAGGTCGGGGAATAAACCGGAGGCGACCGCACCCATCATGGCGCTGCCCAGCAGAACGGGTTCCGGAGTCTTCGGGATGATGACGGCGCAGCCGGTGGCATCGGCGTTCTCGCGCAGGAAGAGTTCGTTCTTGGCCAGGCCGCCGCTGGCGACGATGGTGTCGATTTCAATCCCTGTGGCACGCATCTCTTCAATGATGTGCCGGGTTCCGTAAGCCAGGGCCTGCAGGGTTGCCAGATAATCAAGGGCAAGGTCGTCGAGACCGACTTCGAGGGACAGTCCGTCAATCGAACCGTGCCGCCACGGTTCGGCCAGGGGTGATCGGTTGCCGTGGAAGTCCGGCTGGACGTGCCGATGCCGGGTCAGGAGTGCCGTCTCCTCGCCCAGGGCCGAGAGGCGTGCCTCGAGCAGTGAGTAGATACTCCTCTGGCCTCTCTCTGCCTCCATCTGTAAATCCCGGGAGGCTGCGTGACGGGCAATCACCGCGTCGATGAGCGCGCCGGCCGCGGACTGCCCCCCCTCGTTTGCCCACATGTCAGGCATCAATACGGAGAAATACGGCCCCCAGACACCCGGCACGTAATGCGGCGACGCTGAGACGCAGATGTGGCACGTGGAAGTGCCCGCAATCATGGCCAGGCGCCCGGCGACCTGGCCGCCGGACACGCTGAGTGTGCCAAGGGCACCCGCATAGGCATCGATGATCCCCGCAGCGACCGGGGTGCCGATGACAAGGCCAAGTTCCCTGGCGGCACTTTCAGCGAGCCCACCGGCCATGGCCCCCGGGGGAAGAAAATGCGTGCCGATCTTCAAATGCTGCGCTCCGGTCAGGTCTTCAAGGCCGATGGACGACAGGAAATCATCGTCCCAGCCTTCTCCCGTTGCGCCAAGGTGGCCGAGGTACGTCCATTTGCAGACTGGAGAACAGAGGGACCGGTCTTCGCTGCCGGTGGCCTTGTGGACCAGCCAGTCGGGGAGGTCCCAGAAGCGTGCCGCCTTCGACCAGGCAGCGGGTAGATTGTTTTTCAGCCAGCGCAGCTTGGGCAATTCCATCTCTGGCGATATGACCCCGCCCACATAACGCAGGACCTCGGCGCTGGTTGCATTGATCACTTCGGCATCTGCAATGGCCCGATGGTCCATCCAGAGGATGATGTCCTGATCAGCGGAGCCGTCCGGGCTGACCGACACCGGCTTGCCTTGGCCATCGGCGACCACCAGCGAGCAGGTGGCATCGAAACCGATGCCCGAGATGGTCTCGGCGGGGACCCCGGCTCGCCGAATGGCTTCCCGGACGCTTTGTGCCACCGAAGACCAAACTTCAGCTGAACTGTGCTGCACAAAATCCTGAGCGGGACGAAACGCCGAGATGGGCCTCTGAGCCGTTCCGAGGCACGTGCCATGCAAGTCGAAAACTCCAGCCCGGGCACTTCCAGTGCCTACATCAACCCCGATGAATCTGGCCATAACTCTCCCTTACGAACTTGTCAGAGCTTCATTGCACGCCGCTTCGCGCTGTCAACGTGGGCCGCCATTGCCGCCACTGCTGCTGCCTCGTCACGCTGTGCCAGGGCATTGATGATTGCCAGGTGCTCGTCCATGACTGAAATGACCAGCCGCGGCAGCAGGCGCGTGTTCTCCTGGCAGATGAGGCGAATCTTGACCGAATTGACCCGGTATATATCGGAGATCAGTTCATTGTTCAGGGCACTGATCATGGTGTCGTGCATCAACCGGTCCATGGTCTGCGCACGGGCCAGCAGTTCCTCGGTGATCTCGTTCTGGGCGGCATTGCGGACGGCCTGATGTTCTACCCTGAGGCGCTCGATATCCTGATCACCCGCGGTCTTGACGAATTCTGCGACGGCCTCGCGTTCGAGCAGGTCCCTGAGCTGAAAGGCGTTGCGGATGAGATCCAGGTCGACATGGGCGATTTGCAGCCCCCGGTTGGGAACCGTGCGGATGAGCCCGTCCGCTTCAAGCCTCAGGATCATATCCCTGATGGCGCCGAGAGGCATGCCGGTAATCTGGACAAGCTCACGTTGCGACACGAACTGACCGGGTGAAATCTCCCGGGCCAGCAGACGCTCGGTAAAGGTCTCATAGGCTTGTTCGCGCATCAGCATGTCAGGACTCCCGGCTTGCGAAGCATCATTATTTTACCACGGCTGTTTTTTCAGCATTGCAGCGAGATCGTCGGCAATACCCGGTTGAGCTGGCGAAAGCGGCGCCCGCACGTTTTCCCAGATGCCCTCGCCGTAAACGGCGCCGACCAGCGCCTTGACCAGAGGAGTGACCGGGTGGCGAACCACCTCGTCAACGAGTTCGCACATGGCGTTGTTCTGTATGCCGCTATGTACGATTTCAGCCAACAACCCGGCCATCAGGTTGGCCATGCCGCTGATCGCCCCTGCGCCACCCAGGGGCGCTGCTTTGGCCAGCAGCCTTTCATCACCGATCAGGATAGCCAGATCATCGAACTTCAGCAGTGCCTGACTGTTGCTCCAATCCCCTGAACTGTCCTTGATCCCAAAGATGGTGTCGCCGAAACGTTCTTTAAGCCGGCGAACCAGTGGGAGCGACAGGCCAACCTGGGTCACCTGTGGTATGTGGTAGAGGATAATCTGTACGTCGTTCGGCTCAAGGCTCGCAATGAAACTGGTCAACCATGAGTAGAGCGCCTGGTCGTCGATGCCTTTGAAATAGAAAGGCGGCGTCAACAGCAGCTTCCTGACCCCACGAGCCAGTGCCTGCTCCGCCTGGGCTCGTGCCTGTTCGAGGTCGGTGGCGCAAATACAGACGGTGATCCTCGCGGCATCAACGGCTGAACCGCTGATTTGATCAAGCATTGCGGCGCGTTCGGAGAGTCCGATAGAAGCCCCTTCTCCGGTTGTCCCGAAGAGCGTGACGCCGTTTGCCCCGGAATCGATGACCCGCTTTGCATGTCTCGTGGCGTCCGACAGGTTGATGGATCCATCAGCATTGAATGGCGTCACCAGTGCTGCCGAGATGCCGAAAAGATGGGCTCGTGACCCCACAACCCGGGCTGGGTGTGTGACTGTGGTTGGCGGGCTGATCATGTTGTACCTCCAATATATGAATGACATATTACTGACATGTTGGTTGTGGCGCAAGCGCAATTTGTTTTTCTCAGTACACGGTCGTTGCTCATGGTGAAGGCTGTCTGAAGAGCCGTGCTAGACGTGCCATGACGCAAGCATCGGGGGGGCGGGCAGAGTGTGTTGGGATGCATATGTCGAGAAGCGACATTGCGTGAAGGAGGCCAGCCCTGCGTCCTCTGCCAGGACGGTATCCCCTGTGCATCCCGGAATCCGCTTGACACTGAAACGTTGTCACCTGATGATCCCCCTGTCGATAATTTCGAGAAGGAACCGGCCGGCATGTCTGTTATGTTGCTTAAAATCGTTCCAGTGGTCCTGACTTTCCTGCTCGGGTTTCTGCTGCGCCGGATTGGGCTTTTCAGTAAGAGCAACGCCGATCTGTTCCAAAAGCTGTTCTTCCATGTGGCATTGCCGGCCCTGATCCTGCTCTCCGTGCCACGCCTCGACCTTTCGCTCAAAGTGGCGATGCTGCCGCTGATTGCCAGCCTGATCAACTTCACCAGCTGTGGCGTCGCCTATGCTGTCGGCTGTCGCTTTCAACTGGATCGGCCGACCCTTGGGGTGTTCATCATCGGTTCGAGCGTCATGAACACCGGGTTTACCTTTCCGTTTGTTCTGTCCGCCTACGGTCCCGAAGGGATGGCGTTCTCAACCCTGTTTGATTTCGGTAATGCCGCAGTGGTGCTGTCGTTCGTCTATTATCTTGCCTGCCGCTACGGCAGTGACGGCAACCAGAGTTCCTTGGCCCTGCTCAAGAAATTTCTCGCCTCTTCACCGCTGATAACCCTGGCGATTGCCGTGGTATTCAACCTGGCCGGGGTGCACCTGCCCGAGGTCGGCATCGAATTCCTGAAAATTCTCGGCGGCATGACCACGCCGCTGATGATGCTGTCGCTGGGCATCTACTTCGATCCCCGGATCTGCAGGAACGGACCGCTGGTCACGGTCATTGCCCTGAGGATGCTGATGGGGCTGCTGCTGGGTACCATGCTGGCTGAACTCTTCGATCTGCACGGTCTCATCAAGGTGATCGTGCTGCTCAGCGCCTCGGCACCGTCCGGCGTCACGACCCTGATCTTTTCGACCATGGAGAATCTGGACAAGGATTTTGCCGCGAGCGTTGTCTCTTATTCGACGCTGATCGGGCTGTTTTTGGTCCCGCTGTTCATCCTTCTGAACCCGGTCCCCTGATTGCAGCCAGAGTGGCGACCGTCTGGTCGCTTTGGCCGGCCGGTTTGTCTCGTATTAACATCCACGAGCGCCGGAAATCCGTCGCCCGGTGCTGTATTTCCCCTGTCAGCAACCCAAACCCCGGCGCAACAAAACTTAGGCCATTGACTAACGCAAAGGCGCAGAGAACAATGCCAAGGTTGAGAAGTTTTCTTAAGATTTAAAGAGTTCTTCCTCTGCGACCTTTGCGTCTCTGCGTTAAAGCATTTTAAGTCCTGGTGCTACTTTTTTTTGAACTGTTTGCGGTGTCATTCAGCTCTCCAGGTCCCTGACAGTGCGGCCGATCCCGTCCTCCATGAAGATAAGCGGGAACCTTTGGCCTGAATGACTTAAGCCCTTCCTGTGCTGCACCTGAACACCTCTTCATATCACCATAAATTGACCGAAGCCATAAGACAAACTTGTGTCCGGGGAACCGGATGCGTTAGAGTAGTTTTCGACCCGAGGCAGGATCGTCCCGGGCCCCGCCCAAAGACCTGGAAAGCGGTGTCAATCGCAAGTCATCTCGTGGGGATGGCGGGTCTTGGGTCTCATTTGCGTATTGCAGAAAGTTTTGCCGAATGACAGAGAGAATGTATGTCGGACTTGGTGAGCGCAGTTATCCGATCTGGATCGGCGAGAACATCTTCCCGGCCATCGGGACCGCCCTTCAGGAGGTCGATTTCCCCAACAAGGTGGCCATCGTCACGAATCCGAATATCGGCGAGCTGTACTGTGACCAACTGGTGGATGCGCTGGTAATCTCCGGACGCCAGGTCAGCGTTATCCAGGTTCCGGACGGCGAAGAGTACAAGACGATTGCTACCCTGGAAGATATCTACGATGTGCTGATCGACCGGAAGTTCGATCGCTACTGTGGCTTGATCGCCCTGGGTGGCGGCGTGATCGGTGATCTGACGGGTTTTGCCGCGGCCACCTTTCTGCGGGGGGTTCCGTTTGTCCAGGTGCCGACCACCCTGCTCGCCCAGGTGGATAGCTCCATCGGCGGCAAGACCGGCGTCAACCACCCCCAGGGCAAGAACCTGATCGGCTCCTTTTATCAGCCGAAACATGTTCATATCGATGTCAACGCCTTGGCAACCCTGCCGCAGAGAGAGTACGCTTCAGGTCTCGCGGAGGTCATCAAGTATGGAATCATCCATGACCCGGAATTCTTCAAATGGCTGGAAGACCATCGCGACCGGCTTGCGGATCGATCTGCTGAGGCTCTGGTTCATGCTGTAATGATGTCTTGCCAAATCAAAGCGAATGTTGTAGAAAATGACGAAAAAGAGCAGGGATTACGGGTACTCCTCAATCTCGGCCATACATATGGCCATGCCGTTGAAACCCTTGCCGGATACGGCGTCGTCAAGCATGGGGAAGCCGTGGCCATAGGCATGGTCATGGCTGCGCATACCTCGCAGCGGCTTGGCTGCTGTTCGGTTGAGGATGTTGAAAGAATTGTCAATCTGCTGACTTATTTTGAACTGCCGGTTACGCCGCCTGATTACACCGTCGCTGATTATCTCGGTGTCATGCAAAGGGACAAAAAGGTTAAGGATGGTGCGGTCAGGCTGGTTTTGAACCACGGAATAGGATCCGCCGAATTGCACCAGGTCAGTGACCTGGAGAAATACCTGGACGAGCTCTTAACCTGAACCTGAAAGAGGGAAGATGACTTCGGCAAGCAGAGGAGGAAGTTTGATTGGCAAGATCGGCAGTTACCTGCAGATTGTCGCCAAGGACCCGAGTTCTACCGCGTTCGTCCCTCTGGCAGAAGCCTATCGCCAGATCGGTTTGCTGGACGATGCCCTGGAAGCGACCCATCTCGGCACGAAGATGCTGCCGCATTTCAGTCCCGGTTTCTCGACCATGGGCCGCATCCTCGGGCAGATGGGGCGTATCGATGAGGCCATAAGTGCTTACGCCCGGGCTCTCAGCATTGACCCCCAGAGCCAGTCTGCGCTGGTAGGTCTGGCTCGTCTGCACCTGATTCGAGGCGAACGTGACCTGGCCCGCGATATCCTCAAGCAGGCCGAGGGGTTTCATCCAGACGATGAAAAGATCGCCGACATGCTGGTCGCCCTGGACCTGCCGAGGCCCTGGAAGGACATCAAGCAGGCATCGCAAGCCCAGGACCTTCCCGCCAAGATACAAGTCCCGTCAGCCGAGCCGGTCGAACCGGCCGAGCCGATTTCTACGGTTACCCTGGCAGAAATCTATGCGCAGCAGGGTTTGTTGGACAAGGCGGCCAGGGTTTACGAGGACATCCTGCGACAAAATCCGGACAACGCCAGCGTTCGCGAGCGGTTGCTGAAGCTTCAGGAGTCTCTCGGCGGCAAACCCGTAATTCCGCCCGCCTTAGAAACCGTTGCGCCGGCTGCTCCGGCCGTCGTGCAGCACGCTGAGGTAGAGGATGACCTGCTCGAAACCGCGCCAACGTCCGCGCCACTCCAGGGGACCATCAAAGATCAATCACCGCTTGCGGTTTTACAGCGCTGGCTGACTGCCATCAAACAGGGGAAAGCAAATGTTTAGTGAGATTCTGCAGCGAATCGTCGAGGAAACCGGGGGGGGCGTCGGAGCCGTTCTGATGGGCTATGACGGCATTGCCATTGAACAGTTCTTTGCTCCCGAGCAGGAAATCGACCTGCAGATGGTTGTGGTCGAATATTCCAACGTTCTCAAGGAGATTCGCAGGACAGCGGAGATTCTGAGCCTGGGTGAAATGGAGGAAATCTCCATTCGTACCGACCGCTTCATCATTGTGATCCGCATGCTGACCGTGGACTACTTTGTCGCTTTGATCATCAACCGTGATGGCAACTTCGGCAAGGGCCGCTACCTGCTGACCCGTGAGAATGAGAACCTGGTTGAGGCACTCAGCTGACATGTCGAGGCATCGCCTGCTATTGCCTGAGCCTGACCTGAAGCACCCTGGCCAGACTGAACCCGGGGGCTACGGCCGGGACAATCTTGCCGATAGCATCCTCCCTGCAGGCCTGGCGCCTGCCAGCGCGGTTTTACGCGTCCTGACCACTGGTCTTTCCTGACTGATTCTCTGCCATGGTCTATCCACAACGCAGGCAGAAGGTTGCCAATCTCCTCGGTGCGCTCAAGCTGGACGCCCTGATCCTGTGTCAGGCAGAAAACTTGCGCTACCTGTGCGGCTTTTCCGGTAGCGACGGCGCACTGGTCGTCACTGCTGACAAGCTTGTTTTTCTGACCGATTCGCGCTATACCACACAAGCTGAAACAGAAGTCTCTGCAGACCATCTCTGCGAGTACAAAACCAAGGTCGACGGAATTCTTGGGCAGTTGCTGGAATCCGGAGTTGAACGTATCGGCTTCGAGGCCGGACTGTCCTACGGGACCGTTCGGGAGTTGCAGGACCGGGGGGCTGCCGGCTGGCAATGGCGGCATCTCCGGGAAGAGCTGCAGGGCTTGCGCCTGCATAAATCGGCAGATGAAATCCGCTGCATGGCCTCCGCTGCCGACCTGCATGTTGCCGCCCTGGCTGAGGTTACGGGGTTGATCAGGCCGGGAGTCCGTGAAAAGGACGTGGCCCTGGCCCTCGAGTTCGCCCTGCGCAAGCTCGGTGCCGAGGAAAAGGCTTTTGATACGATCGTCGCCTCCGGGCCACGTGGCGCCATGCCCCACGGCGTCGCAAGCGACCGGGCCCTTGGCGAAGGTGACCTGGTCACGATCGATTTCGGCTGCCGCCTGGCCGGCTATCACTCTGACGAAACGGTCACCCTGGCCCTGGGCGCAGTACCCGATGTGCTGCGGGCCATTTTTGACATTGTCCTGGAGGCGCATGATCGCGCCCTGGCGGCGGTTGCTCCCGGGGTTGCCCTGGCTGAACTGGACAGGATCGCACGGGATCATATCAAGTCCAGCGGTTATGGCGATTATTTTGGCCACGGCCTGGGACACGGTGTCGGGCTGGAGGTTCATGAAGCCCCGACCGTTTCTCCACGCAGCCAGGCCCTCGCCGAAGCGGGTATGGTGTTTACCATCGAACCGGGCATTTACCTGCCGGGTGTCGGTGGTGTCAGGATCGAGGACACGGTTGTGGTCACCGGGGAAGGGCACCAGGTCTTGACAAAAATCCCCAAGACGTTTCGCAACATTCTGTTAAACTGATTTTCACACAGCCCGGGCTGCGCAACAGTGCCGGTGATCTAAGGAGGAGTAGCGATGGATATCAAGGATTTGAAGTCATTGGTTAAAATAATCACCGACACTGATATCACTGAATTCGAAATGGAAAATGCCGAGGAGAAAATCGTTATCAAGCGTGGCCCGGACAAGGAATACGTGCAATTCTCAGCACCGACCGCGATCGCTGCTCCCGCGCCTGTTGCGGCGCCCGCACCCGCACCGTCAGCGGCGGCTGCGCCGGTTGTCGTCGATGACAAGTACGAAACCATCAATTCGCCGATTGTCGGCAGCTTTTACCGTAAACCGAGCCCGGAAGCCCCTGCTTTTGTGGAAGTCGGTGCAATTGTCGAAGCCGGTCAGGCCGTCTGCCTGGTCGAAGCAATGAAGCTGTTCAACGAAATCGAGGCCGAGTTCAAGTGCAAAATCATCGAAATCCTCAAGGAGGACGCTGCCCCGGTCGAGTTCGGTGAGCCGCTCTTCAAGGTGGAACGCCTTTAGGAGGCTCGAGGCTCATCCATGAGCCGTATGTCCCTGCGGCCGCCTGTTTCATATCGCAGCTTATTTCCGGGCCACGGTGAAGGCTGTGCCACTGTACAAATGAGCTGGAATTGTTCAATCCTGTAAATTTTCGCTTCGGCCCGGATAAATCGACAGACTCCTGGGCGCAAAGGAGGCTTCATGTTTCGCAAAATACTCATCGCCAATCGCGGCGAAATAGCCCTGCGCATCATCCGCGCCTGCAAGGAAATGGGCATTTTGACGGTAGCCGTGCATTCCGATGCCGATGCCGAGGCCCTGCATACCAAGATCGCTGACGAAAGTATCTGTATCGGCCGCGCTCCGAGCAGCCAGAGCTATCTCAACATGCGGGCGATCATCAGCGCGGCCGAGGTGACTGACGCCGAAGCCATTCACCCCGGCTACGGTTTCCTGGCCGAAAACGCCGAATTCGCTGAAATATGTCAGAACTGCGGTCTGACTTTTATCGGACCGACCCCGGAGAACATCCGCCTGATGGGTGACAAGATCGCCGCACGCCAGTCGGTGATCAAGGCCGGCGTGCCGATCCTGCCGGGCACCAAGGAGAATGTTCCGTCTGTCGATGAAGCCCAGCGTATTGCCGAAGAGATCGGCTTCCCGATTATCATCAAAGCGACAGCCGGTGGCGGTGGCAAGGGCATGAAGGTCGTCCACTCGCCGGCATCCCTGCCGAACCTGTATGCCATGGCCCGGGCCGAGGCCCAGGCTTCGTTCAGCAACTCCGATGTCTACATCGAGAAGTTCTGTGAGAACCCGAGGCACGTTGAAGTCCAGATTCTGGCCGACCAGCACGGCAACGTGATTCATCTCGGCGAACGTGACTGCTCCATCCAGCGGCGTCACCAGAAGCTGATCGAGGAAGCTCCCTGCCCGGTTCTGACTGCCGCTCAGCGCAAGCAGCTCTGTGATTGTGCGGTCAAAGCGGCCAAGTCGATTCAGTACACGAGTGCCGGCACCATGGAGTTCCTGCTCGACAAGCAGGGCGATTTCTATTTCATGGAGATGAATACCCGTGTTCAGGTTGAGCATCCGGTTACGGAAATGATCACCGGGGTCGACATCATCAAGGAGCAGATCCGCGCAGCCTACGGTGAGCCTTTGAAGTACAAGCAAAAGGACATCAAGATCAACGGCCACTCGATCGAATGCCGGATCAACGCCGAGGACCCGGTAAAGTTCACGCCGTTTCCAGGCAAGATCGACGGCTATCATCCCCCGGGAGGGCTGGGGGTGCGCATCGACAGCGCCGTCTATGACCAGTACGTGGTCCTGCCGCACTACGATTCGATGATTGCCAAGCTGATCGTCCATGCCGATACCCGTGAGGAAGCGATCAAGCGCATGGCCCGCTCGCTTGATGAATTCATCATCGGTGGTATCAAGACAACGATTGAATTTCATCAGCGCATCATGGACAACAAGGACTTTATATCCGGTGATATCGATACCGGCTTCATTGAGCGTTTAAAGCTCTGACAAGAAAGGCCAGGTTTTCCTGGCCTTTCTTCTTCATGGCCTTTGGTTCGGAATGAAACAAACATGCACAGCTGGCGGTTGATCAACTCGGGATTCCAGGCGGGGGCCATGAACATGGCTCTTGATGAGGCCCTTTTGCAGGCCGTCGCCAGTGGCGAGTCGCTGCCGGTACTGCGTTTTTACCGCTGGCGCCCGGCCACGATCAGCCTTGGCTATGGCCAGTCGGTGACTGCCGACGTGGACCTGGAGGTGTGCCGCCGGGCGGGGCTCGAGGTGGTGCGCCGGTCAACCGGGGGCAGGGCGGTCCTTCACGACCACGAGGTCACTTACGCGGTGATTGCGCCTCTTCATGCCGGCCTGTTCGGCGGGTCGGTTCTCGACTGTTACCGGGTCATCTCCGAAGTCCTGCAGCAGACTCTCGTCAAACTCGGTTGCCCGGCCCAACTGGTGCCGGGCAAGCCGCGTGGCGGTCAGCAGAACGCCCTGAAGGCCGTATGCTTTTCCGCGCCGTCACAATATGAACTGGTCATCGATGGCCGTAAGGTTGCCGGCAGTGCGCAGAAGCGCTATGGGCAGGCTTTCCTGCAGCATGGGTCGATCCCCATCGAGATGGACCTCGACCTCCTGGGTCGGGCATTGAAGGCTGACATGGTTAAAACCACGGCCGATTCCCTGAAGACGGTTGGCTGGCTGAACCAGTGGAGCCCAAAGCCGCTTGCCGTCAACGAACTGGAAACCCTGCTGGCCGACGAATTTTCCAGGCATCTGCAGATCGAGTGGCTGCATTCCGAGCCGACCGCTGCGGAGCTGCGGCAAGCCCGGAGTTTGTGCGCTGAGAAATTCGGCCACCCGGATTGGACCCTCAAGCGTTAGGTCCTGGTCGTCTGCCGGGCGGGAGCCGTTTGTTCATTGAACAGACGGGATGAGCATGATAAGATAGCTCAGTAATTTCACACGAATTTGGAGGTGCATATGAAGCGTGGCCTGATTCTCCTGGTGACAATAAGTGTCGCGCTGATTTGCCTGGGAATGGGCGGTCTCGGCGGTCAGCCGGGAGGGTCTGTTCCGGAAACCGAGATCAACATCCAGGCGCAGGTCAAGGATCGCGTTGGTACGACGACCGACCTCAACCAGTTTTCAATGGATGGCAAGACCTATCTGGAAGCCTGGCATGGCAAAGGCAAGCTGTCCATTCCTTTTCAGCAGGTAGGGAGCATTACCTTCGGTGACATCAAAGGTGATGCAGTCATGGCCGAGGTCAAGCTCAAGTCCGGTGAAGCCTTGTCCCTCTCCATTCGTTCGCGCGCGCAATTTTACGGGGCGACGGGTTTCGGTGCTTTCCAGATCGCGTCGCGGGATGTGGCCAGTATTGCGATCCCCTGATATCTCATCCACAGAGAGCTGTCTGAGTGCGGGGCCATACCCCCGCATTTTCTTTGCCGGATTGACGGCAGCCTGAAGATATTATGACTCTTCGTATCGGGCGCATCGCCTATTTGAACGTGGCCCCATATTTCCACTTCCTGCGTGAAGAAGGTTTCACCGGTGAGATTGTCGCCGGTGTGCCATCGGAGTTGAATTCCATGCTGGCGGGGGGGGACATCGATGCCTGCCCCTCTTCATCATTCGAATACGGCGTCCACGCTGCCGATTACTACCTGCTGCCGGGGCATTCCATCAGCAGCATCGGACCGGTGCACAGCGTTCTGCTGTTTACCCCTGGCCCGCTGCATGAGCTGTCGGGCAGCGAGATCGCCATCACCGGCGAATCGGCAACCTCGATCAACCTGTTGAAGATTCTCCTCAGGGAATTTTGCGGTATCGGGGATGTCTCTTGCAACGTTCCAAACGGGAGTGTTGAAGGGCTGCTCAGCGCAGGCCGGAGTGCTCTGCTGATCGGCGATCGGGCCCTGTCCGCAGCAAGGAACTGCCCCGCCGGATTCAAGATCACCGACCTCGGGGAGCTCTGGTATCACTTTACCGGCTTGCCCTTTGTCTTCGCTCTCTGGATCCTGCGCCGCTCAGCCGTTGCCGCGTTTCCGCAGGACATCTCCAGGTTGGCCGAGCAGCTTCACGAATCGCGTCGCCACGCCTTCCGCTGTCTGCACGAAATGGCCTCCCAGCTATCGGTCAGGACGGGTTTTACTGTCGAGCAGCTAGAGGCCTACTGGCGCGGTATGTCTTACGATTTGAGTGAAGGGCATGTGGAAGGCCTGCGGCTCTACTTCACCCTCTGTCACAAGCACGGCCTGCTGAATGAAGTGCCCGCCCTGCATTTTTTCCCGGCGCCGTAATCACTGAGAATTAAGGTATGGTCGAAACAGAGCGGATTCGGCAACTGGTCCAGGGGGAAGATCCGGACCCGTTCGGCATCGTCGCCGGCATGCGGGACGCCATGGGCTTCCGCGGTGAACACCACGGAGATATTATGCTGCCGAAAATCACGTCCCGGGTCTGAATAGGCCCGAAATTGCTCCAGGTTGACGATATCGAGCCCGGTTTCTTCACGTGCTTCGCGAAGGGCCGCCTCTTCGAGTGATTCGCCATAGTCGACGAAGCCGCCGGGCAGCGCCCAGCCGTATGGCGGGTTGCGGCGCTCGATCAGGACGATGCCGGCACCGATTCTGATGATGATGTCCACGGTGGGGAAGGGGTTGCGGTAGCGAACTACGATCTCTCCGCAGTTCGGGCAGGTCAGGGAATCTTGCATGTCAGGCAACCTCCGGTTGACACTACGTTCACAGTTGCATTAATAATAGCCGAGATTTGAACACTTTGCCCGGGTGGCGGAACTGGTAGACGCAAGGGACTTAAAATCCCTCGGGAGCAATCCTGTACGAGTTCGATTCTCGTCCCGGGTACCATAATCAAATCCCCGGTGGGCTCGCAAGCCCCCGGGGATTTCGCATTTCTCGCCGTAAAAGCACACGGATAGCCCATTAAACAGCCAAAATGTCCAATTTTCCCAAAAATGAAAGCGTTGAAATAAATTGACCATTGGTCAATACTGATTTGCCCGAAGAAATCGTGTTCGAATAGAGTGGTTTTTGTTGATCAACCTCTCAGCGCGATGTCCCTCCGCGCGGGAATGATCCGCAGAGCCTGAGATTTACACCGTCTAAGAGGCGAGTCATGAAGACCAGAATCACGGAACTGTTCGGCATCGAATACCCGATTATCCAGGGCGGCATGATGTGGATCGGCACCGCCGAACTGGCCGCTGCCGTATCCAATGCCGGAGGCCTGGGGATCATCACGGCGTTGACCCAACCGACCCCGGCAGAGCTGGCCGTGGAAATCAACCGTTGCCGGGAAATGACCAGCAGGCCTTTCGGTGTCAACCTGACAGTTCTACCCGCCATCAAGCCGCCGCCATACGAGGAGTATGTCAAGGCAATCATCGCCAGTGGGGTCAAAATTGTTGAAACGGCCGGGCACAATCCGCAACCGTTTCTGCCGGCTTTCAAGGCGGCCGGGATCAAGGTCATTCACAAGTGCACTTCGGTGCGTCATGCACTGAAAGCCGAGGAGATCGGTTGTGACGTAGTCAGTGTCGATGGTTTTGAATGTGCCGGGCACCCCGGGGAAGATGATATCACCAACCTGGTCCTGATCCCTGCGGTGGCGGCCAAGGTGACTATCCCGATCGTGGCTTCCGGGGGGATTGCCAACGGCTACCAGATGGCGGCAGCTTTCGCACTGGGGGCCGAAGGGATCAATATGGGGACGCGTTTTGTCGCAACCCAGGAAGCCCCGGTGCACAGCAACATCAAGCAGGCCATGGTCGATGCGGATGAACGCCAGACGGCCTTGATCCTCAGGTCGTTGAACAATACCGCACGCGTGTTTAAAAATGCCGTCGCCAGGGAGGTTCTCGCGATAGAAGCGCAGCCCGGCGCAACGGATTTCTCAGCCATACAGCCTTTGGTTGCCGGGTCACGGGGGCGTCGGAACGTTGTCCTTGAAGGGGATGTCGACGGAGGCATCTGGGCCGCAGGAATGGTGATCGGGCTGATCAACGATATCCCGACCTGTCGGGAGCTATTGCAGCGGATCGTTGCCGAAGCCCGCGAAGCCGCAGAGCAGCGGGTCAGTTTGCTGTTGGGCTGAAGGGTTCTGACCCTGGATTATTCATGCTTCTATAACCTGAATAAAGCTTTAACGCAGAGGCGCTAAGGTCTCAGCGGGAAAGTTCATAAATCTTATAAATATCATGGGCTTGGCATTTCTCTCTGTATCTCCTGGTCTCTGCGTGAGTGAATGGTTTAAGCTTTTTGCCTTCGTTTGGGTTGCCGGCCCGAGGCCCTGCCGCTTATCTTAAGACTGACTTCGGAGGTTGACCATCATGGGTGTTACCGTTGTTATCCCGGCACGTTATGCCTCGACCCGATTCCCGGGGAAGCCGCTTGCCGACCTGTGCGGAAAGCCGATGATCCAGTGGGTTTACGAACGTTCGTCGCTCTGCGAGTCGGTTGACCGGGTGATTGTCGCTACCGACGATGCGCGCATCGCCGAGGTTGTGACCGCGTTTGGCGGCGAGGTGGCGATGACCCGTTCAGACCATGCCACCGGCACCGACCGCCTGGCCGAGGTAGCTGCCGGCCTGGATGATGACCTGGTGGTGAACGTCCAGGGCGATGAACCGATGATCGACCCGGCCATGATCCAGGCAGCCGTGGCCCCTCTGCTGGCAGACGGTTCGATCCCCATGGGGACGCTCAAGACTCCATTGACCTCTCTGGCGGAATATCGCGACCCGAATGTTGTCAAAGTGGTCACCGATCAGCAGGGCTTCGCGCTTTACTTCTCCAGGTCGCCGATCCCCTATCCGCGGGATTTCAGTAGTGACCTCGAACAGCGCTGGGCCGAACTGGCGACCGCCAGGCACATCGGCCTGTACGTCTACCGGCGGGAATTCCTGCTCGGCTACCCGCATATGCAGGCGATGCCCCTGGAAACCCAGGAATGTCTCGAACAGCTGCGGGCGCTTGAGCACGGCTTCCGCATCAGGGTGGCGGAAACCGCGCTGCCGGGGCAGGGCGTTGACACGCCTGAGGACCTCGAACGGGTGAAAAAGGCCCTATCCGCCTCCTGAGGTGAGTATATGGGGTTTTCATTTATGCGTCATAAGTGTAAAATCCGTGGCTTGAATTATTGACTGCTTTTTAATTGTTCACCGGTCAGGAGAATTTATGAAGACCAAGTTCATATTTATCACCGGCGGCGTGGTTTCGTCGCTCGGCAAGGGGTTGGCGGCCGCTTCGATCGGAGCGCTCATGGAGGCCCGCGGGCTGAGGGTCTCCATGCAGAAACTGGACCCTTACATCAACGTCGACCCGGGCACCATGAGTCCGTTCCAGCACGGCGAAGTCTTTGTCACCGACGACGGTGCCGAAACCGATCTCGATCTCGGTCACTACGAACGCTACACCACGGCCAACCTGAGCAAGAAGTCGAACTTTACCACCGGGCAGGTTTACGATTCGGTGATCCGCAAGGAACGGCGCGGCGACTATCTGGGCGGTACAGTCCAGGTCATCCCCCATATTACCAATGAGATCAAGGGGAAGATCCTCGAGAACGCCAAGGCCGTCGACCTGGCGATCATCGAAGTCGGCGGCACGGTCGGCGATATCGAATCGCTGCCGTTCCTCGAAGCGATTCGCCAGTTTCGCAACGACCTCGGCCCGGAAAATGTGCTCTATGTTCACTTGACCCTGGTGCCGTACATCCCGACGGCCGGCGAACTGAAAACCAAGCCGACCCAGCACAGTGTCAAGGAACTCCGCGAGATAGGCATCCAGCCGGATATCCTGCTCTGTCGTTGCGATCGCGAGCTGCCACGCGATATGAAGGCGAAGATCGCCCTGTTCTGCAATGTCCGCGAAGAGTCGGTCATCACCGCCCGGGACGTTGAAACGATTTACGAAGTTCCAATCGCTTTTCACGACGAAGGCCTCGACGAAAGGATTGTCGAAGCCTTGAACATCTGGACCAAGAAGCCCGATCTGAATGCCTGGGAACGGATCGTCAAACGGGTCAAGGAGCCCTCCGGAGCCACCACGATCGCGATCGTCGGCAAGTACGTGGAGCTCACCGAGAGCTACAAGTCGCTCGCCGAGGCGCTGACCCACGGCGGTATCGCCAACGACTGCCGCGTGCAGTTGAAATATGTCGACTCGGAAGCGCTTGAACGCCATGGGATCGGCAGCACTTTCAACGATGTCGACGGGATCCTGGTGCCGGGTGGCTTCGGTGAACGGGGCAGCGAAGGGAAAATTGCGGCAATCCGCTATGCCCGTGAGAACAAAATACCTTTCTTCGGCATCTGCCTCGGTATGCAGATGGCGGTTGTTGAATTTGCCCGCACGGTCTGTAATATCGATGAGGCCTATTCGAGCGAATTCAAGGAAGACGCCAAGAACCCCGTGATTCATATTATGGAAAAACAGAAGACGGTCAAGGGCAAGGGGGGGACCATGCGGCTCGGGGCCTATCCGTGCACTTTGCAGGATAAGACCCTGGCCCGCCGGATCTATGGACAGAAGGACATCGGCGAACGTCACCGTCACCGTTATGAATTCAACAACGCTTACCGCAAGTCCCTGGAAAAGTGCGGACTGGTGCTGTCCGGTGTCTACCCGGATGAGGACCTGGTCGAGATCGTTGAGATCACCGATCACCCCTGGTTCCTGGGCTGTCAGTTTCACCCGGAATTCAAATCACGGCCGATGGAGCCCCATCCGCTATTCGAGTCCTTTGTCGGCGCCTGTTTCAAAGCCCATCAGGAGCAGGATGGCCAATGAGCAAGACCCTCTCTGCCGGACCGGTCAAGATCGGCGGCGGCAACCCTCTGGTGTTGATTGCCGGGCCCTGTGTCATCGAAAACGAAGCCCATACCCTGAGCATCGCCAGGGCATTGCAGGCCATTGCCGAGCGGGTCGGGGTCGGCCTGGTTTTCAAGGCCTCTTATGACAAGGCCAACCGGACTTCCGTGCAATCCTATCGTGGCCCCGGGCTCGACAGGGGCTTGGCGATCCTGCGCGTGGTCAAAGAGGAAACGGGGCTGCCGGTCCTGTCCGATGTGCATGACATCTCTCAGGTCAAGCCTGCAGCAGAAGTCCTCGATGTTGTGCAGATCCCGGCCTTCCTCTCGCGCCAGACCGACCTGCTGGTCGCAGTCGGTGAGACCGGCCGCATCGTCAATATCAAGAAGGGCCAGTTCCAGGCTCCCTGGGATATGGAGAACGCCACCGGCAAGGTCCTTTCAACGGGCAATGACCGGATACTGCTGACGGAGCGTGGCGCCAGCTTCGGGTACAACAACCTGGTGACTGACATGCGTTCGCTGGTCATCATGCGCCGGACCGGCTACCCGATTGTTTTCGATGCCACCCATTCCGTGCAGTTGCCCGGCGGAGCCGGTTCGACCTCTTCCGGTCAACGTGAATTCGTCGCGCCACTCTCACGGGCAGCGGTTGCCACCGGCATCGATGCCCTGTTCTGGGAAGTCCATGAGAATCCAGCACAGGCCCTCTGCGACGGGCCGAACAGTTTGCAGCTTGATACTGTCGAAGGGCTGCTGCAGCAGATGCTGGCGCTGGACAGGATCGTCAGATAAAGATGGAAAAACATTCAGAAATTCTAGATTCCGCTCGTAAAGTACTGCAGATCGAGGCCGACGCGGTTGCGGCTCTGGCCCTGAGGCTGGATGACCGTTTCGCGAGGGCTGTCGAGATGATCCTCGCCTGCACCGGGCGCGTCATCGTGACCGGCATGGGCAAGTCGGGACTGATCTGCCAGAAAGTGGCGGCGACCATGGCTTCGACAGGAACGCCGGCAATCTTCCTGCACCCCGCGGAAGGCGTTCACGGCGACCTGGGCATCTTGATGAAAGGCGATGTCGTCATCGCGGTATCCAACTCTGGCGAAACCGAGGAGATCACGCGGATCTTACCGGTCATCAAACGGATGGGCCTGCCGCTGATTGCCATGACCGGAAGCCCGCTCACGACTCTGGGTCGGGCCGGCGATGTTTTTCTCGATATTTCGATCAAGGAGGAGGCCTGCCCGTTGCAACTGGCGCCAACGGCGAGTACCACAGCCACTCTGGCCATGGGGGATGCTCTGGCCGTTGCCCTGTTGCTTCAGAGGGGGTTCCGGGAAGAGGACTTCGCCCTGTATCACCCCGGAGGCGCTTTGGGGAAGCGGCTGTTGTTGCGGGTCGAAGATCTGATGCATGTTGGAAATGCTGTGCCGACCGTCAATGTGAACACCCTGTTGAAAGATGCCCTGTATGTGATCTCCAGCAAAAAATTGGGGATTACCGGAATTCTCGACGATCGAGGGCACCTGGCCGGTGTCTTCACCGACGGTGATTTGCGTCGTAAGATCGAGCAGGGGATCGAGGTCCTCAACCAGCCGATTTGCGAGCTCATGAGCGGCACGCCGAAACGCATTCTGAGTACCAATCTGGCCGCCAAGGCGCTGCAGCGCATGGAGGAGCACCAGATCACATCCCTGTTCGTGTTCGACTCGGAAGAGGCCCAGGAGCCGATCGGGATTATTCACCTGCACGATCTGCTCAAGGCCGGAGTGATCTGATGCCTGGTGATCTCTCCCGGATTAAACTGCTGCTGCTCGATGTCGATGGTGTCATGACCGATGGACGCATCATCTATGACAGCGGAGGCGGTGAGACCAAGGCTTTCGACGTGAAGGACGGCCATGGCCTCAAGCTGGTCCAGCGTGCCGGAATCAAGGTCGGCATCATTACCGGCCGGAAGTCGACCATAGTTGACCGCCGGGCCTCCGAGCTGGGCATTGAAATTGTCTATCAGGGGGCCAAGGACAAGCAGCAGCCCTTCTGGGAGATCCTGCAGAAACTTGCTCTGGAGCCTGGGGAAGTCGCTTATGCGGGCGATGACATCATCGACCTGCCGGTCATGCGGCAGGTGGGTTTTGCGGCAACCGTGGCCGACGCTGTGGACGAGGTGAAAGCTGCCGCCCACATGGTGACCCGGCGTGCCGGTGGGCGAGGTGCCGTGCGGGAGATTTGTGATCACCTCCTCAAGGAATCCGGGCGTTGGCCGGCAGTGACCCGTCGTTATTTCGAAGTCTAGCCCTCCATACAAATCCCATGCCAACTTCCCTGATTGCGCTTTACAGAAATTATTCCGGAGTGCTATACTGACCCACGTCGATGAGCTACTTCAAGCCGCGCAATCTGCTCCTGGTTATGGCCTTGGCTCTGGCATTGATCCTGCTGGCAGTCATCGCCCTGCGTTATCGGCCGGCCAGCCAATTGGAGACGCTGGTGAAGACCCTGCCCAAGGGAGTCGATGTCTCCATGCAGGACATCGACTATACGCACCTCGAGAAAGGGCAGGCCCGCTGGCGCCTGGTTGCTCAACAGGTCGCGCGCCAAGCCGACACCGGGCTTCTCGGAGTCAACCGGCCACGGATGAGCTTTTTCGATGCTCAGGGAGAGCCTTCAGGCTCCCTGGAGGCCGACCGGGGCGAGGTCAGCGAGGATTATAAGACAGTCAGATTGATTGGCCAGGTCGTACTGAAGAATCCTGAAGGGTACACACTTTATACCGCACATCTCGACTACGACCAGGCTTCACAGACGGCGACGACTGACGCGCGTGTGCAGCTGGTCGGAGATGGTGTGCAGCTTGAAGGGACCGGTCTGGAGTTCAACGTACCGAAAGGGCTTCTGCATCTGAATGCCGATGTCGAAGGGACTTTTGAACCAGCGAAGAGGGAATGACGACTCCTATGCCGAGAATTGCTGCCCGCTTGATCATGGTTTGCCTGCTGCTCGTGCCGCTGTCAGTTTATGCCGCTCCCGAAGCGCAGAAACAGTCTCGCGGACCGGTCAAGGTCTCTGCCGATCGTCTCGAAGCTGATGATCAGGCACAACAGCTGGTTTTTTCAGGAAATGCCGTTGCCGTCCAGGATGATGTGACCGTGCGCGGCGATCGCCTGACGGTGAAGTATACCGGTGCACAAAGGGACATCCAGCAGCTGATCGCAGAGGGTTCCGTGCGGATCGAACAGGGAACCCGGGTTGCGACCGGAGCAAAAGCTGTTCTTTATCGCCCCGAAGATCGCATTGTGCTGACCGGTTCCCCTAAAGTCACCGATGGAGGCGATTTCGTCCAGGGGGAGGAGATCACGCTCTACCTGAATGACAAGCGCAGTGTGGTCACCGGCGGTGCAGGTGGCAGGGTCAATGCCATTTTTACCCCACAGACGGAGAAGAAGCCTTGAACCACCTTCTGACTGCACGTGGACTATCAAAAACATACAAGAATCGACAGGTGGTTTCATCTGTTGACCTGGAGCTTGGTTCCGGTGAGGTCGTCGGTTTGCTGGGCCCGAACGGGGCCGGGAAAACCACCTCTTTTTACATGGTGGTCGGCCTGGTCAGGCCGGACCAGGGAGAGGTTTTCCTCGACAAACAAAATCTGACTCCGTTACCGATGCACCAGAGAGCCCGAATGGGGATTTCCTATCTTCCCCAGGAAGCCTCGGTGTTTCGCAAGCTGACCGTGGAGCAGAACCTCCTGGCGATCCTGGAGACGGTGGAAAAGTCACGGGGCGTTCAGCAGGCCCGTAAAGATCAGCTGCTTGCCGATTTTCGTTTGCAGCATGTGGCGACAACTTACGGTTACGCGCTGTCCGGTGGCGAGCGGCGCCGGGTCGAGATTGCCCGGGCCCTGGTTCTGGAGCCGAAATTCATCCTGCTTGACGAGCCTTTTGCAGGAATTGATCCGATCGCTGTGATTGACATCCAGGAGATTATCAGCGAATTGAAAAAGCGCCGAATCGGCGTGTTGATATCCGACCACAACGTTCGTGAGACCCTGGGGGTGTGTGATCGCGCTTATATCCTCAACGAAGGATGTATCCTGGAGCACGGGTCCCCGGGAGACATCGCACAGAGTCCCAGGGCCAGAGCGATCTATCTGGGAGAAAAGTTTCGGCTCTAGGCTCCCAGAGCCCAGGAGTCATTTCTTCAGAGGCAGGAATTTGACCTGCCTAAACCCTCTATCCGTTATGTTGGTACTATGGCTCTAGAGATCAGACAGCAACTCAAACTCAGTCAGCAACTGGTTATGACGCCACAGTTGCAGCAGGCGATCAAGCTGCTGCAGCTGTCACGCATGGAACTGATGGATGTGGTGCGTACCGAGCTCGAGGAAAACCCGGTCCTCGAAGAAGGTCAGGAAACTGCCGATGAGAAAACCCCGGCTGAAGAGGAGCAGGACGCCGAGGTCTCAGCCGAGCAGGCTCAGGATGGTGTCAAGGAGGTCGAGGGTGACCGCGACGGCATGTCGGATATCGACTGGAAGACCTACCTGGAGAGCTACAGCCTCGGCGGCTCGACGGCGGACAGCTATGAGGATGATGAGGACCGCCCCTCTTACGAGAACCTTCTCACCAGAAAACCGACCCTCTCCGATCACCTCCTCTGGCAGCTGAATCTTTCACGTCTGGAAAACCAGGACCGGGCCATTGCCACGGAAATCATCGGCAACGTGGATGATGATGGCTATCTGCAGGCTTCCGTAGAAGAGCTTGCTGCGCAGACCGGTTGTGACCCCAGGGACATCGCGCGGGTCCTCGCCGTTGTCCAGGACTTTGATCCTCCCGGTGTCGCCAGCCGCAATCTCCAGGAATGTCTGCTCAAGCAGGTTGATCAGCTTGGGATGTCGGACGACCTGGTCGGCATCATTCTGAGAGATCATCTTGAAGATTTGGAAAACCGCCGTTACCAGGCAATTGCCCGGAGTCTCCAGGTTTCCCTGGATGAGGTGTTCGGCGTGGCCAAGTTCATCAGTGCCCTGGACCCTCGCCCGGGCAGTCAATTTGGTCAGGAAGACGTCCATTACATCATCCCCGATATCTTCGTCTATAAAGTCAGCGACGAGTACGTGGTCGTCCTCAACGACGAAGGGCTGCCCAATCTGCGCATCAACTCCTTCTATCGCAATGCTTTGTCGGGCTCTGCGCCGCTCGATGAAAAAGCCGGCGAGTATATTCAGGAAAAATTGCGTGGCGCGCTCTGGTTGATCAAGAGCATTCACCAGCGCCAGCGGACCATTTACCGAGTGACCAAGAGTATCGTCAAGTTTCAGCGAGATTTCTTCGACCGTGGGGTCGACCATCTCAAGCCCCTGGTCCTGCGGGATGTCGCTGAAGATATCGAGATGCACGAATCCACGGTCAGTCGCGTAACGACCAACAAATATGTTCAGACGCCGCAGGGCCTCTTTGAATTGAAATATTTCTTCAACAGCGGCATCAGTACGACCGAGGGTGACTCGGTCGCCTCGGAGAGCGTGAAAAGCAAAATCAAGGAAATAATCGCTGCGGAGAACTCACGCAAACCCCACTCAGATCAGAAAATTGTTGACATCCTGCACGATCAGGGGATTGATATCGCCCGTCGTACGGTAACAAAATACCGTGAGATGCTTGGTGTCGGCTCGTCGACGCAAAGGAAACGTTTGTTTTAATCTGCCATGGCGTTATGACAACCACCGGGTATAATTGTAGCAACACGACCCTTTTCATAAACATTTGCCAGGAGGTGAGAAAACTATGCGCATTAACGTGACCTTTCGACATATGGAAACAAGTGAACCGGTTCGTAACTATGTTGAAGAGAAGTTGCCAAAGGTCAAAAAATATATTGATGAACCCGTAGAGGCTCAGGTGGTCCTCTCGGTCGAAAAGATTCGCCACAAGGCGGAGGTCTCCCTTGCCGCCAAGGGGATCACGATTAAAGCGACCGATGAGACCGCGGACATGTATGCCGCGATCGACGGGGTTTTGGATAAACTCGAACGCCAACTGAAACGTTACAAGGACAAAATAAAAAAACACAAGCCGCTGAGCGGACGGGAGCGCCGGGTGGAAAAAACGGTCTTCACCGCTGAAAGTATTGATGAAGGGCATCCGGAGCCCAGCATTATCAAGTCCGACAGCTTCCAGGTAAAACCGATGTCGGTGGATGAAGCAGTTATGCAGATGGATCTGTTGGAAAAGGAATTTCTGGTTTTCACCGATTCGTCATCCGAAGAGATAAATGTGGTGTATCGTCGCAAAGATGGCAATTATGGCTTGATTGTACCCCAGTCCTAAGGCTATCTTTTACGGCAGGCGGCAATTTGTCCGCCTGCCTTTGTTCTGCTCACTAACGCATTCGTAACCAGGTAAAACGTGTGATGAAAATTTCGGAGTTGCTTGATCCTGCGGCGATCGTCGCAGAGTTGAACGGTATTGGCAAAAAAGAAGTTCTCGCCGAGCTGACCGATGCTCTGCTGAAAGCTGACCATAGCCTGGCCCGTGACGAGGTCCTCAAGGTCCTCATGGAACGCGAGCGGCTTGGCTCTACAGGAATCGGCGACGGGGTTGCGATTCCTCACGGCAAGTTGAAGGATATCGACCACTTGCTGATCTCTTTCGGCTTGAGCCGTCGTGGTGTTGATTTCGACTCCATGGATGGCAAACCGGCACATCTTTTTTTCCTCCTGGTTGCTCCGGAGGAGTCTGTCGGCGTTCACCTGAAAACCCTTGCCCGTATCTCCAAACTGTTGAAGAGTCCAGCTGTTCGTGAGCGTCTGCAGTCAGCAGTCGACAGTGCGGAAATTCATCGCATCATTGCTGAAGAGGAAGAGCATCTGTAAACGGTTGAATTGATGCCTCGTCTGAGTATTTCAGAATTGCTGTCCGAGACGGAGGCCGGGCTTGACTTGGAGCTTTTGGCCGGTGAGCGTGGCCTTGGCCGTGTTGTACAGGTCCCAAGAATTCAAAAGCCCGGACTGGCGCTGGCTGGCTACACCAAGAACCTCCACCCCGACCGCATCCAGATCCTCGGCGCCACCGAGCTCAGCTACCTATCCGAATTGTTCCAGCGCGACCCGGTCAAGGCCGAAGAGCACATCGTCAAAATCTGTTCCTTCGATATCTGCTGTTTTATCATCACCAAGGATCTCGAGCCTCCTGATTACCTGCTGCGCGAAGTGGAAAATCATGACATTCCGTTGTTGCGCAGCCATCATCAAAGCTCAACCTTTATCTCGCTTCTGACCCAGTATCTGGAAGAACGCCTGCTTGCCCAGACCAATGTGCACGGGGTGCTGGTCGATGTCCTGGGTGTCGGTGTTCTGCTGCTTGGCAAAAGTGGCATCGGCAAAAGCGAGTGTGCCCTGGATCTGGTGCTGCGGGGTCACCGGCTGGTCGCCGATGACATCATCAAGGTGCGTCTGAAGCTGCCGGCGGTGCTTTTCGGAGAGGGCAACGATCTGCTGCATTATCACATGGAAATCCGCGGCCTCGGCATCATCAATATCAAACACCTCTTTGGTGTGGCCGCCATTCGAGAGCGCAAGAAGATCGACCTGGTCATCGAACTCGTAGAATGGCAGGATGGCCACGAATATGACCGCCTGGGGCTTGAGGAGAGCTGTTATGAACTGCTCGGCGTGAAGCTGCCCCTGCAGACGATTCCGGTGCGCCAGGGCAGAAACATCACCACCATAGTCGAGGTTGCGGCCCGCAACCAGCTGCTCAAGGAAATGGGTTATCACAGCGCGGTTGAATTCGAGGAGCGCCTGGAACAGCGCATGGCTGAAACTGCACGTATCCACGCCCAGTCAATCATCGGAGATAATCTGGAATGAAGCGCCGGCTGGTGGTGATTACCGGCTTGTCAGGGTCCGGCAAGAGCACCGCTGCCCGTGCTCTCGAAGATGCCGGTTTTTTTGTCATCGACAACCTGCCGCTGGTCATGCTCCCGGATTTCCTTTCCCTGACTGACCGGGGTGCCGCCAAGGTGGCCGTGGTCGTCGATGCGAGAAGTTCCGATTTCCTCGGTGATTGCCATCAGGTGCTGAGCACGATCAGGGCCCAGGGCCATGTGGTCGACGTACTCTTCTTCGAAGCCACGGACCACGACCTGATCAAACGTTTTTCCGAGACCCGCCGTCGTCATCCCCTGGTGCAGATAGAAGGGATTCTTCCCGCCATCAGCAGGGAACGGGAAATCATGTCCGGTTTGCGCCGACTGTCGACGGTCATCGTGGATTCTTCCGGCATGACCGTGCATCAGCTGCGCCAGAGAGTCCTGGCTGTCGTGCTCGGTGCGGAAGATCACGAGGCTCAACTGCACCTGCAGATCCAGTCTTTCGGCTTCCGGAACGGCTTGCCGCTCGGTTCGGATCTGTTGTTCGACGTCCGTTTCCTGGACAACCCGCATTTCGTCGAAGCTTTGCGCCCCAAGACCGGACTGGATCGAGAGGTCAGCAACTTCGTCCTCAACCAGCCTGACTACAAGGTTTTTCTTGACAAGCTCAAAGGATTGCTCTTCTTTCTCCTGCCGCGCTATCGCCAGGAAGGCAAAACCATCCTGACCATAGCGATCGGCTGCACCGGTGGTCGCCATCGCAGCGTCGCTGTTGCCGAGGATTTGGGACCGCACCTGCTCGGTGCCGGTTTTGTCGTGCAGGTGCACCACAGGGATATTGACAAAGGTGAATCATGATTGGTTTGGTCGTAGCGACACACGGTAATCTTGGTAACGAACTTCTCGCGTCAGCACAGATGATCATAGGTCCTGTGCGCAATGCCCGGGCTGTGAGCATTACCCAGGAAAGCTCGATGGAAAGTATCCGTGATACCATTGCGGCGGCAATCGCCGAGGTCGTTAAGGATGGCCACGGTGTGATCATCGTAACCGACATGTTCGGCGGCACCCCCGCCAACGTCAGCATGACTTTTCTCGAGCCGCAGATGGTCGAAGTCCTCACGGGAGTCAACCTGCCGATGCTGCTCAAGTTTTTCAACAGCCAGGAGAGCCTCGCACTTGATGAACTGGCCGGGATTCTCAAGTCATATGGCCAACAGAGTATCGCTTTGGCCAGCGAATACCTGCAGCGATAGAGAGGTTGCCAATGAGTATTGTTCTGGCACGCATTGACAGCCGCCTGGTGCATGGCCAGGTCCTGGAGGCCTGGGTCCCCTACGTCAACGCCGATTGTATCGTCGTTGCCAATGACGAAGTGGCCGGCACGTCGTTCCAGTGCATGGTGATGCAGGCGGCTGTCCCCAGTTCGGTCAAATTGATCATCGGCACGCTGGAGGAGACCGCGCATATCCTCAGCTCCGCCGAACTGCTTAAAAAGCGCGTTTTGCTGCTTTTCGCCAGTTCAGAGGATGCGCTCAAAGCTCGCCAGCTCGGGGTGTCTTTCCCGAAGCTCAACCTCGGTAACATGCACTCGAGTGAGGGCAAGGACCGTTATACCTGCACTATTGCACTCGACCAGGAGGATATCGAGACGCTGCGGCAGGTCGAGGATCAGGGGGTCACCATCGTTTCCCAGTGCATCCCTGCGGATCGTGAGCAGAACTGGCACAAACTGGTTCGATCCGGAGGGCGTTGAATGGTCATCGGAGATTACCTCCTGGCCGGCCTGGTGGCCATGCTGACCGGTCTGGACCGGGTGGCCCTGGTCCAGGTGATGATCTCGCGGCCGCTGGTTGCCGCCCCCTTGACCGGATGGTTGTTGGGACATCCCATGGTCGGTCTCGAGGTTGGAATGCTGCTCGAACTGCTCTGGCTTGGCCGGTTGCCCGTGGGTGCAGCGATCCCCCCGGACGATACCCAAGTGGCGATTGGAGCAACGGTCCTGACCCTCAGCGTCGGACCGATGCTTGGTCTGCACGGCATGCCATTTGTGATTCTCGCCGTGCTGATTGCGATCCCGCTTGGCAAATTCGGCCAGGTTTTTGATCGGCTGGCCCGACATGTCAACGACCGGTTGGCGGTCTCCGGGGAGAGGGCCCTTGCGGCTGGCAGAACGCGCGTTATGGAGCGCTACCACCTGCTCGGCCTGGCCAGCTTTTCCCTGGCCAGCCTGGCAACGGCGCTGGTGATTGTCCTGGTCGGCAGCTTGATCCTCTATGAAGCAGCACCCTTTTTGATCGGGGCTGTACGGAAGGCCGGTTTGAGTCTGCAATACAGTCTGATCCTGGTGGGCGCTGCATCGCTGCTGGGGACAATCAACGTCAATCGCAGCATTTCCCTGTTCTGTGCAGCGTTTACCGGAACCTTGCTGGTGCTCTGGCTGAGATGAGAGAATGAAAGAGAACCGCCTTAGCTCACTGACCCTGTTGCGCATGTATCTGCGGTCGTTTCTGCTGCAGGCCAGCTGGAACTTCGAAAAGTTGCAGAACCTGGGGTTTGTCTACCTCATACTGCCCGGATTGCATAGCCTCTATGGTGACGAAATCCCGGCCGAGGTGTGCAAGCGCCATGGGGGCTACTTCAATACCCACCCCTATTTTGCCCCGCTGGTTGCCGGGACCATCCTGCGTCTGGAAGCGCGCAGCCTCGCCGGTGAGGACCTTGCAGTGGATGCGGAGACCTACAAAAGTATGGTCATGGCACCGTTTGCGGCGATGGGAGACGCCCTCTTTTGGGGTGGTGTCCGCCCCCTGGCCGCCCTGGTCGGGCTGCTGGTAGCGAGTCAGGGCTCCCTCTGGGCACCGGTGGTGTTCCTGGTGCTTTTCAACCTGCCGCACCTGGTGTCCCGTGGCAGTGGTCTCCTGCTTGGTGCCCTGCAGGAGTTGCGGGCCATAGAAACGGTGCAGAAGTGCCGGCTGCCTGACCTGGCAATCCGCCTCAAGGAGTCCACGACGATATTGATCGGCGTCCTCTGCGCTTACCTCTCCTTCAAGGGCTGCGAGCACCAGTCGCTCTCGGTCGTCTGGGGGTTCGCACTGTTGCCGGTCGTGCTGCTGTTCGCCTGGATGGCTCACAAGGGAGTGACCAGCCTGTTTCTTGTTTTACTGACAACGTCCAGCCTGCTGTTGCTGGCGCTGGTGTTCTGATTGAAACCGGGGGGAGAAGATGACGACGCAAAGTTCGGAATTCAAGATAGTCAACCGCCTGGGCCTGCATGCCCGTGCGGCCGCACAACTGGTGCAGACGGCCAACCGGTTTGTGTCAGACGTGACGATCGCCAAAGACGGTGATGAGGTAAACGGCAAGAGTATCATGGGGCTGCTGATGCTGGCGGCACCGCAGGGTTCACGCGTAACCGTGACCGTGTCCGGCAGGGACGCGGCAGAGGCTATCAAGGTAATCGGGTCCTTAATCAATGACGGCTTCGGTGAAGATTGACATAGCCGAGGATACCATCCTCGTCGGCATCGCCGCGGCTCCCGGAATCGCTATCTCCAGGAGCCACCTGGTCAATCGAGACCGGATGGCGGTAATCGAGCGCCGCATTTACCCGGCAGAGGTCGAGCCCGAGATTGCTGCATTCAGGGATGCCGTCGCCAGGTCGAAGGCGCAGCTGATTGAGGTTAAGGAGCAGGCCGAGAACAAGGTCCTGGTCGAACATCTTTATATCATCGATACCCACTTGTTGATCCTCGATGATGACATGGTGATCGGTGATACCATCGCCCTGATTCGCGATGAATTGATCAATGCAGAGGGTGCTCTCAACCGGGTATTGCGCAAACTGCGGCGGGTCTTCGACCAGATCAGCGACGAGTACCTGCGTGAGCGTCGCTCCGACATCGATTCGATCGGCGACCGGTTGATACGCAACCTGCTGGGTGAAACGCGTGAGTCGCTGGCCGATATAGACGCCCATGTGATTGTCGTCGCCCATGACCTGTCACCGGCAGATACCGTGCAGATTGACAGGACCAAGGTTGCCGGTTTCGTCACGGATGTCGGCGGTCGCACATCGCACACCGCCATTCTGGCACGCTCCCTGCGTATCCCTGCCGTGGTCGGCCTGGAAACCGTGACCTCTCTGGTGCCCGACGGCACTCCGATGATCATTGACGGCAGTACCGGAACCGTCATCCTTCGGCCGTCCCGGGACACGTTCCGCGACTACCTGCAGAAGAAACAGCGCTACGACTACCTCGAATCAGAACTCATCCAGTTCCGCAGCCTGCCGGCTGAAACCATGGATGGCTATTCCCTGGCTCTGCGCGGCAATATCGACTTCGTCGAAGAAATTGCCGCGGCGCGCGAGCAGGGGGCCCAGGGAATCGGCCTGTTCCGTACGGAATTCCTGTACATGACCGGCGATGGGCCGCCTTCTGAAGATGAACAGTTCGAGATCTATCGTCAGGCTGTTGAGCAGATGGCGCCTTTCCCGGTGACCATCAGGACCCTTGATGTCGGTGGTGACAAGTTTGTGCCGGAACTTAATCTCTCTGATGAGGTCAATCCGGCCATGGGGCTGCGTGCCATTCGCTTTTCACTCAAGGAAGTCAACTTGTTCAGAACCCAGTTGCGGGCCATTCTCCGCGCCGCGGCATTTGGCCCGATCCGCATCATGTTCCCGATGATCTCAGGGGTTGCCGAGGTGCGCGCCTGCAAGCAGTTCCTCGAGCGCGAGTACCGGGACCTGCTCGCAGCAGGCATCCCCTGTGGTGAAAAAGTCGACGTCGGAGTCATGATCGAGACTCCGGCAGCTGTCTTGATTGCTGATCACCTGGCAAAAGAGGTCGATTTCTTCTCGGTCGGCACCAACGACTTGATTCAATACTGTCTGGCGATTGACCGTGGCAACGAACATGTCGCCTATCTTTACGAACCGATGCATCCGGCGGTGCTGCAGGCATTGCAGCGTGTCTGCAGTGCGGCCAGGAATGCTGGCATCGAGGTCGGCATGTGCGGCGAGATGGCCGGAGAAGATATCTATGCGCTGGTGCTGATTGCACTCGGTTTCAGCGAGTTGTCGATGAACGCCGTCAATATCTCGCGGATCAAGCGGGTGATGCGTAAGATCGAATACTCAGAGGTCAAGCAGATTCTAGACCGGCTCATGTCCCTGGCGACGGCCGTTGAAGTGGCCGAGGCGCTCAGCAGGGAAATGCAACAGCGCTACCCCCAGGTGTTTGCCGAATTATCCCTTTAGATCCAGTTGGCGTCTCCCTCTGGCAGCCCGGGACCCGGCCCGCAGGGAGGAACGACTTGACAGCACGGGAGTAACAGTTTAACGTTCCCGCTCTTAAATTAAGAGCTTTCAGAAGGAGTAAGACTCATATGGCTATGACAGATTTTCTTTTCACCTCTGAATCGGTCTCCGAAGGTCATCCCGACAAGGTTGCCGATCAGATTTCCGATGCCATTCTCGACGCCATCATCGACCAGGACCCCAGGGCCCGGGTCGCCTGCGAAACCCTGGTTACGACCGGTATGGCCATGATTGCCGGTGAGATTACCACCAGTGCCTATGTCGATATGCCCGACATCGTCCGCGCCACGATCAAGGAGATCGGCTACGACGACTCGTCGATGGGGTTCGATTACGAAACCTGCGCGGTACTCACCTCGATCGGTCGCCAGTCCCCGGATATCTCCCAGGGCGTCACCGAAGGCGAGGGGCTGTATGCTGAACAGGGCGCCGGCGATCAGGGTCTGATGTTCGGCTACGCCTGCAACGAAACGCCTGAACTGATGCCGATGACGATTACCTTCGCACACAAGTTGACGAAACGCCTCGCCGATGTACGCAAGAGCGGACTGCTCAATTTCCTGCGTCCCGACAGCAAGTCGCAGGTCTCGATCCAGTACATCAATGACAAACCGATGCGGGTCGATACGGTGGTGGTCTCTTCCCAGCACCGGCCGGAGGTTTCCTATGCTAATCTCAAGGAGGCGATCATCGAAGAGGTCGTCCGCAAAGTGATTCCCGCCGAGCTCCTCGATGAACACACCAAGTACTATATCAACCCGACCGGCCGTTTCGTGATCGGCGGCCCGATGGGCGACTGCGGTTTGACCGGTCGTAAGATTATCGTCGACACCTACGGCGGCCAGGGCTCTCATGGCGGCGGCGCTTTCTCCGGCAAGGACCCGTCCAAGGTCGATCGTAGCGCCTCATACATGGCCCGTTACGTGGCCAAGAACATTGTCGCTGCCGGTCTCGCCGACAAATGCGAGGTACAACTGGCTTATGCAATCGGCGTCGCCGAGCCGGTTTCGGTGATGATCAACACCTTCGGTACGGGCAAGATCCCTTCCGACCGGATTGCCCAGATCACGCGCGAGGAATTCGACATGCGACCGCGCGCCATCATTGAAACCCTCGACCTGCTGCGCCCGATCTACCTCAAGACGGCAGCCTACGGACATTTCGGCCGCGAACTTCCCGAGTTTACCTGGGAGCGCACCGATCGTGCCGACTCCCTGAAGAAGCGCGCCGGTCTCTGATCGGGCCGTGTGTACTCATGATTGAACGGGCGGATCGTTTGAGCGGTCCGCCCGTTTGCGTTCAATCTGAACCAGTGAACTGATTGATTCAGGTTTAAAGCTGACAAGTGATGATTCCTCCCGACCTCACGATCGTTATCCCGACTCTCAACGAGGAGCAGACTCTGCCGTTTTTGCTGGCTGACCTGGATCGTCAGCAGGGAATCAGCTGCGAAGTCATCGTCATTGACGGCGGTTCGACCGATGCAACCTGTCAGCTTGCCAATAAGGCATTTGACGCTGGTCGTCTTCAGGGGGGCTGCCGGTCTGGCCTCCGGGGACGGGGGCGCCAGTTGAATGCCGGTGCGGCGGTGGCCCAGGCCGAGTGGCTGCTTTTCCTGCATGCTGACAGCCGGCTGCATGACCTCAACCTGTTGCAAACTGCGCTCGAGTTCATGCGCGGCCACCAGCAGCGCTTGACTTCGGATGCCTTGGCCGGGCGGTTCGCATTGCGCTTTGATGAACCTGGGGATGGGACGGGCAACGTCCTCTACTTTTATGAAGTCAAGGCCTCTCTCGGCCGGCCATGGTGCATTCATGGCGACCAGGGGCTGCTGCTGTCGAGGGCGTTCTTCCGGAGCATCGGACCCTTCCGGGAAGATCTGCCAGTGATGGAAGACACCTCTCTGGCGGAGAGCATCCGCACCGCGGGTCAATGGCTGCTGCTGCCCGGGGAGATTGTGACCTCCGCGCGCCGTTTCCGGGTCGAGGGCCTTAAAGCCCGCCAGACGCTCAATGCTCTGATGATGAATTTCTTAGTTATCGGCTGGCTGGAGTTCTTTGTTCGGGCCCCTGATATCTATCGCCGGCAGGACCGGGCCCAACCGCTGCAGCTGCAGCCCTTTTTCAGTCTGGCCAAAGGTCTCCTCGGAGAATTGCCGCTGCGCAGGAGATGGGCGGTCTGGTTGGCTACCGGTGAGTTTGTGCGCAGCCAGGCCTGGCAGATTGGCCTGGCCCTCGATTGTCGCAAGGCTTATCGGCATGGTTGCAGAGTGGTTCCTGAGGAGCGCCGTTGGCTGGACTTTTTCGACCGCTGGTTCGATCCGTTGACGGACCACGGCCTCGGGCGTGCCATAACGGCATTGTTGGTCTGGGGCTGGTCTTCTTGGAAAATGCGGAGCAACGCTGAATAATCACTATTCTACAAGGGGCGCAACGATGAAGGACATGGCCGCAGGCGGTACCGGTGCGATTAACTTCCTGCAGACACTGGGCATCACCATCAAGGACATAGGCGATCGACATGCCGAAATGAGCGTGACCATCGACGACCGCCATCTCAACTACATGGGCGGAGCCCACGGCGGCCTGATCTCGGCCCTGGTTGATACGGTCTGCTTCTTTCCGCAGCCGCTGCTGCCATCGGGACGCGACGTGACGACGGTCGACCTGAACGTCCATTACATCCGACCAGCCAGTCGTGGCGATCGCCTGGTGGCGCGCTCTGAACTCCTCCACCTGGGTCGCCGCACCGCCAGCCTCACGGTACAGGTCCTCGACCAGGAGCGGCGACTGGTTGCCCATGGCAGCGTAACCCTGCTGGTCCTTTCCCAAAAATCTCTGCAGAACACGTCGTAGGGCTGGGGCGGGGAACAGCCACGCTGGAAATGCCGGAGATCCGCTCATTTGCAGCTCCTCAGCCGTAGCATACAGGCAAAAAAGAGCTACAATATCCTTAACAGCCTGTTTTCTCTTCGCCTCAGGGGCAGCCTCCGCCCGTCAGCAGGGAGACCGCAGCAGAGGTTTGCAACATGCGGGTGGTCACATAAAAGGAGAGACACATGATCAAAGACTTTTCTGCGACCACGGCACTGGCCTTCCTGGTTCTGCTCGCATCGGCATGCACGGTTTATGAAAGTCGTGAGGTTCCCTTCCGACCACCGGCACAATATGCCAATCTGCAGACGGTTGCAGGCGTACAGCTTGCGGCTGAGTCTTTCAACGCGCCGGCCCGCGCCAAGGAGGTGTTCGGCTTTGACATTCGCGGCGCTGGCTTGCTGCCGGTTCAGGTTGCGATCGAGAACAGCGGTCAACGCCGGCTTGAAATGGTCCCCGAGCAGACCTTTCTGATCGACAGCGGCGGCAATTTCTGGAACCTGATGGACCGTCGCACCGCTTACCAACGCGTGGAAGAGAGCAGTGAGTTCAGTGCGATTGTCAAAAGTGGATCGCAGAAGGCTTTCTGGGGCGCGGCCGCAGGGGCCCTGGTCGGCTTGGCCGTCGGAGTCCTCGACGGGGGCAACATCGGCAATGACATTGGCCGTGCTGCTACCGTAGGCGCTGCCGGAGGGGCCATCCTGGGCGGTGCTCAGGCTGGAATGTCAGGCGATCAAGGGCGCCAGATTGCCCGGGACCTGGCCAACAAGCAGCTTGACAACCGGGCCATAGAACCGAGCACCCTGGGCCATGGTTTCCTCTTTTTCCCAGGCGAGGCTCCGGATGCCATCACGTTGCGTCTGCGGTTGCGCGATGTGGAGTCTGGCGAACAGTACACGGTTATTCTTCCGCTTTAGACCGGCGGGTCATGCTTGCCTCCTGGCGTGGGCACCGGACCGGTCCCCACGCTTTTTATCGACTCAGTCGGTCAACCGGGGCGCTGCCGAAAGTCCTTGGCCGGTTTCACTTCACCTTGACCATCATCCATCCGGGGCCGCAACTCCTGAGGAAAATCTGCCTGGAGCGATTTTTTTAGAATCTCCCCGTAATTCAATGATGAACCGTTTTTGCTTGCCTGACATGCCGATTCGAAGTATATCAATAAATATTGATTTATTAAAATAAGTGATATTGATGTATGCTGAGCCTATTTAAAGTACTCGCTGACAGCACCCGCCTGCGCCTCCTGCGGATTTTGCGCCAGGGGGATTTTACCGTCCAGGACCTGATGCAGATCCTGAACATGGGGCAATCCAGGATCTCCCGCCACCTGAAGATCTTGAGCGAGGCGGGACTGCTGCGCGTCGAGAAGCAGGGGACTTGGCACTACTATCGGCTGTCTCCCGGTGAAGGACTCTTCAACGACATCTGGCCTTTTGTTGAAACGCGACTCGTCGAGCATGTCGGTCAGGAGCCGGACGCCGCCGGCGTCCTGCAGGTCATGGCGGAGAGGCGTCGGCGCAGTCAGGAATTTTTCAATCACCACGCCCGCGACTGGGACACGATGCATGTCGAGCTTTTGAGCCTGCCCGATTACCGGGGGGGCCTGATCGACTTGCTCCCCGAGGGCGGCCTGCTGGTTGAAATCGGCGCCGGCACCGGTACTCTGCTCCCGTTGCTGGCCGGCAAGGCGGCGCGTACGGTCGGACTCGATCATTCCCCCTCGATGGTTGCTCTGGCCAGAGAAACCATTACCCAGAACCAAATCGCCGACCAGGTTGAAATCCGGCTGGCCGAGATGAATCACCTGCCATTCGCTGACGGTGAGGTGTCCACGGTGGTCATGAACCAGGTGCTGCACCACGCTGAACGGCCTGTCGAGGTGTTAAAGGAGATCTGTCGAGTGCTTGAACACCAGGGGGTCCTGGTCTTGGCAGACCTGGTCCGGCACCAGCATGACTGGGTCAGGCAACGTCTGGCCGACCAATGGCTCGGCTTCACTCGCGATGAGCTGCAAAGCTGGCTCGCCGAGACCGGCCTGTTGATGAAGACCTACCATGAATTGGGCGACCCCGCCTCGCAGCAGCCGGTGTTTCTATTAAGCGCCGGAGTTGCCAACGATAGCAGGAACTAACAACGGAGGACTTGTCAGATGACAGACAATCGTGATTTCAAGGTTATGGACCTATCCCTAGCCATTTTGGGCCGCAAGGAAATGCAGCTGGCCGAGGTTGAAATGCCTGGCCTGATGGCTCTGCGCGAGGAATACCGAAACCAGCTGCCGCTCAAGGGCGCCAGGATCACCGGCTCCCTGCACATGACGATCCAGACCGCAGTACTTATTGAAACGCTGATCGATCTTGGTGCCGAGGTGCGCTGGGCGTCGTGCAATATTTTCTCAACCCAGGACCAGGCCGCGGCTGCAGTTGCCGTCGGTCGTGACGGGACGCCAGAAAATCCTGCGGGGGTGCCTGTCTTTGCCTGGAAGGGAGAGACGCTCGAAGAGTACTGGTGGTGTACCGAGAAGGCCCTTCGCTGGCCGGAAGGCCAGTTGCCGAACATGATCCTCGATGACGGTGGCGATGCGACCATGATGGTGCTTTACGGGGCCGAGTGGCAGAAGAATGGGGTCCCTGCCTGCGGGGCGGACGACCCGGAAGACTGGCTAGAACTGGTCAAATGCCTGAAACAGTCAATCGCTGCCAAGGCCGTCAACTGGACAGCAGTCTGCAAATCTGTCAAGGGAGTCACAGAAGAAACCACGACAGGCGTCCATCGTCTTTATCAACTGCAGAAAGAAGGCCGGCTGCCATTTCCGGCGATGAACGTCAACGACTCGGTGACCAAGAGCAAATTCGACAATATCTATGGCTGCCGCCACAGCCTGGTCGATGGCATCATGCGGGCAACCGACGTCATGCTCTCCGGCAAAGTTGCCGTGGTCTGTGGCTACGGGGATGTCGGCAAGGGGTGCTGCCAGTCACTGCGCGGCCAGGGCGCCCGGGTGATTGTTACGGAAATCGACCCGATCTGTGCCCTGCAGGCTCTCATGGAAGGCTATGAAGTCAAGTCGCTGGAGGATGTCGTGGCAACAGCCGACATCTTTGTGACCACCACTGGCAACAAGGACGTGATCGGCGTCAGGCATATGGCCCGGATGAAGCACAACGCCATCGTCGGCAACATCGGTCATTTCGATAACGAGATCGAGATGGCCGGCCTGGCTAAAGTTCCCGGGATCGTCAAAGTCAACATCAAGAATCCCCGGGAGCATGGCAACCAGGTCGATCAGTGGGTTTTTCCCGACGGCCATGCGGTGATCGTCCTGGCCGAAGGCCGGCTGCTCAACCTGGGCTGTGCTACGGGACACCCCTCCTTCGTCATGTCGAACAGCTTCACCAATCAGGTGATGGCGCAGATCGAACTCTTTCTGCACGCGGAGAACTACCAAAAAAAGGTTTACGTCCTGCCGAAGAGCCTCGATGAAAAAGTGGCGCGCCTGCACCTCGCTAAACTGGGTGCGAGGCTAACCGTCCTGACCAGGGAGCAGGCCGACTACATCGGTGTGCCAGTGGAAGGGCCCTACAAGCCTGACTCTTATCGATATTAATTCATAGCTGACATCAGCAACCGGAATCAGGGGGCCGTTTTTATGGCCCCCTTTTTTTTACGGACTTATAACCAAAACAAAGGTTCGCCACTAAGTCACCAAGCCATCACTGGTATTGCTTAGCAAGCGCCCCCCTTGCTTGGTCTGATCAATCGATCATATCCCTGAATAGTGTCCTTTTTGATGTATTCGTGCCTTCGTGGCAAGTTGCAGGGCCGTCCATTTTTCCACCATTCAATTATCGACGCGCAGCAGGAACCAGGTGCCGATCAGAGCCATGAGAATATTCGCCGCCCAGGCGGCGAGCAGCGGTGGGAGGACTGCTATGGTCCCGAAAACTGAGAAGACCGCATACAGGAAGAAGTAGACGGCAAAGATGATCAGGCTGATGACAATTCCGGAAGAAAAACTGGCGTTGCGGCCACGTTGCAGGGCAAATGGGATGCCGACCAGGACCATGATGATCGGGATGACGGCACCGGAGAAGCGCATTTGTGCCTCCATCCGGTAGGCTTTCGGATCGTAGCCTTCCGCGCTCAATTTTTCCGTGAAAGAGAATAATTCCTTGATCGTCAGATCTTCAGGCCGATCCCAGAGCTGCAGCATTTCAGTCGGCTGGCGGGCGAGATCAACAAGCAGTTCCGATTGCCGAGCATAAGCATTGACATCCCGGGTTAGCGGATTAAAGCCCCAACTGATCACATTCTCCATGCGCCACTGGCCGTTTTGCACGTACCTGGCCTGTTCGGCATCTATGCGTTTGATCGGCATGAATTGATCGTTGAATTCGATAATCGTCAGGTCGAGCACCAAGCCCTTGGCCGGGAACGACTGACCTGCACTGATGATTCGATTGCCGTCGCGGAAATAGAGTTCATGCCCCTCCTCTGCCTTTGGAGTGCTTCCACGGATTTCGCTGCGCAGCATGAAGTTCGACTCGCGGGATGACCAGGGGACCAGCCACAGGTTGGCAGCCAGCGCCAGCAATGCCAGGATCACGCTGCATATGAAGAGCGGCCTGCTGATGCGGTTCAGGGTGATGCCGCTGCAGAACATGGCTGTGAGCTGGCTGGTGCGGGACAATCCGCCGATGGTCGCAAAGGTGGCAAGCAGCACTGCCATCGGCAGCGTATTGGAGAGGATGACCGGCAGGTGGTAGACCGGGTAGATTAGATAATATTTCAGTGCGGCCTGGTTCTCAATCAGGTCGTCGACCTTTTCTATAAACTCGATCAGACCGTAGAGTGAGACCAGGATCAGCAGCATGAGAGCCAGGTTCCTGGTGAACGCTTTCAGGACGTATCGATCAAGAGTCGTCACGCTTGCGGGTCCATTTCTGCAGGGTGTCCAGGGCCTGGTCAAGCCAGCCGAGTAACCGGTTGGGTTGTTCCAGAGACGACTGGCGAAGGAATAAAATACCGGCGATTGCGAGGACCAGCTGCGGTAACCAGAAGGTCAACCAGGGTGGGGCCGCGGCGTCCTTGGTCAGGGAATACGCTGTCGATGTGATGAAATAGTAACAGATAAAAATCAGCAGGCCCATAACGAAGCCGCCACTGCGACCGGCCCGCTGCGACTGCATGCTGAACGGCAGCCCGAACAGTACGAACAGCAGGGGCGCCAGCGGAGAAATCAGTCGCTCATGCAGTTCGGCACGGAGTTTCTGGTTTTTCGACGAATCCGATTCATTACTGATGCTGCTCCAGAGCCTGCCGGTGGGCATTTCCTTCGGTTTTAGCGAGCGGCTGCTCGCGTCGCTGATTGTCGTGAGCTCAGGCTGCACGTCGTAGTTGCGAAAATGGATCAGCTGGAACTTGTCGTCGGAATCGCCCTCCCGGCGATGAATAACGCCATCGTGGAGACGGATCGTCACGGTCTGAGACTCTGCATCCGTGATGATGTTGCCGCTGTCGGCAAAGATCCAGGCGGTCGTCCCGGCTTTTTTCTCGATAATTAACAGGCCTTGCAACTGGTCACTGCGGTTGTCAAGCTCATTGGCGTAGACGACCAGATTGCTGAAATGATTCATGAACACGCGCGGCTCCAAGCCGATGGTTGCTTTTTGGCTGGCAATTTCAAAGCTCTTGGTTGCGAAGGCCTTGAATCCCCAGGGTTGCCCCCAGAGGTTGGTTGCGCCGCTCAGGAAGGCGAAGATGGCCGCCAACAGAAAGACCGGTAAGGACATTCTTGCCAGGCCGATTCCTGCCGATTTGAACGCCACCGTTTCACTGTCCGCCGATAGGCGCCCAAAGCCGATCATAATCCCCATCAGGAACGCCAGAGGCAATGATATTGAAAGACAGGTTGGCAGGAGGGCGGCAAGCAGTACCAGGATATCAGAAGGAGAGACCCCCTTGTTGATCACCAGGTCGGCCAGGTTGAATGCCCGTCCCATCACCATGACCAAAGTAAATATGGTGATGCTGAGCAGGGTGGGGGAGAGCACCTCCCTGATGATATAGCGATTGATTTGCGGGGTGGACATAGTCACGCATACTAGTACAGGCGCCAAGGGATTGTAAACGCTGTTGATTCCTAAAAAGCCCTTGCCTTATGGATACTCTCGTGTTATACGAATGTGCTGTTCAATTCACACGCCTTCTGACCCGGACCGGGTGCCTGACATGGTGTCAGGTCGGTTGCAGGGGTTGAGGGGGGCGGCGGAAAAACCTAAATTAAGGAGTTCGTACATGTCACAGATTACCATGAAGCAGCTCTTGGAGGCCGGTGTCCACTTCGGTCACCAGACCCGTCGTTGGAACCCCAAGATGAAGCCTTATATCTTCGGGGCGCGCAACGGCATCTACATTATCGACCTGCAGAAAACCGTACGTTATTTCAGAAACGCTTACAGCTTCATCAGTGATGTTTCCAAACGTGGCGAAAAAATCCTCTTTGTTGGCACCAAGAAGCAGGCCCAGGATTCCATTATGGAAGAAGCTGTCCGTGCCGACCAGTATTACGTCAATAATCGCTGGCTGGGTGGCATGCTGACCAACTTCTCGACCATCAAGCGGAGCATTGATCGCCTCAAGAAGATCGAGGTCATGGCCGAAGACGGCACCTACGATCTGCTCCTCAAGAAGGAAGTCCTGCAGCTGGATCGGGAAAAAGCCAAGCTGGAAAAGAGCCTCGGCGGCATCAAGAACATGACCCGTCTGCCGGCAGCCGTTTTCATTGTCGACCCCAACAAGGAAGAGATTGCCGTCAAGGAAGCCCGCAAGCTCGGCATCCCGGTGGTGGCCGTTGTCGATACCAACTGTGACCCCGACGGCATCGATTATATCATCCCCGGCAACGACGATGCGATCCGTGCCATCCGCCTGTTTGCGTCGAAGATGGCGGAAGCTTGCATGGAAGGAGCCGCCGCTCGCCAGGACAACCTGCGCAACGAGGCCGAAGGGGCCGATGTCGAAGAGCCGGTTGCCGCAGCAGTCCCGGAAACGATCATCATCGAAAAGCCCGCCGAAGCACCTGCAGAGACGGATACCCCGGCAGAAGCTTAACTCATCGATAACCGAGAACAAGGATAAAGGCGGTCTGCTTTGCGGCCGCCTTTTTATCAGACAACTTAATCAATCAATACAGATAGATGTCAGAGGAGGTTTTACCGTGGCAACGATTACAGCAAAAATGGTAGGTGACCTGCGCGCCAAAACCGGTGCCGGCATGATGGATTGCAAAAAAGCCCTGAGCGAGGCTGATGGTGATATGGAGCAGGCCATTGACCTGCTGCGCAAGAAGGGCCTCTCTGCGGCGGCCAAGAAATCTGGCCGAGTGGCTGCGGAAGGGATGATCGCCGCCGCCGGAGACGACCAGACCGGCGCCCTGGTGGAGGTCAATTCGGAAACCGACTTCGTCGCCAAGAACGTGGCCTTCCAGGCCTTTGCCAGTGGCGTTGTTGGGGTTGTTCTGAACCAGAATCCGGCCGATGTTGAGGCGCTCAAAGGCCATGACTTCCCCGGGACCGGGCGTAAGGTCGGCGACGAACTGACTCACCAGATTGCGACGATCGGCGAAAACATGAATATCCGCCGTTGCGCGCGCCTGGCAAGCACCTCAGGGGTCGTGGCCTCTTATATCCACGGGGCCGGCAAGATCGGCGTTCTGGTGCAGCTGGATGCCGACAAAGGTGCAGAACCCAGGGTTGCTGAGACGGCCCGCATGCTTGCCATGCACGTAGCTGCGGCCAATCCGCAGTACCTGCAGCGCAGCGAAGTCCCTGCCGATGTCCTCGCGCGGGAGAAGGACATCATGCGCGCCAAGGCGATTGAAAGCGGCAAGCCGGAAAACATCGTTGACAAGATCATCGAAGGGCAAATCAACAAGTTCTATGGCGAGACCTGTCTCCTTGAGCAGGTTTATGTGATTGATACCGACCAGAAGGTTGGTAAAGTGGTAGAGTCTTTGGCCAAGGAAGTCGGCGGCAAGGTGGCTCTTTCAGCCTATGTCCGTTTCCAGCTTGGCGAGGGCATCGAGAAGAAGGAAGATGATTTCGCGGCGGAAGTCGCTTCGATGACCAAATAACCAGCTTCCTGAATCAGTTGGCTCAATGACGCAGTTGCCCCCTTCACGATCCGGAGACACCATGGCACAGGAACCCTGTTACAAGCGCATACTGCTCAAGCTCAGTGGCGAAGCTTTGGCCGGCAAGCTAGGTTATGGTATCGACCCCGATATCATCAGGGGGATCGCCACGGAAATCCGTGAGGTCGTGGACCTCGGTGTGCAAATCGCCATCGTAATCGGCGGCGGTAACATCTTCCGTGGTGTCGCTGCGTCGTCCATGGGGATGGACCGGGCCAGCGCCGATTACATGGGCATGCTGGCAACAGTCATGAACAGCCTCGCCCTGCAGGATGCCCTTGAAAAAGTCGGCGTCATCACCAGGGTCCAGTCGGCGATTGAAATGCAGGAGATCGCCGAGCCTTACATCCGCCGCAGGGCGGTCCGTCACCTGGAGAAGGGGCGTGTGGTGATTTTCGGCGCCGGCACCGGCAACCCGTTCTTCACCACGGATACGGCGGCCAGTTTGCGAGCCATTGAAATCGGCGCTGAAATCATTCTCAAGGCGACCAAGGTTGATGGTGTGTACAGTGCCGACCCGAACAAGGACAAGGATGCGGTCAAGTTTGAACAGTTGACTTACCTGGATGTCCTCAAAAAGGGACTGCAGGTCATGGACTCGACTGCGACCTCTTTGTGCATGGATAATGACCTGCCGATTCTCGTGTTTGATCTGACCAGTAGCGGCAACATACAGAGGGTTGTGTGCGGCGAGCAGATCGGAACCATTGTCAAAGGAGAATGATGCCATGATTGCTGATGTCAAATCCAAAGCGACTGCCGGAATGACCAAAGCCCTTGAATCCTTTAAGCGTGATCTGGGCAAGGTCCGGACCGGGCGGGCCTCCCTTGCGCTGCTCGACGATCTCCGCGTCGATTATTACGGGACGCCGACTCCGATCAACCAGGTTGGCGCCATGGCTGTGCCGGAACCCCGACTGATCACCATCCAGCCGTGGGAAAAGAATCTGATCGGCGAGATTGAAAAAGCCATTCTCAAGTCAGACCTCGGCTTGAATCCGTCTTCCGACGGACAGATTATCCGCCTGGCGTTCCCGCCACTGACTGAAGAACGCCGCAAGGAGATGGTCAAGCAGGTCAAGCGCATGGGGGAAGACGCCAAAATCGCGGTCCGCAACGTCCGCCGCGAGGCCAACGACAGCCTGAAGAAGCTGGAGAAGGACAAGGAAATCTCCGCAGATGATCTGAAGCGTGGCGAGAAGGAAATCCAGGAAGTGACGGATGATTATGTCGCGCGCGTCGACCAGGTGATTGCCGACAAGGAAAAGGACCTGATGGAGATCTGATCTCTTCAGGCGATTGCAAATGGAGGCTTATCATTAATGAAGATTACTGAAGAGTGTATTGCCTGCGGGACGTGTGTCGAGTCCTGCCCTGTTGAAGCAATTGTTGAATCAGACGATATTTACGCGATCACCTCAGCCTGCACTGAATGTCGGGCATGCATCGATACCTGCCCGGTCGACGCAATCGTCGATTGAACCAGGGGGCGCCTTACCGGCGCCCTTCTTGTTCCAGGGGCATACTTCCCCGGTTGCCCGATGTATCATGTCATGATACTTTAATCGACAAGAGGGTTGTTTCTCCGCGGCGTGCTGCGAGCATTCGCTGCCGCTTGGTTCGTGCCTTACGCGAATACAGTACCTGAGAATCCAGGACAAGTTCAGTCTACAGAGGACCAACCACGCGTTTTTCTGTCTACTGGATGCCGAACCCCTGGTTCTGAATGCCCCACAGCTCACTGCGGGGTCGTCCATTAACCCCATATGTTCCTTTCCGGGACCACTTTTTATGCAGATTCCAAAACACCTGGCAATTATCATGGATGGCAACGGCCGCTGGGCGGAGCAGCGTCACCTGCCGCGCATTCTGGGCCATCGCAAAGGTGTGGAAGCGGTGCAGACGATTGTCGGCGAGTGCATCGAACTGGGAATCGGCTACCTGACGCTCTACGCCTTCAGTTCAGAGAACTGGGGCCGCCCGCAGGAAGAAGTTGAAGCGCTGATGGGTCTGTTGGGGACCTTCCTGAAAAAGGAGCTGAGCCAGATCCATGAACAGGGTATTCGACTGATTGCTGTCGGCGAACTGGACCGCTTGCCGAAATCAATCAGCAAAATCCTCAAAGACTCGATCAAGAAAACCTCCGGTAACGACCGCATGGTGTTGAATCTGGCGCTCTCCTACGGGTCACGCAACGAATTAACCCGGGCCATGCAGGTGCTTGGCCGTGAAATCGCCGACGGCAGAATGCAGGCCGAGCAAATCACCGAGGAGGATATTGAGGCGGCACTCGACACCCATGGCATCCCCGACCCGGATCTGCTGATCAGGACCAGTGGAGAGATGCGTATCAGTAATTTCCTGCTTTGGCAGATGGCTTATAGTGAGCTTTACTTTACCGAAGCTCTCTGGCCGGATTTTTCGCGCGATCACCTGTTGCAGGCGATCGCAGAGTACAACCGGCGGCAGCGGCGCTTTGGCCTCACCGGGGCACAGTTGCGCGAAACCAATGCCGACGGCGGGGAGGGACGCCATTAAACAGAGAATCATAACAGCCCTGATCGCGTTGCCGCTGCTGATCCTGTGCGTGTCCTATGCCAGCCAGGGCCTCTTTGCCGGATTGATCTCCATTGCTAGCGGTCTGGCCCTGCATGAATTTTACCGTATGGCCCTGCCGGCCGAACGGCGCCTGGAACGTTCTCTCTCGGTTGCTGCCGGCGTTCTCTGCTGCGTCGGCCTGGTCTACGCAGCGAGCCCCCCCTTTGTCCTGCTCAGTATTGCACTCCCCTGCCTGTTTCTATCTCTGCTTTACCTGTTCCGTTTGCAGGACATGCAGAGCGTCACTCGGGACTTGGCATTCAGCCTGCTCGGCTTGTTCTATATCCCGCTTTTGCTGTCTCACCTCGCTTTGCTGCGCGCGTTGCCGTCTGGGCGCAGTTGGGTCTTTCTCGTCCTGTGTGTCGTCATGGTCAGTGACACTATGGCCTATATTGTTGGCATGAACTGGGGGCGGCACCGCCTTTATCAGGCGGTCAGCCCGAAAAAGAGCATCGAGGGCTCCCTCGGTGGTCTGGTCGGTGGTGTGCTCGGGGCGATGATCTGTAAACTGTCGTTCTTCACGGAACTGGACAGTGTCGATGTGCTCTTCATTGGTCTCGGTGTCGGTGCTTTCAGCCAACTCGGCGACCTGGTTGAATCGCTGTTCAAACGCAGCTTCGGGGTCAAGGACTCCGGGACGCTCTTTCCCGGGCACGGCGGGATGCTTGACCGTCTGGACAGTCTGCTGTTCGCTTTCCCCGTTACTTATTATTACGCCGTATGGATGCTGGCATGAAACGACTGGCTGTCCTGGGTTCCACCGGCTCCATTGGCGTGAGCACACTGGAGATCGTTGCCGAGCACGCCGACCGCTTCAAGGTCGTTGCCCTGACCGCAGGGCGCAACCTGTCCCTGCTTGAGGAACAGATCGCCCGTTTCCGGCCGGAGGTTGTCGCGGTTCCCGATCTGGACAATGCCCGACATCTCAGCGAGCGTATAGGCCGCAGCGGCCCCCGCGTCCTTTACGGCACGGAGGGCCTGATTACCTGTGCGGCTGAGTCGCCGGCCGACATGGTGGTTTCAGCGATTGTCGGTGCCGCAGGGCTTGAACCGACTCTCGCCGCCATCCAGGCGGGCAGGGATGTCGCGCTGGCCAACAAGGAAACCCTGGTCATCGCCGGGGAACTGGTCATGGCTGCGGTCGCGGCATCAGGCTGTCAGCTCTTTCCGGTCGACAGCGAGCATTCGGCGATCTTTCAGTCGTTGGCGGGGCACAGCAAAACCGATGTACGGCGCCTGATTCTGACCGCCTCCGGAGGCCCCTTCCGCAACTGGTCCCTCGATGATCTGGTGGAAGTGACGCCGAAGGATGCACTGGCCCACCCCAACTGGACCATGGGGCGCAAGATCACCATCGATTCTGCGACCATGATGAACAAGGGGCTCGAAGTCATCGAGGCACACTGGCTTTTCAACCTGTCGGTCGACAAGATTGCCGTGCACATCCACCCCGAAAGTATTGTCCATTCCATGGTGGAGTATGTCGATGGCGCGATCATTGCGCAGCTTGGCATCCCGGACATGAAAACGCCGATCGCCTATGCCTTGAGCTTTCCTGAGCGGCTGGAACTCGACCTGCCGGCGCTTGACCTCTGCCGCCTGGGTCAGCTGCATTTCGCTGCTCCCGACAGCCAGTGCTTTCCCTGTCTCGGGCTGGCCTACGATGCCATCCGGCGTGGCGGGACGACGCCGGCGGTTCTGAATGCCGCCAACGAACTTGCCGTGGACGCTTTCCTGCAGGAAAAGGTCGGCTTTCTCGATATCCCGCGGATCATCGCGGCCGTCGTCGAAAAACACGTCGGCACTGCGGCAAGCAGCCTCGATCAGGTGCTTGCCGCCGACCGCTGGGCTCGCCTGATGGCCCGGGACGTTATCCAAGAAATTCAAGGAGCCTCTTACCCGTGATTACTATCGCTGCCGGCATCGTTATGCTGGGCATCCTGGTTTTTATCCATGAACTTGGGCACTTCTGCATCGCTAAACTTTGCGGCGTCAAAGTTCTCAAGTTCTCTCTCGGTTTTGGCCCGCGCCTGCTCTCCCGACAATGGGGCGAGACCGAGTACATGATCTGCGCAATCCCGCTCGGCGGCTATGTCCAGATGCTTGGTGAGGGAGGCGGCGAACAGGGTGAAGACGCCGAGATCGATCCGCTAGAGGAACATCGTTCCTTTGCCAAGCAGTCGATTCCCCGGCGGATGTCCATCGTTGCCGCCGGGCCGATCATGAATCTTCTCCTGCCTTTCATGGTGCTGCCGCTCGCCTACCTGGTCGGTATCAACCTGCCCGCCTACCTGGAAGAGCCGCCCTGCATCGGCTACGTCGTCCCAGAGTCGGAGGGCGCTGCCGCCGGCTTCCGGATTGATGACTGCATTGTCAGCATCAGCGGCATGCAGGTGTCGAACTGGACAGATACTGGGCCTGCCCTGGTCAACAGCGCCGGCGATCCGATCGTCTTTACCCTTGATCGCGGCGGGCAAACAACCGAACTGACGATTACTCCTGAAAACGGTGCTCTCGAGGGGCTGCAGTCGATCGGGCTGCTTCCGGAACAGGCGGCCGTGATCGGCAGCCTGGCCCCGGCGATGCCGGCGGTCGAGGCCGGACTCAAAGCCGGAGACCGAATCCTGGCCGTCGGCACACAGAAGATCGCCACTTGGTATGAACTCAAGGCTTCTATCCAGGCCGCCGGTGAGCAGCCGGTACAGGTTGTCGTCGAGCGCGACGGCAAACAGCTCGTGATTGGTGTCGCGCCGCGCAAGGTGGAGGGCAATGACGACTACCTGATCGGTGTCTCTCCCTACCAGGACACGATCTTCAAGCGCTTTCCTTTTGGCGAAGCCGTTGCTGCAGGCACCAAGCGCAGTATGGACCTGATCGAACTGACCCTGGTCTTCATTCAGAAACTCTTTGCCGGCCATGTGTCGACCAGCAGCATCGGCGGGCCGATCACCGTCGTGCAGATTGCCGGGCAGGCGGCACAGACCGACTTTTCGAGCATTCTGAGTGTCCTGGCCTTTCTGAGCATTCAGTTGGGCATCCTCAACCTCCTGCCGATCCCGATACTGGATGGCGGCCATCTGTTCTTCTATGCCTGCGAGCTGGTGTTTCGTCGGCCACTTTCCCTGCGTGCCCGCGAATGGGCGCAGCAAATCGGCCTGATCCTGCTGATCCTGCTGATGGTCCTGGCTTTTTACAATGACATTGTCCGAATCATTGGAAGCTGACATGCCGCCGATTCTGCTGACTATTCAGACCGCATCGCCGGCCGGCGGTATCGCCCTCTCCGACGGCGACAAGCTGCTCGCCGAAGTCAACCTGGATGTACGTAAAACGGCAACGGAATGGCTGCTGCAATCGATAGAAGATCTTCTGGAACGGGCGGATCTAGCCAAGAGTGACCTGGAGGGGGTCGGCGTGGTGCGGGGGCCGGGTTCGTTCACCGGACTGCGGGTCGGTCTGGCAACGGCCAAAGGGCTCGCGCTGGCGACCGGCTGCCCGCTGCTCAGCGTGTCATCGCTGCAATGTCTCGCCATGCAGCTGCCTTTCACCGTGCTGCCGGTCTGTGTCATGCTGGACGCGCGCAAACAGGAAGTCTACACGGCACTCTACTATTGGGAGTCCGGTCGTCCGCACCCCGTGGCTGGTGAACGCGTAATCAAGCCTGAGACGCTTCTGGCTGAGATTCCCGGCGAGGCCCTGTTCGTGGGGAGCGGTGCGCTGGCCTACCGCTCGCTGATTGTCCGGCAACTGGGCGGACACGCCCACTTCGCCCCGGCCTATTTGAACCTGCCGAGGGCTGCCGCGGCGGCCGCGCTTGCCTGGCATGAATGGCAAGCCGGGCGGACTCTTTCAGCGGAGGAATTGATGCCGGTCTATCTGCGTCCCTCGGAAGCGGAACTTAATTGGCGTGCCTGAGGGAATTCCAGTTGACAACCCGGCCACGCGTTCGTTATTTTTTACATACCATTGTTTTTTCCATCCTTAAATCCTAGGAGGTGCTCATGGTAGAGAATGACCAGGACCTGATCCAGCGCTTGACCGAAGAAAACCCCCGTTTCCGGAAACTGCATGAAGAACACCTGTTTTTTGAGAAAAAACTGCAAGAATACGAAGAACTGACCTACCTTTCCGCTGACGAAGACCTCGAACGCAAGAAAATCCAAAAATTAAAACTGGCAGGCAAAGACGAGATGGAGTCGATTCTGCGCGAATTCCGCCACTAATTGACAATTTAAACGAAATATACAGGGGCCGCTTGACGATCGGCCCCTTTTGTTTTGCACCGGACCGTATGAGCGTACCGGGTCCGACAGGGTCCGGTTTTTGCGTTTTTGCACTTTACCTTGCGGGGCCTCACGGGTATAAAGAGCGGACACTCTTACGGAAAATAGAACCGAGTTTGTATCCAGGAGGAGAGAACGAGATGACCCAGAAACGCAGCAGCGCCATCACCCAAGGATTTGAACGGACTCCGCATCGCGCATTGCTGAAGGGGACCGGCGTCCCCCAGAAGGAGATGAACAAGCCGTTCATCGGCATAGCGTCTTCCTTCACCGACCTGATTCCTGGGCACACCGGCATGCGTGACCTGGAGCGTTTCATAGAAAAAGGCGTCCACACCGGCGGCGGTTATTCCTTCATCTTCGGGATCCCCGGGGTGTGCGACGGTATCGCCATGGGCCATCGCGGCATGCACTATTCTCTCCCGACCCGGGAGCTGATTGCTGACATGGTCGAATCGATTGCCGAGGCGCATCGCCTCGACGGCCTGGTGCTGCTGACCAATTGCGACAAGATTACCCCGGGGATGCTCATGGCGGCCGCGCGCCTCGATATCCCCTGCATCGTGGTGACCGCCGGGCCGATGATGACCGGGGCCGGCAACGAAGGGCGTAAATTCTCCTTTGTCACCGACACCTTCGAGGCCATGGCTAAATACAAGACCGGGGTCATCGACGAACAGGAGTTGATGGCCTGCGAGGATAATGCGTGCCCGACTGCCGGTTCCTGCCAGGGGCTGTTCACCGCCAACACGATGGCCATTCTCACGGAAACCCTTGGGATGAGCCTGGTACGCTGCGGCACCTCGCTGGCCGTTTCCTCTTTGAAACGACGGATTGCCTTTGCCAGCGGTGAGCGCGTCGTCGAACTGGTCCGTCAACAGATCACCCCGCGCCAAATCATGACCAGGGCTGCTTTTGAAAATGCCATCCGCGTCGATCTGGCCCTTGGCGGCTCCAGCAACACCGTGCTGCACCTGCTGTCGATTGCCAGTGAGGCGGGCGTCGATCTGCCTCTGGAAGAGTTTGATCGACTCGGCAGGGAAACCCCTCAGCTGGCTTCGATGAACCCTGGCGGCAAGCACTTCATGGAGGACCTGGATACGGCCGGCGGGGTTCCGGGAGTCCTCTACCAGTTGCGTGACCGGATCAACGACAACCCGACTTTGACCGGGCCGACGGTCAAGGAAATTGTCGCCAGTGTCGCTGCGGTGGATGAAGAAGTGATTCAGCCGGTGCATCACCCCGTGCGCGCCGAGGGTGGTCTGGCCATCCTGTTTGGCAACCTGGCGCCGCTCGGCTCGGTGGTCAAACAGTCCGGCGTCTCCGAGACTATGATGAACTTTGAAGGGCGGGCGCGCTGCTTTGATTCTGAGGAGGCGGCAATGGCGGCCCTTATGGGAGGCCAGGTTGTGGCCGGTGACGTGGTGGTGATTCGCTACGAGGGCCCCAAGGGTGGTCCCGGCATGCGGGAGATGCTGGCCCCGACTGCGACCCTGATGGGTCTCGGCCTGGGTGACAGTGTCGCCCTGATCACCGATGGCCGCTTCTCCGGTGGGACCCGCGGCCCGTGCATCGGGCATATCTCCCCGGAGGCTGCAGAAGGCGGGCCGATCGGCCTGGTCGAGGATGGCGACCAGATCCGTCTCGATATCCCGAACCGCAAGCTTGAACTGCTGGTCGACGACACCGAACTGACGAGCCGCAAGGCCGCCTGGAAGGCTCCGGAAGCCAAGATCAATACGGGCTGGCTGGCCCGTTATGCCAAGGTCGTGACCTCGGCCAACACCGGTGCTATTTGCAGGGCATAATCGGTTGAATCGATGGTTGGGTGATTTCGCGCCTTGAACGGTTGAAATGATTTTAAAATCCAACCGTTCAACAGCTCAAAGAATCAACATCATTTCGAGGGTACGTTTATGAAACTGACTGGTTCGAAAATTCTCCTGGAGAGCCTGGTTCTGGAAGGTGTGGACACGATCTTCGGCTATCCGGGCGGGACGGTTATCAATATTTACGATGACCTGATGGGGTCCTCGATCAAACATGTCCTCACCCGCCATGAACAGGCCGCCGTGCATGCCGCCGACGGTTACGCCCGAGCGACCGGCAAGGTTGGCGTGGCCATTGCCACCAGCGGTCCCGGTGCGACCAATACCATCACCGGCATTGCCACCGCCTACATGGACTCGATCCCGCTGGTCGTAATCACCGGCCAGGTGCCCACCGCCCTGATCGGTAACGATGCCTTCCAGGAAGCCGACCTGATCGGCATTACCCGGCCGATCACCAAGCACAACTACCTGGTCAGGGATGTCAATGAACTGGCACGGATCATCAAGCAGGCTTTCTATATCGCCAGAACCGGGCGCCCCGGTCCGGTGGTCATCGATCTGCCCAAGGATGTGCAGATTGCCACGGCCAAGTTCGAGTACCCGGACACGGTTGAACTGCGCGGTTACAAGCCGACTTTCAGCGGCAACGTGCGCATGGTGGAAAAAGCCGTCAAGATGATGCTGACCGCCAAAAAACCCGTGCTCTATGTGGGTGGCGGGGCGACTCTGGCCGATGCCCACAACGAACTTATGGAACTCGCCGAAACTCTGCAGGCCCCGGTGACGACCACTCTGATGGGAATGGCCTGTTTCCCGACACGCCACCCCCTGTCCCTCGGCATGCTCGGTATGCACGGCACCTACTATGCCAATATGGCCGTGACCAACTCCGACCTGCTGATTGCCCTCGGCGCCCGTTTTGACGATCGTGTCACCGGCAAGATCTCCACCTTTGCACCCCACGCCAAGATCATCCACGTCGATGTCGACCCGACCTCGATCAAGAAGAACGTCCGGGTTGACCTGCCGATCGTTGGCGATCTGCGTGATGTCCTGAAGAAGATGAACAAGAAGCTTGCCGAACACCGGGACGAAACCACGCAGGCCGGCGAGACGCTCAAGCCCTGGCATATGGAAATTGCCGGCTGGCGCAAAGAGCAGCCGATGACCTACAAGTCCTCCAAGACGGAGATCAAGCCGCAGTTCGTCATCGAGAAGCTGCGCGAACTCGCAAGCGACGACGCGATCATTACCACCGAGGTCGGCCAGCACCAGATGTGGACCGCCCAGTTCTTCGATTTTACCCAGCCGCGCACGTTTCTCTCTTCGGGGGGGCTCGGCACCATGGGTTATGGCCTGCCGGCAGCGCTCGGCGCCCAGGCGGCTTTCCCCGAGCGCCAGGTCATCGACATCTCCGGGGACGGTTCCTTCCAGATGAACTCCCAGGAGCTGGCGACCCTTGTCCAGTACCGGCTGCCGGTGAAGATCGTGATTCTCAACAACAACTTCCTCGGCATGGTGCGCCAGTGGCAGCAGCTGTTTTTCGACAAGCGCTACAGCCAGACCTGCATGGAACTGCCGATCGATTTCATCAAGTTGGCGGAAGCTTACGGTGCCAACGGGCTGCGTGCGAGCAGGCCGGATGAGGTCGAAGAGGTCATAAGGCAGGCCCTTGCCATGCCCGGGCCGGTGATCATGGAGTTCAAGGTGTCTCGAGAAGAGAACGTCGTGCCCATGGTCCCCGCCGGAGCCGGTCTCAATGAGATGGTACTGAGGACCGCTTGACCCATTGCCAAGCGTCTGCAGAATCGCCGCCGATTCAACGAAGCAACGCACACCAGCTCAATACAACAGCGCCGTAAGGGCGATTGACGACCACTAATCCAGGAGTTTTACAATGCGACATACGATTTCAGTGCTGGTAGAGAACGAATTCGGCGTGCTGACACGGGTCGCCGGACTCTTCTCCGGGCGGGGCTTCAATATTGAGAGCCTGTCTGTCGCGCCGACGCTCGATGCAACGATATCGCGCATGACGATTGTCACCAGCGGTGACGACCGGATTCTTGAGCAAATCAACAAGCAGCTCAACAAATTGATCGATACGATCAAGGTTATCGATTTCACCGGCGAGGACTTCATCGAGCGGGAGATGGCCCTGATCAAGGTCACCGCCGAAGAGGCGACGCGTGCCGAGATCTTACGCATCTGCGACATCTTTCGCGGCAAAGTGGTCGATATTACCCCGAAATGCTATACCGTTGAAGTGACCGGTTCACCGGTCAAGGTGAATGCGATTATCGACCTGCTGCGGCCCATGGGGATCAAGGAACTGGTGCGCTCAGGACCGGTCGTCCTCGGGCGTGGGCCGAAAGGCTGGAAAGGCAACTGACATCTCCCGCAATACAGGCATTCATGGCGGGCCGAGACGGGATAAAATTCTGGCAAGGCCCGCTTTGCTGTGATATATATTCAATTTTTAAGGCAAATCCACATAACTTCTGCAGGAGGAAATTCCAGATGAATGTTTATTACGATAAGGACACTGACCTTTCCCTGATCAAGGGGAAGCAAGTGACCATTGTCGGCTACGGTTCCCAGGGCCATGCCCATGCCAACAACCTCAAGGATTCGGGCGTTGCCGTCACTGTGGCCCTGCGCGCAGGGTCGGCCTCGGCGGTCAAGGCTCAGAATGCCGGACTGCAGGTCAAAAATGTCGCCGAAGCGGTGGCAGCTGCCGACCTGGTCATGGTTTTGACTCCCGATGAGTTCCAGTCACAGCTCTACCGTGATGAAATTGAACCGAACCTGAAGCAGGGGGCCACGCTGGCCTTCGCACACGGCTTCAGCATCCACTATAATCAGGTCGTCCCGCGAGCCGACCTGGACGTGATCATGATTGCTCCCAAGGCCCCCGGCCACACGGTGCGCACCGAGTTCGTCAAGGGTGGTGGCATTCCTGATCTGATTGCGGTCTTCCAGGATGCATCGGGCACCGCCAAGAACCTGGCGCTCTCCTATGCCAGCGCCATCGGCGGCGGTCGCACCGGAATCATCGAGACCACCTTCAAGGACGAGACCGAGACCGACCTGTTCGGCGAGCAGGCCGTGTTATGCGGCGGCACCGTGGAACTGGTCAAGGCCGGTTTTGAGACCTTGGTCGACGCCGGCTACGCTCCCGAAATGGCTTATTTCGAGTGTCTCCACGAACTCAAGCTGATCGTCGATCTGATGTATGAAGGCGGCATCGCCAACATGAACTACTCGATCTCCAACAACGCCGAGTATGGCGAGTATGTTACGGGACCGCGGATTATCAACGATGAAAGCCGTAAGGCGATGAAGGAATGCCTGGACAATGTCCAGAACGGCAATTATGCCAAGCGCTTCATTCTCGAGGGGATGTCCAACTACCCGGAGATGACAGCCTACCGCCGGATCAATGCGGCACACCCGGTCGAGCAGGTCGGCGAAAAGCTGCGCAGCATGATGCCTTGGATCCAGAAGATCGTCGACAAGAGCAAGAACTGATTCATTGACCAACGGCGGGGGCATGCTGCTCCCGCCGGTTTCCTTTGACAGGCCATCTGACCATGAAAAACCAGCATCAGCCCGTGGCCGTTGAGGGCTACCCCTTCATCGGTCTGTTTGCTTTCTTCGCGGTGTTCTTTGCCGCAGTCGACTGGAATTGTCTGGCGACAATCTCGCTTGGTCTGACTCTCTTCGCCGTCTATTTTTTCCGCAACCCGGAGCGCACACCCCCGGAAGGCGACGATGCCATTGTGGCCCCGGCGGACGGGAAGATCATCTTCGTTGGCAAGGTCCCCGAGGAGCGCTATTTCGGTGGCCAGGATGTGACCAAGATCAGCATCTTTATGAATGTCTTCAATGTTCATGTCAACCGGGTGCCGATCAACAGCAAGGTGATCAACCAGTTTTACAACCAGGGGCGCTTTCTCAACGCTTCCCTGGACAAGGCCAGCCTGGAAAACGAGCAGTCTGGATTGTTGCTCGAAACCGGCTCCGGAATAAAGATCCTCTGCATTCAGATTGCCGGACTGGTTGCACGGCGCATCGTCTCCTATCCTGAGACCGGTGACATGCTGGTGCGCGGACGACGGTTTGGGCTGATTCGCTTTGGTTCCAGGGTCGACCTGTACGTCCCGGAAGGCGTAGAGGTTACTGCCAGTCTCGGTGAGAAGACCGTTGCCGGTGAAACTGTATTGGGGTATCTGCGATGAGTCGGGTCGGCGGTTCCTACGATCGGCGCGAAAGCCTGAAAAGGGGCGTGTACATCCTGCCGAACCTGGTGACGACCGGGAGTCTCTTTGCCGGTTTCTACGGAATCGTTGCCACGATGAACGGCAAATACGACCTGGCTGCCTGGTTTATCCTGATTTCCGCGGTTTTCGACGCCCTCGACGGCAAGGTCGCCCGCCTGACCGGTACGACCAGTCGCTTCGGGGTCGAATATGATTCTCTTGCCGATGTCGTTGCCTTTGGCGTGGCTCCCGCGCTGCTGATGTATTCCTGGGCGCTGCAGCCGTTCGGAAAATTCGGCTGGCTGGCTGCGTTCCTGTATGTGGTCTGCGGGGCCTTGCGGCTGGCGCGCTTCAATGTCCAGGTCAATACCGTCGAGTCGCGGCGCTTCGTCGGCCTGCCCATCCCCTCCGCCGCCTGGATGGTGGCCTCCTGCGTTCTGTTATTCTACCATCTCGGCGGCTCAGGGACGATCAAGAAGGTCTCGGTGGTTTTGCTGATTTACATCCTCGCCTACCTGATGGTCAGCAACCACACTTATAATTCGTTCAAGGACCCGGAGCTGGTCAAACGCCAGCCCTTTGGTTTCCTGGTGCTGGCGATCATTCTGATTATCGTGATCGTCGCTCAGCCGGAAATCATGCTCTTCAGCATGGCGTCCCTGTATGTGGCCTCAGGCCCTGTCAGCACGGTCCTGAAATATTTCCGGGGCAAGCCGTCAGTGCCGGAGCCGCCCGATAAGGACGTCACCGACGACCCGGGGGAGGATGCATCCTAGGAGGCGTACGCAAACTCAGCCGGCCTCCCGGAGAAAAATCAGCAGATACTTGACAACATCGCTGATTTACTGTTTAACTGAATCAATTATCAAAAGCGTTGAAGAGGAAGAGTAAGGTCTGAAGCTGTTACAGAGAGCCGGTGGTGCTGCGAACCGGTACAGACAGGACCCGAACTGGCCTTGGAGCTGCGGGCGTTAAAGGGCTGCTGCCCGAGTAATTTCCGTCGTGAGCCTGCGTAAATGGTCAATCGAGGGTTTCGCTGCGGCGAAACCAAACAGGGTGGTACCGCGAAGCTCAGCTCTCGCCCCTGATCAGGGGCGGGAGTTTTTTATTTTGCGTCAACCAACGAATTCCTTGAAAGGGGGTGGTTCTGTGGACACTGACCTGAGTGACCTGAGTGACCTGGACCTGTTACCTGACAAACGTGGACAGAAGCTGGAGCAAGAGGAACCAACCCCCGCGAGATATTGAATCGCATTGGCAGAGGAGGCCATGATGAGCAAGATGAAGACCATTAAAATTTTTGATACGACATTGCGCGACGGCGAACAATCGCCCGGCGCCAGTATGAACATCGAGGAAAAGTTGCGCATCGCCAGCCAACTGGAGAAGCTCAACGTCGACGTTATCGAAGCCGGCTTTCCGATCGCCTCCGACGGCGATTTCGAGGCCGTAAAAAGGATCTCCCAGGTTATCAAAGGTCCTGAGATCGCCGGCCTCTGCCGTGCCAACATTATGGATATCGATCGTGCCTGGGACGCTCTCAAGTACGCTGGCGAGCGCGGCAGAATCCATACCTTCATTGCCACTTCAGACATTCACATGGAGCGCAAGCTGCAGATGAAGCCGGCCAAGGTCATGGAGGCCGCGATCAAGGCGGTTAAACATGCGGTTGCTTATACGCCCAACGTCGAGTTCTCCTGCGAAGATGCCGTCCGTACCCGTCTGGATTTCCTGGCAGAAATGATCGAAGCGGTTATCGATGCAGGGGCCACCACGGTCAATATACCGGACACCGTAGGTTACTCGGTTCCCTTCGAGTTTTATAATATCATCAAGCACTTGATGGACAATGTCGCGAATATCGACAAGGCGGTGGTGTCCGTGCATTGCCACAACGACCTCGGCCTGGCCGTCGCCAATTCCCTGGCGGCGATTCATGCTGGTGCCCAGCAGATCGAATGCACCATCAACGGCATCGGCGAGCGTGCCGGCAACTGCTCCCTCGAAGAGGTGGTCATGGCTCTGCGGACACGGCGCAACATCATGCCCTTCGAAACCAACATCCGGACCGAACACATCTACCCCGCCAGCCGGCTGCTTTCCACCGTGACCGGGATTGTCGTCCAGCCTAACAAGGCGATTGTCGGCGCCAATGCCTTCGCCCATGAGGCGGGCATCCACCAGCATGGCGTGCTCATGGACAAGGAAACTTATGAAATCATGACCCCTGAGTCCATCGGCCTCAACACCAACAAGCTGGTTCTTGGCAAGCATTCTGGCCGCCACGCCTTCATTGCCCGGCTCAAGGAACTCGGCTACGACCTGCCCAAGGAGGACATCGAAAAGGCTTTCGTGCGCTTCAAGGCGCTGGCCGACAAGAAGAAGGAAATTTTCGATGAGGATCTCGATGCAATAATTGCCGATGAAATCATCCGGATTCCCGAAACCGTCAAACTCAAGCAGATGAACGTCTCTTCGGGGTCTTTCGCAGCGCCGACCGCGACGGTCGAACTGGAAGTCCGTGGGAAGCTCAAAAAGGCTGCTGTCATGGGGGATGGCCCGGTCGATGCGACTTTCAAGGCCATCAAGAAGCTGACCAGGATGGACCCTCGCCTGATCAACTTCTCCATAGGTGCGATCACCGGCGGCACCGATGCTCTCGGCGAATGCACCGTGCGTCTCGAGCATGGGGGACACGAAGTGCTGGGGCAGGGCGCTCACTCGGATATCATCGTGGCCAGCGCCAAGGCTTATATCAATGCCATCAACAAGGCGCTCAATGCCACCGAACGCAGCAGCAACGTGGAAATTTAATTCACTCAATGATGCCGGCAGGGCTTCCCTGCCGGCATTTTTTTCGCTAAAATCCCCCCAAATTAATTTTGATGTCTTTGAGGAGTGTTTATGGGTCAGACGACAGCTGAAAAAATTTTTGCGGCACATCTGCGCGATGAGCCATTCCCCGGGACCAAGGTGCTCGATCTGGACCGGGTTCTCTGCCACGAAATCACCACGCCGGTGGCCATTGCCGACCTGGAATGGCGCGGCAAGGACCGGGTGTTCGACAACACCAGGATCAAGGCGGTCATCGATCACGTGACCCCGTCCAAGGACAGCAAGACCGCGCTGCAGGCCAAGATCCTGCGTGACTGGGCCCGCCGTCACGCCATCAAAGACTTCTTCGACATCGGCCGTAACGGCGTCTGCCACGCGCTTTTCCCGGAGAAGGGTTATATCCGCCCGGGGTTCACTGCGATCATGGGTGATTCACACACCTGCACCCACGGGGCTTTCGGGGCCTTTGCCGCCGGTGTCGGCACGACAGATCTCGAAGTCGGTATTCTCAAAGGCGTCTGTGCCTTCCGCGAGCCGAAGACCATTCGTGTCAATCTGGACGGCAAGCTGCGGCCGGGTGTCCACGCCAAGGACGTGATCCTCTTCGTGGTCGGTGAACTCGGCGTCAACGGCGCCACCGACCGGGTCATCGAGTTTCACGGTCCGGTCGTCGATGCGATGAGCATGGATGCCCGCATGACGCTCTGCAACATGGCGATCGAAGCCGGCGGCACCTGCGGCATCTGTCAGCCCGACCAGGTAACGGTCGACTACCTCTGGCCTTTCATTGAGGGTGAATTCACCAGCCCGCAGGCGGCTCTCGAAGAGTACCGCCAATGGTGTGCCGATGCCGATGCCGACTATGACAAGATCCTTGATTTTGACATGACCAAGCTCGCGCCGCAGGTGACCTACGGTTTCAAACCGGACTGTGTCAAACCGGTTAGCGAAATGGCCGGGACCAGGATCGACCAGGTCTATATCGGCACTTGCACCAACGGCCGAATCGAGGACCTGCGCCAGGCGGCTGACGTCCTCAAGGGACGCAGGATCGCCGATTCCCTGCGCGCGATTGTCTCGCCGGCAACGCCGAAAATTTTCCAGGAAGCGCTGTCCGAAGGGCTCATTCAAATATTCATGGATGCCGGGTTCTGCGTGACCAACCCAACCTGCGGCGCCTGCCTCGGCATGAGCAACGGCGTGCTCGCGGAAGGCGAAGCCTGTGCTTCGACCAGCAACCGCAACTTCAATGGTCGGATGGGCAAGGGCGGGATGGTGCACCTGATGAGTCCGTCCACGGCGGCGGCGACTGCCATCACCGGCGTCATTACGGACGCCAGGACCCTCTAGCCGTCATGCACGTCGGACGCGAATAAAATGCATACGTGCAAAATATGGGTTTTTTCGCGGGCCTCGTGGGTGTTGTGCAAAACGTTTTCTAAGGAGCCGAGCATATTATGAAAAAGACATTTGGCGGTCCGGCGCTGATTCTTGACCGTGACGATATCAATACCGATGAAATCATTCCGGCCAAGTATCTCACCGAAGCCACCAAGGAAGCCCTCAAGCCTTATTGCCTGGAGGATCTCAAGCTCGAAGGCCTGGACGCCAAGGGGGAGAAGTTGCAAAAGGCCCGCGTGGTCATCACCCGGGCGAATTTCGGCTGTGGTTCGTCACGGGAACATGCCCCCTGGGTGTTCGAGGTCAACGAGATTCATACGGTGATTGCCGAGAGCTACGCCCGGATATTTCGCCAGAACATGTTCAATTGCGGCATGCTCGCCATAGAATTGCCCAGACCGGACATCGATGCCCTGATCAACCTGGAAAAGGAGAGCAACGGCAGTGTCGATGTCGAAGTTCATCTCCAGGAGCAGAGAGTCGTCGCCCGCGGCAATGGCCGGGAAGTGTCATGCGGCTTTGACATCAGTCCCTTTGACAAGGCCCTGGTGGCCGCCGGCGGCTGGGTTGAGTACGCTGACGCGAGGTATTGACCTCTGTTACAGGGGATTGGGACCACACTCGAGAGGGGCGGAGTGCTCGCAGCACTCTGCCCCAGCGCATTGCCTCACCCCTTGACTTTTGCGGGCCCTGATGTTAAAAGCGCGGGGCTATTTGAGCCTATTTGAAAAATCTGGAGGATATCATGGAACGTACATTCGCAATCATCAAGCCAGACGCTTTTGCCGCCGGTGATGCCGGAAAGATTCTGTCGCGCATTTATACCGAGGGTTTCAAGGTGGTCGGCATCAAGAAACTCTACATGAGCAAGGTCGAGGCCGAAGGTTTTTACTATGTTCACAAGGAACGCCCTTTTTTCGGCGAGCTGACCAATTTCATGAGCAGCGGACCCTGCATCGTCATGGTTCTGGAGGCAGAGGGTGCAATCCTTAAATGGCGCGACCTGATGGGAGCCACCAACCCGGCCGAAGCCGCTGCCGGAACCCTGCGCAAAGAGTTCGGCCGGAGCATCGGCGAGAATGCTACCCATGGTTCCGATGCCCCGGCAACGGCAGCTTTCGAGATTCCCTACTTCTTCTCCGGACTCGAGCTTCTTTAAGCCGTTCCAACGAGGAAAAACTTGAGTCACCATAGGCCCTCCGGTACAATCCGGAGGGCCTTTTGCTTTCGGATCATGAGACCCGCTCATGGCAACACCGAGCGAAGCAGCCGCTGTCATATGACTCATCGGCAGGTCTGCGCCGTGGGAGTCCTGATTGTCTCTGCTGCTCCCCGTGACAATGTCCTCGTGGTTTTTTAAGGTTACGGCTAAAGCTGGTTCAGGCCGGTTAATGGACACTCGGACCAAACCGGGTGCTGGTCAATTATTTTGAACGTCATGATGACAACTGAAACAGTGGTCGATCTGAAAAATCTGACCCCCAGTGCCCTGGTCGATTTCCTCGCCGGGATGGGCAAGGAAAAGTTTCGCGCCGACCAGGTCCTGCGCTGGGTCTACCAGCGGGGAATCGCAGATTTTTCGGCGATGACTGATCTGGCCAAGTCCTTCCGTGAAGATTTGGCCAGGCGGGCGATCATTTCTGATTTCACCCAGGAAACGGTCGAGATCAGTGCTGACGGAACACGCAAGTTTCTCTTCCGGCTTGACGACGGCAGGAGTGTCGAAACCGTGCTGATCCCGATGGAGGGGGGACGCAACACCCTGTGCATATCCACCCAGGTTGGCTGCGCCATGCAATGTTCCTTCTGTCTCACCGGGACCTTCGGCCTGGAGCGCAATTTGACGACCAGCGAGATCGTCAACCAGGTCTGTGCCGTGCGCAGGGACTACCCGGTCGACAACATCGTGCTGATGGGGATGGGGGAGCCGCTGCATAACCTCGACAATGTCATCGATGCGCTGCAGATTCTTTATGCTCCGGCAGGATTCGATTACGGCCCGCGCAAGGTGACTTTGTCAACCTCGGGTCTGGTCCCGCAGATGTCCGAACTCGGCCGGCGCATCAAGGTCAACCTGGCGGTCTCCCTCAACGCGACGACCGACCAAGTGCGCGACCAGCTGATGCCGATCAACCGGCGCTACCCCCTTCAGGAACTGATGCGGGCCTGTCGGGAATTCCCCCTCGCGCCACGCCAGAGGATTACATTCGAATACATCCTGATCCGGGGTGTCAACGACAGCCCGGCCGATGCCAAACGTTTGGTCAGGCTGCTGCACGGTATCAAGGCCAAGGTCAATCTGATTCCTTTCAACGAACACGCCGGGTCTTCCTGCCAGGCACCCGACGAGCAGGCCATGCGCGCATTTCAGACCTACCTGCTGGATCGAAACATCGTTGCCATCCGCAGGGCCGGCAAAGGGCAGGACATCTCTGCCGCCTGCGGGCAGCTGAAGGGGAAACTTGAACAGAAGCTTTGAGGCTGCAGGGCTTTAAGGCGGGGTCGAATATCTTTTCTGGAGGACAGATATATGCAACAGATGACGATTGGTGTGATTGGTGGCAGCGGCCTCTATGAAATTGAGGGGCTGACCGAGATTGCAGAGGTCCGCCTTGAGACGCCGTTCGGTTCTCCCAGTGATGCTTACATGACCGGGATGCTGGATGGCGTCAAGATGATCTTCCTGCCGCGCCACGGCCGCGGGCACCGCCTGCTGCCTTCCGAAGTCCCCTATCGCGCCAATATCTACGGTATGAAAACACTCGGTGTGCAGAGGATCATTTCTGTCTCTGCCGTCGGCAGCATGAAGGAGGAGATCGTTCCGGGGCATATCGTGGTCCCCGACCAGTTCTTCGATCGCACCCAGGGCCGGCGCGCGTCGACTTTCTTCGGCCAGGGCGTGACCGGGCACGTCCAGTTTGCCGATCCCGTTTGTGCCGACCTCAGCCATGTGCTGGTCGATGCCGGACGACAGTCCGGTGCGACCGTTCATCAGGGAGGAACTTACCTCTGCATCGAGGGGCCGAATTTCTCCACCCGTGCCGAGTCGACGATTTATCGAAGCTGGGGGGTCGATGTCATCGGTATGACCAACATCCCCGAAGCTCGCCTGGCCCGCGAGGCGGAAATCTGCTATGCAACGGTCGCGCTGGCGACCGATTACGATTGCTGGCATGACAGCCATGAAGATGTCACGGTGGAGGCGGTGCTGGCAATCATCAAGCAGAACGTTGCCATGGCGCGCGACATCATCAAACGCGCGGTACGGTCACTCGCCGCTGTCCCCAGCTGCACCTGCGGGCAAGCGCTGCAGTTTGCCATCATGACCGATCACAAACTGATCCCGGAGCAGACCCGCAAGGATCTTGAGCCGATCATTGGCAAATATCTCGATTGACGGATCAGCGCCATTGCTAATTTTGGATAGATTTGCTTTAATCATAATTTCCTTTGTTTTCAAATAGTAAGGAAGCTCATGGATATTCTGGTCGTTGGTTCGGTCGCTTTCGACAGCGTCGAGACGCCTTTCGGGCGGGGTGACGATGTCCTCGGTGGATCCGCAACCTATTTTTCAACCTCTGCCAGCTTCTTTACCGGGGTGCAGCTGGTGGCCGTTGTCGGTGACGACTTCCCTGACGAGCCGCGCCAGTTCCTCAGCTCCCGGGGGGTCGACCTGGCCGGACTGCAAACGCAGCCTGGCCGAACCTTCCGCTGGAAGGGGCGTTATGGCTACGACCTCAACGAAGCCCATACCCTGGAAACGCAGCTCAACGTGTTTGAAACATTTCATCCGCAACTCCCCGAAGCCTACCGCCAGGCCAAGTACGTGTTCCTGGCCAACATCGACCCCGAACTGCAGTTCGAGGTCCTGGAGCAGGTTGAACGCCCGCGACTGATCGCCTGCGACACGATGAACTTCTGGATCGAGGGGAAGCGCGATGCCCTGGTCAAGACCCTCGGACATGTTGACATCCTGGTGATCAACGAAGCCGAGGTCCGCCAGCTGGCCGATGAGGCCAACCTGGTTAAAGCCTCTCGTGCCGTGCTGGCCATGGGCCCGAAGACCCTGGTTGTAAAGCGTGGTGAATACGGCGTGCTGGTGTTCAGTGAGCACTCGGTTTTTTCCGCTCCGGCGTACCCCCTGGAGGAGGTCTTCGATCCGACCGGGGCCGGCGACACTTTTGCCGGCGGTTTCATGGGATACCTGGCTGCGACCGATAATCCGACTGACGAAACGATTCGCAAGGCGACGGTCTTCGGTAGCGTCATGGCGTCGTTTACGGTTGAAGATTTCAGCCTGAAGAGGTTGCGGAAACTCGACTGGGTGGAGATCGAAGACCGGTTTCGCCGTTTCCAGGCCTTAACCGCATTCGAAGGGCTGTAACGAAAGCAGGAGTTCTTTTATGTTTCACTGGGACAAATCAATCAATGCCATCAACATCCCGGCCAGCAAGGTTGTCCACCTGTTTCGTTCCATGCGTGATGTCCAGTTGGCCCTGCCGGGGGTCGCTGGTCAGCTGGCAAGCGCGTTCCTCTGCCAGTATCAGCAGACAGATGGCATCGCGACCATAGCTGTTTTCCATCTTCACAAGAGCCGTATGCTGGCTTTCTATTGCAGTGACCCAAAGACCGTCCCTACTCAAAAAGTCGACAGCATGCTTGACCAGGGGTTGAACTTCGTCGAGTCGATGGGGTTTCTCATGACCGATCAGGACCTCCATCTGCTCGAACGATCTGACCAGGAGATGCTTTGGGCTTCTCTGCCGCTGGCGGCCGGTTTGCAGGATGAGACGACGGTTGCGGCCGCGCCAGCCCCTGAAAAAAAACCGGACGTGCGCTCTGAAGACAAGCAGGCAAAGCCTGGGGGCGAGCCTGCTCCGCAAACCCAGCTGGCACCAGCCGCTCCAGCGGTGCCCGTCAAGCCGGCCAGACCGAATCCGGTTAAGACTGCACCTGTGAAGATTGTTCCTGAAGCTGTCCCGGCTGAGGACGTTGCCGACAATGTCGATGATCTGCTGGCTGCCGTTGAGGCCATGCGCAACAAACGCCCCGGTCTGCGCGCGCGCAAGTCGCCTCCATCAGCTCAGGAAATCGCGCAGCGCCAGTTGCAGTTATGTCAAACCGTCGGCCGTATCCTGGCCTCGCTCTGATCTGTCCCCAGAAAGGTCCCATCATGCTAAATCGTATGCTTATGGCTGGTTTAAGCTCTCTGCTCATCATGGTGGCCTGCGTCCCGGTTGAAAAGACCCCGTCGGACCAGGCCAGTGGCGAGTATCATTACATGATGGGTGTTTCGGCGCTGAACGAGCAGAATCCGACGGAAGCACTCAAGGAGCTACTCCAGGCCGAGAAGTTCAACGATCGCGATCCCGAGGTCCAGAATGCCCTGGCACAGGCCTACTGGATCAAGCAAGCTCATGACCTGGCTGAAGACCGTTTCAAACGTGCCATTGCCCTGAGTAACAATGACCCTAAATATTTCAACAATCTGGCCGCACTCTATTTATCGATGGAGCGTTACGACGATGCGATCAGCGCATTCCAGAACGCCGCGGACAACCTGCTGTTTGACCGGCCGGAAATGGCCTGGACGGGGATCGGTCTGGCCAATTTTCAGAAGCAGGATTACCCGGCCGCTCAGAGGGCTTACCAGAAGGCGATGTCCATCAACCCACGCTACTATATGGCGCCTTTCCGCCTGGGAGAGCTCTATTATAACCAGGAGCGGCCCGTCGAGGCTCTCGAGATGTTTACGCGCACCATAACCTTGGCGCCGGACTTCCCTGATGGCTATTATTGGCAAGGTTTGGTATATATGAAGACAAAGGAGCCTGCCAAGGCGAAAAAGGCCTTTTTGGAAGTCATTCGACTGGCTCCGAAAAGTGAGAGCGCCCGGCTGGCGGTCAATTACCTGAAGATAATCAACCAGTGATGGAAAACAAACTTGACGATATTGGGGGCCTCCTCAAGGAACGGCGGGAGCGACTCGGTTACTCCCTAAAGGATGCCGCGCAGCACACGCGCATTCGCCAAACCTTGCTGGAGAGCATCGAGAACAACCGCTTCTCGGACTTGCCTGGCCAGGCCTACGTAACCGGTTTCATCCGGGTCTACGCCCGCTACCTTGGGCTTGATAGCGACTCGCTGCTGGCACAGATTGATGACCTCCCGATCGGTACCGGGACCGCATCGGTCAAATATGTGCCTGTCGCCAAGCATAAACCCAGCCGTTCCAGAAAAGCTGCGGCCAAACAAGGCCGGGGCCCCTTGCTTTTACTGCTCTGCGCCATACTTCTGGGTGGCGTGGCGGTCTATATCGTGCCCGGCCTCTTCGGTGACAAACCGTCGGTCGAATTGGCTCCGCGCCAGATTGTGCCGGAGCAGGAGCCCGCTCCGGCGCCAACCGAACCCGTGGCAAGCAGTGTGAACGCCACGGATGCTGCCAAGGTCGAGGACGCCGCTATTGCCGGGGACGCCGCCAAGGGCGAGGATGCTGCCAGGGCCGAGGACGCGGCCAAGGCCGGCGAGGACCAGGCTCTGACCCAAAAGAAAGAGTCAACGCTCCCGGTCGAAGAGGTTTCAGAACCTTCTGTGTCCAAGCGGTTTCCCCCTATCGGAGAGAAAGGGTCGTCG
>JAHEDT010000004.1:0-37114 GCA_024641085.1 Geobacteraceae bacterium | reverse complement strand
GGCCAAGGCCGGCGAGGACCAGGCTCTGACCCAAAAGAAAGAGTCAACGCTCCCGGTCGAAGAGGTTTCAGAACCTTCTGTGTCCAAGCGGTTTCCCCCTATCGGAGAGAAAGGGTCGTCGTTGCGCATGCTTGCGGTGACCAGGAGCTCGCTGGTCATTCACGTCGATAATCGCAATCCGAATGCATACAAATTGCATGACGGACTCGACCTGACCTGGAAAGTCAAGAAAAAGGTTAAGGTGGAACTGGCCGCCCCGGGGGCCGCACGTTTCTGGCTGGATGGCCAGGAACTCGACCTCACTGACCTGCCTGCCTTCGAGCTGCAAACCAGTTCTGGAGAGTAAACCCTGTCATGGTGATTTCCTGCCCTGCTTGCCAAGCGCAGTATCGCATCAATCCCGCTGCCAGCAAGCTGCAAATAGCCAAGGTCAAGTGCCCGGAATGCCAGCACATATTTAATGTGTCTCTGGTGGAAAGCCAAGAGTCCCGGCCTGAGCAGCGGGATCCTTCCGCAGTCCCTGTCGTGTTGGTGGTGGATGATGCCCGCTTCTTCCGGGAAATGATCAAGGATATTCTTAAAGATCTACCGATAAAGCTGGTCCTGGCGGCCGATGGCCATGACGCCTGGCAACAGATTGCCGCCCTGGAGCCGCAACTGATTCTGCTCGACCTGAACATCCCCGGAAAATCTGGCAAGGAAATCGTTCAGGAACTCAGGCAATCCACCGTGTCCAAGCAGGTTAAAGTGGTTGCTATGAGCGGTGTTGAGCGCGGCGCGGCGATCGCATCGGAAATGCGCCTGATCGGTGCCGACGATTTCATCAATAAATCTTTTACACCGCGTGAATTGCAAGACCGTGTCCGCAAGATCCTGGGCCTTTGACACCGGTGAGTCTGGTGAGCTCCTGGTGCAGGAGGTGCGCCGCCTGACGCAGGTCGAAAATTTCGACCTGGCCGTGGTCCTCGGGTCTGGCTGGAGTGGCGCTGCGCAGATCGGTCAAACGCTTGGCATCTTACCGTACCGCGACTGGTCGTGTTTCCCCGCCGGACAGATCGCCGGCCACGGTGGTCAACTGGTCGTCGTACAAGCTTCTTCCTGGAAAATCCTCTTCTTTGTCGGGCGTTTTCATTACTATCAGGGGATCAGCGCCTTTCAGGCCGCTTTTCCCGTGCGTTTGGCCTCTGCTTTAGGCTGCCCGCGGCTTTTGCTGACCTGTGCAACGGGAGGCATCAACAGTACTTATCGTCCGGGCGATTTCATGCTGGTGGAAGACCATTTGAACCTGCTCGGCGACAATCCTCTGCGCGGTCTCCCCGGTGATACCTTTGTGGACCTGGTGGGGACCTACCAACATGACCTCTACGACAGGCTGATGACTCGTGGTGCAGATGCGCCAGTCCTGCACCGCGGTGTCCTGGCGGCCATGTCCGGCCCCTCCTACGAGACTCCGGCAGAAGTCCGCTTTCTGGCAGCGGCAGGAGTCGATGCGGTCTCCATGTCGACCGTACCCGAAGCCATCATGGCCCGTTACATGGGGATGCAGGTTGCCGCAGTCGCCTTTATCGCCAACACTGCAGCGGGCTTGAGCCCTGCTGCAGTCTCTCATCAGGATGTCCTGGCTTGCAGTTCCGAGCATGCCCAGTGGTTCCCCTGTCTGGTGGGTCATTTGATTGACGCCTGGCAAGCACTCCAGACTGACCCTCCCTGCTGATCAAGTTTTCTTGTCCCTTCATAACTACCTGTTTTACTGAGAAAATATTTCCTTAAATCAACAGTTGGTTCGCTTGACAGCAAAGGGCGCCCTGTTAGACTTTCGACATGTCAAACAAATACAGAGGTCACTTTGGGCTCAGCAATAAAGCGAATTCTGATTGTCGATGATGAAGAGAACACCCGGATCGGGTTGACCAAACTGCTGACTCAGGATGGGTTCGAGGTAGAGAGTGCCGCCAACGGCAGTGAGGCACTTGATTACCTTGACCAGAAAAAGGTGAATCTGGTCATCAGCGATATCAATATGCCGGATATGAACGGGCTGACTTTCCTGCGGGAACTCAGCCGTAAGTTTCCCAGCACCAGTGTTATCATGATAACGGCCTATGGTGGCGTCGAGTCGTACCTTGAAGCGATGAATCTCGGAGCCTATGAATATCTTCACAAGCCGGTGAGGCTCGACGAGTTGCGTTCGGTCATGAAAAAAATCTTCAACGGCGGTTCGATCGCCCGGGTTTCGTGAGACCAACAGGAGGTAGGTATGCACTTCAAAACTATTTTGTTTGCAACCGATTTTTCCGAAGGTTCTGATTTCGCGTTTACGTCGGCACTGTCCCTGGCCCGCAAATTCGACAGCAAACTGTTGATCGTACACATTATCAATGAGCCGGTTGACCTGCGCGGTTTTTATGTGCCGCACATCTCCTTTGACAAGCTCGAAGAGGAAATCGAGCAGGGTGCCGAGAAACTCATGGAGAAATTCTGTCGGACACATTTGCAGGAGTACAGTAACTACGAGACCTTCGTGCTTCCGGGGATTCCTTACGATGAAATTATCAAGAATGCCGTGCAGTTCAATGCGGATCTGATCGTACTGGGGACGCACGGACGGACCGGTCTCGATCATGTCCTGTTCGGAAGTACTGCCGAGAAGGTGGTCAGAAAATCACCGGTTCCGGTCATGACGATCCGCATCAAGGAATGAGCCCCTTGCCAATCCACAAAAAAGGCAGCGGAAACGCTGCCTTTTTTGTGGCCAATGAACGACCCTGCGGCAAGCCACGGGGTATCCAGAATTCAGTATCCAGTAGACAGAAGAAATGCGCGGCCCCACCTGGCTGTCGGGACTTATTCCGGATTCTGGATGCTGGATTCCCTCAATAATTTCAACCAAGCGGCTATTATTACAAGACGCGACAAACTGCGGCGAACGAACCCCTCCGACGATTCAAACCGGCCTATGGCCTTGTCAAAGAATTGCTTGCAGAGTATTCTGACTGCTGAGTATGCATTAAGAAAGAACCGTTGACGATGCGCGAAAAACTTCTGGTTGTCGATGACGAACGCATGATTCTCGAGCTCACCTCCATGGTGTTGAGCAGCCGGGGATTCGATGTCGCCGTGGTTGACAATGCGATTGACAGCTATGACCTGATCGAACGGGAACGTCCGGCACTGGTTCTGCTCGATTACATGATGCCCAAAGTCAACGGGCTTGATGCGCTGCGTGAGATTCGCGTCCGCTTCCCCGAAACCTACGTGATCATGTTCACCGGCAAGGGGAGTGAAGAAGTCGCCGTTGAACTGATGAAAGCCGGAGCTTCGGACTATATCCTCAAACCGTTCAGCAACGCCAAGCTGGTTGAACGGATTGAGAATGTTCTGCGGATTCGTTCGATCGAGCTGCGCAACAAGGAACTGGTCTTGGAGCAGGAGAGGCTGCTTGGCGAAATAGAAAGGTGGAACCGCGAACTGGAAGAGCGTGTCAAGCATAAATCCACTGAGCTGGAGCGTGCTCACCACGAGGTGCTGTTGACGGAGAAGCTTGCCTCACTCGGTCATATCGCAGCAGGCATGGCCCATGAAATTCGCAACCCGTTGAATTCGATCAGCCTGTTCGCTCAGGTGATGCGGGCCAGCCTGCAGGATGAACCGGAGATGCAGTCCTATGCGGACAAGATTGTCAGCGAAGTGGAGCGCATCGACGCCATTCTGGTCAAGGTCCTTTCGACCAGCAAACGTTCCCCGTTTAAATTGCGTTCCATTCAAATGGGCACGGTCATCGAGGATAGTCTGGCCGCCTTTGCTGATCAGATCCGTCTGCAGAAAATTGTTCTCCATACTCAATTACCTGAGCAGATGCCTTCGATACTGGCCGATGCCGATGAACTCGGCCAGGTTTTTTCCAACCTCTTCTCCAATGCTCTCTTTGAAATGCAGGAGGGTGGCACACTCTCGGTCTCCCTTGAACTCGACGGTCAGGAAATCCTCATAACGGTCAGCGACACCGGCGGCGGAATTCCCGAGGGAGATCTCAACACAATTTTTGACCCGTTCTTTACCACGAAGGAGCGGGGGACGGGATTCGGGCTTTCCGTGGTCCTGCGTATCGTCAAGTCCTATGCGGGGCGGATCAGTGTTGACAGCCAACCGGACCAAGGAACGACTTTCCAGATAAGGTTGCCGCTGGCATGAGACAACGGCGTGAAGATCGGGCGATGTGATGGCGCTGGTGCTGCGTGACCTGACTCTCGACCTCCCAGCGGACGAGCAACAATTGCCGGTGCTGGCTGCGCGACAGCTTGGCATTGATGTCGTGAAGCTGCAGGCCTTTAAGATTGTCAGGCGCTCTGTCGACGCCCGCAAAAAGAGCCGGGTTGTCAAGGTCTACACGGTTGAGTTCTGCTGTGAGGATGAAGAAGCTCTGCTGCGCAGGCAGACCAGCGGCCGCCTCGAGAAGCGGCCCGACTGTCCTGAGGTGGTTGTACCCAGGGTCTCTACTGGTCAGCATGCTCTGGTGATCGGCATGGGCCCCGCTGGTCTGTTCGCGGCCATGCGCCTGGCTGAATCGGGGGTGCAGGTGACCCTTGTCGAGCGTGGCCGGCCCCTTGAGCAACGGGTCAAGGACGTGGAGAACTTTTGGGCGACGGGCGTCTTCGACGCCGTCAGCAATGTCCAGTTCGGTGAAGGCGGCGCCGGCACTTTTTCCGATGGCAAACTGACCACCCGCCTGAACCATCCGCAGAGACAACTGGTCCTCGAAACCCTGGTTGCCTGTGGTGCCCCTCAGGAGATTCTGGTCGAGGCCCGCCCGCATGTCGGTAGTGACCGGCTGCGCAAGGTCGTAGTCAATTTCCGCAAATACCTGGCCGGATTGGGGGTCGATGTCCGTTTCGAAACCTGCCTGACCGGGTTGGATATACGTCAGGGTCGTGTTGCCGGCGGTATCCTCAACGATTGTCAAACGCTGCCCTGCAACTCCCTGGTTTTGGCCCCGGGCCATAGTGCCCGTGACACATATCTGATGCTCGACCGCAGCGGTGTGCAGTTGGAAGCCAAGAGCTTTGCAGTCGGCCTGCGGGTTGAACATCCGACCGAGTTGATCAACCTGATTCAATATGGTCAATTTGCGGCCCAACTGCCGGCCGCGGATTACGCACTGCGTTATAATGACGAGGAGACCGGGCGCGGAGTCTATTCCTTCTGCATGTGTCCCGGCGGAGAAGTGATCAACGCCGCATCCGAACCTGGCGGGCTGGTGGTTAACGGTATGAGCCGTATGGCGCGTGCCGGCCGATACTCCAACAGCGCCCTGGTCGTCACCGTCGGGCCCAAAGACTGGGGTGGCTCAAAACTTGGCGGCATGCATTTCCAGCAGCATTGGGAGCGTCGGGCCTACGTGGCGGCAGGTTCGGACTTCAGGGCGCCGGCCCAGAACATGATGGCGTTCATTGGCCGCGGTCGCGGACCGGTGGTCTCCAGTTGTCGGCCGGGTGTCGTTGCGACGGAACTACGTGAAGTCCTGCCGGATTTCGTGTACCATGGCTTGCAGCGGGCCTTGCCGCAGTTTGGCAGGAAGATGAGGGGATTTGTCACAGGAGAAGCCGTACTCATCGGCGTGGAAACCCGGACCTCCGCACCGCTCAGGATTACCCGCGGCGAGTCGGGGGAATCGGTCAGCCACCCGGGGCTGTTTCCGGCAGGGGAGGGTGCGGGTTATGCAGGAGGCATCATGAGCGCGGCGCTGGATGGTTTACGGGCCGCCGACCAGGTCGTCCGGACAGCCACAGGTCGGTCCCAAACGCAGTAAATGGTAAGGAGTCACTTTGAAAAAAACTTTGGTCAAGGACATCCAGGAGCGTGACTGGGTGGATGCGCCTTTCCTGGTCAGGGACAAGATCATCGGCATGGCCAAGAACGGCCGCCCGTACATGACGATCAAGCTGATGGACTGTTCGGGGGAAGTCGAAGGGCGCATCTGGGATCGTGTTGATGAATTGTCCGCCCGTTTCAACAAGGATGATTTCGTTCAGGTTGCCGGCAAGGCCAGTGTCTATATGGGCAAAATGCAGCTGGTCCTCCAGGAGGTGGACCGCCTCGATGAGTCTGCCGTTAGCCTGGCCGACTTCCTGCCGGTGTCGGCCCGCCCGTTTGACGAAATGGTTGCCGAATTGCAGGAGCTTGTCGCAGGGCTGACGGATCCTGACCTGAGGACATTGATGCAGGCGTTTCTGTCGGACCACGACTTCATGTCCGGTTACACACGCGCTCCGGCGGCCAAGACGATGCACCATGTCTACCTTGGAGGCCTGCTCGAACACTCTTTGTGCGTCGCTGTGCTCGCGGATGATATCAGCCGACGCTATCCGGATCTCAATCGTGACCTGCTGGTGGTCGGTGCCCTGTTGCACGATGTCGGCAAGACCGCCGAATTGCGTTATGCGCGTTCCTTTGAGTACACCGATGCCGGCAAACTGCTCGGGCATATTGTGATCGGCGTGGAGATGGTGGAAGAGAAGTTGCGCTCGATGCAGGACTTTCCGCTGGATCTGGCGGTCCACCTCAAGCACCTGTTGCTTTCCCATCATGGCCAGTATGAATACGGCTCGCCGAAGCGACCGAAAACCATGGAAGCGGTTATCTTGAATTTCCTCGACGACTTGGATTCCAAGATCAACGGTGTGCGCACCCACATCGAGCGGGAGCCGGACAGCGAATCGGCCTGGACCCAGTATCACAGGCTGTACGATCGCTATTTTTATAAGGGCACTAAGCAGCGTTCGGGCGCTGAAAGGCCGCTAGGCCAGCCAATCGAACGACCGAACGAACCGCCGGTTGCACCACTTGAGAAGCGTCGCTCAGGGCTGCCGCGGTCAACTTTCAGCAATACCCTGGCAGATCAGCTCAGGGCGAAAAACTTTGACCTTCTCGGGTCTGAAAGGCAGGACGGCAACGATGAGTGAAGGACTGGTGATCCATCAATTCAGCGTCGGCCCTCTGCAGGTGAACTGTTTCCTGGTGGCCTGCCGGAAAACCCACGATGCCATGGTCATCGACCCGGGTGACGAGGGGAGCCGGATTCTGACCCTTGCCGACAAGGAAGGGCTGAAGATCAGCAAGGTGGTCAACACTCACTGCCATTTTGACCATATCGGTGCCAATCAGCAGGTGGTCGCCGCGACCGGTGCCAGCTTGATGGCCCATGCGGCGGACCTGCCGCTGTTGCACAACGCCAGGCAGCATGCTGAGGCCTATGGAATGTCCGTTGTCCCCTCCCCGGACCCGGACCGGCTGCTCGAGCATGGCGACACCTTCACTGTCGGCGAGTACACGTTCCAGGTGTTCCATGTGCCGGGACATTCCCCGGGAAGTATCTGCCTGCTGAGCGACCGACACCTGTTCGTCGGCGACGTCCTCTTTGCCGGTTCGATCGGCCGGACCGACCTGCCTGGCGGCGATTTCGACCTCCTGGTTACAGGCGCCCGCAAGCACTTGTTCTGCCTGCCTGATGAGACGATAGTCCACTCCGGTCACGGCCCTGACACCACGATCGGCCAGGAGCGCCGCCACAACCCGTTCGTGGGTGATAAAGCCTGGCGTTCATAGACTGCTCCCCGCCTGGGTGGCGAGCGTAAGTCTGGAGGGTAACATGCTGCAAGGTAAATGCGTTGTCCTGGGAGTAAGCGGAGGGATTGCCGCTTATAAAGCTGCCGAATTGCTGCGCCTGCTGGTCAAGGCCGGGGCCGAAGTCCATGTTGTCATGACCCGCAATGCCCAGGAGTTCATAGCCCCTCTGACCTTCCAAACCCTGTCCGGGAACCCGGTTCACACGGACCTGTTCAACCTCATCCAAGAGCAGGAAATCGGTCATATTTCACTTGCCGACCGCGCTGACCTGGTCCTGGTCGCCCCGGCAACGGCCAATCTCGTCGGCAAGGTGGCCAATGGTATTGCCGATGACCTGCTGACCACCACCATCATGGCCACCCGGACGAAAGTCCTCTTCGCTCCGGCCATGAACAGCAACATGTGGAGCAACCCGGTCTACCGACAGAACCAGACCAAGCTTGAAGGTCTTGGCTATCACTTTATCGAGCCAGCCTATGGTGATTTGGCCTGCGGCTGGCAAGGACCTGGCAAGCTGCCCGATCCCCAGGTGATTTTCACCGCAGCCCAAACCCTGCTTGGCACCAATGAACTGAGTGGCAAGACGGTCCTGGTCACGGCCGGGCCAACGCGTGAGGAGCTCGACCCGGTCCGTTTCTTGAGCAACTATTCTTCGGGCAAAATGGGATATGCGATTGCCCGCGCCGCCCGCAATCGCGGAGCCCGGGTTATCCTGATTTCCGGGCCGGTGAATCTGCCTGAACCTGCGGGGGTCGAAACGATCCAGGTCGTCAGTGCGCAAGATATGTTTCAGGCGGTCATGGCGCAGGCCGGGCAGGCCGACCTGATCATCAAGGCGGCGGCCGTCGCTGACTTTCGCCCCAAGCTGCGCGGTGCGCAAAAGACCAAGAAGGGGACGGCCGAGGCCCTGACGGTCGAACTGCAGCGCAATCCTGATATCCTGGCTGAGCTTGGCCGACAGAAGGGGAAACGCATCCTGGTCGGCTTCGCAGCGGAAACGCAAGATTTGCTCAAGCATGCCCGTGAAAAGCTGGTCAACAAGAATCTTGATATGATTGTTGCCAACGATGTGACTCAGGAGGGTGCCGGGTTCGATGGCGACACCAATATCGTGCGCCTGCTGACTGGCGACGGCAAAATCGAGGAACTCCCGCAGATGTCCAAGGACGGTGTGGCCGAGATTCTTCTCGACAGAATGATCGCGCTTTTGCCGAGCGGTTGACGGTCAGGCCTCCGAAAGCAAGGTCAATAGTTCGTCCGGTCGGCAGATACCTTCCCTGAGTCTGACTTTGAGCATGGCCAGCATCTGGTTGGCATCGTTATCGCGCAGCTTGCCGTCGAGCCACAGGGTGTGCAGGTTCTTGCGGATCATGGCGGCGGCATTCAGGGCTCGCTCCCCGGTCGGATCGGCTTTAAGAAAGGGGCTGCTGTCCATGTCCTGCAACATGCTCAGGGTGGCCTTGCTGGTCAAGCCAAGATACTCCTCACGGTTTTCGGGAGAGATCGACCACTTCGAGGTATTGGCCAGGGAACGCAGCACCTTCTGATATTGCTGCAGCCGGTTGAGCAGCAGCAGCGAGTTGAAGAGCCTTTTGTTGGTGCCGAAAGAAAAAATTGTGTCCGCCAGGATACCGCGCAGGAGTTTGTCGTTCTCCGAGAAGTCCTTGCGACCGATCGAGCGCGCCAAAGGCCAGATCTCGGGGGCGACATGGGCCTCGAAACGCATCTCCCAGTAAGCGTGCTTGAGGAGCATCGTGTTGTAGGTGCGCATCAACTTGAAGGGCACGAAATAGGAGTGGGCGACTGTATCAGCGGCCAGGTGGCTGAGGTAGCCGTAAGCGCAGGCCTGATGGCTTTCCGTGGCGGCGGACTCGAGGATCTTGCGCCCCATGCGCCATGAGTGGCAATGTCTCAGGTAGTGGGTGTATTTCTTGCCGAGAGTGATGTCGGCACTGATGCAGCCATACAGATAATCGTTCGGATAGAGCGACAACAGGGTCCGCAACGGATCCGGCAGTTGGGTCAGGTTGTCGAGAACCCAGGCGCCGGTCTGCAGGTGAACGCCGATTCCCCAGGCCATGGCCTGCGAAGGCAGCAGCAGGAGAATAAGGACGCAGGTCAGGGTAACAGGGATCAACCATTTCATTGGATTAGTCTACCGTCTTTTCCTTGAATAATACACTTTAAGGTGGATTTGTCAGTCAATTATGTCCGAACATCTCGTAAATGAATTGCGTGAAACCCTGGCCGCGGCACGCAGCCAGTTCGAGTATCTCCGCGACCTGGGTGTTGAGAGCCTGGGAACCTGCCCTCCCGCCGAAAACAAAGTTTCACAGGGCCCGGCACATGCTGCCGCGCAGGAATCCCTCGACGACATTCACCTCGACCTCGGGGATTGTCAGCGCTGCGGTCTTGCCGAATCCCGCACCCGCCTGGTTTACGGCGTCGGCAATCCCAACGCGCGGCTGGTCCTGGTCGGGGAGGCTCCCGGGCGCGAGGAGGATCTCAGAGGCGAGCCTTTCGTCGGCGAGGCGGGCCGACTGCTTGACAGAATCCTGGCGGCCATGGGAATGCAGCGCAAGGATGTTTACATCTGCAACGTTCTCAAGTGCCGCCCACCGAACAACCGGGATCCTCTGCCGGAAGAGGTCGCGACCTGTGAGGCCTTCCTGGTCCGCCAGATTGCGGCGATCCGGCCGCAGGTCGTTGTCGGTTTGGGACGTTTTGCCGTGCACAGCCTGCTCAAAACCAGGATACCCATCAGCCAGTTGCGGGGAGAGTGGCAGAATTATCATGGAATCCCCCTGATGCCGACTTATCACCCTGCCTACCTGCTGCGCAATCCGGAAGGGAAACGCGACGTCTGGGAGGACATGAAGTCCGTCCTGCGTCTGATGAACGCCGAGGTTGAAGGATGATGAGCCCATCCGAGCCGTTGTTGTCTGCCCGCGCGGTCTCGTTCAGCCGTCAGGCTGACGACGGAAAGCGTCAGCCCATCCTGCAGGAAACCGATTTGCAGGTCGACAGCGGTGAAATCCTGGCCGTGGTTGGCCCTTCCGGCAGCGGCAAGAGCACCCTGCTGCGTCTGTTCAACCGCTTGCTGGAGCCCGACAACGGTCAGATCCTGCTCGATGGCCAGGACATCCGGACTCTGCCTCCGCCGCTGTTACGGGCACGCATTCCGCTCGTTGCACAGAAGCCTTTCCTGTTCGCCGGCACGGTACGCAATAACCTGCAGGTGCCGGCCAAGTTGCGGCGCGCGCCATTGCCGGACCTTGACGGACCGGACCTTCGCAAAACTCTCGAATTGTGCCAGGTCAATCCATCCTGGCTCGATCGTGACGCCCGCAAGCTCTCCATAGGCCAGCAACAAAGAGTCTGTGTGGCGCGGTCGCTGGTCGGCCCCTGCCAGGCCCTGCTCCTCGACGAACCGACCAGTGCCCTGGACCGGCCTACAGCCGATCAGCTGGCCCAGACCTTCCGCCAGTTGGCCCGGCAGAGAGGGCTGGCAATGATCTTTGTCACGCACGATTTGCGGATCACCGAGCGCTGTGCCGATCGCGTGGCATTGCTTTTGGACGGTGCGGTCGTTGAAGAAGGCCCGTGTGCCCAGGTGCTGCATGAGCCTGCAACGGACGCTGCCCGTGAGTTTCTGGCCTCGGACCCGGTGGTGAAGGGGGCTGCTGCCGAATGAACACAACGATTATTGACATCAGCCTGTGGGACCTGGTTACGGTTTACAGCCTGCTGCTGATGAGTATTGGCTTGGCTCACCTGCTCAAGGCCGGGCAGGGCCGGGATATTTTCTGGGCCGGCTTGCGCATGTTCGTGCAGCTGCTCCTGGTCGGCTATGTCCTGCATCTGGTTTTTGCCCTGAAAACAGCGCTCCCGGTCCTGTTGGTCCTGATCGTCATGATCGGTTTCGCAGTACAGACCATTGGTGCCCGGGTGCAGGTGAAGATGCCGCATTTCTACCGTGTGGTCGGCACGTCGATTCTTTTCGGCTGCGGCAGCATGACGTTTTTTTTCTGTATTCTGGTCATTGGCCTGGAGCCCTGGTACGACCCACGCTACCTGATCCCCCTTGCCGGAATGGTGATCGGTAACTCGATGACCGGGGCGAGCCTGGCTGTCGAGCGTCTGAACGCCGAGTTTCGGGAACGGCGCGAGGAGATTGAAACGGCACTATGCCTGGGCGGCAGTGTGCAGCTGGCGGCGGCGCCGGCTGTCAGCAGCGCCTTCCGGGCGGCCCTGATCCCTTCTGTCAATTCCATGGCCGCAATGGGACTGGTCTTTCTCCCCGGCCTGATGACCGGACAGATTCTGTCAGGGACCGAGCCCCTGATCGCAGTCAAGTACCAGATAGCCATCATGTGTGTGATTACCGGAAGCGTTGCCCTGACCACCTTCCTGATCCTGCGACTGGGTTACCGGTCATATTTTACCCCACACCAAAGCCTGCGCGAGGACTGAGATTCGTGTCAGGTGCAGAGGAGGCCATTCGATGAGGAGAAAAGACAAGGCCATGGACCAGAATGCTGCTGTGCGCCTTTTGCAGACTGGCGAGTATGGCATCCTGTCGACAGTCGATGCGCAGGGCCAGCCTTACGGAGTGCCCTTGAATTACGTGTTCCACGATGGCTGCTTGTACTTCCACTGTGCCCTGGAAGGGCAGAAACTCGACAACCTGCTTGCCAACCGCAGGGTGTCTTTCTGTGTCGTCGGCCGTACCAGGTTGCTGCCAGACGAGTTCAGCACGGAATTCGAGAGTGTTATCGTCTTCGGCGAGGCGTCCGTGGTGCAGGGCGACGAAAGGCTTCAGGCCCTGGTCTGGCTGGTCGAGAAATACTCGCCTGATTTTGTAGAAGAAGGACACAAGTACATCGAGCGGCACGACAGTCGGACTATGGTCGTCAAGATTCTTATGCGTTCGATGACCGGCAAGGCCAAGCAATCGCCGAAGATGTAGGAGACATACTGGTCTTGTGGCGGTGAGGCCGCTTCAAGAGGCTCGACTGTTGGCAAATCAAAACACAACCGGCCCGGCGTTTCCGCCGGGCCGGTTGTGTTTTATGAAAGATTGTCGATCGACTGGTTCATCGTGTTCAAACGACGAGAAGGCTGATTCCGAACAGCTTGCTGCGCAATGCGTTGATTGCCGCCTGGTTCACGCCTTATTGAGGGACTCCAGTACCCAGAATCCAGAATCCGGAATCATTTACGACAACCAGGTGCAGCCGCGAGGCCTTTCCTTGGGGTTTAGATGGGGTCTTTTCGCACCTCGCACCTCATCCCGCGCGCCTCAACATTTTCAAGCCTGGTGAAGATGCACGTCCCGCTGCGGATAGGGGATGCCGATCCCTTCCGCGTCGAAGCGGGTTTTGATGTTGGCATGCAGATCGAAGTAGACGCCCCAGTAGTCAGCGGCTTCTACCCAGGGGCGCACCGCGAAGTTGACGCTGTTGTCAGCCAGTTCCAGCACGCCGATCGTCGGCTCCGGATCCTTCAGGACTCTGCTGTCACCGGTCAGAATATCCTCAAGGACCAACTTTACATGGCTCAAGTCCGCCTTGTAGCTGACCCCGATAACAAGATCGACCCGGCGGGTAGGTTTGGTTGAATAGTTGATAATGTTGTCGCCGATCAGTTTGCCGTTCGGGACGAAGATGGTCTTGTTGTCAGCGGTTCTCATTTGAGTCGAGAAGATGTTGAGGGTTTCGACCACGCCCAGGACTCCGGCGGCATCGATCAGGTCTCCTGCTTTGAACTGCTTGAAAATCAGGATCATGACGCCGGCGGCAAAGTTGCCGAGAGAATCCTTGAGAGCCAGGCCGATTGCCAGGCCGGCGGCACCGACCACCGCAACCAGTGAGGTTGTCTGGATGCCCAGTTGGTTCAGTGCGGCGATCACTGCAAAAGTAAGGATCACGGCATTGGTGAGGTTGCCGATGAAGCCGGTCAGGGCCTGGTCCATGTCGCGGCGCTCCATGAGCCCCCTGACCAGGCGCGAGGTCATCTTGGCCCCCCAGAATCCGATGGCGAGAATGATGATGGCATAGACGATGCTGCCCAGCATGGTCGTGGCCGTGGATGCCTCCTGTGTCATGTTGTCCTCCTGTAGATTGACGATGGTTTGGCTTGGTAGCCGTCTGCCTAATGCATACCGTACCGCTTGATTTTTTCAACCAGGGTCGTGCGATTGATATTGAGCAGGTCCGCAGCGCGGGCTTTGACGTGATGTGATTTTTCCATGGCCTGCCGGATCAATGCCAGTTCGATTTGGGCGATGGTCTCTGTCAGATCCAGCCCCTCGTCGGGGATCACCAGTGCAGGCAGTTGGTCGTTTTCTTGGGAAACGCCGCCAATCTGGGGCGGCAGGTCGTGCCGATCGATGATGTCGCTGTCGGTCAGGGCGATCGTCCGTTCGATGACGTTCTCCATCTCCCGGACATTGCCTGGCCATTCATAGTTCTCCAGGGCTTTGAGTGCTCCCTGGGTCAACTCGAGCACGGGGCGGCGCATGTCGGCGCAGATCTTGCGCATGAAGTGCCTGGCGAGCAGGGGGATGTCTTCGCGCCGTTCACGAAGCGGCGGCAGATGAATCGGGATTACGTTCAACCTGTAGTAGAGGTCTTCGCGAAATTCGCCGCGCCGGACTCTCTGCTCAAGGTCACTGTTGGTGGCCGAGATCACGCGTACATCCAGTTTGGTCCGACGCGTCGAGCCGACCCGCTCGATTTCCTGCTCCTGCAGGACGCGTAGCAGCTTCATCTGCAGGTGCAGTGGCATGGTGCCTATTTCATCGAGAAAGATCGTCCCCTGGTTGGCAACTTCGAACTTCCCGGGCTTGTCGGCGACCGCCCCGGTGAATGAACCGCGCACGTGGCCGAACAGCTCGCTCTCGAGCAGTTCGGCCGGAATGGCCCCGCAGTTGATCGGGATAAATGGCTTGTCCTTGCGCGAGCCGTTGAAATGAATGGCGCGCGCAACCAGTTCCTTGCCGGTCCCGGATTCACCGAGAATCAGGACCGTCGAATCGGTATGGAGAATCTTTTCCATACGGAAGAAAACCGGTTGAATAGCCGGGCTGTTGCCGATGATTTTTTCAAATTTGTATTTACCGCGCAACTGCTGGCGCAGATAGAGGTTCTCGGCGACCAGCCGGCTTTTCTCCACAGCCTTTGCCACCAGGACCTTGAGCTTTTCGAAGTTGAGCGGCTTGGTGATGTAGTCGAAGGCCCCTTCCTTCATCGCTTCGACCGCCGTTTCGGCCGTAGCGTTGCCGGTGATGAGTATGACGTTGCAGGGCAGAGAGTGCTCTTTGACGTGCTTGAGGATGTCGATGCCGCTGACGCCGGGCAGGAAGAGATCGGTGATGATGACGCCGTAGCTTTCCGTGGCCAGTAAATCCATGGCCTTTTCACCGGCGTCAACCGCATCCACCCGGTAGCCTTCACGTTCGAGGAGCAGGGTAAGGCTCTCGCGGTTGCCAGGCTCATCATCAATGAACAGGATGCGGGCAGCGTTGTTCATGGGCGCTCCGATCTCTCGCGTCATGAAATTGACGTTTTGGCAAAGTAACACGAATCCCGGGCCCTTGCAAGAGTATTAGGATTTGTTTATCTGGCCATGGCAAGTTGAATCCCTGGCTTGATCAGGTTCTTTCCGGAGTGGCCAGGTCGCCTGACGGGGACCTGACCAATTGACACGCATGTGGCCGTTGATAAACTTAATAAATATGCGAATCCTCCGTCCGTACATGCTTGCTTTTGCGACCCTCTGCTGTTGCCTGGCAATCAGCTTGACGATTTGTCGGGCAGGGTCGAGAGACCTGCCCTCGGTGCGCATTGCCGGTCCGATCAACCCGGTGGTCGCGCAATACCTGGTCGATGAGCTCACCAAGGCCGAGGTTGCCCAGTCTCCGGCGTTTCTCATTGAAATAGACACCCCGGGCGGGCTCGACTCGTCCATGCGCAAGATCATCCAGGCCATCCTTGCTTCGCAACCCCCGGTGATTGTCTACGTGGCTCCGGCAGGGGCCCGGGCGGCGTCAGCCGGTGCCCTGATCGCGATTGCTGCGGATTTTGTCGCCATGGCGCCCGGAACGAATATCGGCGCTGCAACACCGGTTTCCATCGGCCTCGGCGGTGACAGCCAGAGCGATGAGATGAAGGCGAAAATTCATAACGATGCAGTTGCCTATGCGCGTTCACTGGCTGAACAGCGTGGCCGCAACCTTGACTGGGCGGAACGCATCGTCCGTGACGGGGCCTCGACGGCCGCCACGGAAGCTCTCGAGATGAAAGTCATCGACCTGGTCGCTGCAGACAGGGCTGAGCTGCTGGCGCGCCTGGACGGCCAGCGTTATCTGCGCAAGGGAGAGGCGTACTACCTCGATCTTGCCGGGGTTGAGCCGGTATTTGCCGAAATGAACTGGCGCCAGCAGATTCTCAACACGATCAGCAACCCCAATGTCGCTTATCTGCTCATGATGCTCGGCATGATCGGGATTTTCTTTGAAATTTCCCAGCCCGGGGTGATCCTTCCAGGCGTTGTGGGAGCCATTGCTCTGCTGCTGGCGCTGTTCGCTTTTCAGTCGCTGCCGGTCAATTATGCCGGTGCCCTGCTGATCCTCCTGGCCCTGGTCCTTTTTATTCTCGAGGTCAAGGTGGCTTCGTACGGGATGCTCACAGTCGGTGGTATCCTCGCCCTCGCGCTGGGATCTTTGATGCTGATCGACTCATCGGTCCCTTATCTGCAGATTTCCCGGGCCGTTATCACGGCAACGGTGGTTGTTTTTGCCGGATTCTTCCTCTTCTGCATGGTTTTTATCGTGCGCGTCCAGCGCAGCAAGTCGGTGTCCGGCCTTGAAGCGATGATCGGTGAACTGGGTCAGGCAGTCACGGCAGTGCAAGGTGCCGGCAGGGTTTTTGTCCATGGAGAATATTGGGATGCTGTCGCTGAGGAACCGGTCGAAGCGGGGCAAGCCATTGAAGTCGTCGCTCTGGCGCCGATGATGCGCCTGCACGTGCGTGCTGTTCCAGGGACCCTTCGCCAAGAGGACAAGTTGACGTAACGGCCCGTTGTCGGCTGAGGCAGGAATACTGTGGACGAGTTGCTTGTAAAAGCTGTTCAGCAAATCATTGCCATTGCACAAAGCTTGGCAGAGGAGGAGACCATGTTGATCAATTATGCCATTGCCCTGGCCCTGCTGCTGATCCTGGTCGGCAGTGCGGTTCGTATCCTGCTGGAGTATGAACGTGGCGTGGTTTTCCGCCTCGGTCGATTTGCCGGGGTTAAGGGCCCCGGGCTGCGTTTTATCATCCCCGTGGTCGACAAATTGGTAAAAGTCAGCCTGCGCACCATTGTCAACGATGTACCGCCCCAGGATGTCATTACCAAGGACAATGTCTCCATCAAGGTCAATGCCGTCACCTATTTCCGGGTCATCTCGCCGGATAAGGCCCTCATCGAGGTCGAGAATTATCTCTATGCGACCAGCCAGCTGGCCCAGACAACACTGCGCAGCATTCTTGGCCAGGTGGAACTTGATGAGCTTCTTTCCCATCGTGAAAAGATCAATATGCAACTGCAGGAAATTCTCGACCGTCAGACCGACCCCTGGGGGGTCAAGGTCTCCAATGTCGAGATCAAGCACGTCGACCTCCCCCCTGAAATGCAGCGCGCTATGGCCCGGCAGGCCGAAGCCGAGCGTGAGCGTCGCTCAAAGGTCATCCATGCTGAAGGGGAATTCCAGGCGAGCCAGAAACTGGCAGATGCCGCGCGGGTGATCTCCTCGGTGGATGGAACCCTGCAGCTGCGTTTCCTGCAGACCCTTACCGAGATCGCCACCGAGAAGAACTCAACGATTCTTTTCCCGATCCCGATCGACCTGGTGAAGCCGTTCCTTAAAAAAGGCGACGCGTAGCGCAATTCCGGTGCCCGAATCAGACGATTTGGCAGGGAGTGCTGACACTGCCTGGCGGAAATGGCCCGGGTATAAATGGGTGGCAGACTCCCACCGGCCCCGTACTTTATTCGAATAAGGGTATTTAATGTCAGTCATTTCGAATAGTTGAAAATAGAACGGTTTTATGCTTGACACCGAGAGGGGCGATTTGCTTAGATTGCGTCGCTGACATCGGCATAACTATATAAATTTATTGAAATATTTACTGAAGCTAAATATTTAGCGCGGCTATAGATATTTAGTTCTGTTAAACGGTTGATGGTGAACTTGCCGAGGAGTGTGACCACTATGTCAATCAAGAAGTTCAACAAGGTACTGGCTGCCAACCGGGGGGAAATTGCCATCAGGATTTTCCGGGCCTGTACGGAACTCGGTATCAGTACCGTGGCCATCTACTCGGATGAGGACAAGCTCTCCCTGCACCGCTACAAGGCCGATGAGGCCTACCTGATCGGCAAGGGGAAGGGGCCGATCGATGCTTATCTGAGTATCGATGAAATCATCGATCTGGCCCGCAAGAAGGATGTCGATGCGATTCACCCGGGTTACGGGTTCCTCTCTGAAAATGCCGAATTTTCAGAGGCCTGCGAGCGTGCCGGGATCGTGTTCATCGGCCCGACCCCGGACATCCAGCGCAGCGTCGGCGACAAGATCTCCGGCCGCAGGGTAGCCGTTGAAGCCGGCGTGCCGGTCGTGCCGGGCACGGATGCTCCGATTCGCACCGAAGAAGAGGCCCTGATCTTTGCCAAGGCCTGCGGGTACCCGATCATAATCAAGGCAAGTTCCGGTGGCGGCGGCCGCGGAATGCGGGTTGCCCAGAACCAGAAAGAACTGCTCGAGGGGCTCAAGTCAGCCGCATCCGAAGCCAAGGCGGCCTTCGGTGACGCCACTATCTTTCTCGAGAAATTCATCGAGAAGCCCAAACACGTCGAAGTGCAGGTCCTTGGTGACAATCACGGCAATATCGTGCATTTCTACGAGCGCGACTGTTCTATCCAGCGGCGTCATCAGAAAGTCATCGAGATTGCTCCGTCACTTTATCTCAACAGCAAAAAGCGCAAGGAAGTCTGCAATTACGCCCTTGCCCTGGCCAGCCACGTTGGTTACCGCAATGCGGGAACCGTCGAGTTCCTGATGGACAAGCAGGGGCATTTCTACTTTATCGAGGTCAACCCGCGCATCCAGGTTGAACACACGGTCACCGAACTGGTGACCATGCGCAACCTGGTGCAGGCGCAAATCCGCGTCGCACAGGGCTATAAGTTGTCCGATCCTGAGATCGGCATCCGCAGCCAGAAGGATGTCGAACTGCGCGGTTACGCCATCCAGAGCCGGATTACCACCGAAGACCCGAAAAACAACTTTGCCCCTGATTTCGGTACTATCAAGGCCTACCGCACGGCCGCCGGCTTCGGTGTGCGTCTCGATGCCGCGGCCGGTTACGCCGGTGCGGTGATCACCCCGCACTACGACTCGCTGCTGGTCAAGATTTCCACCTGGGGACTGACCTTTGGCGACGCGTCACGGACCATGCACCGCGCCCTGCAGGAATTCCGCATCCGCGGCGTGAAAACCAATATCGGCTTCCTCGAAAAGGTCATCACTCATCCGGTCTTCCTGGAAGGGAAGTGCGACACCTCTTTCCTTGACGAGCATCCCGAAGTTTTTCAGCTACCGGTCAAGAAGGACCGGGCCAACAAGATTCTCAGCTACATAGGTCATACCACGGTCAACGGCTACCCCGGTATCAAGCCGCAGAAACGACTCAATTTCCGTGACCTGCGTGAACCCACGGTGCCGGAGATCCAGTACGGCAAGCAGCACCCGCGCGGTACGCGCGACATTCTGCTCGACAAGGGCCCGGAAGGGCTGGCCACCTGGGCGCGCAAGAATCGCCAGCTGTTGATTACCGATACCACCTGGCGCGACGCCCATCAGTCGCTGCTGGCAACCAGGGTCCGTACTCACGACCTCGACCGGATTGCCGAATCCACAGCCCATCTGGGCGGGGGCCTTTTTTCTCTCGAAATGTGGGGGGGGGCCACCTACGATGTCTCGATGCGCTTCCTGTCCGAGGACCCCTGGGAGCGGCTTGAACGACTGCGCAAAAAGGTTCCTAACATCCTCTTCCAGATGCTGCTGCGCGGTTCCAACGCGGTCGGCTATACCAATTATCCAGACAACGTGGTTCAGGCATTCACTGTCAAGGCCGCCGAGAGCGGCATCGACCTGTTCCGGATCTTCGATTCCCTTAACTGGACCAAGGGGATGCAGGTGGCCATGGATGCCGTCCGTGAGCGCACCAGCTCCATTTGCGAAGCGGCCATGTGCTACACCGGGGATATTCTCGACCCGAAACGAGACAAGTATCCGTTGAAGTATTATGTCGAGTTGGCCAGGGAGCTGGAGAGAATGGGCGCCCACATCCTGGCGATCAAGGATATGGCCGGTCTGCTCAAACCGTTTGCCGCGGAGAAGCTGATCAAGGCCCTCAAGGGCGAGATCGGCCTGCCGATCCACCTGCATACCCATGACACCTCATCCAACGGCGGCGCCATGTTGATGATGGCGGCCCAGGCCGGCGTCGATATTGTCGACGTCGCACTTTCCTCGGTGTCGGGGCTGACTGCCCAGCCCAACATGAACGCGCTGCTGGCCGCTCTCGAAGGGACCATCTGGGACCCGCAGCTTGACCAGGCCGGCCTGCAGACGCTCGCCAACTACTGGGAAACGGTGCGCACCTACTATGCTCCCTTCGAATCGGAGCTGCGCAGCGGCACCGCACAAGTTTATCATCACGAAATCCCCGGGGGACAATACTCCAACTACAAGCCTCAGGTCGAAGGCCTTGGTCTTGGACACCGCTGGGAGGAGTGTAAGGAGATGTACCGCAAGGTCAACGACCTGTTCGGTGACGTCATCAAGGTCACCCCGTCGTCCAAGATCGTCGGCGACATGGCGATGTTCCTGGTACAGAACAATCTTGAACCCGGTGATGTCTTCACCAGGGGCCGGGAGCTGGCTTTCCCCCAGGGCGTGGTTGATTTCTTCAAGGGGATGATCGGCCAGCCGGTGGGCGGCTTCCCGCCGGAACTGCAGAAGATCATCCTCAAAGGGGAACAGCCGCTCACCTGTCGTCCCGGCGAACTGCTGGAACCGGTCGATTTTACCGCCAAGCAGGAAGAGCTGCAAACCAAGCTCGGACACAATGTCAGCGATCGTGATGTCCTTTCGGCGGTTCTCTACCCTGGGGTGTTCGAGGAATATGACCGTTTCCGGCAGGAGTACAGCGACACATCGTTCCTGCCGACTCCGGTATTCTTCTATGGCCTGGACGTCGGCGACGAAGTGAGCATCGACATCGAGGCGGGCAAAACCCTGATCATCAAGTTGAATGCCGTAGGCCGGGTCCACGAGGATGGCACTCGCAACATCTACTTCGAGCTCAACGGCGAACCCCGCGTGGTGACGGTCAAGGACTTCTCGGTTGAATCTGCAGATGAAAGTCATGAAAAAGCCGACCCCGCCAATTCCAAGCATGTTGGCGCTCCGATGCCAGGCAAGGTTTTCAAGATACTGGTGAGCGTCGGCGAAAAGGTTTCGGCAGGGGATACGCTGCTGACCACCGAGGCGATGAAGATGGAGACCAACGTCAAGGCCAAGGCCGATGGCGTGGTTGCCGAACTCCGCTTTGGCGAGGGTGACCCGATTGACCAGGGCGACCTGCTCGTTGTCCTGGAATAATCAATCGGGTTCATAGCCGAAACCCAGGCCAACTGCATCTAGGCGGGACAACCGTCGGCTGCCAGCTTGCAGGGCCGTGCAATCTGGCCCCAGTCCAGACAATTTAAGGGCTTTCATTGGAAAATTTTACTTACCCTGGTGCAATTCGTGCGGAATGATGGTACCTTTTCAGTGTAACCGTGTCAGGGGGGTGAATTATGAAGATAAACTGGCTATTGCTGGGTGGGCACCAGACACAGAAACGTGAAGTCATTGCTGATCAGGATCACCACCAGCATGAGGTGATCACCGAATGTTATTGTTCGAACGGGCATTCCATCCTGACGGATAAGGCACACTTCCAGGGCCATCCCGGCCTGACTCTCAAACTGAAAAACCGAACCAGCGAAGGCCTGCTGGTGATCAGCCCGGTGCTCGGCGATCGGGACCGGGTTTTCATCGACTTCGAAAAGGCGGCAGGTGAAATCGTCGATATCTGCTGCCCGTCGTGTTCGGTGTCTTTCCCGGTCTACAATGTCTGCCCCTGTGGCGCTCACCTGGTCGCGCTCTTCACGTCACTGAAGGCTCATTTTTCCCAATGCATCGGCATCTGCCAACGTCTCGGCTGCCTGCACTCGGAGTTGCTCAGCGAGCGGGATCTGCGCCTCTACAGCCGCCAGGATTATTTCTGAATCCAAGATTCCTTCTGAATCGCAGAAACATCGAGAGTGTTTGTTTGCTGATTGGGCGAATGTTTTCGTGGCAGGCGTTCCCGCGCGCGGCGCGATGCCGTGCGATTGCTAGCGGATTCAATGGAGCCAGTGGCATTCAGTTTAATGAATTTCATTTGAATAGAGCTTGACGTCCACCAATCATTTCCTTTATAACAAAACACTGTGTCATTTGCATGAAACCCAATATGAATATTTCAAAACCAAGGAGGCTGTATGCGTAAAAGTGTAATCAAGAAACTCGTCATGGTGGCTCTGTTGAGCCTGGTCGTTCCCGTAACCGGCTTTGCCGCTGACACGATCAAGATAGGTATCGCAGGTCCCCATACGGGCGACCTGGCCCCCTACGGCATCCCGACCAAGGAAGCTGTCGAAATGATCGCCGCTGAGGTCAACGCAGCCGGTGGTGTGCTCGGCAAGCAGATCGAAGTACTGCCGATGGACGACCAGTGTAAGCCTGAAATCGCCACCAATGCAGCGACCAAGCTGGTTTCCCAAGGGGTCAACCTGGTTATCGGTCACGTCTGCTCCGGGGCAACCAAGGCAGCGCTCGGCATCTACAACGAAGCCAAGATTATCGCCATCTCCCCTTCGGCGACCAATCCCCCTCTGACCCAGAGTGGCGAGTACCCGAACTTCTACCGCACCATCGCGCCTGACGATGACCAGGGCAAACTGGCGGCAAATTTCGTGGCCGACAAACTCGGCGCCAAGAAGATTGCCATCATTCACGACAAGGGTGACTACGGTAAAGGTTTTGCCGATTTCGCCCAGCAGTTCATTGAGGCCGGCGGCAAGGCTAAAGTTGTCCTCTTCGAAGGTGTCACTCCCGGTGCCATGGATTACTCCGCAGTGGTTCAGAAGATCCGCAAAGAGGGCGCCGATGCCGTTATCTTCGGCGGTTATCACCCGGAAGCCTCCAAGCTGGTCGCCCAGATGAACAAGAAGCGCATGAAGATTCCTTTCGTCGGTCCTGACGGCATCAAGGGTGACGGCTTCCTGGAGATCGCCGGTGCCGATGCAGAAGGTGTCTACGCGACCGGTCCGATGGATGTCACCTCTTTGGACGTAAACAAAAAGGCCCGGGCTGATTACGTCAAGAAGTACGGCAAGGAGCCGGGCACCTTCTTCGACCAGGGGTATGCTGCCATGCAGTCGGCCCTGAATGCCATCAAGGTTGCCGGTGGCACCGATTATGCTGCCCTGGAAAAAGCTCTCAAGAGTTCTTATGTCGACACGGCTGTCGGCAAGATCAAGTTTGACAAAAAGGGCGATGCAGAAGGCGTTGGCTTCTCCGTCTTCCAGGTCAAGGGCGGCAAGTTCGTCGAGCTGAAGTAACCTGCTCGGCGTATCAGGATAAAACGGGGGACAGGCGAGGCCTGTCCCCCGCATTTTTTAAATTCACAACGGAGTTGTTCCGGTTCAGTCTCTCCCCGCTTCAGTTCGGACGGCTCACTGCTTTCGAGCGAGCGGTTCAGTGCCAACTGGTCATGACGGTTGGAATCTCCCTTTCTAGGACTGCGGAAAACATCGATGCAATATTTTCTTGAACTCTCTTGCAGCGGCCTGGTCCGAGGCAGCATCTACGCCCTGATTGCACTGGGGTATACGATGGTTTACGGCATCATCCAGTTGATCAACTTCGCCCATGGCGAGGTCTACATGATCGGTGCCTTTATCGCCCTGATCGTGTCCGGTGTGCTGACGATCTATGGTTTCTCCGGCTTTTCCATCCTGATCCTGGCCGCCCTGATTGCCGCAGTATATGCGGCGGCCTACGGTTACACCCTGGAAAAGATCGCCTATCGCCCATTACGCAATGCTCCGCGGCTCTCGCCGCTGATCAGCGCCATCGGCATGTCGCTGTTCCTGCAGAATTATGTGCTTTTGGCGCAAACCCCCGACTTCCTGCCGTTTCCGTCACTGATCCCCGATTTCGATTTCATGGAGCCGATCGCGCATATCATGGGCTCGGCGGAGCTGGTCATCCTGGTGACCAGTGCCATCACCATGATCGCCTTGACCGTGCTCATCAAATACACCCGGATTGGCAAGGCGATGCGTGCGACCCAGCAGGATATGACCATGGCCCGCCTGGTCGGCGTCAACGTTGACAATGTCATTTCCATGACCTTTGTGATCGGTTCCGTGCTGGCGGCGATTGGCGGCGTTCTGGTCGGTTCTTACATCGGGCAGATCAACTTTTATATCGGGTTTATGGCCGGGGTGAAAGCCTTCACCGCAGCAGTCCTCGGCGGCATTGGCAATATCCCCGGAGCGGCTCTGGGGGCCCTGGTTCTCGGCCTGGCTGAATCCTATGCCGCCGGCTATGTGTCCAGTGCCTATGAAGATGTCTTTGCCTTCGGTGTCCTGGTGTTAATCCTGATCCTGCGGCCCGCCGGCCTGCTTGGCAAAGCTGTCAAGCAGAAGGTCTGAGCCTGAAGCTGAAGATGGTGTGATTACGATGCTAGACAATATGAAACGATCCATTCTGGTCGCCCTCTGGTTCGTCTTCCTGACCTTCCCGTTGATGGTGGTCAAGGTCAATACCCTCAAGAATATCGTTGAGTGGCGTTGGATGAACATGCTGTGGGTTGCCCTGGGCGCTTTTGTGCTTTCCATCGTTTGGCGCTGGGCTATGGTGCGCCGCGACCTGAAAAGCAGTGAGTCCGACAGCACTGATGACGACCAGGCCAGACCGGGTATCGGCCAGCGGATTCTGGAAGACCCTAAAATATTCAAGCCGGTGTTGCTGGTGCTGGCCGTGGTGACCCTGGTTTTCCCGTTGGTGGTCGATATCTACCAGGCCAATATCATGGTCCTGGCACTGATTTTCGTGGTCCTCGGCCTCGGTCTCAATATCACGGTCGGTCTCGCCGGCCTGCTGGACCTTGGCTATGTCGCTTTTTTTGCCGTCGGAGCCTACACCTACGGCATCCTGAACAGCTTCTGGGGGATCGGCTTCTGGACCAGCCTGCCGATCGGTGGCCTGATGGGTGCCCTCTTCGGCATCGCACTCGGTTTCCCGATCTTGCGGCTGCGCGGCGATTACCTGGCGATCGTGACCCTCGGTTTTGGTTCCATCGCCAAGATTGTCATCGAGAACTGGGAAGAGGTCTTCAATGGCGCCAAGGGCATAGCCGGCATTCCGCGGCCCGGTTTGTTCGGCCTGGACATGACGATCGAATCGGCGACGACCTACACCTATTACCTGATGATCCTGATGGTGCTTTTCACCATCTTCATTACCAACCGCCTGAAGGATTCGCGGATCGGGCGCGCCTGGATGGCCTTGCGTGAGGATGAAATCGCCTGCGTCGCCATGGGCGTCGATATGGCGCGGACCAAGCTGGGGGCCTACGCCTTCGGCGCATTCTGGGCCGGCCTGGTCGGGGTCATTTTTGCCGCGCGCAACACCTATATCAACCCGAACAGCTTCACTTTCATGGAATCGGCCCTGGTGCTTTCGATCGTTGTGCTGGGCGGTATGGGCTCGATCGTCGGGGTGATCATCGCCGCCCTTGTGCTGATCCTGATGCCCGAATACCTGCGGGCCTTTGCTGAATACCGGATGCTGATGTTCGGTGCCGTGATGGTGCTTATGATGATCTTCCGTCCCGAAGGGTTGATCGCCAACGTGCGTCGCAAATACACCCGGAGTGCGGTGAAGACGGAGGGTGTCAATGCCTGAGACAAAGAAAAAACTGCTTGAGGTCAAGGGCCTGACCATGGATTTCGGCGGCTTGCGCGCCGTCGATGCCGTGTCCCTGGAAGTCAGTACCGGTGAAATTGTCGCCCTGATCGGTCCCAACGGCGCCGGCAAGACGACCTTCTTCAACTGTGTAACCGGCATTTACAACCCGACCAAGGGCGAGGTTTTGGTTCATCCGCCTGAGAAGAAAACCCAGCGCATCAACGGGTTCAAGCCGAACCGGGTAACCACTATCGGCATGGCCAGGACTTTCCAGAATATCCGCCTGTTTCATAACATGACGGTCCTGGAGAACGTCATGATCGGACGCCATTGCCGGACCACGACCAGTATCGTTGGCGCGATTATGCGCGGCGCCAGCACCAAGCGCCAGGAACAGGAGACCATCGAAAAAAGCTACGAGCTGCTCAAGAAAGTCGGCCTGGTTAACTTCGCCGACGAGTTTGCCAAGAACCTGCCCTACGGTGCCCAGCGGCGGCTTGAAATTGCCCGGGCCATGGCAACGGACCCCTTCCTGCTGCTGCTCGACGAACCGGCTGCCGGCATGAATCCTCAGGAGACCAAGGCCCTGGACGAACTGATCGTGCGCATCCGCGATACGGAAAAGATTGCTATCCTGCTGATCGAGCACGACATGAAGCTGGTTATGAATATTTCGGAAAGAATCTACGTCATGGAATACGGCAAGGAGATTGCCCAGGGGACGCCCATGGACATCCGCAGCAATCCAAGGGTCATCGAAGCCTACCTCGGGGAGGAAGCCGATGCTTGAACTGCGGAAGGTTGAAACTTACTACGGCAATATCCAGGCGCTGAAGAGCATATCGATCGATGTCAACGAGGGGGAGATCGTGACCCTGATTGGTGCCAACGGCGCCGGTAAGAGTACCACCCTGATGACGATCTGCGGCGTGACACCGCCGCGCAAAGGGGAGATCTACTTCAAGGGGGCGCCGATTCACAAGATGTCGACGGACAAGATTGTCGCCCTTGGCCTGGTCCAGGTTCCCGAAGGGCGCCGGATTTTTCCGAACATGTCGGTCCTGGAAAACCTGGAAATGGGCACGTTCCTGCGCCGTGACAAATCTGATATTCAAAAAGATATCGATTACGTGTTTGATCTTTTCCCGATCCTCGCCCAGCGGCGCTCCCAGCTTGGCGGGACCCTGAGCGGTGGTGAGCAGCAGATGCTGGCGATCTCCAGGGCCCTGATGGCTCGGCCACGGGTGCTGCTGCTGGACGAGCCATCTCTTGGCCTGGCGCCATTGATCATCAAGCAGATTTTCGAAATTATCAAGAAGGTCAACGAAGAGCAGAAGACGACGGTGTTCCTGGTTGAACAGAACGCCAACCAGGCTCTGAAGCTGGCGCACCGCGGCTACGTCATGGAGAACGGTCGCATCACCCTGACCGATACGGCGGAGAAACTGCTCGACAACGAACAGGTCAAAAAGGCCTACCTGGGGCTTTAACGCAAGGTCGAGACGGATCGATTAATTTTTCAGCGGGAGTTGGTGCCTTGGCATCGCCTCCCGCTTTTTTCTGCGTTGACAGGCGACTGTCAGCCAGGACCGTCTAAAATGCCAGAGATGAAATCGATGAACCCCTCGAAAAGCCCTTCGACATCAACGCCGAAGAAAATCTTCGCGGCGGCCAGCCCGAGAATAAAGATGCACAATGCCAGGATTATTTTTTTCATAACGATCCCCCTCGCATGATTATACCGATAAGTTCCCGGTTTGCCACCTCCCAAAGACCGGGAAGGAGAATGACGTGACAGGCCCGGGATCAAGATGTTTAAAAGTGATAAAAGTGTGTTTAGTTAGCTTATAATATGTATAATAATATATAACATAATATAATTAAACATAATATAACATAATTATACTTATGTAGGTGGGGCCTGATCAATGAATCAGCTGCTCAATCCGATCATGATTGATCCGACCCGAGACAATCGAGTGCGATGCGCCGGGGGCGCAAAGACCCGTGCCCACCCGGTCGCGTCAATCAGCAGGAATCGTTGCAAAAGCACACTGTTCCACCCGGTTTGAAAGCATTTGACAAAGTGTGGCGGCCTTCTTATAGTGGCAACCGGTTGAATCGGGAGCCAATCAGAATTGCCCCCCCCAAGAAGGCCATAAAAGGAGAGTCGTAATGAGTCAAACGTACAAGGTGGCAGTCCTTCCAGGCGATGGAATCGGTCCCGAGGTCATGGCCGAGGCTTTGAAGGTCCTGGATGCCGTGCAGGATAAGTATGCTGTGACCTTTGAACGGACGGTCGCCAATGTCGGCGGCATCGCCATCGACCAGGACGGCACGGCGCTTCCGGACCAGACCATTGAAATCTGCCGGGCGTCGGACGCCATCCTGTTCGGCTCGGTCGGTGGCCCGAAGTGGGAGAAACTGCCCCCGGACCAGCAGCCGGAACGAGGTGCCCTGCTGCCCCTGCGCAAGATCTTCGGCCTCTTCTGCAACCTGCGCCCGGCGATTATCTTCCCGGCCCTGACCGGTGCTTCGAGTCTCAAGGAGGACGTCATTGCCGGCGGCTTCAACATCCTGGTCGTGCGTGAGCTGACCGGTGGCATCTACTTTGCCCAGCCCAAGGGCATTGAAGGCGAGGGGAGTGCACGTACCGGCTTCGACACCATGAAGTATTCCGATGCCGAGGTCGAACGGATCAGCCATGTCGCTTTCCAGGCCGCCCGTAAACGCAGCGGGAAAGTCTGCTCCATCGACAAGGCCAATGTGCTCTCTACATCGGTGTTGTGGCGCGAGGTGGTCGAGCGGGTCGCCGCAGAATATCCGGATGTCGAGCTCTCCCACATGTACGTGGACAATGCGGCCATGCAGCTGGTGCGCTGGCCCAAGCAGTTTGATGTCCTGCTGTGTGGTAACATGTTCGGTGATATCCTCTCTGACGAGGCGGCCATGCTGACCGGTTCTCTCGGCATGCTCCCCTCCGCCTCTCTCGCTGAAGGCTCCTTCGGCATGTACGAGCCATCCGGCGGCAGTGCTCCGGATATCGCCGGGCAGGGGATCGCCAACCCGATCGCCCAGATACTGTCCGCGTCGATGATGCTGCGCTACTCGTTTGGCATGATCGAAGCGGCGGACGCCATCGATGCTGCCGTGGAGAGCACCCTCAACCAGGGCTTCCGCACCGGCGACATCTACCAGGGCAAGGCTGGCGAGAAGAAGGTCAACACTGTGACAATGGGGCAAGCGATCATCGCAAACCTGTAAAGTGAACTGTTAGGAAGTTGTCCGGGACTGCCCCTTTGGGGCCCCATATCTCCCTGAATACAGAAAAGGAACAGTCAGATGAAGGTCGGTATCGTCGGTTGGCGAGGGATGGTCGGATCGGTCCTCATGCAGCGCATGCAGGAGGAGAACGATCTGGCTGGTATTGCACCGGTTTTTTTCTCCACATCACAGGCTGGCCAAGAGGCGCCACTGGGTGCCGGCACTCTCAAGAATGCCGATGACCTTGACGCGTTGCGCCAACTCGATGTGATCATCACCTGCCAGGGCGGCGATTACACCAAGGCAGTGCACCCGGCGCTGCGCAGTTCAGGGTGGGACGGTTACTGGATCGATGCGGCCAGCACCCTGCGCATGGAGTCGAACGCAGTCATTATCCTCGACCCGGTGAACCGCCACGTAATCGATGACGCCCTGGCCCGTGGCGTCAAAGATTTTATCGGCGGCAACTGTACTGTCAGCCTGATGCTGATGGCCATCGGCGGTCTCTTCCGGGCCGGCGTGGTCGAGTGGGTCTCGTCGATGACTTACCAGGCGGCCTCCGGCGCCGGCGCTCCGAACATGCGCGAACTGCTGAGCCAGATGGGTGTCCTCGAAAACTCCGTAGCCGACCTGTTGCGCGACCCGTCTTCGGCCATTCTCGAGATCGACCGCAAGGTGACTGCCGCCCTGCGTGGTGCAGACCTGCCGACCGGCGAGTTCGGCTTCCCGCTTGCCGGCAGCCTGCTGCCCTGGATCGACCGTGAGGTCGAGGACGGTCAGAGCCGGGAAGAGTGGAAGGGTTTCGCCGAAACCAACAAGATCCTCGGCACCAAGGTGCCGTTGCCGGTTGATGGCATCTGCGTACGGGTCGGGGCCATGCGCTGCCACAGCCAGGCCTTGACGATTCGCCTGAACAAGGACCTGCCGATTTCCGAAATCGAGGCGCTGATCGGCAACCACAGCGAGTGGGTGAAACTGATCCCCAACAATAAGGCCGCCTCCCTGGCTGGCTTGACCCCGACCGCGGTCTCCGGAACGCTTGCCGTGCCGGTTGGTCGGGTGCGCAAGATGAAGATGGGCCCCCAGTATGTTTCGGCTTTTACCTGCGGAGACCAGTTGCTCTGGGGCGCCGCCGAACCCCTGCGTCGTATGCTCCGCATCCTCCAGGAGCGGGGATGAATAGACCCGGCTTAAGTTGTCCCGCCGGCTTCTTCTCCATGTATTCAGACGTCTGTTGACGGGAAACCGGGGGGCCGCTTGGCCCCCCGAACGTTTTGGGAACACACATTGATCAGCGCCTCTCACAATGGGCCTTATCGGCCCGGGCAGTCCCTTTTGCACAGGACCGATCCGCGCCTCAAGGTCATAGCATGTCTACTGCTGGTGGTGCTCTGTTTTGCTGCATCAGACTGGACACAACTCGCGACCGTGGGCGTAGCGAGTTCAATGGCTGTCTGGCTGGCCGCGCCTCGTGACGGTTCGCTATGGCGTCTCTGCTGGCTGCTGCGCTGGCTGCTGCTCTTTACCCTGCTGATGCATTTGCTGCTGTCTCCCGGGCGGACTCTCTGGGGCACCAGCTGGCTATCCCTGGATGGGCTGTTGACCGGAATCTTTGTCTGTATGCAGATGCTCTTGGCGGTTGTCACCTCGACCATGCTGGCCATGACCACATCGACGGACAGTCTGGCCGGAACTTTCGGCTGGTTGACGCAGCCCTTGTCACGGGTCGGGTGCCGGACAAAGGAATGGCAGAGCATGCTGCTGTTCAGCATGGATTTTATCCCGGTCATACGGGACGAGATGCGTGTCGTCAACATGGCAGAGAATACCGTGGAAGCCACCAGCCCTTCATCGGTACGGATGGGGGGCTGGCATACCTGGATGCAGCAGCTGCAGGGGGTGCTTTTGCGCCTGGCTGATCGCGGCGACAGCATTGCCCATCGACTTGCTGGGGGAGAGGACTTACGGTCTCTGGTCGCTGATTTGCCACCGCTTTTGCCCTTGGCACGCCATGACCAGGGTTTTACAGCCGTCATGGCCTTAGCGACCCTCTGCTACTGGCTGTCAGGTTGAACGGCATGCGTACGATTCTAATGGAAATTGAATATGACGGGACCGCCTATGTCGGCTGGCAGGTCCAGGCCAATGGCCTTTCTGTGCAGGGTGTCGTCGAATCAGCCTTGGCGCAGATTCTCCGCCAGAAAGTGCGTATCCATTCCTCAGGCCGGACCGATGCGGGTGTTCACGCCCGCGGCATGGCGGCTCATTTCCAGACCGAGAGTCTGCTGCCCCTGCAGGCCTTTCGCGAAGGGGTCAACCACTTCCTTCCGGGTGATGTCGTGATCAGGACTGTTCAGGACATGCCGGAAGGCTTTCATGCGCGGTATTCAGCTCGGGGCAAGTGGTATCGTTATACGATCTATCATCATGCCGTGCGTTCGCCGCTGGCCGCCCGGACCGCCTGGCACTTGCGTGGTCCCCTCGACCTTGAGCAGATGCGCCAGGCGGCAGCTTATCTGGTCGGCGAGCATGACTTCCAGGCATTTCGTTCCTCGGGCTGTGTCGCCAAGACAAGCGTCCGCGAGATTTTTCAGGTTGGAATCTTCGCTGAAGGTGCGTTCATCCATATCGACTTCCGGGGATCGGGGTTTTTAAAAAATATGGTCCGGATGCTGGTTGGCACCCTGGTCGAGGTCGGCCAGGGGAGGCGCCCGGCAACAGATCTGCAGAAGCTGCTGCAGGGCGAGGCAGAGCTGGCCTGCGGACCGACCGCACCGCCCCACGGCCTGTGCCTGGAAGAGGTCTGGTACTAAGGCGCGGCCGGGGTCTGGCTGTGTAGGGCGGCCTGGACGTATCCTGGCAGCCGCCATCCCCCAGCCCCCGGCTGCCGATTCCTGTCGATTCTCCTTGACTAGCCGAGGGGGCTGAACTAAATTCAGCGATTAATTATTTCACCCCAGCCCCATATGGAGGTATCGGCGATGCTCGATCCCGAGATCCGCGAAGGCTTGACCTTCGATGATGTCCTGCTGCTCCCCGCTCATTCCCAAATACTCCCGCGTGACGTTGATCTGACCACATTCCTGACTCCGAAGATAAAACTGAATATCCCCCTGCTGTCAGCCGCGATGGACACGGTCACCGAGGCACGAACCGCGATCTGCATGGCGCGTGAGGGCGGTATCGGCATTGTTCACAAGAACATGAAGCCCGCCATGCAGGCTGTGGAAGTCGACCAGGTCAAGAAGTCTGAAAGCGGCATGATCGTCGATCCGATCACCATGGACCCTGATCAGAAGATTTACGAAGCCCTCGAGTTGATGGAGAGGTATCGAATCTCCGGGGTCCCGATTACCAAAAATGGCCTTCTGGTCGGCATCCTCACCAACCGCGACCTGCGTTTCGAAACCAAGCTCGATCAGCCGATTTCTAACGTCATGACCAAGGACAAACTGGTTACGGTGCCACCCGGCACAACGCTGGAGGAGGCCAAGAAGCATCTTCACGAACACCGCATCGAAAAGCTTCTGGTCGTTGATGACCACTTTGCCCTCAAGGGGTTGATCACCATCAAGGACATCGAAAAAGTCCGCAAATACCCCAATGCCTGTAAGGATGACATCGGCCGCTTGCGGGTCGGGGCGGCCGTCGGGGTTGGCGAGGACCTCGAAGAGCGCCTCGAATTGCTGGTCAAGGCAGGAGTCGATGTGGTCATTATTGACACGGCTCATGGCCATTCCCAGGCAGTGCTTGACGCGGTTGTCGCAACCCGTTGCAGCTATCCGGGACTCTCACTGGTTGCCGGCAACATCGCGACTGCCGCCGCTGCCGAGGCCTTGATCAAGGCCGGTGCCGACGCTGTAAAGGTCGGAATCGGTCCCGGGTCGATCTGCACCACGCGGGTGGTGGCCGGCGTCGGCGTGCCACAGATTACTGCCATCTCCGATGTCGCCCAGGTGACCCGCAAACTCGGTGTGCCCCTGATTGCCGACGGTGGCATTAAGTATTCCGGTGAACTGCCGAAAGCGATCGCAGCCGGTGCCGACACGATCATGATCGGTTCACTCTTCGCTGGGACCGATGAATCCCCCGGCGAAACAATCCTCTTTCAGGGGCGAACCTACAAGACCTATCGCGGCATGGGCAGCATCGGTGCCATGAAGCAGGGGAGCAAGGACCGGTATTTCCAGGGTGACGAAGTCGACGTCAAGCTCGTCCCGGAGGGTATCGAGGGTCGCGTCCCCTTCCGCGGGCCACTCTCGGCCAATATCCACCAGCTGATGGGCGGCCTGCGCTCAGGTATGGGTTATACGGGCTGCCGGACGATCAAGGAGTTGCAGGACAACGGCACTTTCATGCGCATCACCAATGCCGGTCTGCGCGAGTCGCACGTGCATGACGTCAACATCACCCATGAAGCTCCGAATTACCGGATCGAGAAGAACGGTTAGAATCTGAGGCGCGTGGCGGAAAAATCATGGCAGAAGGTCACATTGGCAGGGTGCCAATGGTGGAATCTGCATTATGGCAAGAAGGTCTCATGCAAGATATCCATTCTGAGAAAATCCTGATTCTCGACTTCGGGTCGCAGTACACCCAGTTGATCGCCAGGCGTGTGCGCGAAGCGCATGTCTACTGCGAGCTGCATCCCTTCGACATGAGCCTTGACGAGATCAAGGCGTTCAATGCCAGCGGGATCATCCTCTCCGGTGGTCCGAAGTCGGTGTACGACCAGGGGGCCCCGGCGGTCACCGAGGCGTTGTTCGAACTCGGCGTGCCGGTCCTTGGCATCTGTTACGGCATGCAGCTGATGTGTCAGCATTTCGGCGGCCGGGTCGTGCCGGCCGGCAAGCGTGAATACGGTCATGCCGACCTGCTGGCCAAGGGGACTCCGGGGCCGCTTTTTGCCGGTTTCTTCGCCGACGGCCACAGCCCGGTCTGGATGAGTCACGGCGACCACGTCGAAATAGTTCCCCAGGGGTTCGAAGAAGTTGCTGTCACTGCCAATGCTCCGGTCTGTGCCATCCAGCATGTCGAACGCAGGCTCTATGGAGTGCAGTTCCACCCGGAGGTCAACCACACGCCGCGCGGCGAACTGCTCATCGACACCTTCGTGCGCAAGATTTGCGGCTGCTCCGGTCAGTGGACCCCGGGACACATCATCGAAGATGCCGTCGCCCGGATTCGTCAGCAGGTCGGCGCAGAAGAGGTCATCCTCGGCCTCTCAGGCGGTGTTGACTCCTCGGTCGCCGCGGCGTTGATCCACCGTGCCATAGGTGACCAGCTGACCTGTGTGTTTGTCGACAACGGTCTGCTGCGTCTGGGTGAAGGCGACCAGGTGATGTCGACCTTTGCCGCAAACCTCGGCGTCAAGGTTCTGCGAGTCGACGCCGAGGATCGCTTTCTCGCCGGGCTTGCCGGCGAACCCGATCCCGAGAAGAAGCGCAAGATTATCGGCAACCTGTTCGTCGATATTTTTGAGGAGCAATCGAAAAAACTGGTCAACGCCAAATGGCTGGCCCAGGGGACGATCTATCCGGACGTCATCGAATCGGCCGGAGCCAAGACCGGCAAGGCGCACAATATCAAGAGTCACCACAATGTCGGTGGTCTGCCCGATTACATGACCCTCAAGCTCCTCGAGCCGCTGCGTGAACTATTCAAGGACGAGGTTCGCGCCATCGGCGAAGAGCTCGGGCTGCCGCACCGCATGGTTTGGCGGCACCCGTTCCCGGGGCCCGGTCTTGGCGTGCGTATCCTTGGCGAGGTCAAGAAGGAATACTGCGATGTCTTGCGACAGGCTGACGCCATCTATGTCGATGAGCTCTATCAGAGCGGTCACTACGACAAGATCAGCCAGGCCTTCGCGGTCTTCCTGCCGGTCAAGAGTGTCGGTGTCATGGGGGACGGCCGTACCTACGAGTACGTTATTGCCCTGCGTGCGGTCGAGACTAGGGATTTCATGACCGCCGGCTGGTACCCGATGCCCTACGGCGACCTGGCCCGCATCAGCAACCGCATCATCAACGAAGTGCGCGGCGTCAACCGCGTGACCTACGATATCTCCAGCAAGCCGCCGGCAACAATCGAGTGGGAATAAATTTATATATATTGATAAATCGAATAATTAGCCACAGATATTTGTCTGTGGCTATTTTGTTTTTGATTTTGACTATACTTTGGAATTCCCATAAATCAGCCTTTTCAGGAAGCATCTACTAAAAGCTCAATTTGCTCATCTGAAAGTCAGAAATAGGACTTTTAGGAACATTCTGTGTTACTTGCCTAAAAAGCTCTCCTGCCATCCAAAAACTCAATTTTCTGTCGAAATGGTGCGAAAGAATAGCCATCATTTATAATAATTCTTATCAGGTACACAAAATAATAGCCATATCATGTTTGCTGACTCAGGCTCTAGAAAGTCTGTAGGTTGCCAAGTTGAGAGGGTAGGATTAAAGAGATTAGAGACCGGCCGTTCGTTTGAGAAATGAGTCCGGTCCTTCAATGAAGGATATTTTGCCCAAGCCCGGTTACACTGACCAAGGAGGACACGCTATGAAACTCGGAACAATCGCAGGCGTCATAAGTCTTTGTGCGATACTCTTCTCAGGCAGCGTGCTGGCCTATGACTGCAATGGGCTGCCGGATTGGAAACGCCAATCCTACTACCAGGTCGACGCTGAAGTACAATACCAGGAGGTCGCCTATAAAAACACGGGTGAACCGTCCAAGCGTGATGTCCCAGACCAAGGCTATCCGTGGAGTGTGCTTGGCGCCTGTGAAAGTACCGGTGACGGCGGGGGCGGAGGAGGCGGAGGAGGACCTGTAGACCCCCAGCCGATTTCCATATATGGCGCCTGGCATTGTGGCAATGACTATTGTACTTGGAGTGGTGTACGAGACATGGCCGAGTTTGACCTGCAGAACCACTGGCTGATTGACCGTGAGGACAATGTAACTTGCGACTACCAGGAGCCTGGAACCTGCAATCCAAGCGTGAACCTGGTGGTGCTGAGCTTCGTTCATCCGCTGAGGTTGCTTCACCAAACGACTGATGATCAGACCCTGAATGGCGTGCCGAAAGGGATGACCCAAAAGGTCGTGGATTACTTCAAGAATCAGGGAGTCCGCGTCATGCTCTCAATCGGCGGCATTACCTACACGGATGCCTGGAACCAGGCGTTGGCCGAGAATGCCTGGCAACTGGGTCTGAATGCGGCCGCAGTGGCGGGCACATTAGAGGTCGGCATCGAGATCGACTACGAGGAGAACAGGAATCCTAACATTCAAGGCCTGCAGACCTTTATCGATGCCTATCGAACTGCTCATGAGTACGATGCGAGCGGTGAAGACCATGCTGCACGCCTGACAATCGACCTTGCCGCCGGTGACCGCTGGCTGGTCGCCCTGACCGAGTACGCTACCGCGAAGTGGCTGAATACAAACACGCCGATACTTGATTACGCCAACGCCATGGTGACGCCACGGCAGCCGACCGCTGACGAAGCCATCGCCAACTGGCAGGAACACATCGATGGCAAACCGCAATATGACCCGCCGATCCCGCCCCTGGCCCCGGCCAAGCTCACCGGCAGTCTCTGGCTGACCGGCAGGAAGCCAGTGCCCGAGTGCGTGGACTTCAGCAAATCGCTGCAGGCCCCCAATGCCACCGGCGACTACGTGCAGACAGTCATGCCCAACGGCGCCGGAACCACTTACGGGATGCTCGGCTACATGTTCTGGGCCGCCGAATGCCAGGGCACACGAGCGGCTTGCACGACGCCGCAAGACAACAACACCTGCGAAGGCGGCATGGGCGAAGCGTCGGATTACTACAATATCCCAATCCCGATGCCAGAGCTAAGACAGAATTAGATTTGGCCGTCTGGGGATATTCTCCAGCAGGGAGCCAAGGACCTTTTTCTTTTTTTCAGCATAGATAGAACTCAAAAGCCCTCGATCTCAGGACCGGGGGCTTTTCCGGTTTATCAGTGCCAGTAAAAACTGTGCATTTTTATAAGTTTGACCGCATCAAAACAATGTGAGAGGATTTTTGAGAAATTTTAAGTGTGTCAGCCGCAGGATATGTAGAGATGAGCAGATCCATAT
>JAHEDT010000043.1 GCA_024641085.1 Geobacteraceae bacterium | reverse complement strand
CTATGCCAAGGGCGACAAAAATGACGTGCAGTACACCCGCATCGGCAACGGCTTCAACGGCTGGGACCCGATCATGGACGTCGGTACCAACCTGAGCAACGAGCAGATCCCCTTCGGTACGCCCTTCAACGTGGCCTCGTTTGGTGGTGGGGAAGCGCAATCTGAATTTGGCCTGCTCAGCATGGGTAGCGTCGGTGGCCGTCTCTACGCCGGTTTCAAGGCCAGCGACTCCCTGAAGTTCGGCGCCTCGGCTGCCTACCTTGCGGAAGAGGATGACAGCTACGCCAAGCTCGACGGCTATGCACTGGCCGGCGGTATGGTGTGGAGTTTCATGCCCAACACCTCGCTGCATTTCCAGGCCCAGTACGTTGACGCCACCCTGGAGCCCGATGGTTATTCTGATATCGACATTAAAACCGTGTCGCTCGGTTCCGGTCTGTACGTGAATTTCTAAGCTTCAATTCCGGAACGCTTAAGTAACACCAGGAGAGCCCGCTGCCCAGCGCAGCGGGCTCTCATTATTCATGATGTTTCACTTCCCATGGTGCCGAAAAACCGGTAGTATACCCACTTTGATCCAAGTTGAAAAAACCCGAAACACGTTATAGGTCCTTTTCATGAAATTCACTCTCAAACTGCTTTTGGTGGTTCTGCTGATCTGCCCGACGACCGCCTTTGCCGAACTGCCCGAAAATGTCCTGGCCGACTTTGCCGTGGTCGACGGTTACGTGGTCGCGCCGATCAACGACGAGTATGTCATCGACCTGGATGCCCGCAACAGCCTGCAGGTTGGCGATATCCTGACCGTGGTCAATCCCGGCAAAAAGCTTCTGCACCCGGTGACCAAGGAAGTCATCGGGACCGTCGTTGAACCGATCGGCTTCCTCCAGGTAACCCGGGTCCTGTCCGGCTATTCCTACGCCACCCCCCTGACTGAAGGGTTGAAACCTGCCGCCGGTGCCCAGGTCAAACGTTTCGAGCAGGTGCCGGCAGTTTTGACCGGTGATCCGACCGGCAGCAGCGAACTGGCCCGCCAGCTCAAGGCCAATCTCCCCCAACTGCACTGGCTGGAGGGCTCAGAGAGCAATCGTGCCTTGCTGACCTTCACTCTCGGGAACCATGCCCTCGAGGTCAGGAATGCCCAGGGAGATTCACTGCACAAGTACAAGGTTGCGGATGACCAGTTGGTCGGCACGACGGCGACCGCGCTGCGCCCCGCGACGTCCCCGCCGGCCGGGCCTCAACCGAACGTCCTGCAGCGCTTGGCCAATACCGTGACTGGTGTGCTGGAGCCGAACAATGATGATCGCTTCGCCGAAATGGATGCCGCCATCATTCGCCAGGATCAGGCTGGCCGGCAGGGAATCTGGATGGGGCCCAATCTCGATGGTCATCCGATCGGTCTGGTGGTCGGCGATTTCGATGGCGACAAAATGCAGGAAACCGCCGTGGTCCTCGACCATACCCTGGTCATCGCACGCATCTCCGGGGGTGAATACCAGCAGGTGGCGGAGGTCGCCATCCCCCTCAATCTGCAGGTTCTGAGCGTGGACACCCTGGACCTCGATGACAACGGCCGCGACGAGCTCTATCTGTCGGCGATGTACCAAGACCGCCCGGCCTCCTTTGTCGTGGAATATACTGGTGCCGGCTACGAAATCGTGATCGACTGGATCGGCTGGCTCCTGCGGGCGATCGATTTCCCCGCCCCTCAGGGGCGTATTCTGGTCGGCCAGCAGACCGACAACTCCGAGCAGGTCTACCTGTCGGCGTTTTTCCAGATGCACCGGGAAGGCAGTGAAGTCGTCAAGGGCGAGTCCATTGCCCTACCCGCAAAGCTCAATATTTTCAACTTTGTGCCTTTCCTGGATAACAGCAATCTACACAATTACGCCTATCTGACCGCTGGCGACTACCTCAAGGTGATCAATGCTCAAGGGACTGAGCTTTGGTCCTCGCCCGATTATTTCGGCGGCTCAGAAACCTGTTTCACCAACCGCACAGAAGGCAGAACTTATATACTGGTCCCGACCTGCGTGGAACGCCGGCTGATCAGGATGCCTGATAACAGCATCCTCGCGGCACAGAATATTGGCCAGCGGATCATGAACCGGTATCAGAAGTTCCTGAAAAGCCAGGCCGTCGCCATGGGCTGGAACGGGCTCTCCCTGGCTGAAAGCTGGCGGACGGCGAGCCAGAGCGGCTACCTGGGCGATTTTGCCCTCGCCGATGCCGATAATGACGGTCAAGTGGAACTGGTGATGGTGGTCAAGTACAAGCACAAAGGGCTGATCGACAAGGACCGCTCGGCGATTGTCATCTACGAGCTGCAATAGCGGCTTCGCAATGTCCTGCGGTGGGGCCTGAAAATGCCGCTATTAATCGACGGGAGGTTCGATGCACCGCAGCTTGCTGCGTGATCCATGGATGACCGCTAGGTCAGCGACTTATTGAAGAAATCCAGAATCCGGAATAAGTCCCGACCGCCGGGTGGGAGCGCGAGTTTCTTCCGACGACTGGATACTGAATACTGGATACCCCGTGGCTTGCCGCGGAGCCGTTATTGAGATCAAACTGTAAAGGGCCGGAATTATTCCGGCCCTTTGCTTATTTCTGATTCGGGAAATATCGTTGGTAGATTTCCCTGCGCCGTTGCTCCTTCTCGGCAGGGTCGAGGTTGCGCAGCTGTTCAAGCTCTTCCTTTACCTGCCGGCGCTGGTCTTCGGGGAGATCCTTGAACTTGCGGTAGGTGTCGCGTAGGCGATCACGTTCCGCCGGGTCCATGTCCTGCCAGCGCTGAAATTTCTTCTGCATCTTCTGGCGTTCTTCAGGTGACATCTCGCGATAATGCTGCCAGCGCCGCTGCAGCCGGTCGCGCTGCTCCTGGGGTAGTTCCTGGTAAATTTCGTGACGATCGTGCAGCATCTGGCGCTCATTCTGCGGCAAGGTCTGCCACCATTGATCGAGGTTGCCATTGCCCGCCGGGGAACTGCTGCCATTGCCGGCGGAGAAACCCCTGCCTTTGCCTGGCGCGGAGGAGTTGCCTTTACCGGCCAGAGCCGGACCGCTGGTCAGCAACAGCAGAATCAGCAGACTGCAAGTAGTCACAAGGATGCGTTTGCCGGACATGTCAGACTCCTTCAATCTGGCTCAATAAATCGAGATTTTGCAAGAGATCCATTTCCTCGAGGAAATCGATATCGGGCAAATCGTCATTCGGGTTCAGCAGCACCTGGGCCTGCTGGGTCAAATGCACGGTTTGCACTGGACCGCTGCCTGGCGACCAGACAGCGATGGTCGCCACTAAAGCCAGGGTTGCCACCGCAGCCGCACCCATGGCCGGCAGCCACCTGCTGCGTCGACCTGGCAGCTTTTCGTTGACTCGTGCGGCCATGCGTGTTCCAGCGGCGTGATCCGCCTCATAAGCCAGATTGGGCAATTGGGCCAGGTCCTTGCTGAGTGCGGCAACGCGCTCCTCGCAGTGCGGACAGCCGGCCAGGTGTCGAACCTGCTCGCAATCCGCGGTCAGTTCACCGTAGTAATGCAGGACCAGCTCCTGGTCGCTCAGACACCTTTTCTCGTTCATAATGATCCCTCATGATAATCGGCCAGATCGCGGCGCAACTGGGTCACGGCGCGATGCAGGTGTGCTTTCACGGTCCCGGTCTCGAGACCGAGATGTTCTGCGATCTCTTTCAGCGCCAGTCCTTCGTAGTGCCGCAGGGTAAAGATCACCTGCTGGCGCGACGAAAGCTTTCCCAGGCTTTTGCGTAACGATCGCATCGCCTCCCGTGCCAGAAGGTCACGCCCCGGATCGCTGCGGGTGTCGCTGGCCAGCTCGACCGGGTCCGGTGCTTCGTTGTCCTGGCGAAAGAAAAACAGCTTGCGCTTGATGCGCTCTCTGCGCAGGTGATCGATCGCCAGCCGGGTGGTCGTGCGATACAGCCAGGTGCTGATGCGACTGTCACCACGAAACTCAGGCAGGGAGCGGTGCAGGCGTAAAAATGCTTCCTGTGCCAGATCCTCGGCCTCTTCCTGGTTGCCGACCAGCCGCCAGGCCAGCCCGACGATTTTCCCGGTATGTTGCTTGACGAGTTGTTCGAAACCGGACTCGTCGCCATTGCGAATCCGCTCGAGCAGTGCCTGTTCATCAGCGTCGACCATATGCTGAGGGTAGCCGCTCACTGGTGAACTGTCAACGAAAGCCGTCGATTGTGAAGACACATATCTCTCCTGCGTATGACTTGTCTAAACTTTTGATCTTTAGACGAACCTGGCTAAGTTTAGTTTACTTAAAAAACCAGAAAATCACTCAGCCGGCTTGGGGTCAGGTCTACACATTTCACATTTTTTGCAAAAAAAGCTTTTTTTGTGAAATGTGTAGACCTGACCCCTATTCCTCGTAAATTGTGTGGGTATGAACGAAAAAAAAGCCGTGGGCCGGAATTCATTTCGGCCCACGGGGTATTTTGCGGGAGTGGTCGGGTGCTGCTTGAGTTGCGGAAATCTTTGTTACAGCAGTTCTTTGACTTTGGCGATGACGTTTTCGGCGGTGAAGCCGAACGTCTTCATCAGTTCCCCGGCCGGGCCGCTGGCGCCAAAGCCATGCATGCCGATGATCCTGCCCTGCAGGCCGACGTAGCGCTCCCAGCCGAAGGTCGATGCGGCTTCCACGGCAACGCGATTTCGGCATGCCGGGGGCAAAACCTGGTCACGGTAGTCCTGAGTCTGCTGCTCGAACAGTTCCCAGCAGGGCAGCGACACCACCCGGGTGCCGATGTTCTCCTTCTGCAGTTCCTGGCGCGCGGCAAGGGCCAGGGGGACTTCCGAGCCGCTGGCGATGATAATTGCCTGTAGGTCGCCCTGTTCCCTGGCCAGCACATAGCCGCCCTGGTGGAGTCCGGATGCAGCCGCGAAAACGCTGCGGTCGAGAGTCGGAAGCCCCTGGCGGGTCAGGATCAGCGCTGTTGGTCCCTTGCGGTTGGCGATGGCCGCCTTCCAGGCTTCCACGGTTTCGTTGGCATCGCCGGGACGGATCACGGTCAGGTTGGGGACGGCTCTGAGGTTGGGCAGCTGTTCGACCGGCTGGTGGGTCGGACCGTCTTCACCCAGGCCGATGGAATCGTGGGTCAGCACGTAAATGGTTTGCAAACCCATCATGGCGGCCAGGCGCATCGGCGGGCGCATGTAATCGGCGAAAATCATGAACGTACCACCGAAGGGGATCAGTCCGGGCGTGTGCGCCAGGCCGTTGAGGACCGCAGCCATGCCGTGTTCACGGACGCCGAAATGGATGTTGCGGCCGACGGTACACGGGGTGAAGGATTCTTCGCCCTTGAGGTTGGTATTGTTGGATGGCCCGAGGTCAGCAGAGCCGCCGAGCAGTAAGGGAAGTTTGCCGGCCAGGGTATTGAGGGTCTTGCCGCTGGCCTGGCGGGTGGCAAGTTTTTCACCGGCGGCGAAGCTCGGCAGATCATTCCAGCCTGCCGGGAGTTCCCCGTCCGCGGCTTTCTGCCATGCGGCCAGTGCTGTGTTTTTCTGCAATTCCTGGGTCAAAGCCCGTTGCCAGTCGGCATCCAGCTTGGCGCCGCGTTTGCCCATCTCACCCATATGGGCGGCGACATCTGCGGGCACGGCAAAAGTTGTTTGGGGATCACGGCCGAAAAACTGCTTGGTCAGCCTGAGTTCCTCGGCGCCCAGGGGCGCGCCGTGCGCGTCATGGGTGTCCTGCTTGTTTGGGGCCCCGAAACCGATATGCGAGCGGGCAATGATCAATGACGGTCGGGGCGAATGCTTGGCCTTGGCAATCGCCCGGTCAAGGTCCTGAACGTTTTCCCCTTCGACATGCTGGACCTGCCAGCCATAGCTGAGATAGCGGGTGGCGACCTCCTCGGTAAAGGTCAGGTCGGTATCCCCTTCGATGGTGATCTTGTTGTCGAGGTAAAGGTAAATCAGGTTGCCCAACCGCAGATGCCCGGCCAGGGAGGCGGATTCCGCAGCGACCCCTTCCATCAGGTCGCCGTCGGAACAGAGACCGTAGATCGTGTAGTCGAAAAGCTTATCGCTGACGCGCTGCTGCAGGAAGCGGGCGCCCATGGCCATGCCGACACCGACCGAGATTCCCTGACCGAGCGGGCCGGTGGTCGTCTCTATCCCGGGAGCGTGACCGAATTCCGGGTGGCCGGCCGTTGGGCTGCCGACCTGGCGGAAATTCTTCAAGTCATCCATGGTGAGGCCGAAGCCTGAAAGGTGCAGCATGCTGTAGAGGAGCGCCGAGGCATGGCCGCAGGAGAGAATGAACCGGTCACGTCCCGCCCAGGTCGGGTTTTTCGGATTGTAGCGCATGTGCCGGGTATAGAGCAGGTAGGCAATCGGAGCGGCTTCCATGGGCGTGCCAGGATGACCTGACTGGGCCTGTTCGACCATGTCGGCGGATAGCAGGCGGATGGTGTCGATGGCCCTCTGAGCCTGTTGCAAGTCAAGCGATTGAGTCATTGAAAAGCTCCTCCAAATTAACTGTCAGCGCGTCGAGTGGTCACTATACTGACCCATTGCCGGCAAGACAAGCGCAAATTCTGCGATACAATACTTGAGAAAGCCTCGCAGCTGAAGCACGTTCTTATCAGGTAACCATCCGCCATGAAGTTGTGTCCCATCGTGAGACGATCCCTTTGAACCCAGGAGGTCAGTATGCATTATTTCGCTTACGGCGCGAACATGGATCTAGAGACTCTCAAGGAACGCAAGGTTGATTTCAGACCAGTGGCCATCGGCAAGGTGCGCGATGTGCGCCTGGTGTTTCACGTGCCGGGAAGTGACGATACCGGTAAGGCTGACCTGATGGATGACCGGCGCAGTCATGTGCACGGCGTGGTGTATGACGTGCCTGAGTCGAGCCTGGCCGGGCTTGACGTTTACGAGGATGTGGAACGGGGGAGATATCGGCGCCAGCTGGTGACGGTGCAGACTGAGCTCGGTGAGTTGTCCTGTGCGATTTACCGCGGCGCGAAATTCCGGTCCGGTCTCAAACCGAGTGTAGATTACCTGGCGCGGATGCTCCGGGGAGCGCAGCATCACGGCCTGCCGCAGCATTACCTGAGCTTCCTGCAGTCGCATGGGACCATGGCCAGCCCCCACTGAGCCGCTGGGCCAGGTTGCGCCCCAGCCGGAAAGCCGGCTCGGAAACACCAAGGCCGACCCGGAATACCCGGATCGGCCTTGGCCGGCGTGGAGGAGAAGAAGGTTTGCCGGCAGTTCGTTGGTCACAACGAACCGTCGATCGTCTACAGGATACCTTTTGTTGACCGTCTAAACCACGTTGTTTCCCGTAAAAAATTGAGGCTCATTCCACAGAGTTCAAAAGCGCTTGTGCACATTTGCCGGTGACTTGAGCCGACGCGACATCGAAAAAACCGCAATGTTCAACCAAGGCTTTGAGCTTGTCCTGGCGGCTCCCATGCCACCTCTGCAGGAGCTGCTCGGCGAGGGTGACGCCGTCTGCAACCTGGCGGTCGAGGCCGTCCAGGAAACAGCTCTCGCTGCGTTCCAGGCCCTGTCTGACCTGCTGTCGGTCAAGTCCGTTGCGGGCCAGCGCCAGGCAGGTGCGCGCCAGGTCCTGCAACGTCCCCCGCTTCCAGGGTGCTTTCAGCCCGAGCCGCCACGCCTGGCGGCAGGCTTGAGCGGTTTCTTCCAGGGAGTCCGGTCGGCAGCTCTCCCAGGCGGACTGGAATGCGGCTTCGTCATACATCAGTCCCTTGAGCAGGGCGGCTACGGTCAGAACCAGGTGCGGCGGCAGACTGTCGGCACAGCGCACTTCGATATGCGGACGCAGGCGCACTTCGGGGAAGAGGGTTGAGAGGTGCATGTCCCAGTCGGCCATGGTGGCCTGATGCCCGGCGTGTCCCGAATCCAGGAAGGCTCGGAAGGGGAAGCGCTGGCGGGTCAGGTCGAGATACTGACCCTCGCGGATGATGAAGTACATCGGCACGTCAAGGGCATACTCAACGTAGTCGGCAAACCCGGCGTTCGGCTTTTCAAGGAACGCCAGCATACCGGTGCGGTCGGGGTCGGTGCGTGACCAGATTTCTCCACGGGTACTCAGAAAGCCGCTCGGTTGTCCATCGAGGAACGGTGAATTGGCGAACAGCCCGTACAGCAGGGGCGCCAGCGCCTGGCTCAGGCGCATTTTCCTGATGCAGTCGGCTTCGTCGCTGTAGTCGAAATTGACCTGCAGCCCGGCACTCTGCTTCATCATGCGCTGCCCCATGTCGCCGGTCTTGAGCATGTAGGGACCCATGATGCCGTAGCGCGCTTTGGGTGTCCACTCGATCTCTTCCAGGCGGCTGAAGGGCTGGGTGCCGAGCCCGACCATGACCAGGCCCAGGTTGGCACTGGCGTCAATTGCATGAACGATATGCCGGGAGAAATCACTGCAATTGCAGAACAGGTCGGCGCACAGCTGTCCGGAGAGCTCCAACTGCCCTCCCGGCTCAAGGGTGACTGACGAATGCTGGCCTTTCAGGCCAATGAGTCTGGCCCCTTCACGGAGTTCCTGCCAATCGCCGGTCTTCGCCAACGCCGCCAGCAGGGCTTCGATCCGCGCGAAATCGGCCGCCTCGCCGGTGCGGGCATCGAGGACCAGCTTTTCCATCTCCGCGCCGATTCCCCAGTCGGCTTCGGGACGGGCTCCGCCGGCAAGGAAGCTGACCAGCTGGTCGTGACCGGTGATCGGGATGTTCTGATAGAATTTATTTGGAGTCAGCATGCCGGTCGTGATCGCTCCTGTGCGGGTGCGGGTTATTGGGGGCTTTAATGGCGATCTCTTTGCTCCAGGGCAGCACCATCTGGATGATATGAATCATTGCAACAGTATAGCAAAATGGACCTGTAACCCAAACAAACAACAAAACTGCAGCCATATCTTAACGCAAAGACGCGAAGACGCAGAAAGCAAAGCCAAGGTCATGATATTCTTTCAGATTTATGAACGTTCCCCCGGTGGCCTTTGCGCCTCTGCGTGAATTTTTTTAGGGTATGGAGCAGGAGCAAAAAGGCCGGCATGTCGTGCCGGCCTTTTCCGTTCAGTGTCATTATTCCCTGTATGATTCGAGGTACTCGGTAATGTTGGCCGAGATGTTCTTGAAAATGCGCGTGAAGGTCGCTTCGTCACGCTCCAGCAGGGTGATGCGAAACCCCTGCTCGGGAGTGAAGAACGATGACAAGGGCACGACGCAGATCCCCGTTGATGCCAGCAGGTAATAGACGAAACGCTTGTCCGGAGAAACTCCGGGCTGGTTGACCAGGTTTTCGACCAACTCGCGAACGTCCGGAATCTCTATCGGCAGGGTCTGCCGGTTGTTAAGCACCCCTTCTTTGAAGGCGACGCTCATATAGAAGGCGCCATTGGTCCGGTTGACCTTGATCTCCGGGACCTTCTTCAGGATGTCGTAAGCGATGTTGGAGTATCTCTCGTAACGAATGATCCGCTCCTTGAGCCAGTTTGGATATTCGGGGTGGCTGAGAATCGGCGGAATTGCTTTTTGCGGCAGGGTCGTCGAACAGACCTCGACCATTTTCGAATCGACGATACTCTGAATGTAGCGCTTGAACATCGGGTCCCGGTTGCCGTTGTAGACTTCGATCCAGCCACAGCGGGAGCCGGGCCAGGGCAGTTCCTTGCTGATTCCCTTCATCGATATGGCCGGGACATTGCCGACCAGGTCGGAAATCGGCTTGGTCGATTCGCCGTTGTAGACCAGGTTCTGGTAAATTTCATCGGCGATGATGAACAGATCGTACTCCTTGGCGATCGCGACCATCTCTTTGAGGATTCGTTCCGGCCAGACGGCCCCGGTCGGATTGTCCGGATTGATAATCAGAATGCCGGAGATGGTCGGGTTGTACTTGATCGACAGGCGCAGGTCATCGAGATCAGGGTACCAGTTGTTGGCCGGGTCGAGACGGTAACAGACCGGCTTCTGGCCGGCATGGGCCGCTTCCCCGGAGGAGTGCGTCGAATAGGTTGGCGAGGGCCCGATCACGCGCGATTCCCGGCGCAGCAGTCCGTACACCTTCTGGATGGCGTCGCCCAAGCCGTTGAAGAAGATGATGTCGTTCGCCGTGATCTGCGCCTTGCCTCTTCGGTTGGTCATCTCGGCAAGGAATTGACGGGTCTCGAGGACCCCCTTGGTGGCGCAGTAGCCGTAGCTGCAGTCCTGCATGGCAAGGTCGGCGACGATCTGCTTCATCCAGGCCGGGATGACCTCCCCCTTGGCGATCGGGTCGCCAATATTTTCCATATTGGTCTTGATGCCCAGTGACTTGAGCGTATCGGCGATTTCCACGATAGCCCGAATCTCATAGGTCAATTCCCCGGCGCCGATGTGAACGATGTTGTTGCGCATGATCTCCACTCCTTCCCCGTCAAAGTAAAAAGGCCATGGGCGGTTGCCCATGGCCTTGATCAAATAAAAGAATCAATCAGTTCGCAAGGCAATGGACAGTTCCCCAGCAAGCGGCCGCCGCGGCTGCCGCGCTGTTAGCTCGGGCTGTCTGTGCTGCTGCGATCTTGGCTGAGACCTTGAACATGAATGGCTCCATTGCACTTTTAATGCAGTGTCCGTCTGTTATCACAGCTGGTGGCGGCATGTCAATGTTTTGTTGCGCGGCCCTCCGCATAATGCTACCTGTCGGCAAGCGGCCCCTCGGTCGAGAAGAACGCCCTGATGGCCGCAATCAGTTCCGCCTGCGGCAGGGTGGTCACTGGCACATCGGGCAGAGAACGCAGGAACAGGCGACCGTAGCCGCGCCTGACGACCCGGCTGTCGAGGATCAGGACGACGCCGCGGTCAGTGCGCTGGCGGATCAGGCGGCCGAACCCCTGACGGAAGCGGATCACGGCCTGGGGGACCGTGTAATCCATAAACGGATCGCCGCCTGCCCGGGCGATGGCCTCGGCACGGGCCTCGAGGACCGGCTCGGTGGGGACTTTGAACGGCAGGCGGGCAATGATGACCTGCTCCAGGGCGCGCCCTGGGACGTCGACACCTTCCCAGAAGGAGTCGGTGGCAAACAGGATGCTGGTCGGATCCTGGCTGAATTTCTGCAGCAGGCTGTGGCGGGTGGATTCGCCCTGGCGCAGAACCTGGTAGCCGCGTGCTGACAGCACTGGGCCTAGTTCGCCGTGAATGCGGCGCAGCATGCTGTAGGCGGTAAACAAGACAAAGCTGCGGCCGTCGGCGGCGAGCAGGGCCTGCTCGGTCAGGTCGCGGACGGCTTCGGCGTATCCGGGACGGCCGGGCTCGGGGATATCGTTAGGAACTGCCAGAAGGGCCTGCCTGGCGAAATCGAACGGTGAGGCAAGCAGCAGTTCGTCAACCCGTCCGGGTTCGAATTCATCCAGGCCGATCCTCTGGCGCAGGTAGTCGAAACGGCCTCCCACGGTGAGCGTTGCGCTGGTCAGGACGACGGTCTGCATGCGCTCCATGAGCGTTTCCCTCAGCAGCGGGGCCACCACCAGGGGGGCGGTACAGAGCCGGGTGATGATCCCTTCGCCACGGCCTATGCGGCCGCTGACGATTTCAAACCAGGAACATGAGTCCGGGTCATCGGCGACAAAGGCCTGCAGCTGCTCGGCAATCGACTGCAGGCGCAGGCTGATGCCGGCCAGGTCGGTGCAGAGTGAACGGGTCGCCTCTATGGCATCATCCGGCAGTGTGCGCAGCGCCTTGAGCAGATCACGCAGGGCTTCGCCAAATTCACCGGTTGCCCTGGACAGGCTGCGCAGCATGCCGGAGGTTTCCGCCCAGGCTGGATTTTCGGTAAATGACGGCACCAGCCGCTGGCGGATCTCTGCGCCGGAGCGGATCTCCGCTCCCAATGCCCCGGCCAGGTCCAGGCCGGCCTGCTCGAGATCGGCAATCGACCTGTCGAACAGTTCCTGGCGCCGGCGTATGAGGGTCTCGAGGCGCTCATGCATGTCCCGATAAAGGGCGTCGTGGCTCTCGTCGAGGGAACGCTCCAACTGTACCAGCAGTCGTGGCAGCAGACCACGCTGCGGTTTGCGGGGGTGCCGCAGCCGGTTGAGAACGCGGGCGAAGGCAAAGCGGGTCACCTGGGTACTGAAGTAGCGGGTTGCGACTTCCTCCAGGTGATGGGCTTCGTCGATGATCAGCCGGGAAAATGGCGGCAGCACCGCCAGCGCGGAATAGTTGTCAGTTTGCCTGCGCAGTGACAGGTCCGCCAGCATCAGGGCATGGTTGACCACCAGGATGTCGGCACGGGCAGCACGCCGCCGGGCCTGGTGGAAGAAGCAGGTGTTGAAGTGCAGGCACTGGCTGCGACTGCACTGATCGGCTTCGCAGCAGACCTCGTCCCAGAGCGCTCCGTGCGGGAGAAAAGAGAGGTCTTCACGGGAGCCGTCACTGGTTTGCGCCGCCCATTCGCGCACGGCAGTGAGCTCGCCGATGTGTTCTTCGTCAAACAGGCCCGGCTCTGCGGTCGCGTTTTCGAGTCGGCGCTTGCACAGGTAGTTTGAACGCCCCTTGACCAGTTCGACCCGGAAATCCAGTCCCGTGGCTCGTTGCAGGAAGGGCAGGTCCTTGCGGATCAGCTGCTCCTGCAGGTTGATGGTGTTGGTCGAAACGACCAGCCGTTCGTGGCTGGCCAGGGTCCAGAGGATGGCCGGGACCAGGTAGGCCAGGCTTTTCCCGGTGCCGGTGCCGGCTTCGATCAGGGCGATGCGGTGCTGGTTGAGTGCTTCCGTGGTGGCAAACGCCATACGCAGCTGTTCCGGCCGGTCCTCATACCCGGGCAGGTTCTGGCAGACCTGTCCGTTGATGCCCAGCAGCTCCGTGACTTTCTGATACTCGACGGTGGTGTTTTGCGGTGGCTTGAAGGCTTCGACCACCCGGTAGATTGTCCTGACCCGGTTGTCGACAATGTAGAAGCCGACCCCTAGAGAACCGAGGTTGCCGGCGATTTCGAGGTCCGCTCCGGAAGGTTCGAGGTGTCCGCTCGGGTGGTTGTGGATGATGACATCGCCAGGTCGACAGGCCTGCAGGATTGCGGGAACCGCATCACGGTTGCCGCGGGCGAGAATCTCCAGTTCGATGACAACCTGTTCCGCATCGGTGTGCCCGATGCAGAAGACTTCGTTGCCGCCGGATTCGAGAATTTCCTGGCGCAGTTGCGTCTGGGATGTCGGAGAGAGAAATCGGTCCATGATCGCCGGGCATTATAACGATGCCTGGCCGTTGTGGAAAGCCTTTCCGCAGCGAGGAGGCCATAAGCCTCCTAGAGAGCCCTATTCTTCGACAAAGTAATTCTCGCAGGCCTGATCGATGGCATCCCGGGTCATTTCCGGAGTCACCTCGAAGAAGCGTGCCATGTCGATGATATGGTCAACCAGGTCTCGTGGGTGACAGGCATTGAAAGCGATGCTGTGCCGGCGATACCAGTGCTGAACCAGGTGCTCGTAGACCTCCGGCTGGAAGGGGACTTCATTCATCTGGCAGACGTGCTTGAAGATTTCCTGGAACTGTGCCTCACTCGGATGCTCAATCTTGATCTTGTAGCGAATGCGCCGCAGGAAGGCTTCGTCGACCAGGCTTTTCGGCTCCAGGTTGGTGGCGAAAATGACCAGCTGGTCGAAGGGGATTTCGAATTTCATGCCGGTGTGCATCGACATGAAATCAATCTGGCGGTCGAGGTTGATGATCCAGCGGTTGAGAAGGCTCTGCGGATCCATCTGCTGGCGGCCGAAGTCGTCGATGACGAAGAGCCCGTTGTTGGCCTTCATCTGCAGGGGTGCTTCATAGAATTTGGCGATGGCATTGAAATCCAGGTCGAGCATGCGCAGGGTCAACTCACCCCCGGTCATGACGATGGGGCGCTGAATCCTGACCCAGCGCTGGTCGATAGCGTCAACATCCAGGTCCTCACCCGGGATGTCGCCCACGGTGATATGGTTGACCGGGTCATACACGGTGATGATCTGCCCGCCGACGTAGAGCGCATGGGGGACATAAATTGTTTCCGGAAGGATCTGGCCGATCGTCTCGGCGATGGTCGTTTTACCGTTGCCGGCCGGCCCGTAGATGAACATCGGGGCCCCGGAACTGATTGCCGGCCCGAGCCGTTTGAGCATGTCCTCGCTGATGACGATCTGGGAGAAGGCGGCATGCACCACGTCATCGTTGACCGTGATGTTCTTGATCGACTGGTGTTCGACCATTTCCCGGTAGTCCTCGAGGACCACCGGTGCCGGCCCGGCGTAGCGGCAGACCTCCATCAGCTCGCCGCCATACTTCTTGCCGGTTTCGGTGGCGATGAAGTTGAAGGAGGACCTGGTGAACTGGCTGGCGCCGCGCACTTCGACCATCTTCTCCCGGCGCAGCAGGGCAACCGCTTCATCAAGAATGGCCGTCGACAGGCCCATGCTTCGTGACAGATCGCTCAGGCGGAATTCACCCATCGACATGATGTGCTTCATGGCCAGGTCGGCAATGAAGTGCAGGTCGAGTCCGGTATCCTTGACCTCTTCAGGTGCGGGCGGTGTGCGTTTGAAGAAAGTGCCCAACTGGTCTTCTGTGATATAGCCGAGGGCCACCAGGTTCTGCCCCAGGCGGCCGCCATGCAGGCGCTGGCGCCTGGCGGCTTCACGGAGCTGCAGTTTCGTGACAACCTGCTCGTTCAGCAATTTCTGGCTGGTGCGTTTGCTCATCTTGTGACCTCCCCCAGTGGCATTATGCTTTGACATCCAGTTCTGGCTGCATGCGCTTGACAAAATTCTTGGCTCTCCCCGACGGGGCAATGATTCCGTAAGCCACTGCTTCACGCAGCTCGTCTTCGGTGGCGCCGGCGCTCTTCGCGACCGCGAAGTGCTTGCTGAGTCAGTCGGGACAGTTGACCGCCACGGCACAGGCAACCCGGATCAATTCACGGGTTTTAACGTCGAGGACCTCGGTATATTCATAATCCAGGATGGTTTTGCGGGTTTTCATGCCGGAACTCTCCGTAAAAAAGGATAAACACGTTATATTTATAACAGGTTGCGAGTGATCTGCACATCCCGATAGCGTCATCAAAGCAATATTTTTGTTCTGGCCCAGGAAATTTGCACGGTGAACTTGCCCTTGGGCCGGCAAGCGACCTGCCGAGGTAATGACAATTTGAGGCGTGCAGCAAGGAGAATTCTTGAAATGCTGCTCAGGAATGACTAAATTGACCTAGTTGATTCCCGTCCAGAGACAAGAATGGGCCCGCGGCGATTTTAGAGAGCAAAGGCCCCTGTCTGAGAGTGGTCGAATAAATGTGAAGGTCGAACAGAGCCATGAGCGAATCTGAACTGGTCATAGAGCAGAATCTCCCTTCACGAGCGCCCGACCTGGTTGTTGCGGCGCGGCCGGATGGCCCCTGGCAGGTCCGTCAGATGTCCTCCCGGTTGTCCCAGTGGCTGGGGCTTGGCGATCTTGAGATCGCCGGGCGGGGTCTGCATGAACTGTTCGCAGACGTTTCACCGGGGCTTGACTATCTCGCCGAAGAGGCTTCTCGCAGTTCCGAGCCCCTGCAGGGGCTCGCGGTCCATTTCCTTGGCGATGAGGATTGCCGCCTGTTGGCCGACGTGCGGCCCGGCGGTGTCAGCGAGGAGGGCCTGGCACAGGTCTGCTTCTTCTTCCGGATTCCGCCGGCCGGTTTGGCATACCAGAATGAACCGAGCAGCCGTTTTGGCCTGGTCGGGAGAAGTCCGGGGATGAAAGAGGTGTTTCGTAAAATCTCCATCTATGCGGAAACCGATGCTTCCGTGGTCATCACCGGAGAGACCGGCAGTGGCAAGGAACTGGTTGCCCGGGCTTTGCATGAGCAGAGCCCCCGCAGGGGACATGCTTTCGTTGCTGTGAACTGCTCGGCCATTACTGCCGAACTACTGGAATCGGAGCTGTTCGGCCACGAAAAAGGTGCCTTTACGGGGGCGCTCCGCGCGCACAAGGGGCGTTTTGAACGAGCCCATCACGGCAGTATCTTTCTTGACGAAATCGGTGACATGCCAGAACCGGCCCAGGTCAAGCTGTTGCGGGTCCTCGAGGAAGGGCTGCTGGAACGGGTCGGCAGCGAAACGTCACTGCGGGTTGATGTCAGGGTCATCGCCGCCACCAACGTGCCGCTGGAACGTGCTGTGCGGCAGGGTCGCTTTCGTGCTGATCTCTACCATCGGCTGGCAGTCTTGCGCATCCATCTGCCGGCATTACGGCAGCGTGCCGAAGACATCCCGTTGCTGGCAGAGCATTTTTTGGCGGTCTTCCGCCGCAAGTACGGCCGCACGGCCTCCCGCCTGACCAACGAGGCCATGGCGCTGCTGCAGGCCTATCTCTGGCCCGGCAACGTGCGTGAACTGCGCAATGTGCTCGAACGGGTCTTTATCGAAAGCCAGGCCGAGGTCATCGGTGCCAGGGCGTTTCGCGAATGGGTTCTGGAGCGGCAGGACTTTTCTCCCGGGGACTGGGGCCCGGACCGGCTGGGTCAAGACTCTGCCTCGCTGGCCCTGCCTTACCCGTTAGGCAGTGACCGGGTGCTCTTGTCACGGCCGGAGCGTCTGGCCTTGGCCGACCCCTCAGCCCCTCCGCTTGAGACGGCCCGCCGGACCACCCACCCGGTCAACCTGGACGTTGCCGCAATCCGCCGGGCCTGGAAGGCTGCCGGCGGCAACCTGGCTGCTGCCGCCCGGCTCCTCGGTGTACATCGCGCCACCCTCTATCGTTACCTGCAAAAGCACGGCCTTTCCCGCGACGACCTGACGAACTGATCCTGATCTTTATCGGCGAGAGGGTTGATTCCCCGCAGCTTGCTGCGCCATGCATTGATTTGCTGTTGGTTCGAGCCTTATTGAGGGAATCCAGTACCCAGAATCCAGAATCCGGAATGAGCTCCTACCACCAGGTGGGTCCACGTGTTTATTCTGTCTACTGGATACTGAATGCTGGATACCCCGTGGCTGGCCGCGGGGCAGTTCATCCCCTCGCCGCTTGCGACAGTCTTGCGACGTCACATGCGACATCCTTGCGACGTCGCAAGTTGTGCGTCGGACGCCATAAAACGCATGCAACCTTCTGAAATCACATGGTTTATTTGATGTGCTTCGGTTTGGCACAGCCTTTGTAATACATCAGGGTGAACATGCAACCCAGAGTATCTGGTAACCACACAAGGAGGTACAGCATCATGAGAACATGGGACCTTTTCAAAGAAATGGATCAGTTGCACCGGGAGATCGATGGTCTCTTCCAGGGGGTTAATCGTGGACGACTGTTCGGTCCAGCCTTCGAGCCCGGACTCGGATTGCGGCATTATCCGAAGATCAACTTGCGCGACGATGCCGACAATGTCTACGTCGAGGCGTTGCTGCCAGGCGTCGACCCCGACACGGTCGACATGAATATCCTCGGTGACACCCTGACCCTTGCTGGTGAGCGGCTTGACCCCACCGGGGAGCCCGGTAATGGCCGAACCTGGCACCGTCGCGAACGAGGTACCGGCAAATTCCTGAGGTCGATAGAACTACCGGTTGCGATCATCGCCGAGCAGGTCAAAGCGGAATACAGCAACGGCTTGTTGCGCGTGACGCTGCCGAAGGCAGCCGAGGCCAAACCGAAAAAGATCAGCGTCAAGCTTCGTTGACCGGAACCAAACGGGATCACATTCACAAGGAGACAATAGTCATGAGCGAAAAAAATCTTGCCAATACCTCTTCAACGTCTGCGCTCTCGCGTGAGACGACTCGTACCAGAGAGCGCTATATCAGCCCCGCAGTGGATATTTACGAGACGGAAGAGGGCCTTACCCTGATTGCCGATGTACCGGGGCTGAGTGAGAAGAGTGTCAATATAAGTATCGAGCAGGGAATCCTGACGATCGAGGGTGAAGCCGCCGCCGGAGTGGGTGGTTTTCAATACCGTGAATTTGTGATGGGCGGCTACTGGCGGCAGTTCCATCTGTCTGAAACCCTCGATGCCGAAAAGGCTCGCGCCGAAGTCAAGCATGGGGTCCTGACCCTGCACCTGCCGAAAGCGGAAGCGGCCAAGCCGAAGCGCATCGCTATCACGGTCCATTGACGGCCTGCTGAACGCTCGTTGCAGACCTCAGGAGGCCGGGACGTCACCCGGCCTCCTTTTTTAGGCAGTACCCAAGGACCTCCAGCAAATTTTTGTGCCGTTGGGGCTCTCTGATAAACTATACACTCATGAAAGACCCTTTAGGAAAGTGAAGCGCTATGGACATCAATCGCATGACCCAGAAAACCCAGGAAGCGATCCAGTCCGCCCAGAGCCTGGCAGTGAGATACGGGCATGTCGAAGTGGATGGTGAACATCTGCTGCTGGCCCTGCTGGAACAGGACGGCGGCCTGGTTCCGCGCCTCGTCCAGCGTCTCGACATCGATCCCAAAGCGTTGATTCAGGCCGTCCGTGCGGAACTGCAGCGTCTCCCGGCGGTTTCCGGCCCCGGTGTTGAGTCAGGCAAGATTTACGTTACCCAGCGTTTCAACCAGATGCTGGTTAAGGCCGAGGCCGAGGCGAAGCGGCTTAAGGATGATTTTATCAGCGTGGAGCACGTGTTACTGGTGATGACCGACGAGGGTGGCAAGACGCCGGTGGGCCGGGTACTGCGGCAATTCAACCTGACCCGGGACCAGCTGCTTCAGGTGTTGTCCACCGTGCGCGGTCATCAGCGGGTGACCAGTGCCGATCCGGAAGGGACCTATGAAGCACTCGAGAAGTACGGTCGCGACCTGGTCCGGGACGCCCAGCAAGGGAAACTTGACCCGGTGATTGGCAGGGATGGGGAGATTCGTCGCGTGATCCGCATCCTCTCGCGCAAAACCAAGAATAATCCGGTCCTGATCGGTGAGCCCGGCGTCGGCAAAACGGCGATCGTCGAAGGACTGGCCCAGCGCATCGTCCGCGGAGATGTCCCCGAAGGCCTGAAGGAGAAAACGATCTTTGCCCTGGATATGGGGTCCCTGCTGGCGGGAGCGAAATACCGTGGCGAATTTGAAGAGCGGCTCAAGGCGGTCCTCAACGAAATCCGTGAAAGTGACGGCCGGGTTCTGCTCTTTATCGATGAACTGCATACCATCGTCGGCGCCGGCAAAGCGGAAGGTGCGATGGATGCCGGTAATATGCTCAAACCGATGCTGGCGCGCGGTGAACTGCACTGCATCGGAGCGACGACGCTCGATGAATATCGGCAGCATATCGAGAAAGACGCTGCCTTGGAGAGGCGTTTCCAGCCGGTGCTGGTCGAGCCGCCATCGGTCGAGGACACGATCAGTATCCTGAGGGGTCTCAAGGAGCGCTTCGAAGTTCATCATGGTGTGCGCATTCAGGATAATGCGCTGGTGGCAGCCGCCACCCTGAGCCAGCGCTACATCTCCGACCGTTTCCTGCCGGACAAGGCGATTGACCTTGTCGACGAGGCCTGTGCCATGATCCGCACCGAAATCGATTCCCTGCCGGCCGATCTCGATGCGGTGACGCGACGGGTCATGCAGCTGGAGATCGAGGAAGCGGCCCTGAAAAAGGAGAAGGATAAAGCCAGTCAGGTCAGGCTTGAGTCTCTGCGCAAGGAATTGGCCGACCTTCAGCACCAGGCCAATACCTACAAGGCCCAGTGGGAGACCGAAAAAGTGGGGATCAAGAAGCTCCAGGCGCTGCGTGAGGAGATCGAGAAAACCCGCCAGCAGGTCGAGCTTGCAGAACGTGAATACGATCTGAACCGGGCTGCGGAACTCAAGCATGGCCGTTTGCCGGAACTGGAGCGACAATTACACGATGCCGAGACCAAGCTGGCCGATGCGGGAGAAGGTGGGCGACTGCTGCGCGAGGAGGTGACCGAGGACGAAATTGCCGGTATTGTGGCGCGCTGGACCGGGATTCCGGTTGCCCGCCTGGTCGAGGGCGAAAAGGAGAAGCTGCTCAAGCTGGAGCATATTCTGCATCAACGGGTTATCGGCCAGGACGAGGCCGTTCAGCTGGTTGCCGATGCCGTCATCCGTGCCCGGGCGGGAATCAAGGATCCGCGCCGCCCGATCGGCTCCTTCATCTTCCTTGGCCCGACCGGGGTCGGCAAGACCGAGCTGGCCAGGACGCTTGCCGCCGCACTCTTCGACAGCGAGGAGAATATGGTGCGGATCGACATGTCGGAATATATGGAGAGGCATGCTGTCAGCCGGCTGATCGGCGCCCCGCCCGGCTATATCGGTTTCGAGGAAGGCGGTCAACTGTCCGAGGCCGTCAGGCGCCATCCCTACAGTGTGGTCCTGTTCGACGAGATCGAAAAGGCTCACCCGGATGTCTTCAATGTCCTGCTGCAGGTCCTCGACGACGGACGCATTACCGACAGCCACGGCCGCACGGTGGACTTCAAAAATACTGTGGTCATCATGACCTCCAACGTCGGGTCTCAGTATCTTCTCGAAGGGGCCACTCAGGAGGGCGTGCTCAAAGAGGGGGCCCGCGAGATGGTGATGCGCGAGCTGCGCAGCGGTTTCCGGCCGGAATTCCTCAACCGGGTCGACGATATCGTGTTGTTCAAGCCCCTGACTTTGAAGGAAACGGAACAAATTGTCGACCTGCAGGTCGCCGACCTGCAGCAGCGCCTGGCCGAGCGGGGCTTAAGGTTGGAGTTGACCCCTGCGGCACGCAGTTTCGTGGCGGCGGCCGCCTACGATCCCGTCTATGGTGCCAGGCCGCTCAAACGTTACCTGCAGCACCACCTGGAAACCAGGATCGGTCGCGCCATGATCGCGGCGGATGTTCTGGAAGGCAGTTGTATCAGGGTTGATGCAGTCAACGGAGTCCTGGAGGTCAGCTTCGAAAAGCCGTGAACCGCAGTTCCGTTGACCTGGTAAGGCGAAGTAACAAAAAGCGCGGGGTCTTTCCCGACCAGAGAAAATTCTTGCCTTTTTTGTTTAGAATAATATAATTGACAAAAAAGGTCATATTTGATGGAAAGGATTTAGCCATGCGGATCGATATCCTCTGTAAACCGGAAGGCGGTCACCGCGGCGAACGACTGCTTGCCAATGTTCGCCAGGCACTGAGCGAGATGGATGTGCGCGCTGAGGTTCATCTCTTCTGTGACCGTCGCAAGTTGGTGGATAACCGTGTTTACGTTGCGCCGGCGCTAATGATCGACGATATTGTGCGCATCGCCGGGCGCGTTGCCGATGTTCGTGAAATAAAATCTTTCATCGTGGAACGTCCGCGTTATGTCGAGCGGATGAAGCAAGTCGCCTGACCTGCGGTTCAGACCATGTCAGTTGAACACCAAGGGCCCAGCTCATGCTGGGCCCTTGGTGTTTTTGCTCGGCAGGGTTGCCGCCGGCTGATGAATCGTCCGACAGCTTGCTAGGGTACGGGCTGCAGCAGTCCCTCGCTGACGGCGAATCGGACCAGCTCCTCGCCGGTCGCCTGTGGCAGGCTGCCGGCGAAAATCTCTTTCGGACTCAGACTGCCGTTGCTGTTCTTCAGCAAGCTCTGCATTTCCTCGCTTAAGGATTCGCAGATCACCTCGCTGTTGCGCCGCATGAAGAGCGCCATTGAACCCACCGGGCGGAAGAGGGCGACAATCTCCTGCGCTTCCATCTCTTCCATCTCCAGGAGATCAAGGATTTCATAGGTAAAAGGCACCAGCCGGCATTGCCTGGCCCTCTGCCAGGGGCTTTCCCAGAGATTCCCCTGCAGCAGGGCATTCTGGTCGTCTGGCGGCACAAGTTCCTCGCCCAGCACCGTTTCCGCATAGTGAAAGTGGTAGCAGAGCAGGTCGAGAAAGATACTGATCAGGTGATCCTGACCCGTAGCTCGCAGTTGCTGGCACAGGTATCCCTGCAGCATGCGGTAAACGTCATCGGCGGCCCAACTGGCGGGGTCCATCAGGCTGTCGTAATCGATGCCCTGCTGCTGCAGGGCCCATTCGAAGAAGTCCTCGAAGAGCTCGCTGGGCGTGGTTTCCAGGACTTGCAGAATGGCAGGAAAGAAGGCGACAGCGCGCCCGGTATTGTAAAACAGGTCAACCGCGGCAGCCAGCCGGCGGCAGAGCCCCATCTCCTCGACGGTCCAGTTAACTGATGAAATCAGCTCGTAGGGTGGATCGGGCTGCGCCTTGATACCGTATCGGTCACGCTTGTTGGCCAGCCTGGTCCCCGGCAGCACTGCCAGGGGAAAAATGTGGACATGGTTGGGACCCAGACTCAAGGCCGCATCAAGGCTGGTCCTGAAGCCGTCATAGTCGTCCTCCGGCAGTCCGTAAATCAGGTCGAACCCGTAAACAACCCCTTCTGCCTCCAAAAGGTGAACTTTCTCGGTGAGGATATCGAGGTCAAGCGGGCGGTGGACGGCTCTGAGGACCTGTTCGTGGATCGACTGCAACCCCAACTGTACGGAACAGTTCAGTTCTCCGAGCAGGCTGGCGGTGTGGCGGTCGAGGAAATCGGCCTTGGCCTCCAGGTGGTAGTGCAGTTGAGGCGCTTGGTCGAGAAGCAGTTCGAGCAGGGCAATGCCGCGCTCCGGGGGATAGTTGAAGGTGGAGTCAAGAACCCAGACCTGGCTGACGCCCGTGCTGGAAAACAGCTCCAGCTCACTTGCCAGACGCTGTCGATCAATGGGGCGCACTCCGACATGGCCGCGTCCGTCGAAGCAGTAATCGCATGAAAAGGTACAGCCGCGGGCAACTTCCCAGAGGACGCCCCCTGAAGGCTCGGGCTTAAGGAGGCCGGTGAGCCAGGGTGAGGGCGCACTGTCGAGGTCGAACGGGCAGAGGCTGTCACCTGACAAGGCCCCGCCTTCCAGCATCAGTGTCACTCCGGGCAATGGCTGCTGTGGCAGACCCCCTGCCAGTGCCGTAAGCAGGCCGGCAAGAGCGGCCTCCCCCTCACCGTGAACCAGGGCCGTCCAGGGTGCTGCGGCTGACAGGCCGACCGGGTCGCCGGTGGCTTCCGGACCTCCGGCCACCAGGTAAAGATGGGGGTGCAACTGATGAAGCTGGTTGGCCAGGCTGATGACCCGCTGGCGGTTCCAAACGTATACCGGAAAGGCGACGAGGTGTGGTTCACCGACCCCAATTGCAGCGAGAATCTCCTCGTCGGGCTGCTCGAGAAAAGCGTCGATCAGGACGCTGGTTTGACGCAGACTATCGGGGAGGGCCGCTGCCAGGCAACCGGCGGCCAGGGCAACCGCCTGGGGAGAGCGGCGGACATGGAGGGTACAGAAAACAATGTTCATAAGTGCCCCGCGGTGGATTAACTTTACCGGCTCAGCCCCGCTTCGTCAACCAACTTGAAATCCCTATGATTTTGCCGTTAAGAATGCCGCCACGGGTCGCGGGATTTCTCCATTATTGCCGCGTCGAGGGTCACGCCCTGCTGCTGCGGCTATTGCGGTGGCGCTTTGTCGAAGTTTGCCGCGGTCGTCAGGATGCCATGCTTGGCGAAGGTTGCCGCGACATCCTGGTAGTCCTGCTGCAGATTCAAAAGGGTCCGCTGGTAACCGTAATACATGACCTGGGTGCGCGCTGCCAGCGACATGGGACCCTGTAAAAAGAGCAACGCCTCGTCGCTGCCAGGTTCGAAGAGCACGATGTCCACTTCAGGGTTTTTCTGCCGATAGTAGTCGAGCGCCAGGAGCAGTTTTTCCCGACTCTCGATGCGTTTGGACTGCTCCCAGGTGAAGAACACGCCAAGCTCGTCGATCTGGGAACACTTGCCGTAGGAGAGCGAGGGCAGGCAGGTGGCCTCGGGATCGTTCAAAAAAGGGACCCGGGGGTTGATCAGCACGATCAGTCGGGCGCCGTTGTCGATGGCGATATCAATGTGTGAAACCCGCCCCGCTGAACCATCGATGTAAGCGTGCTGGCCGATCCGGTAGGGTTGGAAGAAAAACGGGATGGCGCTGGACGCCGTGATGGCCTGGCAGATGTGCAGGTCCTGGTGGCCCGCGGTTCCGAAGATGACCCTTTCCCCTGAGTCCAGGTCGTAGGCGGGGATAAACAGTTCACTGCTCAGGTCGCTGAAAGTGTCACAAAGGCCTTCATTATGAAATGAGTTGCACAGGTATGACTGCAGCGGGTTCAGTGAGAAAACCCCGCCCGGGAACTGCTCCTGGAGGACATGCGGCAGGTCGCCCAGGTGGAACTCCCAGTGACTTTTCCGGTAGTGCCGCAGCACCTTGAACAGGTTGACCGGCAGGCCGGCCATTGACCGGAGAACCGCCCACCAGTTAAAACGATAAACGTCGGTCCGTCGCCAGTTGAAAACGGTCCGTTCGTTGCGGGCGATGGTTCTGAAGAGGCCTCCGGGATCGATGCGGTTGGCCACCAGGGTGGCGATCACTGAACCGGCGCTGATGCCAATGTAGGTGTCGAAACGGCGGGTCGAGAAGCCCGGGCAGAAGAGCCGGTCGAGGGCGGCCAGGCAGCCGATCTCGTATGCCGTCTTCTGCTTGAAAAAAA
>JAHEDT010000152.1 GCA_024641085.1 Geobacteraceae bacterium | reverse complement strand
GAAGGACGTGATAAGCTGCGAAAAGCTGCGGGGATTGGCACATACAAGGTGATCCGCAGATATCCGAATGGGGAAACCCACTATGTTGAAGACATAGTATCCGCAAGGAGGCGAACCCGGGGAACTGAAACATCTAAGTACCCGGAGGAGAAGAAAACAAAAGTGATTCCGTAAGTAGCGGCGAGCGAACGCGGATTAGCCCAAACCGGTGCTGTCAAGGCAGTGCCGGGGTTGTAGGACTGTGACATTCGATGCGCAATGAACTGGAACGCGCTGGAAAGCGTGGCCATAGAGGGTGACAGCCCCTTACAGGCAAAGAGCGATATCGATAACAGTATCCTGAGTAGTGCGGGGCACGTGAAACCCTGTATGAATTTGGCGGGACCATCCGTTAAGGCTAAATACTCCTGAGAGACCGATAGTGAACCAGTACCGTGAGGGAAAGGTGAAAAGAACCCTGAATAAGGGAGTGAAAAAGAACCTGAAACCATACGCTTACAAGCGGTCGGAGCCAGTTTACTGGTGACGGCGTGCCTTTTGCATAATGAGCCTACGAGTTACCGTTGCTAGCAAGGTTAAGGCATTAAGTGCCGCAGCCGTAGCGAAAGCGAGTCTGAATAGGGCGCTTTAGTTAGTAGTGGTAGACGCGAAACCGTGTGATCTACCCATGGGCAGGGTGAAGCTGTGGTAACACACAGTGGAGGCCCGAACCGGTTGACGTTGAAAAGTCTTCGGATGACCTGTGGGTAGGGGTGAAAGGCCAATCAAACTCGGAAATAGCTCGTACTCCCCGAAATGCATTTAGGTGCAGCGTATTATTAGTTTTATAGAGGTAGAGCTACTGATTGGATGCGGGGGCTTCACCGCCTACCAATTCCTGACAAACTCCGAATGCTATAAAATGATGTAATGCAGTGAGGGCATGGGTGCTAAGGTCCATGTCCGAAAGGGAAAGAACCCAGACCATCAGCTAAGGTCCCAAAATGTATGTTAAGTTGAATAAACGAGGTTGAACTGCTTAGACAGCTAGGATGTTGGCTTGGAAGCAGCCATTCATTTAAAGAGTGCGTAACAGCTCACTAGTCGAGCGGTTCGGCATGGATAATAATCGGGCATAAACATACTACCGAAGCTATGGACTTGTATTTATACAAGTGGTAGGGGAGCATTGTAGTGTCGTCGAAGGTGTGGCGTGAGCCATGCTGGAGAAGCTACAAAAGAAAATGTAGGCATAAGTAACGATAATGCGGGCGAGAAACCCGCACACCGAAAGACCAAGGTTTCCTCAGCTATGCTAATCAGCTGAGGGTCAGTCGGGGCCTAACGCGGACCCGAAAGGGGAAGTGGATGGACAACAGGTTAATATTCCTGTACCTGCTCACGATAAAAGTGACGGAGGCGTAAATTTGGTGCGCACTGACGGAATAGTGCGTTGAAGCCAGTGGTAACACGGCGATAGTACACTGAGGCCACGGCCGAGGTGATAATCCAGAAAAGCGACTTCCAAGAAAAGCGAGTGAAGCAGCCCGTACCGCAAACCGACACAGGTAGTTGGGATGAGAATTCTAAGGTGCTCGAGAGATTCATGGCTAAGGAACTAGGCAAAATGGGCCCGTAACTTCGGGAGAAGGGTCGCCCACAGCGATGTGGGCCGCAGTGAAGAGGTCCAGGCGACTGTTTATCAAAAACACAGGGCTCTGCTAAATCGAAAGATGATGTATAGGGCCTGACACCTGCCCGGTGCTGGAAGGTTAAGTGGGGGGCTTAGCGGTAACGCGAAGGTCTGAAATGAAGCCCCAGTAAACGGCGGCCGTAACTATAACGGTCCTAAGGTAGCGAAATTCCTTGTCGGGTAAGTTCCGACCTGCACGAATGGTGTAACGATCTGGACACTGTCTCAGCCATGAGCTCGGTGAAATTGTAGTATCGGTGAAGATGCCGATTACCCGCAGTGGGACGAAAAGACCCCGTGCACCTTTACTATAGCTTAGTATTGGTTT
>JAHEDT010000151.1 GCA_024641085.1 Geobacteraceae bacterium | reverse complement strand
CCCGGAGGGCATAGAACTGCCAAACACGCTCCATAACCTGACGGGCGCGCTTCTGGCGCGCGGGTACACCGAAAAGGACCTCGCCAAGATCTGGGGCGGCAACTGGTTGCGCGTCATGGACAAGGTCTGGGGCGATCCGAAGGCAAAGAAAGTGGACCAGGTGCACGTCCCGGTTCACGAGCGCTAAGGCCCGATTGGGTGGCACCCTCTAGCGCGCGCCGCGCAAGGGCCTGGCTCGTTGTGCTCGGGACCGCTCTGGTTTCTGGCTCGGCTTCGGCGCATATGATCGAGCCGCAGATGGACGGGATCGGCAGCGGTTTCAGCCATCCGCTGACGGGACCGGATCATTTCCTCGCCATGTTCGCCGTCGGCCTGTGGGGCGCGCAGATGGGCGGCAGTCAGGTATGGCGGCTGGCGGTGACGTTCCCGATGATCATGGTGGTCGGTGTCATGCTGGCGATGTTTGGCCTGCCGCTGCCGCATGTGGAACTGGGCATCGCCCTGTCGGTCATCACCCTCGGCGCGGCGATCGGCTTCGCCTGGCATCCGCGTTCCTGGGTCGCGCTGACCCTGATCGCGTTCTTCGCGATCTGCCACGGCTATGCGCATGGCACCGAACTCCCCAAGGCGGTCAATCCGACCGACTTTGTCATCGGCTTCGTCATCGCGACCGGCCTCATCCACATTCTCGGCATCGGTGTCGGCCTTGCACTGCAGAACACCCTGCAGAAGAGACGTTTGGTCCGCTACCTTGGGGCCCTGATTGCACTCGGTGGCGTCTACTTTCTGATGGTCTAACCATGGTTGGAAGAACTTCACATTCCGACCTTGTGCGTTTGGCCGGCCCGGTCCTCGCCTGCGCCGGCGCGCTGGTGGTCGCCGTCATCCTGTTCAGTCCTGCGGCCGAGCGGGGGCCAACCGGCTGGTGGATGACCAAAGAGGCGCTGTCGGTTCGCCGTGTCCTGCCGCTCATCGGGCTCGGTGCGGCGCTTGCCCTTCTGCCGTGGCGGGCCGGTCTGATCGGCTTTGGTGCCTTTGCGCTTGGCATCGCCTCCGGCTGGCATGTCATCAATACGTTGATCGCCGCCGTTATCCAGGTCCCCGGCGGCGCGGCCTATCGTGCTCTCACCAGCCTGGTCAGCCCCGTTGCTTTCCTGGCCGCCGGCGTCGCGCTGGCGTCGCCCGCGCGAGTGAGAGCATATCTGGCGCCACTTGGCGCGCTTGCCGCCGGCGCGGCCTTCGCATCCTTCGTGCGCCTCACCTATCCGATCTTCGGTGATCCGGGCGTGGTCAAGGCCGGCATATTGTTCGGCTTGTGGGTCATTGTCACATCCGCCCTCTGCGTAAGCGCATTCCGACAGCCGTGGTTCGCGATCGCAGGTGCCATCGTCGGTAGCTGGTTCATCGGCATCGCCTTGCTCGATGGCGGTGCCGTCCTGCTGAAGTAACGGAAACAATGCAGATCGAGATAATACAGAACAGAGAAAGGTCGAAAATGAACCAAACCAACACAGAAGTAACGCAAACCACAAGTCATGGAGGATGCCACGACCATCAAGTGACAAGAACAACTAATCAGAAACAAGTCGTACGGTAGACATACTGCCTTTTGTCGGCTGACTAAACTCAACAGAAAGGGAAAATCGAAATGAACACTAAGAATGAAACGGGAAAGATTCACGAGGAACTAATTGTTCTTGATGGAACCGCCCGCTGCTCAGTTGGGGCGTGAGCGGCGACGGCAGCTCTACGGATTCCTCTGGAAAGGGTTTTGATTACTACATTGAAGGTGGTGTGACGGCCGCTGCGGCTTCGGTTTCCGGCGGGCGTTTCGACCTGGAGGCAGTACGAAAAGTCGTGGCCTGGTTTGACGGCATCATCGAGCGTCGGGGCTTCATGAAGATTCACACCGCTGCGGATATCGAGCGCGCCAAGCGTGAAAAGAAGTTTGGCGTTTGGTATCACATGCAGAGCGCCACTTGCGTCGAAGATCATATGGACGCTCTCGAAGAACTCAAGAAGGCTGGGGTG
>JAHEDT010000012.1 GCA_024641085.1 Geobacteraceae bacterium | reverse complement strand
AAAAAAATACCCCACAGCCTGGAGGGGGAGGAGGCTGTGAGGTATCTAGGCAACGGGAACTTCGTCAGGAGGTTATGTAAAGGCTGCCGTGGGCCCGTTTCCTACGGCAACTCTTTGATGGTTTATAAGATACTGGATGGATCACTTAAAATAAACGTGGGGACTCGTAAAAAAAGGGCTCCGATTCAACGAAAACCAACTGTGCAAAGACGCAGCCTGAATTGTCCTGAGTTACGAAGCCACCCGTTTCCAGGTAGCCAATGTTTTGCGGATTAAAGGGGGGCTTGAATGTCCCCCTCAATAGCACACTTCTTAACGTCTGATCATGCGTGATAAAGAAAAAATGCCCCGGTTCCTGGAGGGGAAGGCCGGGGCTAAAGCTCTGTGCTCCTTCATGAAGGCAGGGGCAGCAGAGGTGCAAACTGTTACATGATTATTTTACATGCCACCGCTCAAATATTTCTCACAATCCCTGACTACGAGACAACCTCGACCGTAAGCTCAACCGATGAACGTAGCGTGTTGGCCGCGATACAGCCTCTTTCTGCAATTGTGACCAACTTGGACAATTCATCGGGGGCGCAGCCGTGACCCGATACCGACAGGTTAATCGCCACGAATCGACTGGGGCCTTCTTCAGACAGTTGCCCCGTCACGACTGTCTCAACATTGTTGACCGGAATTCCCCTGGCCACTGCTGCGGCCAGCACATTACTCATAAAACAGCCCCCAAGTCCGGCCAGGAGAGCTTCTCCTCCCATCATGCCCTGATTGCTCCCCCCCTTTGCTTCAGGGCGGTCCATTGTGAGGCGGTGTCCTCGTACAGAGGCGTTCGATGCTGAGGCGCTGATTTGGTTCACTGTCACTAATACTGCGGGCATATCATTCTCCTCTTGGTGCAACGATAGTTAACGGTGCTCTTGGCGAAAATTGACCCCGACTGGTTGCTTAATCCTAATCCCAACCTGTCGGATACGGCAATCCCCGTATTGTTTGAACATATATCGACGCAACACAATAGGCAAGAAAACTACGCCCATCACTGGCCCGGGATGAAAACGAAAGGCCACCCGGCAAGCAAACCGAGTGGCCATGATTTTCAAATCGGAGAGGCCCTGCGACCCTGTAACAGACTTGAATCGTGAGTTTTTGGTTTCAGAGCGATTGATCTTCCAGAAGACGGCCTGAACTGTTCCACTCGCCTGGTCGACCTGAACGGCCTTGAGACAGACGCGACTAACGGTTGTCCAGAGCTGCCGTACGTGTCGGCAGGATAGCCGTAAGCTTCTTCAGGAATCTCGGTTTTTTGGCCGCCGGCTCTGGCCGATCAGCGGCCTCCCTGCGAATGTTGCCATTCGGGTCGATTGTGATCTTGATCTCTGTATCCCCCATAAATTCCCCCTTGGACCTGTATCAACCAACGGAACGCTCAAAGGTGAGCCCTGCATATCATTCTGAAGTAAAAAGTAGTGCATTTCAATATAACCAATGGTGCAACTGGGCATAACGAAAGGTGTATAAAGCGCGGCCCTGGCCAACGCAGTGGGCTATAAATTCCGGGTTTTCAACGTCCCTGCCGTCCCATGGCTGAGCCGCTTGGCCTCGATTAACTGGCCGCATTGGGGCACGCTCTTAACTACTCTGTCGCTTTGAAGTCGCTGTAGATAGCATCGATCCTGGACTTCAGCCAGAACGAGTCGAACCACTCGGTCGGCTCGACGGGGACATCGGCAACATAAGTGGCGTAGTGGAGATGATCTCCCCCGGCCATACCGGTATTGCCGGAACGGCCGATGACCTGTTCCTTGGTGACGCTGGTCCCCGGAGTGACATCGATCTGTGACAGGTGGGCGTACAAGGTGGAAACATGGCCACCATGATTGATAAGGATACAGTTGCCGTATATCCCGACATAATCTGCGAAAGTGACCACGCCATCATTGGCGGCCCTGATCGGCATGGTTGCAAGACCGGCGATGTCGAGGCCGAAGTGGGTTTGCTGATCGATCTTTTCATTGTCCAGCAGATAGGTGCGATGATCGGCATATTGTGCCTTGGGCGCGCCGGCATTGCGGTAAAAGACCCCTTGCCACATGGGAGCGATTGCCTCGGCGGCAGATGTTGCCGAACGGATCTTGGCCTGGCTTGCAGCACGCAGGTTTCTGTTCATCTCAAGGAAGGTCTCCTTGTCTGAACCTTCCTTGTTGAGCATTTCCAGGGCTTTACTCTCGATAAAGGAATGCGGGACGTTCAGGTTGTCCTTATTGAAGGTGCGGTCCTTGCTGATGGTCCCGATCAGCAGACGGCGCGTATTGCCGGCCAGATCCTTGATCTGAACCACTGGCTTGAAGGCGGCCATTTCGATGTCATGCGGATGGGCAAAGATGGCAAAATGACGTGTGCCCTCGGCATTGCTTATAAACGGGAATTGGTAGTCCCCGACTATCACTTGAATATCGGTTTCGCGCTCGGGCGTCGAGACGAACACCGCCGCCGCTCCCCCGCGCTGCATGTAACGGGTTGCCGCTTCCAGGACCGCCTTGGGTGGGACCTTGTCGAGGGTGTAGGCCCGGCAGAGGTTCGCCTTGTTCGGGAACATCTGGTTTTCATCTGCGGCAGTGATGCACATTTCATGTTCACCATCGGCGAGTGAAGAGAGGTCGACTTTCAGTTCGTAGACGGCTGCTCCGCCAGCGTGTACACAGGACTTACTCTCACTCTTGCCGTCCAGATAATAGCAGATCTCGCCGAGCCCTCGATTGTCGCTGGTCATGGCGATCACTTCGTGGTTGACGTATTTTGTGTCCGGAAGCTTGATCTCCGGTGTCTGCCAGTCTCTGGTGATTGAGATGAAGGCACCACCTGCGACGAGCACGATAAGCAGAAAAAACAGCAGCATTCTCTTCATGACGTGATTTCCTATGGGGATTTAGAGCAACATAAAAGAAAGATTGTTCGAATCGGGAGAACTTTTCACAAGACTACAGCGGGCAGAATCATAATGCAACCGAGGTTGGTGCTCCAGGGTTTCGCCTCTCTTCAGGCACGGAATACTAGCACAAACCAGGACAACAATGTTAGAGAAGTTCCGCGGCCTCAATTAAAATGGGTTTATCCCGGGGCGGGCTAACCACAAGATAAAATATGCGATTTGTTTTGGCTTCAGAAGGCTCCGAAGTGGCCGAACAGTGCGGCCGCCAACCCCGTTGCACCGACCACCGCCCACGGGGGAACCTTGCCGAGTGTCAACAGCCCAAAAGCACCCAGCGCCAGCAGCAAATCACCCAAGGAAAGTATGCCACTGCTCCAGACCGGGTCATAGAAAGCTGCGATCAGCAACCCGACAACCGCAGCGTTGATACCAAGCAGCGCCGCTCGGACACGGCGGATTTTGCGTAAGGCGTCCCAGAAAGGCAGGATGCCGACGACCAGTAGAAAAGAGGGGAGAAAAATCGCCAGCAGGCAAAGGATGCCGCCGGCCCAGCCGTTGGGATGAATCTGCTGGGCTGCGCCGAGATAGGCGGAGAAGGTGAACAGCGGCCCCGGCACGGCCTGGGCGGCACCGTAACCGGCAAGAAAGAGATCCTTGCTAATCCAGCCTGGATTGACGACCTCGGCTTGCAGCAGCGGCAGCACCACGTGCCCGCCGCCGAAAACCAGTGAGCCTGCACGGTAAAAGCTGTCGATCAAGGCAAAAGAGTGCACGCCACTGCGGGCGAGCAGCGGCAGGAACAAAAGCAGTCCGCAAAAAATTCCGAGGCTGCACACCGCCATGGTCCTGCCGGGGTTGAAGACCTCTGGCTCATGAGTGGCCTGGCCCTCGTAGCGCAAAAAGATCAGGCCGAGCAGGGCTCCTGCAGTGATCGCCGCCAGCTGACCGTGAACACTTGGCAGGGCCATGGTGATGATCGCTGCCAGGATCGCCATAATCCGTCGGGGGGCGTCCGGGCACAAAGCCTTGGCCATCCCATAAATGGCTTGTGCAACCACGGCGACCGCCACCACCTTGAGGCCGTGCAGCCAACCGGAATGGACAACCGATACATCAAGGGCCGTAATGCCATAGGCAAACAGGATCAGGGCAACCGCCGAGGGGAGGGTAAAGCCACTCCATGCGGCCAGGCCGCCGCGCAGGCCGGCCTGGCCGATGCCGATGCCGATGCCGACCTGGCTGCTGGCCGGTCCCGGCAGGAACTGACAGAGAGCCACCAGGTCTGCATAGGTACTGTCATTCATGCAGCGCCTGCGCACGACGAATTCATTCCGGAAGTAACCCAGGTGAGCGACCGGTCCGCCGAAGGAGGTCAGGCCAAGCTTGAGAAAGGTCAGGAAAACTTGAGATGCAGAGAGCTTCTGCTGATTACTCATAAATATCCGGCTCTCCTTGCTGCAAAGAGGTCTTGTCCCGGGTCAGCCTTTATATCGATCAAAAACAGGTCCAAGAAGTTTAACAGCACTGCCCGGTATGTCACTTGCCAATCATCTGCTGTGTTTGGGTCCCATCACGCCAGTTGGCTGTGATCATCGACCCTTCCTGCAAGTCTTCCCTGATTTGGATGTCCCCTCTTCCCGCTGCGCTTATGGCAGGTTAGCACACTGGCTCTTCTCTTGTGGAAATATGCCTGTCGGATTTTGACATCGAGTGATTTTGTGGGAAAATTAATGTGATTTAGGCCAGTGACAGAGTGATGCCGTCGCGTTTGATCCTCTGAACGCTCAACGTTAACTTTCAGAAATATGAAGGAGTGTAATCATGAAGAAATTGGCAATTCTTGTGTTGGGCGTTTTGATGGCCTCAACGGTATGCGCTGCCGATATCGCCAAGGCGAAAGCGGAAGGGCAGGCCAACCTGTATGCGAACATTACGGCCATAGAGCCTCTGATGGAGAGCTTCACCGCCAGCCAGGGTGTGAAAGGCATTTATACCCGCATCTCCACCTCAAAATATCTGGCGACGGTTCTGACCGAGCATGAAGCGGGTAAGCTCCAGGCCGATGTGCTGCAGGGCCCTTTGCCGATCCTGCAGACGCTGAAGGATAAAGGCGTTCTTGCCCCTTACCGTTCCCCTTCCGCAGTCGGCTATCCGGATTGGGCGTTGGCTGATGACACCATCGTGCAGTTCGGCATCGAATATGTCGCTCCGATTTACAACAAGGAGCTGGTCAAACCGGCAGATGTTCCCAAGCGCTACGAGGATTTAACCGACCCCAAGTGGTATGACAAGATCGTCATGCCCGATCCGGCCACGCATGCGACCACCATCTCCTGGCTGGTGGGCTTGAAGGAGTCGAAGGTGTTCGCAGACGAGGCGGCCTGGATGGCTTTCGTCAAGGGGTTGGCTGCCAACAAGCCGATGTTTGTCAAGTCTTTCAGCCCGACACCGGCACCGGTGGAGAGCGGTGAGAAGCTGATCGCGATCTCCATGCCCAAGTACATCATCACCAAGGCCCCTGCACCACTTGACTGGGCCCACGTCAGCCCGCTGCTCGGTTCGCCACGTGGAATCGCCCTTGCAGCCAAGGCCCCCAACCCGAATGCGGCCCGCCTTTTTATCGATTTCTGGCTGTCCAAGGGCGCCATGCAAATGCTGGCCGACAAGGTTGGCGAGTATGTGCTGGCCCCTGGAGTTTTCCCGCCCATAGCCGGGATCAGCGAAGCGAAAGTGCTCCCGATCCGCGAACTGTCCGATCAGGAAATTGCTCAATGGGGTGACAAGTTCAAGGCCATCTTCTACGCAAAATAAGCACGAAAAGTCACTGTTTAATCCATACACAGATTGCAGCGGGGCCGGAGGCTTCCGGTCCCGCTGCTATGTCAATTGAGGGGTCATGGAAATAAAGATCAAGGGGCTGACCAGGAACTATTATTCCGATGGCCGGCTGATCAAGGCTCTCGACCGGGTTGACCTGACGATCCCGGCCAACCAGATTTTCACCCTGCTCGGTCCGAGCGGATGCGGGAAAACCACCCTGCTGAGATGTATCGTCGGCCTGGAGTCGCCAGATGAAGGGGAAATCATCATCGGCGATGAAATTGTCTGGTCGCGGGAAAAAAACATCTTCGTCCCACCGGAAAATCGCGGTCTCGGCATGGTGTTCCAGACCTACGCCATCTGGCCGCACATGAACGTCTTTGAAAACGTCGCCTACCCCCTGACCACTCGCAAACTGGCCAAAGACGAAGTGCGTGCCAAGGTCACCAAGGCCCTCAAGTTCGTACAGCTCGAAGGGTTCGAAACCCGCCCGGCGACCAAGCTCAGCGGTGGCCAGCAGCAGCGGGTCGCACTGGCCCGGGCCCTGGTTGCCGAACCGAAGGTCATCCTGTTCGACGAACCCTTGAGCAACCTCGACGCCAAACTGCGCGAGGAGACCCGCAAAGAGCTGCGCCATTTCCTGACCGAGTTGCAGATTACCGCGGTCTACGTGACTCACGATCGCATCGAGGCTCTGGCGCTTTCAGACCAGGTCGCGATCATGCGCTCCGGGAGAATTGTCGAGATTGGCGATCCGAAGCAGGTCTATTTCAACTCCGGCAACCAGTTCGTTGCTGACTTTATCGGACGTGCCAACCTCATCAAGGGGCGAATCACATCAGTGAATGGGCAGTATGCGGTGATCGATACGGAAATCGGCCCCATTCGTGGTCTGAACAGCCAAAAGCTCGAATGTGACACGGCTGCGGCATTGTGCGTACGTCCCGAGTTCATCAGCCTTGCTGACAAACCGGTCGGGGAGGGGGACAACATCTTCCGTGGCAGGATGGAGACCCTGGTATTCATCGGCGAAGCCTACGAAGGGGATATTCGCGTCGGCGACCAGTTGTTTACCACGACGGTGTCTCCGACCGTGCAAATTGTCGAGGGAAACGAGGTGTCGATTTCCTTCAACCCTGATCATTGTTTTCTTCTTCCTGTAGCCGAAGACAGTTGAACTCGCCATGATCCGGAAACCAACCCTGACCACGACCCTGATCATCATCGTCGGCTTCTTGACCGTCTGTCCTGTGGTCATGCTGCTCTTCGGCAGTTTTTCGGAGGGCTTCGGTACTTTCGGGACGTTCACCACGGCCAAGTACGTCGAGGCTTACACGGACCCCGCGCTCTTCGAGATCCTCTGGAATACCGTCATCTTCACTTTCGGCTCGGCGGTCCTCGCCACCGGGCTTGCACTCTTTTTAGCGTACATGAATACCCGCACCAACATCCCCTTCAAGGGCCTGTTCGGGGTGATCTCTATCGTACCGATGATGATTCCCCACATCCTGTTCGCGGTGAGTTGGGTGCTCCTGCTCAATCCCAGCAACGGGATTCTCAACCGGCTCCTGATGGATGTCTTGCAACTGAAGGCCGCGCCCTTCAACGTCTACTCTCTCAGTGGCATGATTCTGGTTGAAGGGTTGCTCGATCTGCCGATTGCCTACCTGATCATTGCGCCGGCCATGAGCGCCTTCGATATTGCCCTTGAGGAGTCCTCGAAGGTGTGCGGGGCCTCGACCCTGCGCACCCTGATGCGGGTGACGCTGCCGGTGCTGCGCCCGGCCATTTTAGCCTCGGCGATTCTGGTCGTTGTCAGAAGCCTGGCCTCTTTCGCAGTTCCATCGGTGGTCGGCATGCCGGGCCGGATCTACGTGCTGGCGACCCATATTTACCGAAGCATCTCAACGGGGTTCTCGGCCGACTACGGCAAGGCGGCGGCCCTGGGCATGAGCGCCCTGGCGGCCTCGATCACGTTGATCTACCTTTATCGCTACCTGACTGCGGAGAGCGGCAAATTCGTGACTATCTCGAGCCGGGGTTTCAAACCGACCCTGATCGATCTCAAAGGGAGACGCTATCCACTGTTCGCCGTGGTCGGCTTAATCTCATTCGTGCTCATTGTGCTGCCCGTGGTGGTACTTTTTTACACGTCCCTGGTCCCCTATTCGATGGTGCCGAGTGCCAAGGCCTTCTCCATGATGAGCTTCAGGCATTGGGCCGATGTCCTCAAGGACCCGATTTCGGTGCTCTCCCTCAAGAACAGCCTCACGCTTGGCGTCTTCGGTGCAACCCTCGGGGTGGCGCTGGCTATTTTGATCGCCTACGTGATCGTCAAGGTCCGCACTCCGGCCGCGGGGGCTCTCGAGTCATTGAGCTTCCTGTCCTTCTCTTTCCCGGGGATTGTCATCGGCGTCGGATTCATGTGGTTTTTCGTGCGGACGCCTCTGTATTCGACCATGTGGGCGCTGCTGATCGGCTACATTGCCACTTATCTCCCCTATGGCATCCGACCTCTCTCGAGTGCCTTCATACAGATCCACAGTCACCTTGAGGAATCTTCCCGGGTGTGCGGCGCCAGCCCGTTCCAGACTTTGCGGAGGATCGTTATTCCGCTGCTGATCCCAGGCATCGTTTCCGGGTGGATTCTCATGGCAACCATGTTCCTGCGCGAGTTGACCCTGTCCGTCGTTCTGTCCCGCCCCGGGACCGAGGTGCTCGCCGTACAAATCCTGCGCTTTGCCGAAGATGGTTTGTGGGGCAAACTCTCCGCCCTGGGCATCATCATGATCGGGATTTCTTCGACACTGGTGCTTGGGGTCACGTATCTTGGCAAACGCCTCTCCAAGGTCGCGATAGTCGATCGATAAGCTGAGACAAACCGCTCACCGGGGGTGACCATTTGCCATCCCCGGTTTACTTCGGTCCCTTTGTCTCAGGCCATACCGAAGACCCAGAGCAGGCCGACAACGACGAAGACAGCAGGCAGCAGGTTGCCGACCGGCAGACGTTTGATGCCCATCAGGTCAAAGGCGATGGCGACGATCAGCAGTCCACCCACGGCGTTCATCTCGGTAATGACCGGCTCGGTGAGGATGGTCGTGGCCAGTCCGGCGGCCAGGGTAATGCCGCCCTGGTAGACCAACAGGGGGATGATGGAAAAGATGACGCCGATGCCGAGCGTCGAAGTCAACGCGATCGAGGCGACCCCGTCCAGGGCGGCCTTGGCATAGAGGATCGTTGGAGTGCCTCCCATGCCGTCCTGGAGGGCCCCCATGATCGCCATGGCGCCCACACAATACAGCAGGCTCGCGGTGACAAAACCTTCGGCAATACGCCCCATGCCGGAAAATCGCTCCTGCAGACGCAGGCCGAACCCTTCCAGGCGTTTCTCAATGCCCAGCGCTTCACCAATCAGGCCGCCGAAAATCAGGCCACCGATCACGACCATGATCTGGCGACTCTGTAGGGCGAGTTGCAAACCAATTAGCAGCACGGCGAGACCGAGGCCGATCATCAGGGTCTGGCGCATTCTGGCGGAAAGGTAGCGCCCGGTCCATCTTCCGATCAGGCAGCCGGCGATGACGGCCGCCATGTTGACGAGAGTTCCTTGCAAAATCATGATTGTTCCCGTGATACGAAGATTTGCTGTGCGACGGAGGAACTTAGCATGAAAGAAATTGAACCTACAAGCAGCATCGTCCGACGAAGGCCGGATCCCACCCTGATTGACAGTCATCTCGATCCAGCGGCGCTCAAGCGGCTCAAAGGTGACATCCATGCGCTCAGCGTGTCGAACGAAGGTCCCAGGCGTGGACTTTTCTGGCGGGTGCACGTGATGAACGCCTCGTGGATGGAAGTCCTGCGGGCAGGGTTGAATTCTCTCCGGGAGCATGCCGGGGCCGCTCAGATCACTCCCTGGTCTATCAGGTCCTTGGTGACCACCTCGATGAAATCCCGGATCATCGCCTCAATGCTGCCTTCCATCACGGTTTCCAGTTGGGCCGACCAGGTCAGTTCTCCCGTGGCGGCATCGTAGAGGTTGCTTTCCAGGGTGATTACCTTGAACCTGGAGACCGTGGCCGGTTCGTACAGCATATCGTAGCGGCGTTCGTAATAGTCCCGGTAGTTCCGATAGTAAGGGCGCGGATAGTACCATGGGCCGTAATTGTAGCCGTATATGCGGCCGGGATAGACCACTTCCTCGGTACGCTTGTTCAGGATGCGGGTCATCAGGAGAGCGTCGGCACCGTTGGCTCTGACTTTCTCCATGATGAATTCCTGCCCGACGTCCTCGACGTTGTCCAGGTCCTTGTAGCTGGAAACCGTCTTGATGCCGTAGCTCTGCAGTTGACGGTCGAATTCATCCTCGAAGATGCGTCGTTGGGTCTCCTGCCTGGAAACACCGACGATGTAGATTTTTGTGACGGTCTTCAGATAGTCAGGGTTTCGCCAGGACCCGCTCAGGGTCGTCTGCGAGCAGCTGCACATCAGACTCATGAACAGGATAACGGTCAGCCCACAGGGAATGATTCTGCACATGCATGACTCCTCGATCAGGTTGTCCTCGTTTCAAAGTATAGCAGGCAGTTCAAAAAACGGCATTACCGGGACTGATCCTCCGGCCCTGATTGCCGGGGAGGTGCCTTGCGACAGACGGCAGATGATATGCTAAAATAACTTAAAACAGTTCAGGTTATGAAAGGATGCTCTCTATGTGCGACGATCGCTTGAAACGTCTCGGATTGTTCTCAGCCCTGCTGCTGGCTGCCATGCTGGTGTCGGCCTGCATGACGGAAAGCCGCTCCGGAGATGTCTATTCCCGCGACCAGGCTCGTGTGTCCCATTCTGTCTATTACGGCACGATCCTGCGTGTTGCCGATGTGACGATCGAGGGGACCAATACGGGGATGGGGACTCTTGCGGGCGGTGCCATGGGCGGTGTCCTGGGAAGTGGGATCGGTGGCGGGACCGGCCGGGCCATTTCCACCGTTGGCGGGGCCATCGTCGGCGGTCTGGCCGGCTCGGCAATTGAAAAGGGTGTGACGACCAAGGCCGGGGTGGAACTGGAAGTGGAACTGGACAACGGTGAACTGCTGGCCATCGTTCAAGAGAAGGATGCCGTCTACAATGTCGGTGACCGGGTCAGGGTTCTGCGTGATGCCCGCGGCACCGCGCGGGTGCGCCAGTAACCCCGGGCCAGGCCACTGTCGCCACAGAGGCATGGCGGCCAGAATAACAATTTCCGATATTGCTTGATATAGCAAGCCGGCACATCCATGTGCCGGCTTTGCTGTCGCTATTTTTCAGGGGGTCATGATTCAGACCTGCTGCAACCGGTCCGCCATGGCTTTCACTTCTCCACGAAACTGATCCGGAAGGTCCTCCTGTCGCATCAGCCGTTCGATCTGCTCTGAAGCTTCCTTGCGCCAGCCCTTGGCTTGGTAGACCTGTGCGATACGCAACAGCCAGCGCGGGTTGCCGCGCTCCTGGCGCAGAGCCCCCTTGAAGGATTCGAGCGACTGGTCGAGATTCTGCTCGCGGCGCAACCAGAATTCGGCCAGCATCGGGTGAATTCCGCCACCACAGCCGCCTGCCGGCATGCGTTTGAGCAGCGCTTCGGCGTCATCAAAACGCTCGGCCTGCTCCAGCAGCTGGGCGCAGAGGAGGATCAGCCCCTGGTCCATGAACCCCTCCTCGATGGCTTTAAGTCCCGCGGCCAGGGCCGGCTCCAGTTCACGGCGCTGGGCGTGCAGTTCGGCGAGACGTGCCCAGCAGTAACCGATGAAGCGGCCGGCGGCAAGGTTCAGTTTGAGAGCTTCTTCCAGTTTATCGATCTGCCCGGTCGCCAACAGGACATCAACCAGGACGTCGAAGGCCGGGAACAGGTCCGGTTCGGCAATCAAGGCGGCTTTCAGGTCTTGAAAGGCCTTCTCGTGCTGTCCTCTGCGGGCCATCAATGCGCCACGCTCGAAGAGAAAGAGTGCGTTGCGCTCCGTTTCGGGAACCTCCTGGAGCAACGACAGGGCCTGTTCCTCCTCGCCATCCTGAACCGCCAGCCAGGCCTTCCGTAATGCGGGACCCGCCGACAAGTAACGTTCCGCCAGTTCGGGAGTCATGGTGGCAAGCAGTAATTCGAGGCGGGCCTCCTCATCGAGACCCATCTCCGGCATGGTCGCGGCAGCGTCGGTGTGAGTCGCGCAACTGCTGCTGCAGCTGGCGTGGGTTGCTGGGCCGTTATCGACAACGGCGACCTGTTGCGGCCGCTCGCCGTACTCCAGGGCGGCCAGGGCCTGTTCGGCGCGTTCGCGCAACAGTGCCGAGCGTGCCTGCTCTGCGGCCAACTGGTAATCTTCACGGGCCCGCAGCAGGTTGCCTGATTTCTGGGCCCATGCGCCCTCATCGAGGTTAATGGCGGCAAGTGCGTCGCCAGCCTCGACCTCCCAGGCGGTGATCTCTTCCTGGATAGGGCCGTCAAGCTCGCTGCGATCAAGGCGATTCGAGACGTTCAATACCCCTGCCCAGTCCTGCCGGGCGTGGAACTGACGCATTTCTTCAACAGGATCCTTCTTGCCGAACATCTTTTTGAGAAAACTCATGGCAATATGCCTCTCGATGGATTTGGTCGCATGATTGAACCTCTTCGCAAAGCCAGTGTCAAGCCATTGCAGGGTATTTTGTTTTGAACGGGAGTTTTTACTCTTGTGGGACTGCACGAAAGGGAACACGCCAACTTGGGTCGTCCCGCATCGGGGTTATCGTTTGCATCTGATTTTTACGTACCAGGTCCCTGGGGAGCGGAGATTAACGGGGAGATTCAGGGCATCTGATAGAAGTAATCATAAAATAAATGTCCATGACGCATATACAAACACCTCGGCCACTCGAGGTTCAAAAGTATTTTGGACCACTCTGCGCATGATATGTCCTGGTTACGTATTTTCTGCTGATGATTGGAAAAATCTTCTCAGAAGCGCAGCCAGAGGAGGAAAGAGACGCTGATGATAGCCATTGCGATCCCGGTCAGCAGATAGAGCAGGGCATCGATGACATTGGTTTGTATCCTGTGCTGGCTACTCTCGAGCGGTTTCAGCATAACAAACTCCGTGGTGCGCTTTTGGTTGGCGTAAACATGATCTGTGGTAGCAAAAGTGGAAAAGCAATGCCCATGCCAAAAAAAGCCTTATGCTGCTGTGATCATAAATTGCTGAAAATTCTGGATTTAATCCAATGGCCTGGCCGAGGAAGCATCGGCGCCCGGCGATAATCTGGTAGAATGCCCAGTTTGGTACGTGTTCTGGCGGGAGGTCACCAGGGCCGTTCAGGGGGATTGCATCTTGTGGCAGAACAGGCAGCGATATTTTGCAGGGTGCCCTTCAGGGAAGGGGACGGCGTCCTTGTTGTGGCACTCCTCGCAGAATTTTTCGGCGGCTTTTTTGCCATCGTTCTTGACGATATCATAGAACTGACGGTGATCGTTGTCGTAAGGCACACGGCTGGTCGACTCGGGAGGTGCCTGCCAGAGGAATGCCAGGATCACGATGGCGATCCCCACCAGCAGGAAGTCGCGTTTTTTGAGAGAAAAAGCCATGAGGACCTCTATGTTCGTTCGGATTGGCTGGTACAGGTTGCGGTGGTCGGTCAGGAGCCAGAGCCTGAACAACACGGCAAACATAGCATCACTTGTCGGACACTGCAACCTGCAGTGGTGCTGACGCCCGTGACCCAAAAGTTACCCGTCGTCACGGGTTTTTCTTTCATTGATTACAAGGACTGGAGCCGTTGCGAACTCAGTCGTTGCGGATAAAAAGCAGGTAGATGGCGAGAAAGACGATAAACGAGCCGCCGCCAACCAGCACCAGGAGCGAATCGGTCGGCATGCCGCCTTCCAGGGACGTCCCTTGAGCGAGGGTGTAGCTTAACAGGTAGATGAAGCCGGTAATGGTCATCACGATGACCAGCAGCAGCCGCCAGCGCATGAGGAAGGCAATAATCGCTGTGATCCCGACGCCGGTCAGGAAGTAGGGGTGTTCCATGACCGTCTTGAGGTCCATGGCCTGGATGTAGGCCATAACCTTGGCGGTTTCAAATTTTTTCAGGAATTCAATGAGTGAAGAAAAATCCACCAGGCACCCCTTCAGTCTTTAACTCACTAATTGCTTAAGCTGCTGGACCGATATATTATCATTTTTTGAAGATGTGACAAAGGCTAAAAAACTCCCATAATTCTTGACTTTTGCCGCCTTGCTCACTAGAGTAACCCCCTGCTGGGACCTGCGGGAAAGAGGGTGTTGACGGTGCCGGAACGAGCCATTGGCGTGTTTGATTCAGGGGTGGGCGGACTGACCGTCCTGAGGGAACTGCGCAGCCAGATTCCAGATGAATCATTGGTCTACCTGGGTGATACGGCGCGGGTGCCTTATGGTACGAAGAGTCCGCCGACCGTGCTGCGCTATGCACACGAAGCTGCACGCTTTCTGCTTGCCCAGCGGGTCAAACTTCTGGTCGTTGCATGTAATACGGCTTCCGCGGTTGCCCTTGATGACCTGGCGGAACGCTACCAGGTGCCGGTGATTGGAGTGATTGAGCCGGGGGCAAGGCGGGCTCTGGAAGTCACCCGCAACGGCCGGGTCGGGGTGATCGGCACAGAAGGGACGGTTCGCAGTGGAGCCTACGAGCGTGCCTTGCGTGCCGTCCGTCAGGATGTCGTGGTGTTTGCCGCCGCCTGTCCCCTCTTTGTACCCCTTGCCGAAGAAGGCTGGGCCAGCCACGATATCGCCCGGTTGGCCGCCAGAGAATATCTTGCCCCCCTGCTTGACCAGGGGATCGACACCCTGGTCCTGGGGTGCACCCATTACCCGTTGTTGAAGCAGACTTTGCAGTCGGTTGCCGGCCCCGATGTCCAGCTGGTCGACTCGGCTCGCGAGACTGCCAAGGCTGTGGCTCACCGGCTCACCGAGCGCCATCTGCTGAGCCATGCAACGCTGGCTTCTCCACCACGTTATTTTGTGACCGATATCCCCGACCGCTTCGAACGGGTCGGCGGCAGCTTCCTCGGCGAACAACTGCGGGGAGTGACCACGGTCAGTCTGGACTGAATCATGCTCAAGTCTTATCGTGCATCACGCAAATCGCAGCGTCGTCCGTGGCACAAGCGCCTGTTCCTGTGGGGCGCCCTGGTTGTGCTGCTCTTCGTCATCGGCCTGGTGATCGGCTATTTAAAAACCACCGAGCCGTCCCGGACGGAACCGGTGGCCTTGGAAACGACGGTGCAACCGACCCGGGAGGTGATTCTCTACTTTGCTTCTGCCGACGGCCAGGCCCTGATCGCCGAAAATCGCAGTATCGAAGAATGCCCGACCGACGATGATTGCCTGCGTAATACGGTTGAGGCCTTGATTGCCGGTCCGCAAACCGACCTGGTACCTATCCTGCCGGCGCAGGTTGAGCTGCGCGGCGTCCTTTCTGCCGACAGCCTGGTGAATGTTGATTTCAGTCAGGAGTTGGTGTCTGCGCACCCCGGCGGCACCCAAAGCGAACTGCTGACGATCTACGGCCTGGCGAACACTCTGTCCGTCAATTTCCCTCACCTGCGCCAGGTGCGCATTCTTGTGGAGGGTGCCCCGGTGGCGACGCTCAAAGGGCATGTCGACCTGCGGCAGCCGGTCAACCCCGATTTCAGTCTGGTGCAAGAAGGGATGTCTCCCACCGGAAAAATGATCAGTCTGCCCGTCGGGGGAGACGAGTGATCGATTTCCGGTCCGCGCTCACTGAGCGGGTACTGATTCTCGATGGTGCAATGGGCCCCCTGCTCCAGGAGCGCGGCCTGGCGCCGGGCGGCTGTCCCGAAGAGATGAACCGTCTTGCACCGGAGGTCGTGGCAGGTATTCATGCTGAATATGCCGCGGCCGGGGCCGATATCCTGGTCGCCAACAGTTTTGGCGGCAATCGCGCCAAGCTGGCTCATTATGGGCTTGAGGAGGCAGTTGACGAACTCAACCGACGAGCTGTTCTCCTGGTCCGTCAGGCGGCAGGTCCCCGGCAGTTTGTCGGCGGCGCCGTCGGCCCGACCGGGCGTTTCGCCAAACCGGTCGGCGACGCAGGCTTTGATGAGCTGGTGGACATCTTTGCCGAGCAGATTGCGGCCCTGGCCGATGCCGGCGCCGACCTGATCACCTTTGAGAGCTTTCTCGATATCCGTGAACTGCGCGCCGGCATTATCGCCTGTCGCGACGTCTGTGATCTACCGATCATTGCCCAGCTGACCTTCGATGACGGAGGACGTGCCGTGCTCGGGACATCGCCTGCGGCTGCTGCGGTTACCCTGGATGCCCTGCAGGCCGATGTCATCGGTAGCAACTGTGGGCTCGGTATCGACGGTATTTACGAGATCCTTGCAGAGATGCGCAAGGTATCGCAGCGACCGTTGGTCGCCCAGGCCAACGCCGGACTGCCAACACTCAAAAACGGCCGGACGACCTTTCCCGGCACACCCGCCGAAATGACCCCCTTCCTCGAGCGCCTGGTCACCCTTGGTGCCCGTGTTATCGGGGGCTGCTGTGGGGCGACAACTGAGCATATCCGGGCCATGCGCACAGCGCTGGGCAATGGCTTCCATGATTGGACACCGCCACTCCGGCACGGTTTCCTGTCCAGCCGCAGTGCCGTGGTTGAATTCGGTGGCGACTTACCCTGTGTCCTGATCGGTGAGCGCATCAATCCAACCGGCAAGCAGGGGTACACAGAAGAACTGCATTCCGGGAAGACCGCCTATATCCGGCGCGAAGCATCGGCTCAGGTGGCCGCCGGAGCCCATCTCCTGGATGTCAATTGCGGCGCCCCAGGAGTTGACGAGGCCGCGGCCCTGGAACGGGCGGTCTACGCGGTCAGCGGAGCCAGTACGGCGCCGCTGGTGATCGATACCTCAGACCCGAAGGCTCTCGAACGTGCCTTAAAGGCCGCCGACGGCAAGGTCCTGATCAACTCGGTCACCGGTGAGACCAAAAGCCTGGACCTGGTCCTGCCGCTGGCCCGCCGCTACGGAGCGGCAGTGATCGGCCTGCCATTCGACGAAGCAGGGATTCCGGAGACGGCTGAAGGACGCGTCGCTATTGCCCGTCGTATCCTTGACGCGGCGCTTGCCGTGGGGTTGCCAGCGCAGGACCTGGTGATTGACTGCCTGACCCTGACGGTCTCGGCCGAGCAGAAGCGGACCCTTGAATCTTTGCGGGCCCTACGCCTGGTCCGCGAGGAACTCGGATTGGCAACGGCCCTCGGCGTGAGCAATATCTCCTTTGGCCTGCCATCGCGACCGATCCTATCGGCCACGTTTTTCGCCATGGCTCTCGAGGCAGGCGTCAAGGCCGCAATTATCAACCCCAAGGACGAGCGCATGATGGATGCATACCGCTCGGCTCTGGTCCTGCTCGGTCAGGATGCCCGGGCCGCGGGCTACATTGCTCATTATGCGGATTAGTCGGCCCCCGTCCGGTCTATTGCACCTGAACAGTGGCTGTGATAATAATCTCCAATAAAATCAGCTGTGAATGGATGGTCCAGATGGTCGTTGGTTTCAACCATAATTTTCGCTACAAGGGCGAGGTTTACCACATCCAGACCGAGGACAGTGGCTTGAAAAGCCCCAATATCGTCACCTTGCTCTACCAGGGTGGCACGATTCTCGCCTCGAAGAAAACCTCCTACGCCGACATCACCAAAGTCGACAACCTGAATAAAGTTGTCGAGGAGTTGATGAAGGAACAACACAAGGAGATGCTACGCTGTCTCAAAGCCGGCGAATTCGATGCGGTCATTGAGCGTTTTCATGCTCGTCGCCAGGGGGCTACGCAGAGCGTGGCTGGTCATAAAGCCGCCCCCAAGGTTGCAGGGTTGCCGGTGACTGCAAGCCAGGCCCCGCCATCCCCCGTGGAGGCCCCTGCCGCACCCGCGATGGTGCCGCGACCACAGCCGAAGCCCGGGCCGGAAGCCGTTAGCCCGCCAAGCCCCCCGGAGACTCCTACGGCGAAATCGCCGTCACCTAAGGTCAAACAAAGCCTTGACGACGTCATTCTTTCTTACCTCTTTCCTGACGTGGATGAAAAGTAATGCGATTACCGGGAGCCGGTCACCGTTCCGATGGCGCTGGTCTTCAGTGTGTTCAGCGACTGCCATCTGACCCTTTCCCGGCGGCAAGGCCCCAGGATTTACTTGAGGAAATGAACTACCCCGCGGCAAGCCGCGGGGAATCAACCCTCTAGTCGATGAAGGGGCGTGGCTCTTGCCTCCAGGGGGTGTGTGTTGCTGCACCGTCGGAGTCGAAACCGCAACCAGAGAAGCTTGGGGCGACGTCGCGCTGAAATACGCGCTGCTACAGAAACGGGGTGCAATGTTTCTCAACAGTCTGATTGGTCGGTTAGTCATACTCTCCTTCCTGCTCTTCCTGATTGCGATCGGCAGCGTAAGTATCTTTCATATTCGCCGTGAACATACCTATATCACCAACGCCAGTCAGCGCACCGCAGACCTCTTGATGTCAGTGATCGAGCGATCCCTGAAAAGCTCGATGAGTTCAGGGAATACCCGCGAAGTACAGACGATTCTCGAGATGGTTGGCAGTGACCCTGGCTTGGTCGGTGTCCGCATCTTCCACCCGGATGGCCGGGTCCTCAAGTCTTCCGAACCCCATGAGATCGGCCGCAATGTCGATCCCCGCAGTTTTGCAACCTTTCTGCAGGGAGAGCAGCACAACATATATCGCACTGCCATGGGCGAAGAGATTCTGGGCGTGGTCAAGCCTATCTATACTGAACAGAGCTGCACGCCCTGTCATGGTGCGGGCCGGAGGGTGGTCGGTGTCCTGAATCTCGATCTTTCACTGGTTGATATGGAGACACAACTGCTCGAATCGTCGCAGCTCTTTGGATTTACCATGCTGGCCATCGTGCTTTTGCTGACCGGGGGGGTCTCGTTGATTTTTCTTCGTTTTGTGCGCCAGCCACTGCAGACCATTTCGAACAGGATGGCCCAAGTTGAAGAGGGCGACCTGAGTGTCAGACTCGAACCGCAAAGCCGTGATGAAGTCAGTCGTCTGATGATCAGTTTCAACTCGATGGTGGACCGCCTGCGTATGACCAACGACGAACTACAGCAATGTCACTACCAGCAGATGGAGAGGGTCGACCGCCTGGCTTCCGTTGGTGAGATGTCGGCCGGTATCGCCCATGAGATCAAGAATCCGCTGGCCGCTATCAGTGGTGCCGTCACGGTCCTGTCCGATGATTTTGCCAAAGACGATCCGCGTCGCGATGTTGTCGACAAGATCCTTGAACAGATTTCCCGCCTCGACAAGGCTGCCACCGACCTGCTGTTCTTCGGTCGCCCTGGCAAGCCGAGCTTCGACTACGTCGACACCAACGATCTTCTTAACAAGACGATGTTTTTCGTCAGCCAGCACCCTGAAGCCAAGAATGTCAACCAAAACAAGGAATATACCCGCAACTTGCCTGCGGTTTGGGTTGACGCCAAACAGCTGCAACAGGTATTTTTTAATATAATCATTAATGCGATACAGGCGATGAAGGATGGTGGCACTCTGCTGCTGCAGACCGAGCTTGTCGAAAATCAGGCCACGGAGATGGTCCGGGTGCTGATCGGAGACTCCGGGCCGGGAATTGCACCCGAGGCCCTGGAGAAGATCTTCACGCCATTTTTCACCACCAAGACCCAGGGGACCGGTCTTGGCCTGGCCATCTGCCGGCAGCTCATGGAGCAGCAGGGTGGGTCGATCGAGATCAATAGTCGCATTGGTGAGGGAACCCGTGTGTTAATCTACCTGCCGGTCAGTAAGTCTGAACCGGATACGAACGAGGCACAAAGTGCGTAATGCGAGAATTCTGGTTGTAGATGATGAACACCTGATCCGTTGGTCGCTGGAGCAGTCACTAAAAAAACAGGGCTACGAAGTCATGACTGCGGCAAGCGGCGAAGAGGCGCTCAAGCAAGTCTTGGAAGAAGTCCCTGAACTGGTGTTGCTCGATATCCAGCTGCCGGGCATGGACGGGATGGCGGTCCTGGAAAAGATCAAGGAGATCGACAGCGAGATCATCGTGATCATGGTCACGGCCCTCGGTATCCTCGAGACGGCGGTCAAGGCAATGCGTCTCGGTGCCTACGACTATATCAACAAGCCGTTCAACCTCGACGAGTTGTCAATTATCGTCAAGAAGGCCCTTGAAAATCGCCAGTTGCGCAAGGAGGTTGCCCAGCTGCGTTCTGTCCAGGAGAGCAAGTTCGGGATTAACAACATCATCGGCGACAGCCGCCACATGAAGCAGGTGCTCGATATGGTGCGCAAGGTCGCCAAAAGCGACGCCAGCACAGTCCTGATCCAGGGCGAGAGCGGCACCGGCAAGGAGCTGATCGCCCGGGCCATCCATATGGAGAGCGCCCGCAAGGACCAGCCTTTCATGGCGATCAACTGCGCGGCCTTGCCCGAGACCCTTCTGGAAAGTGAGCTCATGGGGCACGAAAAGGGCGCCTTCACCGATGCCAAGGTCCAGAAGCGCGGTTTGTTCGAAATGTCCGACGGCGGTACCATTTTCCTCGACGAGATTGGCGATATGGAGCTGGGGATGCAAGCCAAGCTGCTGCGCGTCCTCGAAGAGCGCACTTTCCGCCGGGTCGGTGGCACCAAGGAGATCCCGGTCGATGTGCGCATCGTTTCCGCGACCAACCAGGAGCTATTGCAAAAGATAGAGCAGAAGACCTTCCGCAACGACCTCTACTATCGTCTGCAAGTGATTCCAATCTATCTGCCGCCTTTGCGTGAGCGCCGCGACGATATCATGCCGTTGGTCGAGTTCTTTATCCACCACTACAACAAGGAGTTCGCCAAGAGCGTGGTCGGCGTCTCCAAAATGGCACGCAAATTCCTCGAAGAATACGAGTGGCCTGGCAATGTGCGCGAGCTGCGCAATATTATCGAACGTGCCATCATTCTCGAAAGCGAGGACACGCTCATGCTCGAACATCTCCCCCGCGAGCTGGTCTCGAAGACAGGCGACTTCTCCTCGGGGCCGATGAACTTGCGCATCCCGCCAGAAGGGATCGACATCGAGGATGTCGAGCGGGAGCTGATTCGCCAGTCTCTGGAAATGGCTGACGGCAACCAGTCCAAGGCCGCCAAAAAACTCAACCTCGGGATTGACGCCTTCCGTTACCGGATGAAGAAGTTCGGCTTCTTGACGTGATCATCGAGTTGCGGGCTGGGTTCGTTCAGGCCTTGCGCGGCAGGAATGAACTGAACACTGTGTAGAATCATCAATATGCGAAAAAATCACCGTTTGCAATATAGCGACCAGGGTGACGGCCTGCCCATTGTCCTGATCCACGGCTTCCCACTTAACCGCGAGATGTGGCACCCGCAGATCGGGGCACTGGTCGATGCTGGTTGCCGGGTGATCTGCCCCGACCTGCCGGGTTTTGGCGAGAGCCTCCCTGCTCCCGGGCCGCCCTCCATGGCGAGCTATGCCGATGCGGTGGTCGGCCTGCTCGATGAGTTGGGTATTGCCAGGGCGGTGGTCGGCGGCATGTCGATGGGCGGCTATGTCCTGTTGAACCTGGTGGACCGTTACCGGGAGCGCATCATGGGGGCGGTGTTCATGGTGACCCGTGCCTCTGCTGATGACGCCGCGGGTAAGGAAAAGCGCACCTTGCTGGCCGCAGAAGTGCGAGCGGGAAACCGGTGGATTGTGGCCGACACTTTTGCCCGGGTGCTCTTCGCTCCGGATATACCGGAGAAAAATCCCGGGTTGGTCAATCAGGTGCGGCAATGGATGGAGGCGTCCTCGATTGAGGGCCTTGCCAGCGGTCTGATGGCGATGCGCGACCGAGACGATTACCTGGCCAGGCTGGCCGACTTTGCCCTGCCGTCCCTGGTGATGGGTGCCGAGCAGGACCTGGCCATCCCCCTTGAGCATTCGCGGGCTCTCGCCGCTGGCCTGGCACAGTCCGAGTTATATATCATCCCCGGCGCGGGGCACATGGCGAACCTCGAGCAACCGGCAACGTTCAACCAGAGTCTCATTGAATTCCTCACCACGCTTCGCTAGTCACGCCCAGGCCAAAACGCGCGAGGGGCAGTTCTTTGCGCACTCTTTACGAATACTTCTCCAGGTATCTCTTCAGCTTGACCTTCTTAGCCGTATTCCCGGAACTCATGTAGCGGACACTGCCAAAGATCGGTCGGGTCGGCCCCCATGGCCGATCGTAGCGGCCGAGGCACCAGAAAATGCCGCTGTACGAGTTGGGGTCGCGGCCGTCGAGGGCGTAGCGGTCGTTGAGTTCGATCATGACTTCCAGGGCGTCCTGCGGTGTCGGAGTCCATTCTAAGATTTTTTTGGCCCAGAGCATGCGCAGATAGTTGTGGATCATCCCGTCTCTGCGCAGTTGGCGTTGGGCGGCGTTCCAGAGTGCATCGTGGGTACACGCATCACGCAATTCTTCGAGACTGTAGCAGATCGGGCGGGGGTCCCGACGGTGTTCGTCCAGGGTCCTGCGTGCCCATTCAGGCAGGCTGGCATACTCCATGTAACGTCGCGGTTCGAAGCTGCACATGTTGAAGCCAAGTTCCCGCCAGGTGACCAACTGGTCGAGGAAAGCCTCAGCATTGGTCGAGAGCCCCCACCAGCCAGCCCTTTTCCCTGCGGCGCGGGGCCCCAGCCGGTCCGGCGACCAGCCCTCGCGATCGGCAATCGCGGCAAAGATTGCATGGCTGCTGATATGACCGAAATGCAGGTAGGGGGAGAGGCCGCTGGTCATGTCGAGGTCCGGGTGATTGCGCAGTTCGGTATAATGGGCCAGCTGCTGGTCGAGAAAAGTTTCGAGGCGCTCATGGGCAGCAGCTTCCCCTCCGGGTAAGGAACAGGGAGGAACCCGGTGGTCGATCGGCAGACTGGCCAGTTCGGGGCCGCCGCATTCAAGCAGCAGGGCGGTGGCATCAGGCCATTTTGCGGTCAGGCTCTCTGGCAATTCCGTCGGATCGGGAAGTTGCGCGTCCTGTAGCGGGTCGGCCTGTGGCGCGTCCATCAGGTGGGCCGGAAGGGTTTTCTGCAGGAAACGGCGAAAAGCGTAAGCGGTCGGATAGGCATGATCAGCCGCTCGCATCGGCAGGAGGCCGTTGCCATCGACCGCCTCCAGGACTATTGGCAGATCCCGACCAGCCGCAGTAAGCATACGTGGCAGAAAGAAAGCGGGGAAGTCGTCGGTAACCACCATGCAGGCCTCTCTGGAGAGCTCGGCAAGCAGCCCTTTGCCGGCATCGCGGGATGTTTCGACGTAAGGGAGGTAGGTCACCTTCAGGTCGCTCAGGGCCCGGGCATTGGCGGCCATGCTGTCAAGGATGAAGCGATGCAGCCGGTCACTGGAATAGGGGTAGTCGCAACGCAGGGCCTCGAGGATGACCAGTGGCCGTTCGAGTTTGCGGGATTGTTCCACGGCGCGCTGCAGGGCGAAATTCCAGCGCGTGCGCCGGAAGGCGGTCATCCAGTAGAGGACGTAGCGGCCTCCCGGGTTGACCGGACGTCCATTGATACTTCTTATGCGGATGTCGGGGACTTTCATGCGGACGATGGCCTCCAGGAAATTGCCTGTTAAACTATAGCAGACGGGTCGCGTACTGCGACAGGTGAAGCATGAAAAGCCTACATACATGGTGGCCAGCGGACGCCGACATTGAGCCTAAAGGATCCAGTCATGAGTGAAAAAATCCGTCTGGGGGTCAGCAGCTGCCTGCTCGGCGAGATGGTGCGTTACGACGGCGGGCACCAGTTGGACCGCTATCTGCGCGATACCCTGGGGAAATACGTCGAGTATGTACCTGTCTGCCCCGAAGTGGAGATGGGGCTGCCGACGCCGCGCGAAACGCTGCGGCTGGTCGAGCAAGAAAATGGTCCGCGCCTGGTATTTTCGCGGTCGGGAGAGGATGTCACCGAGCGGATGCTGTCCTGGGCGCACCGACGCGTTAAGCAGTTGGAGCAGGAAAACCTCTGCGGCTTCGTCTTCAAGGCCAAGTCGCCTTCGAGCGGTATGGAACGGGTCAAGCTCTACGACCGCAACGGTGTCCCGCATAAGGGCGGTGTCGGTCTCTTCGCCCGGGTCTTCATGGAGCATTTCCCCCTTCTGCCGGTGGAAGAGGATGGCCGGCTGCACGACCCGCGCCTGCGAGAGAATTTCGTCGAGTGCCTCTTCACGTTCAAGCGGTGGCGAGAGATGCTGGCGAAGGGGCGCACCACAGGCAACCTGGTCGCCTTTCATACCCGTCATAAGTTGCTGCTGCTGAGCCACAGCACTGAGGTGTATCGGCAGATGGGCAAACTGGTTGCCGCTGCCGGCAAAACTCCGGCCGCGGCGCTGTTCCGTGACTACGAATCCCTATTGATGAAGGGAATGCGCCTGCGGACCAGTGAGCGCAAACAGGTTAACGTCCTGCAGCATCTACTCGGCTATTTCAAGAAACAGTTAAGTGCCGATGAGAAGCGTGAGGCTCTCGAGCAAATCGAACTCTACCGAAACGGAACCCTGCCGTTGATCGTGCCGCTGACCCTGATCAATCATTACGTGCGCAAGTACAACCAGCCTTATCTGCAGCAGCAGTTCTATCTTAATCCACACCCGGTCGAATTGCAGCTTAGAAACCACGTTTAATCGACGAGAGGTTAATTCACCCGCAGCTTGCTGCGCCATGCTTGATTGCCGCTTGGTTCGCGCCTTATGGAGGGAATCCAGCATCCAGAATCCGGAATCCGGAATAAGTTCCTGCCGCCAGATGGGGCCGCGGGTGTTTTCTGCCTGCTGGATACTGAATGCTGGATTCCCATTGGCTTGCCGCGGGGCAGTTCATTGGCGACAGGAAATATGCCATGCAGGATTTACGGAACAAGTTGGCGCATACCTTGACGCATGGCACGTTTCGATCTTTGTGCGGCATGCATTTATGTTATGATTCGCATCATGAAATGGCTGATTCTCTTTCTCTTCCTCTTGACTCTTGCTGCTCGCCTATGGCTGCGCCGCCTGAACCTGGCCCATCTGGCTCGATATGGCCACGAAGTGCCGGCCGGGTTCCAGGGGGTGATCGATGCCCCCCTGCTGGCCAGGACTTCAGATTACACCCAGGCCAACAGCCGTGTCGGTTTGGTTGAGACGCTGTTCGGCAGCCTGCTGCTGGCACTCTTCCTGTTTGGTGGTCCCCTCGCATGGTATGACCGCTGGATTTCCAGCCTGACCGACTCTTTCATCGTTCAGGGAGTGCTGTTTGCCCTCGGGCTGATGCTCTTCCAGGCGCTTCTGGATGTGCCGTTCAGCATTTACCGGACCTTCGTCCTCGAGGAGCGTTTCCAGTTCAACGCATCGACGCCCCGCCTCTGGATGACCGATCTTCTCAAGTCGCTCGGGATCGGCAGCCTTTTGCTCGCCTTGCTCGCCGCCGGGTCGCTCGCCCTGGTACAGGCTAGCCCGAGCGGTTGGTGGCTCTGGGTGTGGCTGTTTTTCGCAGTGATCACCCTGCTGCTGATGTACCTGTCGCCGGTGCTCATCGAACCTCTTTTTTTCAAGTTCCAGCCGTTGCTGAACGAGCAGTTGGCCGAGCGCGTCAAGACGGTTATGGCCAGTGCCGGACTGCAGGTAGAACGGGTGCAACAGGTGGATGCCTCGCGCCGCAGTAAACACTCGAATGCATATTTCACCGGTATCGGTCGGGTCAAGCGTATCGTCCTGTTCGATACTCTGCTCGAACAGATGGATGACGACGAAATCATCGGTGTCCTGGCCCACGAGGCCGGGCACTGGAAGCTGGGACATATCTGGAAACGCCTGTTGACCATGGAACTGGTCTCTCTGGCCATCTGCTGGCTGGCCTGGCGGCTGCTCGCCTGGGGCGGATTGCCTGACCTTTTCGGTCTTGAGCCGATCAGCTTTGCTGGTCAGGTGTTGCTACTCGGCTTCCTGGCCAGCCTTGCAGGCTTTCCCCTGACGCCGATTTCAAGTGCTCTATCGCGACGTCATGAATGGCAGGCTGACCACTTCGCCGTGGATCTGACCGGCCAGGCCGGCCCGCTCGCCCGGGCCCTGGCCAAGCTCTGCAGAGAAAACCTGAGCAACCTGCATCCCCATCCTCTCTTCGCGTGGTTCTATTATTCGCACCCCCCTGTGGTCACCCGGGTGGCAAGGCTCTCGGCGGCCGAGAGCGAGCGACGCTGAATGTATGGCGGCGATTCTCTTTACCACGATTTTGACCCTCTCCGCGTTGTACGTCCCGCAGCCGTTATTGCCGGTCCTCTCGGCAGAATTCGGTGTAACCCGGGAGACGGCGGCTCTGTTGACGACCATCGCTTTTATCCCCTTGAGCCTCGCCCCGCTTTTCTACGGGGCTCTGCTCGAATCGGTGTCGGCGCGGCGCATGCTGCGTCTGGCGGTACTGCTCCTGGCGATCTCCGAGGCCTTGATGTTCGTGGTCGAACCTTTTGCCGGCTTGATGGCCCTGCGCCTGATCCAGGGGCTGTTGATCCCGGCGATGCTTACCTCACTGATGACCTATACCTCGCAGGTTACGGCCAAGGGTGATATGGCCCGGGCTATGGCCTGGTACATTGCCGCGACCATCCTCGGTGGTTTTGCCGGCCGGGCTCTGTCCGGGCTGATCGCCAGCTTACTGCACTGGCGCTTCAGCTTCCTGTTTCTTGGCGGCGGATTGCTGATTGCCTGGTTCTGGCTGGGCCGCATCGCCGATGCCGGGTCACTTAAAATCGCCCGTCCTGACAAGCGCCTCGTTGCCAGGGTCCTGAGTGACCCCGTGGCGCGCACCGCCTATGCGATGGTCTTCTGCTTCTTCCTGGTCTTTGCCGCGATGATGAATTACCTGCCGTTCCGATTGACAGAACTGAGCAGCAATGCGGACGAGTTCCGTATCGGCCTGGCTTATTCAGGATACCTGATGGGGATCGCGGTCTCCCTCAATGCGGTGCGCATCCACCGGCTCTGCGGTGGACCGGAGCGCGTCATGATCGGCGGACTGGCCATCTTTATCCTGGCCCTGCTGGTGATGACCCTGCCGCAGGTTGGCGCTCTGGTTGGCGGCATGTTCCTGCTTTGCGGGGCATCGTTTTTGACCCATGCCACGGCAACCGGATACTTGAACCGGTACATGACGCAGTCCAAAGGTGTGGTCAACGGCCTGTATGTGTCGTTTTACTACGGGGGAGGCGCGATCGGATCTTATCTGCCCGGCTACGCATACCGTGGCTTCGGCTGGGGTGGCTTTGTCGCGGTGCTGATCGTCGTGCTGGTTATTGCCCTGCTGCTGGCGGTCCACCTGTCGCGCGCTGCGGCCCTGCAGGCCCCGGGGCGTGAGTTGGCTGAACTGTAAGCGATAACAGGCCAAGCCATGCTCGGAAGTTTTGCGGGGCCGTACATCATAGGTTCCCACCAATCCTCTGCAGAACTCATCACATGAACCTGGGGACACTCAAAATAGAGTGTCCCTTTTGAGTGTCCCCAGATTCCAGGTGCCGATTTTATGAAATGTGTAGACGCGACCCCTAAGGCCAACCAATTTACTCAAGAACCCGACCGTCAAAGTTGAAAGCTTTTACGTTCGCCTTGTGCTACGTCCCGTGTTCCGGTACCGGGACCAGCCTGAAGCAGTCGCCTCTCTCTGCGGGTTTCTGTTGACACTGACCCTGCCGAAGATTATTTTAAACGTTTGTTTCTCTAACCATATCCAAAGAAAGGGTTTTTTATGTATCTCAGATTGTTTGCCGTGATGTCTCTGCTGGTTTTTTCTTTCGGTTGCGCTGCTGAGGAGGCCAAAGTCGCCCCGGAGCTTAAATTGGACACGCCGAAGAACCGGATCAGCTACACGATCGGCGTGAATATCGGTCAGGACTTCAAGTCCCAGAAAATGGATGTCGATGCCGATCTCCTGCTGGCGGGAATCAAGGATAGCCTGGCAGGCAAGGAGCTGCGCCTCACGGAAGAGGAAATGGCCAGCGAGATCCAGAAGTTCCAGCAGGACATGCAGGCCAAGATGATGGCCGATATGGAAGCCCTTTCAGCAAAAAATAAGGCTGATGGCGAGGCCTTCCTGGCTGAGAATGCCAAGAAGGAGGGTGTCGTGGTCACTGCGAGCGGCCTGCAGTACAAGGTCCTCGAAGCGGGCGAAGGGGATTCTCCGGTCCCGTCCGATGTTGTGACCGTGCATTATCGCGGGACCCTGGTCGACGGCACCCAGTTCGACAGCTCTTATGATCGTGGTCAACCGGCAACTTTCCCGGTCGGCGGTGTCATCCCTGGGTGGACTGAGGCCCTGCAGCTGATGAAGCCGGGAGCGAAATGGCAGCTGGTGATTCCTGCTGACCTCGCCTACGGTGAGCGAGGTGCTGGCCAGGCTATCGGCCCCAATTCGACGCTGCTTTTCGATGTCGAGTTGATCAGTGTCGAACAGGGGGCGAAATAATGAGTTCCCAGGTTGAGCGCGCTGTTGCCGCGGGAGACCAGGTTCGCGTGAACTATGTCGGACGCTTTGCCAATGGTTCGGTATTCGATTCCTCCGAAGGGCGTGAGCCGCTCGAGTTCACAGTCGGTGCCGAACAGGTGATTGCCGGGTTCGACCAGGCCGTCATCGGTCTCAAGCCGGGTGAGAGCTGCCAGGTGATGGTTGCTCCCGAAGAGGGCTACGGGGCCCATCTGCCGGAGATGGTCGCGGAAGTCGAGCGGCATCTGATCCCGAACCATGAACAACTGGTGCTTGGCAGCATGCTTGAAGTCAGCCTTGAAGACGGGCAGTCATTGGAGGTGCAGGTCGTCGAGCTTTCAGATGAAGCCGTGGTCCTTGATGGCAATCATCCGTTGGCGGGCAAGGAACTGCACTTTGAAATAGAGGTGCTCGGATTTGCCTGAACGGATCGTTAAATAGCCGGGGCCGCCCTCAAGGGCGGCCCTTTTGTTTTTAACTTTGTATCTTTTGGACGTTTCCTCGCTGTTTGCCCGAACGGGCATGCTCCGGCAAGTGGCCGTTCCCGCGGATATTGTGGCCGGGGAGGCAAGACAGGCCGGGCGTGTGTTCGGCAAGGGGTCTGATCGGCATGGACTCTGCATGGGCAAACGTGCAGAACTTTTTTGCCTCCGGGAGTGATGATATGCCGGCTAAAAAGATCGTTATCTCCAATGATGCTGTTTTGCTGAAGATTCTGGAGAATTCCTTCTTTCAGCGCGATGGTTTCGATTTGGTTCTGGTCCAGGACGGCCAGACCGGTTTCCAGGCTGTCGAGGCGGAGGCCCCGACTCTGGCCGTGTTCGACCTTGCCCTGTTGGGCGATCAGGCCCTGGAATGTTGCCAGGAGATCAAGCAAGACCCTTTGCTTGCGGCGACCCCGGTGTTGCTCCTGCTCCCGGAAAAGGCATCGGAAGCGCTGGCTGACGCCTGCTGGCATGCAGGTTGCGACGCAGTGGTTCATCGTCCCCTGGCGGCTGAACGCTTTCTTGATGCAGCCTGTGGCCTGCTTGGCATATCCCGCCGTCTGGCAAGACGTTTGCCGGCCGACCTGCCATTGGTAATTGTCGACCCGAAGCAGAAAAAACACCCGGCCCACTGCGTCAATCTTCATTCCGGGGGGCTGTTTCTCGCCACGGATATCCTGTTTCCGGTCGATACCGGCCTGACCCTTGAATTAACCCTGCCTGGATCACTTCTCCCGCTGCAGATTTCCGCACGGGTTGCCTGGGTCAACCATCCGGAGTGGCGCAAGAAGCCTACTCTGCCCTGCGGCCTTGGGGTGCAGTTCAAAAATCCCGAGCCGGTAGTCATGGCCACCCTGCAGGAGCTGATCGACAGTTTGCCGGCCAGCGACTGAGTTGCCGATCGCATGGTCAGTGAGGGTTCAACTCGGCGCCGCAATGCTTGCAGTAACGGGCGTCATAGCTGTGTTTCTCCATTCCACAGTCTGGGCAGGCCTGTGTTGAAACCTTGCCCGTGATAGGTGCCACCAGTTCCGCCGTGACAATCCCCGTCGGCACCGCGATCACTCCATAGCCCATGATCATGATCACGCTGGCGACCGCCCTGCCAAGTGGTGATTGCGGTGAGATATCACCATAGCCGACCGTCGTCAGGGTGGTGATGGCCCAGTAACAGGAGACGCCGATCGAGGTGAAGCCACTTTCGTCACCTTCTATGAGATAGAGGAGCGATCCGAAAATCAGCACCAGGGTCAGGACGGCAAAGAGAAAGACCGATATTTTGCGGACACTGGAGCGCATCGCTTTGAGCAGGAACTCGGCCTCGTTCAGGTACTGCGCCAGCTTGAGGATTCTGAAAATACGCAGCAGACGCAAAGTCCTGATGACCATCAGGTACTGGGTCCCGGGGAGGACCAGGCTGATGTAGGTCGGCAGGATGGCGATCAGGTCGACCAGTCCGTAAAAGCTGCGGATGTAGCGTGCCGGTTGGCCGAGGGAAATGATCCTGGTGATATATTCTGCCGTGAAGAGCAGGGTGAAGAACCATTCGATGACGTAGAGCATGCGGCCATGCTCCCTGCGCACCTCGGCGACGCTGTCAAACATCACGGCGATGACGCTCAGAATGATGGCCAGGATCAGCAGGATGTCGAAGAGCTTGCCGCTTGGGGTGTCGGCTTCGAAGATGATTTCGTGCAGCCGCAGCCGCCAGGCCGCTGGTGTGCGGTTGCCGCTTGGTTGGGGTTTGGGGAATCGATCGGGACGGTTGATGTTACTCACACTGGCGTGTCTCCGGGGTTACTGGGCCGCAGTCTCATTTTGCCAGCTGGCGCCGAAGCGGTCAACCTGGTGGTGACGCGCCGCTCGTCATGCAGCGGACGGAAGTAAAAAGGGCCCTCGATTACGAAGGCCCTTTTTGCTTGAATCGGTCAGCTTTTGGCCGCCCAGAGTCCATGCAGGTTGCAGTATTCGCGTGCAGTCAACTGTTTGGCGACAACCGGAAAAACCGCTTCCGGTGCTCCGCCCGGTTTCAGGTTCTGACGATAAACCTTGCCGTCAGCAATCAGTTCGATCCACTCGATGTAATGTTCCTCCAACATGGGATGGGCAACGCTACCGACCTTGACGGTGATGCTGTCCGCGGAGACCTCGATGACCGGGACGTGCTTTTCCTTGGCGGCATCAACGGTATTCTCAGTGAGTCTCACCATCTTCTGGTTGCAGCAGACCAAAGCGCCTACGCCGCCATGAACCAGTTCGACGATATTGCCGCACAGCTCGCACTTGTAGACTTCATTCAATTGAGGCATCTCTTTTCTCCTTGTGTTGGTTAGTAGTTAACCGGCTTGATTTCAAAATGGGCTTGAGGGTGGGCACAGGCCGGGCAGACGTCCGGCGCCGAGGTGCCGTCATGCTGGTAGCCGCAATTGCGGCAGCGCCAGACCGTCTTCTGCTCACGCTGGAAGACCTCATCACGCTTGATGTTGTCACGCAGGGCCAGGTAGCGCTCTTCATGGTATTTTTCGGCAATGGCAATCGACAGGAAGACATCAGCGATGTGCGGGAAGCCTTCTTTGCGGGCCGTGGCGGCAAACTCGGGATACATGGTGGTGTGTTCGTAGTTCTCCCCGCCGGCTGCTTCTTTGAGGTTTTCGGCGGTGCTGCCGATGACTCCGGCTGGAAAGCTGGCTGTTACCTCGACTTCTCCGCCCTCGAGCATCTTGAAGAGACGCTTGGCATGTTCGCGTTCATGGCCGGCGGTTTCCTCGAAAATGTCCGAGATCTGGACGAAGCCTTCTTTTTTGGCCTGGGCGGCAAAGTAGGTGTAGCGGTTGCGGGCCTGGCTTTCGCCACAGAAGGCCGTAAGAATGTTCTTCTCTGTCTGGGTGCCCTTGAGAGACATGGGATCCTCCTTAAGAATGTATACTGGAACTAACCCGTTAAGCAAAAATATTATCATAATACAGGTAACCTGCAATTTATGGCCGAGCTGGTCTTCTGGTCAAGGTTTAATGGCACAACAGGTGAGGTTTGATGGCGTCAGTTGGCGAGACTTTTGATTCTTCTGTTCCGATAAGGGATAATGTTATTTCATTCTGGAAAATGCCTCACCCTGCGTTCCCAGCGCCTCGAGAGAGCAAAGCGAACGGGCGTGGCAAGATGGTTCACGCAGCGGTGCAGCGTACGCAGAGCGAAACAAGACTCGGCTTATTGGTTTAAGTTTTTGTCCCTCTGTTTGGGTTGTCGGCCCGCAAAAAAAGCCTCCCGCAAGGGCGGGAGGCTATGAATGTCAGCGCGGCCGGTTTATTTCTTGTGGCAGTCGTTGCACTTGGTCGGGCCTTTTTGGGCCTTGTGGCAGTCCTTGCAGGCGGCGCCGTGAGCTGCGTCTTTGTCGATGGCGATTTTGGCCGGTTCACCTGCATGGCAGGCTTTGCAGTCGCCCAGTTTGTCGGCGTGGGCCTTGTGGTCGAACGTCACCTTGCCCTTCGAGTTCTCATAGGTCACGGTGTCGGCGGCATAGGCCAGGGTGATGGTGAAGGCAACGAGCATTACGGCAACAACCAGTTTCTTCATGACTCTCTCCTTGTAGTTGGTTAAAAATAATAAGCAAATGATAATTTATTGTTTTTAATCCTCCAGGTCAAGATTTTTTTATTAACCGCTGGCCAACGATGCTCCTTCCAATCGTGCGTAGGGATGCTATAATTCGTACACAAATTAAAGATCGGGGAGTCACGCAATGATGCGATGGGTTGTGCTGGGGTTTTGTTTGCTGGTGATGAGTGGCTGTGTTTCCCGCTGGGAACATTCGACCAAGCGGCCGGGTGAATTCTATGCTGACGACCGGGACTGCCAGGTCATGGCCGGTGGTGCTTCGCAGGGGCTGCAGCCGGGAGGGGATCGGATCAGTTACGAAAGCTGTATGTGGGAGAGGGGCTGGCGCAAGAAGCAGAGTATCTGGTTCTTTGATCCCGTCAGCCAGTAGCCTATATGAATGCAGTGCTCCAGGGCCGGCAGTTTTGCCGGCCCTTTTTTATTCGGACCCCGCAAACAATTGTCCTGCCCTGCCTTTAGTAGGGCATCCCGCTGTGTTGCTTCAGCGGGAAATAAATTCGAGGCGGTAATGGTCGCGGATGATGCGCAGGAACTGGTTGACGCTCCTTAAGGCTTCGCGAAGCTGTTTTTGCGATTTCTCCGGCAGACGCAGCGGGTCGATGGCGTTGCCGGGTGCTTTTCCGGCAGCCAGGTCGCTCAATTGGCGCTGCAGGCGAAGATTGACCAGCCGGGAGAAGGCGTCACCGATCTTTTCAGCGTCTCCGCTCGAGAGCACGCCCATCTGCCCGAGTTTCTCGAGTTTGTCCCAGGTCGTCCCCTTGTCAACATTGTTTTCCAGCGCCAGCAGACTGGCGCCTTCAGTAATGGCGAAGATCCCGGCCTTTTTCAGCTCGACCTTGCCCCGGTTGGTTCCACGGCGCTCGACCTTGATGCGGCCAAACATGCCCAGCGGTGCCGGAAACCGGACGATGTTCTTGGCGACATAAGGGAAAAAGAGCTTGTTCCCCTGCGTCGTTGCGTAGATGAATTCGTGCAGGGCGTGTTCCAGAGACAGGTTGCCGTGGATCGTGCGGAAGTCCTGGAACATGCCGAAATTGACCATGTGTTCACCCTTGGGGACGTTAATCCACTGCTCGAGAAGTCCCTGCCACTCGCTGAGGCTGTGACGCCACTGCGGGTTGCTGGCCATGGTGTTGCCGGGGCAGCGGGGGATGCCGACGAACTCGAGGGCTTCGACCAGCCTGTCCGCGAAGCGGGCGCATGCCTCGAGATCGGCGGGTGAGATGTCGTCGGCGTAGATCATGGCGCTGTCCTGGTCGGTGCGCAGGGTCTGCTCCCCGCGGCCTTCGCTGCCAAGGGCGAGGTAGGCCGCTTTGGCCGGCAGTGAAATCCCCTCCAGGCGCTGCATCAGGGTGATGATGCGCTGCGTGAAGCCGTCGTTGAAATGGGCGATCAGGTGGACGAGACTCCTGGTGTCGGCACCAGCGGACATGGCGCTTCTCACCATCTCGAGAATGCGGCCGTTGATCTCCTGGAGTTCCTTGATGGATTCTGCGGCTTCCATCTCCTGTGTCAGGTAGATCGGGCTGCGGGTCTGCTGGCTGAGCAGGTCAGTGGCATTGATGACCCCAACCAGGCTCTGTTCTGGATTGACGACTGCCAGGCGATGGATGTTGTTCCTGGCCATTTTAAAAATCGCCTCGAAAACATAAGCCTGGCTGCGTACCGTAATCACACCTTTGTGCATGATGTCACAAACTTTGTATGCCGAGAGATTGTCGCCCCCGGTGGCGATCAGGTCGCGCAGGTCCCGTACCGAGAGTATGCCGATCGGGGTCCCCTCCTCAACCACGACCAACCCGGCAAGGTTCTGCTCGCACATCAGGCGAGCCGCTGCAATAACGCTGATGTCGCCAGGGCAGGTGACTGCAGGGGTGCGGCAGACACTGTCGACTTTCTGGAAGAAAAAACTCTCTTCGTAAAAATTGCTGTCAGGCATGAGCCCTCCGCAAATAAAACACTGAAATCTGAGCCATTTTCCACGCTTTTGATGATAGATGCAACCGTTCATTACTGGCTGTGAGGGCGCTGAAAGCTCCGCGGTAAAAAGCAAAACGCTGCATTTGCTACCAAACTTGTGTTTTGTTGATATACTTGTGATGCGTCGATATCACCCCTGCCCAAAGCCCTTTTTGTGCGAGCAGGCCATCCTTCGATTGGCTAAAACGAAACAACGTTATATTTTTTTATTGACTCATTTGGGGATCTCAAGTTATCTTCTCCTTCAGCCTGTGTATCTAGGGGTTTGTGCTTTTTGTCTCGAGAGAACATTGGTTAAATATTGCTAAAAAAAGTCTTATTAAACGTTCTTGACAAGAACTTCTACAAGCGGATTTAGACGGTAAGTATCAAACGTTGTCATTAGATATTAAACCTTTGTCTCCCGATCGGCCGACAGGCGGTCAGGGGGAGGCACCAACGGCATCGGATGTTATTCTGACTATCTTCCGGGCAGAGTTAAGGAGGTGATTCGGGGTTCCAAAAGTCTGGTTGTAGTTCGAGTTTTTTTTACTAACCTGAAGGAGGTTATTATGGACAAGAGTGGAAAAGCGTACTGGAAAGCAGTTCTCACCCTGGTGGCCCAGGTCCTTGTGGTCTGGTTCGTCGTTTCTTACGGTGCAGGTATCCTCTTTGCGCCAGAGCTCAACAGCATCAAACTCGGCGGTTATCCATTAGGTTTCTGGTTCGCTCAACAGGGTTCGATGTACATCTTCGTCGCATTGATCTTTATCTATGCCAAGCTTATGGGCAATATTGATCGCAAATTCGACGTCCACGAAGAATAAGGGAGGAGCTATACAATGAGTCTTCAAGCTGTTACTTATCTGATTGTTGGCGCTACCTTTGCTCTGTACATCGGTATCGCAATCTGGGCCCGTGCGGGCAGCACCAGCGAGTTCTATGTCGCTGGCAGCGGTGTTCACCCCGTCCTGAACGGTATGGCGACCGGCGCCGACTGGATGTCCGCGGCATCCTTTATCTCGATGGCCGGCCTGATCTCAAACATGGGCTACGGCGGCGCTCTGTTCCTCATGGGCTGGACCGGCGGTTATGTCCTCCTGGCCATGCTGCTGGCACCTTACTTGCGTAAATTCGGCAAGTACACCGTGCCCCAGTTCGTCGGTGATCGCTACTACTCCAAGGGTGCGAGCTCAGTGGCTGTTATCTGCCTGATTGCTGCATCGGTCACCTATATCATCGGCCAGATGACCGGTGTCGGTGTTGCCTTCTCGCGCTTCCTCGGCGTCTCCAACGCAACCGGCGTCTTCGTCGGTATGGCGATCGTTTTCATGTACGCGGTGTTCGGCGGCATGAAGGGGATCACCTACACCCAGGTCGCCCAGTACTGCGTCCTGATTGTCGCCTACACCATTCCGGCGATCTTCATTTCGATGCATCTGACCGGCAACCCCATTCCGCAGCTCGGCCTCGGCGGTAATTTCGTCGGGACCGACATGACCCTGCTCAGCAAGCTCGACCAGGTCGTCACCGAGCTAGGCTTCGGCAAGTACACCGAAACGACGCGCCTCAGCACGCTGAACATGTTCGTCTACACCGTGTCGCTGATGATCGGTACCGCCGGTCTGCCGCACGTTATCATCCGTTTCTTCACCGTGCCCAAGGTTAAGGATGCACGTATGTCGGCAGGTTGGGCGCTGGTCTTCATCGCCATCCTCTACACCACCGCTCCGGCCGTGGCCGCCATGGCCCGTCTGAACCTGCAAGCGACTGTCAACAAAGCTGTTGTCACCGGCGGCGACCTGTTCGCAGAAGAGGCCAGCATCAAGTACGATGAGCGTCCCGACTGGATGAAGCGCTGGGAAGTCACCGGCCTGCTCAAGTTTGCCGACAAGAACGGCGACGGCCGCATCCAGTACTACAATGACAAGACCAAGAACGCCGATGTCCTTGCCAAGGCTGAAGCCGCCGGCTGGAAAGGCAGCGAACTCACGGTCAACTCTGACATCATCGTTCTCGCCAACCCGGAAATCGCCTTCCTGCCTGACTGGGTTATCGGCCTGGTTGCGGCCGGTGGTTTGGCTGCCGCACTCTCGACCGCGGCCGGTCTGCTGCTGGCGATCTCCTCGGCGATCTCCCATGACCTGCTCAAGGACATGTGGATGCCCGATCTCTCCGAGAAGGGCGAACTGCTGGCCGGTAAGATCGCCATGGCCTTCTCCATCGTTGTGGCCGGCTACCTCGGTCTCAACCCGCCGGGCTTCGCCGCCGGTACCGTGGCCATCGCCTTCGGTCTGGCCGCCAGCTCGATCTTCCCCTGCCTTATGATGGGTATCTTCAACAAGAAGATGAACAAGGAAGGCGCGATCGCCGGTATGATCTGTGGCCTCGGCGTGACCATGCTCTACGTGTTCGCCCACAAGGGACTCTTCTTTATCAAGGGGACCGAGTTCCTCGGCCTGTTCGGTGGCAAGGAGAACTTCTTCCTCGGCATCGAGCCCAACGCCTTCGGCACCATCGGCGCCATTGTGAACTTCGTGGTGGCCTACCTGGTCAGCAAGGTGACCCCCGATCCGCCAGAGCATATTCAGCACCTGGTGGAAAACGTGCGTATCCCGCGCGGCGCCAAGGCTGTCGACGGTTCTCACGCACACTAATTTCTGTGTCAATGTTGATCCGGCTTTTGCCTGATCATTCGACCCCGCCAGCCAGCCTGGCGGGGTTTTTTTACACAATCCCAAAGCCGTGAGTTCGCTGCTTCAGGAAAATTTCATTGCTTCCTCGGGGATCCTCGGGTACAAGAGAAGGCAAAAAAAAAGGGCCTGTAACGACAGGCCCATCGGGAGTTTTGAATGGTTTTTGACATCAGCATCGTCGTTTCACTGATCCTGTTCCTCGCACTTTTTCCCATGGCCTTCTTCTGGCTGCGCCGGGCATGGCGGATTTTCATCAAGCGCGATTATTCCGAGGTCGCACTGAAGCGCGGCGAGGCTCCGCCCAATCCGGCGAAATGGGCCCCGGCCACCGGGATCGTCAATTTGGCCGCTGGCGGTACGGCCCTGGTCACCATTATCGGTGTGCTCTTGACCTTCGCCGGCCTGCCCAATATTTTTTCGCCCTACCGGACCTGGAGCTCGATTGCCGGTGTGACTCTCTGGATGAAAATCTTTGCCGATTTCATCGTCAGCCGCCAGGCCCACCCCTTTGAGCTGGGCAGAAAAAAAGTGCAAAAGGAGGAGAAGAAATAACCATGTCTTATAAGATGATTCATTCTTGCATCCGGGTCATGAACCTGGAGACATCGGAAAAATTCTACCAGGATGCCCTCGGCTTCGAAGTGGTCCGTCGCAAAGACCACCCCGAGCATAAATTCACCCTCAGTTATATGCGTTCCACAGGCAGTGATTTCGAACTCGAGCTCACCTGGAATCACGATCAGGTCGAACCTTATGTACTGGGGAACGGCTACTCGCACCTGGCGGTCGCAGTCGTCGACCTCGAGGGCTCACATAAAAAACACGAGGAGATGGGCCTGGCGCCAAAGCCGCTCAAAGGCCTGCCGGGGCAGGGGGCGCGGTTTTATTTCCTGGCCGACCCGGACGGCTATCTGGTCGAGGTGGTGAGAGCTGGTTGATCGGAACCGTAACACCCCTAAAAAAAGAGGTCCTGGTAATTGCCAGGACCTCTTTTGTATGTATGCCACCATTAAATCAGTTCTGATATCTTGATTGAACGCCGGGAGGAAGTATGAAGGGGCTCTCTTGAGCCGGGTTCTCAATGCCAACCGGCCGCTCCTGAAATATTGGCCATATCAACAGGTGTCTGGCCGATGATGACGATCCGTATGATTCTCCGGGTTCTTGACTTCTGAAAGTCTGCACAAGCCCGACTCACGAAATTCCCTTAAATGCGCAAGATCTATATTTTAAGGATGTATCCCCTTGATTTTGACCTCCAAGTGATATATTACATCCAATACACCAAAGAGCATCACCACCCCGTTACCCAGGGATTTCCATGCCCATCCCGGAACAGATTAAACCGATCAGCCGCTTCAGCATGAGGGAAGAGGTCTATAACACCCTGCTCATGTGGATCATGGAGGGCGAGCTGCGCCCCGGCGAGAAACTGCTCGACAAGGAGCTGGCGGAAAAAATGGGGGTCAGCAGAACTCCGGTGCGCGAAGCCCTGCGGCGGCTGGAAGACAAGAACCTGGTCGAGTCCTCTGCCAACCGCTGGACGAAGATCGCCGGGATCTCGGTGGAGGAACCGGTCATGATCTATCCGATCATCTGGACTCTGGAGGAGCTGGCGATTGCCGAGGCCACGCCGAAAATGACCGAAGCGGATTTCATGCGGATGGAGGCGGCCAACGATCAACTGGCCCAAGCCCTCGCACAAGGCGATCCGATCAGCGCCTCACGGGCCGATGCACAATTTCACGATATCTATATCGAAAGTACCGGCAACCCCTTTCTGATCGGCATTCTGCAGGATCTTAAAATCAGATATCGAAGGGTGGAGGTCACCTATTTCGAAGGCTCATCCCTGGCGACCGACTCTGTGGTCGAACATAGCCAGATTCTCGAATCTCTTCGCTCGGGTGATATCGTGAGAACCCAATCGATGGTCCGCCACAACTGGCAAAGGAGTTTGAACCGTTTGAAGTCCGTGCACAGTGGCCTTGCAGCAGACAGTTAGACAGTATTCTGAACCTTGATAGAATGGAGTTCCACATGTCACTCGATTTTGAAAAAATTGTTGCACAGGCTGAAAAATACCGCCCCCGGATCAGCGCCTTCCTGCGTGATATGATCGCCATCCCCAGTGAGAGCTGTGGCGAAGAGCAGGTCATCCTGCGGATCAAACAGGAGATGGAGGCGGTCGGTTTCGATCGGGTTGAAATCGACCCGATGGGGAATATCCTGGGGTATATCGGCAGCGGCAAACACCTGATCGCCATGGATGCCCACATCGATACCGTCGGCATCGGCAATCGCGACAACTGGAAGCATGACCCTTATACCGGTTTCGAAGATGATGAGATTATTCTCGGGCGCGGCGCCAGCGACCAGGAAGGCGGTATGGCCGCCATGGTCTATGCCGGCAGGATCATCAAGGACCTGGGCCTGGAGAAAGACTACACGCTGCTGGTGGCCGGTACTGTCCAGGAGGAGGACTGTGACGGCCTCTGCTGGCAATACATCATCGAGGAGAGCAAGATCCGTCCGGAATTCGTGGTCTCGACCGAACCCACCTCGCTGGGCATTTATCGCGGCCAGCGAGGCCGCATGGAAATCCGCGTGGATGTTGACGGAGTCAGTGCCCACGGCTCGGCTCCGGAGCGCGGCGACAATGCGATTTTCAAAATGGCGCCGATCCTGCTCGAACTGCAGGAGTTGCACCAGCGCCTTAAAGACGACCCATTCCTCGGCAAAGGGTCCCTGACGGTTTCGGAAATCTTCTACACGTCGCCGTCCCGCTGCGCGGTGGCCGACGGCTGTGCCATTTCTGTGGACCGGCGGCTCACCCAGGGCGAGACCTGGGAGGGTGCGCTGGAAGAGATCCGCCATCTGCCTGCGGTCAAGAGGGCCGGTGCCAAGGTCAGCATGTACGACTATAAGCAACCATCGTATACCGGCCTGGTCTACCCGACCGAGTGTTATTTCCCCTGCTGGGTTCTGCCGGAAGACCACGCTGCCTGCAAAACGCTGGTCGAGGCCTACAAAGGTTTGTTCAAGTCCGAACCGGTGGTCGACAAGTGGACCTTCTCCACCAACGGCGTCTCCATCATGGGACGCTACAATATCCCGTGCATCGGTTTCGGCCCCGGTCACGAGGACCAGGCGCATGCTCCCAACGAGGTGACCTGGAAGAAGGAACTGGTCAAGGCCGCCGCCATGTACGCGGCGATCCCCTCCATCTATGTCAATCAATACGCCTCTTGATCGGGAAGAAAAGCACCATGTCGTTGCCTGTCAAACGTGTCGTTGTCGCCGTCGGCGGAAATGCCCTGATCAAGGATGAAGGGCACCAGGAGGTCCATGATCAGCTGAGGTCCGCCCAGGAGACCGCTGAACTGATCGCCGATTTTATCCAACTCGGTTACGAAGTTGTTTTGACGCACGGCAACGGCCCCCAGGTTGGTTTTATTCTGCGGCGCTCCGAGCTGGCCTTCGAAGCCGGCGAGCTTCACTTTGTCCCTTTGAAGAACTGTGTGGCGGATACCCAGGGGGCCATCGGCTATCAGCTTCAGGAGTCGCTGTACAATTCCCTGCGCAGACGGAAGATCTCGCGCAGTGTGGCCACAGTGGTGACCATGGTCGAGGTGGATCCGGACGACCCCTCCTTCTCCAACCCGACCAAACCGATCGGCGTCTTCTATTCCAAGGAGAAGATCGAAGCGATCAAGGACAAACATCCCGATTGGCAGCTGGTTTTCCAGGACGGCAAGGGCTACCGCCGGGTTGTGCCCTCGCCAAAGCCCAAGCGGGTCATCGAAGCCGATGTGATAAGCAGCATGATCGATGCCGGTATCTGCGTGATCGCCTCTGGCGGTGGCGGGATTCCGGTGATTACCGATGCAGAGGGCAACCTGTCCGGGATCAATGCGGTCATCGACAAGGACCTCTCCTCGGCACTGCTGGCCAGCGAACTGGCCGCCGATCTGTTGATCATTCTCACTGCTGTGGATAATGTCTACCTTGATTTTAACCAGCCGACGCAGCGGAAACTGGACTTAATCACGGTTGACCAGGCGGAGCAGCATATGGCCGCAGGGCATTTCGCCACCGGCAGCATGGGTCCGAAAGTCAGGGCGGCGATGAATTTTCTGCGCAGCGGCGGCACGCGGGCCATCATCACTTCGGCCGAACAGCTCGTGGTCGCGGTACAGGGTAGGGCAGGAACGCATATCGTGCCCTGAGGCAGCGACCGGCAAGCCGGGCTCTTGATGCCCACAAGACAGACAAGGGGTTCAGCATGGAAGAGGCAAAACAGTCCCCGATACAGCGATTCGCCTACCGTTTGAACTGGGTGATCGAGCGGGTCTGCGCTCTGCTGGTCGGAGTGATGGTCGTGGTGATCTGGTTTGGTGTGGTGGAACGCTACTTCCTGCACCTTGGCATGACCTGGACGGAAGAATTCTCCCGGTACGTGATGATCTGGGCGGCGCTGCTGGCCGTGTCCTGCGGGGCCTTTTACCGTGAGCACATCGGTCTGGACATTATCAAACGCTTTCTGCCCTTGAAAGGGGCGCGGATCCTCGGTGTGGTCATCGATCTGATTGGTCTGCTGTTCTTCCTGTTCCTGGCCTGGTACGGCATCGGCATGACCCGGGCCGGTCTCAGCCAGTACGCCACGATTTTCGGCATGACCATGGTGGTCCCGTTCGCGGCGGTGCCGGTGGCATCTGCGCTGACCTCCTTCCAGATTTTCGCCGCCATGCTGCACGGCCGGGAGCCCCTGGCCAAGATGTATACCCAGTAGTACCGGCCGGCTCCCCGGCGGAAACGGATGAGGAAGATGCCATGACCCTGGTTATCGTGATTTTTTTCCTGTTTATCTTCCTGGGTGTGCCCATCGGCGTAACCCTGGGCATTGCCGGCGTGGTCGGCCTGGTCCAGATCGGCGGTGAAAATTTTCTGATCATGGCTCCCAAGCGCTTTTTCGAGGGGCTCGACCTGTTCACCTTCATGGCGATGCCCTTTTTCATTCTGGCCGGGGAAATCATGAACCGCTCCGGGATCACCAAGAAACTGGCGGAGTTCGCCGATGCTCTGGTCGGGCACCTGCGCGGCGGCTTGGCCCACTCCAACATGATTGCGTCGGTCCTCTTCGCCGGCATGACCGGGGCAGCCGTGGCCGACACGGCCGCGTTCGGCAACACCCTGGTGCCGGCCATGGTCAAGGAAGGCTACAGCCGGCCATTTTCCTGCGCTGTGACCGTTGCCGGCTCAATCATCGGGCCGACCATCCCGCCCTCCAACCTGATGGTCATTTACGGATCGTTGATGGGGGTGTCGATCGCCGGGCTGTTCGCCGCGGGCATTCTCCCCGGGCTGCTGATCTGTATCGCCTGCATGGCCCTGATCGCGCTGTTCGGTCGCCGCTGGAAGCTGCCGAAAAGCGAGAATCGATTCAGTCTGCTGCGGATTTTCTGGGCCTTCAAGTCGAGCTTCCTGGCCATTCTGATGCCGGGGATCATTCTCGGCGGGATTCTGTTCGGCATCGTGACGCCCACCGAGGCGGCGGCGATCGCCGTCTTTTATGCCCTGTTTATCAGCGTGGTCGTCTACCGGGCCCTGACCTTCGCCGATATCGTCGACATGCTGATCCGGACGGCACGGATTACCGGGATCGTCTTCCTGATCATCGCCAGCGCCTCGATTCTGAGCTGGTGGATGACTTTCATGCAGATCCCCCAGAAGATCGCGGCTTTTTTTCTGTTCCTGTCAAGCAACCCGAACGTGATCATCGGCCTGATCCTGCTGTTGCTGCTGGCGGTTGGTATGTTCATGGACATCAACGCCGCGCTGATCATTCTGGCGCCGGTGTTGGGGCCGCTGACCACACATATTGGCATGGACCCGGTGCATGCCGGCATCATGATCGTCCTGGCCCTGAATATCTCCCTGATGACACCCCCGGTTGGAGCCTGTCTGTTCGTCATGTCGTCGGTATCGGGTGAGCGGATTGAATCGATCAGCATGTCTTTGCTTCCGTTCCTGGCCATCGAGGTTGTCATCCTGTTTGTCGTGGCGTTCTGGGAGCACCTGACCCTGTTCATCCCGCGCCTGCTGATGTAGGGCTGTGTATCGTTGTTCACCGTGGACCGCATGCTGCACGAGAAGGTCTATTTATCAAAGGCAACAAGGTTGCCCCAACACGAGGAGAAGGAAATGAAAACTGCAAAAAAAATGTTGGTTGCACTCATGCTCGCCGTGTTTGTCGTCGCCGGGTTTGCCGGCACCTCACTCGCCGCAAAAACCATCAAGCTGCATCACCTCAACAAGGATGAACCGTTTGACAATCCTACCGGCGCCATGGCGACCGTGTTCAAGAGCCTGGTGGAATCAGGTACCAATGGCTCGGTGCTGGTCCAGACCTTCCCCAGCGGTCAACTGGGCAAGGACGGTGAAGTCGTCCAGCAGGTCAAGGCCGGAGTGGTTGAAGCCGGTATCCATTCGACCGGCGGGTTTGCGTCGATCTATCCCCTGATCGGGGTTCTGGATGTCCCCTTCGCCTTCCCGAATATCAGCAAGACCTACGAAGTGTTCGATGGCCCGTTCGGTAAGGAACTGGCGTTGAACATCGAGGCGAAAACCGGCCTCCACATGCTCGGCTTCGGCGATTCCGGCGGCTTCTTCCAGTTGACCAACTCCAAGCGCCCGATTCACTCTCCGGCGGACATGAAGGGCCTGAAAATCCGGACCATGGGCCTGGATACCCACAAGGCGATTATCACCGCCATGGGTGGCCAGCCGGCGGCGATCTCCTGGTCGGAAGTCTACACCGCTCTGCAGACCGGCGTGGCCGACGGCCAGATGAACCCGATCCCGATCATCGCCTTTGCCAAGTTCCAGGAAGTTCAGAAATACCTGACCCTGAGTGGCCATGTGTTTGCGCCCTACGTCTGGGTCATGAACAATGATTTCTGGAACAGCCTGACTGATAGTGAAAAAGACGTGGTGACTTATGCCGCCAAGTCTGCAATCGTGGCTGGCCGTGGCATGGCCCGGGCCATCGAAGCTTCGGACCGCGGCCTGGTGGAGTTGTCCAAGACCATGCAGGTGAATGCCCTGACCGCCGACGAGAAAGAGGCTTTCCGGAAAGCCGCCGAGCCGGCCGTCAAGAAGCTGATTGCCGAGAAATTCGGTCCTGAAGGCGAGACCCTGATGAACGATTTCCTCAAGGCCGTCCAGTAAGGCTTGACCACCACGCTAACGGGTCTCCGGGGAGTTCTCTCCCCGGAGACCCGATCGCCTTTCGTGCATGAAGCATCGCGGATCCAGCCTGGGCAATGGCGCCCGGGAGGCAGATAATGACGTTCAATTACCGCTGCAGTCAATGCAGCAAGATCTATGGCATCAGGCCGGAGCTGACGGTGTGCCCCGTTTGTGCCGCCCATCAGGCCGACGATGAACCTCTGCGCGGCGTGCTTGAGGTGGAACTGCACGGCAGCATCACTGGAGCCTTCGACCCATTCGATCTGCTGCCGGTCGAGCGGACCTATTTCCCGCCCGTACCCGTGGGGGGCACGCCGTTGTGGGAACCGCGCAACCTGCGCGAGCAGACCGGGCTCCCCCGGCTGTTCCTCAAGGATGACGGTGCCAACCCGACTTCCTCGTTCAAAGACCGGGCCTCCTTCATGGTGTCGGCCTTTGCGAAAAAATGCGGCATCCAAAACATTGCCCTCGCGTCGACTGGTAATGCCGGCTCCTCGATGGCCGGGATCGGTGCGGCCGCCGGGCAAATAATCACCCTGTTCCTGCCGGAGACGGCTCCGCTGGCCAAGCTGGTGCAGGCGCTGCAGTACGGTGCGACCGTCTACCGGGTCAGGGGTAACTATGACCTGGCCTACGGAATCTCTCTGGAGTTCTCGCGCCTTAAGGGGGGGATGAATCGCAACACCGCGTACAACCCCATGACCATCGAAGGAAAGAAAACCGTTTCCCTCGAGCTCTACCAGCAACTTGGCCGAGCCCCGGACGTGGTGTTCGTGTCCGTGGGGGATGGCTGTATTCTGGCCGGGGTTTACAAGGGGTTTCGCGACCTGCTGCAAATGGGCCTGATCAGTGCCATGCCGCACATTGTCGGTGTGCAGGCCGAAGGCTCGAACGCCCTATGCCGGGCTATGGCAACCGGGACGTTTGATGCCGCCCCTGCGTCTACCCTGGCCGATTCCATCTGCGTCGATGTGCCCCGCAACGGCTACCATGCCCTGGCACTGCTCCAGCAGTTCCAGGGTGAACTGGCCACGGTGTCAGACGAAGAGATCGTTCGTGCCCAGGCCCGCCTGTCGGCGAGCAGCGGCCTCTTCACGGAGCCGGCGGGCGCGGCCGCCTTTGCCGGATTCCTGAAAGTCTTCCCCCGGTTGGAGCGGGACGCCACGATCGTGGTCCTGGCGACCGGGAACGGTTTGAAGGACTGCGTAACGGCTCAGCGCGGCATTGAGATGCCCGAAAGCCTGATTTCATCAGTCAATGACATTTTATAAGAAGGATAAGCCCGTGATCGATCTCACCATAAAACCGCAAACGCTGGACAAAAACATTGCCTATTGCCGGGAGAAGGGGATTACCCTGCCGACCTTCGAGATGATGCGCCACCCGGAGAAGGTGCCACAGAAGGTCAAGGAGACGCTGGCTCAGACCGGCCTGTGGGACCTGCATTCGGCCAACCTCTACCGCATCACCTGGCAGAACGAACCGAAGGAGACCGGCGGGCTCTTCGGCGGAGTCAACCACTGCGTGCTGCCACCGGAGTTGACCGGCTGCCGGGCCACCATCATCATGCTCACCGGACGCTGGTTCCCCACCGGCGCACACAAGGTCGGGGCCACCTTCGGCTGCCTGGTGCCGCGCCTGGTGACCGGTCAGTTCGACCCGCGGCAGACCAAGGCGGTCTGGCCCTCCACCGGCAACTATTGTCGTGGCGGGGCTTACATCTCCGCACTGCTGGCCTGCAATGCGATCGCCATCCTGCCGGAAGAGATGTCGCAGGAACGCTTTGCGTGGCTCAACGAGATCGCCGGCGAAGTGATTGCCACGCCCGGCTGCGAATCGAACGTCAAGGAGATCTTTGACAAATGCTGGGAACTGCGCGAGTCGGGGCAGGATCTGCAGATCTTCAACCAGTTCGAGGAAATGGGCAATCCGTTGTGGCACTATTCGGTGACCGGGCATGCCGTCGAGACCCTGCTCGAGCACTATCTGACTCCCGGCAAGCGCTATGCCGGCTACGTCTCTTCCTCCGGCTCCGGGGGGACTCTCGGCGCCGGCTACTTCCTGAAAAGGGCCTTCCCCCGTTCGCATCTGGTGGCTGCCGAGGCGCTGCAATGTCCGACCCTGCTTTACAATGGTTTCGGCGGCCATCGCATCGAGGGGATCGGCGACAAGCATGTTCCCTGGGTGCACAACTGCAAGGAGACCGATTTTGCGGTTGCGGTGGACGACGAGGTGCCGATGCGCCTGCTGCGTCTGTTCAACGAGCCGGTGGGCCGAAAAGCCCTGATCGCCAACGGGGTCTCCGCCCGGTTGGCCGAACAGCTCGATCTGCTCGGCATCTCCGGTATCGGCAACATGGTCGCAGCCATCAAATACGCCAAGTACAACGAATTGACCGAGGACGACTTCGTGGTCTCGATTGCGACCGATTCTATGCAGCTCTACGGGTCCCGGCTCAGCGAGCTGGAGGCCGAGCGGGGCGTCTATCGGGACGCGGATGCGCAGCGGGATATCGAGCTGGTCAGATCGGTCGGTATCGATCACATCAAGGAGCTCTCCTATTACCAGAAAAAGACCATCCACAACCTCAAATACTACACCTGGATCGAGCAGCAGGGGCGCGAGGTGCAGGAGCTGAACGACCAGTGGTACGACCATGACAACTACTGGTACCCCATGTTCGACCAGGTCACCGAAATCGATGCCCTGATCACCGAGTTCAACGAACGGGTCGGTCTGCTGTAAAGGGATCTACGCCCTACAGGCAGTCACCGATCAATACAACATAGATGGAGAAATGTATGTCCAAGGGAGCTACCGAAAAAATGATCAAGCAGTTGGCCGACCTCGATACAGCAGGGATGTACCTGGATGATTTCCTGCTGACCTGGGATCGCAGCGACGATGAGATTTTCGCCGTGTTCAAAATGGCGGAGGTCCTCATGCAGATGCGCAAGAGCAATGTTTCGCCCCGGATCTTCGACAGCGGCCTGGCCGTGTCCCTGTTCCGGGATAATTCCACCCGGACCCGTTTCAGTTTTTCCAGCGCCGCCAACCTGCTGGGCCTGGCGGTACAGGACCTGGACGAGGGCAAGTCACAGATCGCCCATGGGGAGACCGTGCGGGAAACCGCCAACATGGTCTCGTTCATGGCCGATGTCATCGGCATTCGCGACGACATGTACATCGGCAAGGGCAACGCCTACATGCGTGAAGTGGCCGCGTCGGTTGCGCAGGGCTACGCCGCAGGGATTCTCGAGCAGCGGCCGACCCTGGTGAACCTGCAGTGCGATATCGACCACCCGACTCAGTCGATGGCCGATGCCATGCACCTGATCCAGCATTTCGGCGGGCTGGAGAACCTCAAAGGCAAAAAGATTGCCATGTCCTGGGCCTACTCCCCGTCTTACGGCAAGCCGCTGTCGGTGCCGCAGGGGATCATCGGCCTGATGACCCGCTTCGGCATGGACGTGGTGCTGGCTCACCCGAAGGGCTATGAAGTGATGCCGGAAGTGGAAGAGGTGGCGCGCAGGAACGCGGCCGCGGCCGGCGGGTCCTTCAGCAAGACGGGGTCGATGGCCGAGGCCTTCGAGGGTGCGGATATCGTCTATCCAAAGAGCTGGGCGCCGTTCAACGCCATGGAAAAACGCACCGTCCTCTATGGCAACAACGACATGGACGGCATCAAGGCGCTGGAGAAGGAGCTGCTGGCCCAGAACGCCAATTTCAAGGATTGGGAGTGCACCGAACAACTGATGGCGCTGACCAGGGACCAGCGCGCACTCTATATGCACTGCCTGCCGGCAGATATCACCGGCGTCAGCTGCCAGCAGGGCGAAGTCGCCGCGTCGGTCTTCGACCGCTATCGCGACCCGCTCTACTTCGAGGCCAGCTACAAACCCTACGTGATCGCCGCGATGATCTTCCTGGCGAAAGTCAAAGACCCGGCAGGCAAGCTGACACAGCTCCTGCAACAGGACAAGCCGAGGGTGTTTTAAGATTTTGAACCTGGAATCAATGATCGAGCGGATCGTCGCTGCAGGACTGACGATCCGCTGGTTTGTTTCCAACGGCTATACATAAAGAGCAACTCCTCGCTTGGTTTCCATCGGTCGAAACGCTCTCATTATCTTGGCCCAGAATGTTAGCTTGTCATTGCCGATTTTGGGAGGCGGGGCTCGCGAGGGACAAAATACAAAAACAGAACAGGGGCTTGCGTACTAAAATTACGCAAGCCCCCGTTTTCATAATGGAGCCGCCCATCGGATTTGAACCGACGACCTACTGATTACGAATCAGTTGCTCTACCAGCTGAGCTAGGGCGGCAAATTTTGACAAGGTTCAGATATTTAGCACAAACGCCCCGGTCTTTCAATGAAATTTGACTGCCGGACGTGCCCGGACAGAAAGTACCCGGCAACCGTCAGCTCAGCCCCTTCTCCAGGTCTTCCCAGAGGTCTTCGATATCTTCCAGCCCGACCGAGATGCGCAGCAGTTTTTTTGAAATCCCCTGCCGGAGCTTGTCCTCGATCGGAATGGCCGCGTGCGACATCGACCAGCAGTGGGTGAGAATGGTTTCCACGCCGCCCAGGCTGGGGGCGATGATCGGCAGTTCGACGGCATTTAACAGCTTGGCGACCTGCGCTTCCGTCTGCAGCTCGAAAGAGAGCACGGCCCCGGCGCCGGTGGCCTGGGAAAAGTGCAGGGCGCGACCGGGAAAATCGGCCAGGCCGGGAAACCAGACGCGGGCCACCGCCGGGTGGGCTGCGAGGCGCTCGGCGAGCTGCTGGGCGGTGGCCTGTGATGCGTCGAGACGCACCTTGAGGGTCTTGATCCCGCGCGAGAGGAGAAATGAGTCGAAGGGTGACAGAACGGCCCCGAAGGTATTCTGGAAATACTTGATCCGCTTGCCCAGGGCGGCTTCCGCCGTGGTGACCAGGCCGGCGAGAATGTCGCTGTGGCCGCCGAGGAACTTGGTGGCGCTGTGGATGCTGACATCGATGCCGAGGTCGAGCGGGCGCTGCATCAGCGGTGTCATGAAGGTGTTGTCGAGCAGGGTGATCAGCCCGCTGCCCCTGGCAATGTCGGCCATGGCCCTTAAATCGGTGATCTGGAAGAGCGGGTTCGACGGGGTTTCGAGAAAGAGCGCCCGGGTTTGCGGCGTGATGGCCGCTGCCACGGCGCTGGTGTCGGTGGTATCGACCAGGCTGACGGTGACGCCCTGCTGCGGCAGGACACCGGTGATGTAGCGCCAGGAGCCGCCGTAGAGGCCGGCGGATGCGATCAGGTGGTCACCGCTCTTGAGCAGCGACAGGGCGCTGCCGATGGCCGCCATTCCCGAGGCGAAGGCGAAGCCGCGCACCCCGCCCTCCAGAAGGGCGATCGCCTCTTCGACCTGCTCGCGGCTCGGGTTGCCGCTGCGGGCGTAATCGTACTGTCCGGAAGCGCCGCCTGCATGGTGGTAGGTCGAGGCCTGGTAGATTGGCACGGTCGCCGCGCCGGTTGCCGGGTCACGGTCCTTGCCCTGGTGAACCAGCAGGGTGGCCGGGCGATAATGTTTCTCTGTCATGGATGAGTCCTCCGTCAGACAAGCCGGACCTGTCTGGACCGGTGATGAAAAGAAGTCCAAAGTCGCAGCGGGTCAGTGTGGGGCTCCTCACGGCGACTAGGCCAACGCCTGTTCAAGATCGGCAATGATATCCTCAGCGGATTCGGTCCCGACCGAAAGGCGCAGCAGGCGCTCGCAGATGCCGAGCCGCAGGCGCTCTGCCGCCGGGATGTCGCCGTGGGTCTGCACGGCCGGCAGGGTCATCAGGGACTCCACCCCGCCGAGACTCTCGGCAAAGGAGATCAACGCGAGTCGTTTGAGCGCTGTGCGCGCGGTTGCATCGCTGTCGACCCGGAATGACAGCATACCGCCAAAACCGCTTGCCTGTCTGCATGACAGTTCATGGCCGGGATGTTTTTCCAGGCCGGGATAGTAGATGTCGGTGACCTTGGGGTGTTGCTCCAGCCAGCGTGCGACGAGGTGGGCATTGTGGCAATGGCGCTCGATGCGCAGTGCCAGGGTTTTCAGACTGCGCAGCAGCAGCCAGCAATCGAAAGGCGGCAGGATCGCGCCGGTCGAGTTCTGCAGGAAATAAAGCCGTTCGCCGAGGTCTGCTTTGCGGGCCACCAGGATGCCGGCACAGAGGTCGTTGTGGCCGCCGAGATACTTGGTGGCGCTGTAGATGACGACGTCGGCGCCGAATTCGAAGGGCCGCTGCAGGATCGGGCTCAGAAAGGTGTTGTCAACGGCAAAGAGCAGGTCGTGTTGGCGGCAGAGCTCGCCGAGGGCGGCCAGGTCGGCAATGCCGAGCAGCGGGTTGCCGGGGGTCTCCACCAGCAGGGCCCTGGTCCGGTCGGTGACGGCCGCGGCAACGGCGGCTGTCTGTGTGGTGTCGACGTAGGTGACGGTCAGCCCGAAATTGGCAAAAATCTGGTCGAGCACCCGGTAAGTCCCACCATAGAGGTCCTCGCTGACGACCAGGTGATCACCCTGGGAAAAGTGCAGGAAGAACGTGGTCAGGGCTGCCATCCCGGAGGAGAAGGCCAGCGCGCGTGCGCCTCCTTCTAGATTGGCCAGACCTTCCTCGAGGACCTGCCTGGTGGGGTTACCGGACCGGGTGTAATCGTAACCGGTCGATTCGCCAACCCCGGGATGCCGGTAGGTCGCACTCGGATGAATCGGTACACTGATCGCGCCGGTCTTTTCATCGACGCCGACTCCCAGCTGAACCAGCCGGGTTTCCTGTGAATGTTCGCGTGCTGCAGTCATCTGACCTCCTCGGTTGATGAGAAGGGAACGAAAAAGCCCCTTCTCGGATGTTTGAGAAGGGGCCTGGAGAGACATGATTGGCATGTTCCCTGAGCTCCGTCCCCATCTTTCCCCGGTAAACCGGGGTAGGATTTAGCACCTGTCATCCGCTTTGCCCTTGGCGACGGCGGATCGGTTGCTGTGGCTTCGCAGGGCCTGTCCCTCCACCACTCTTGATAAAGACGCTGCTGTTAAGCAACTATGTGACAACAGAAATAAAGAATCATAAAACGAATGTCAAATTAAAAGTAATGATTGGTCATTGCCGCTGCTCACCCTGCGGCTTGAAGATTTCAGTCCATCCCCTCGTAGAGAACGCTCGACAAATAGCGTTCCCCGGAATCGGGCAGGAGCACGGCAATGGTCTTGCCCTTGAATTCCGGCAGCGCGGCCAAACGGACTGCAACCGCTGCGGCGGCGCCGCATGAGATGCCGGCAAGGATCCCCTCTTCGCGGGCCAGGCGATGAGCGTATTCGATGGCCTCCTCATTGCTGACCTGCTCGACCCGGTCAACCAGGCTGAGATCAAGAATGTCAGGGATGAAGCCGGCCCCGATGCCCTGGATCTTGTGAGGGCCGGGCTGAAGGACTTCTCCGGCAAGTTTTTGGGTGATCACCGGGCTGTCCACAGGTTCCACCGCCACCGAGGTGATCTGCTTGCCGCGAACGTCCTTGAAATAGCGGGTGACCCCGGTGATCGTCCCGCCGGTACCGACGCCGGAGACGAAGACATCGACATCGCCACCGGTATCGTCCCAGATCTCCGGTCCGGTGGTCTTGAGGTGAATCGCGGGGTTCGCAGGATTCTTGAACTGGTGCAGCAGCAGGTATCGCTCGGGGTCGCTGGCTGCAATGGCTTCCGCTTCAGCAATGGCACCATTCACCCCCTTGGCACCCGGGGTCAGAACCAGATTGGCACCGAAAGCCTTGAGAACCTTGCGGCGCTCCAGGCTCATCGTCTCCGGCATGGTCAGGGTGATTGGGATGCCCCGAGCCGCGGCAACAAAGGCGAGGGCGATGCCGGTATTGCCGCTGGTCGGCTCGACCAGTTCCCGCCCGGGGCCGATCAGCCCCTTCTGTTCGGCATCCCAGATCATCGACGCACCGATGCGGCATTTGACCGAATAGGCCGGGTTGCGCCCCTCGATTTTGGCGAGGACCCTGGCGCCTCCCTCAGCGACGATGCGATTGAGTTGTACCAGGGGGGTGCGGCCGATCGACAGTGAGTTGTCCTTGTATATGTGGCTCATGGCAAGCTCCTTAGGGCATGAGTTCGATTGATGCCAATCAACTTAGCTTTTGTATGTGTAACGTCAAATTTATGAAATGGTTTGCGTGTTTTAGAATTTTTATACAACAGTTAATCGCTCAACAATATAAACAATAATAAAGTATACTATAATAGTCAAGAATAAAATTAAATATGGTCAGGTCAACACATTTCACAAAAACAGTATCGAGAGGTTCGAGGTGCAAGGTGAGTAAAATCAGAAACTTCGCCTGGGGACACTCAAAATAGAGTGTCCCCAATTGTTGGCCCTCCGCGGTAGTAGTTTCAGGTTATACCCTTGCCCACTTCGCGTAACCCGCCACGCGCTACCCGCCTCTCGATGTTAAAACCGGCGGGTCGCGTCCCGCCGGACGCCGTACTCTTTTGCTGGCCCAAAAGAGTACGCAGAAAAAGGCCTGACGCGGCGCTTGGCATGTCTTACGCGTAATCGATTGGCACCGTGCATCGGTACATCATGAGAACTTACCGTCTACGCTTCGACCACCCTGGCGGGGGCCCTCCTGTTTGGCCCCCGGATGGTCCGCGAGTCGCACGATAGAACCCGGGACGCGGAACGCGCGACGAGCGCCGTGGAATGATTGGGGTCAGGTCTACACATTTCACAAATTTAGTATCGAGAGGTGTGAGGTGCAAGGTTCGAGGCGCGAGGTGAAACCAGTCACAACCCAATCAAAAGCGTCAATTTAGATGGCTTGGGTTTCTCGGTCTGTGTACTTTGATAGCAGCAGACCCGTTGATATGACCTGCAGCATTCCCTTCGGAGACCCCGGTGGCCCGGTAAAATAGGGCCCCGTAGTGCTGCCAAGGGCAGGGATGCGGTTATTAGCTGAGTTGTTGATTGATCAGCAGAATGATCGCGCAAGACATGCCCCCCGCGAGGTGATGGCACTTTTGCATACTTTTGCTGCCGGGCAAAAGTATGGCGTCCGGCGGGACGCGACCCGCCGGTTTTAACATGGTGAGACACTAGGCGCAAAGAGAGAGAAGGTAAAATTTAAATCAAAACCGCCGGTCCCGGCCGGCAGCCGGGTGACTTTCTTTGCTGGTCCAAAGAAAGTCACATAAAGAAAGGACCTGGCGCTGCGCTTGGCATATCTTACGCGCGATCAATTGGCACCGAGCACCACTACGTCACGAGAACTTCCCGTCTACGCTTCGTTGACCCTGGCGGGGGCCCTTCTGTTTGGCCCCCGGATGGTCCGCGAGTCGCTCAATAGAAGCCCAGACGCAGTACCCGCGACGAGGGGTGTGAAATTATAAAAAACGAGGTGCGAGGTGAAACAAGTCAAAACCTCATTAAAAAGTCGATTCTGACTGGTTTAGGTTTCTCAATTTGCGTCCTTGGATAGCAGCTGAAAAGCTGACTACACTGGCGCCATTACATTCGGAGACCCCGGTGGCCCGGTAAAATAGGGCCCCGTAGTGCTGCCAAGGGCAGGGATGCGGTTATTAGCTGAGTTGTTGATTGATCCGTAGAATGATCGCGCAAGACATGCCCACCGCGAGGTGACGGCACTTTTGCATACTTTTGCTGCCGGGCAAAAGTATGGCGTCCGGCGGGACGGGACCCGCCGGTTTTTACCTCGCGAGGTGTGTGGCGTGTGGCGTCAAGGACGGGGAACTTCATCCAGGTCCTCTGGCATAAAATAACCACCCCTTTGCCTGATGGCGGCAATGGGCTTTCTCTTCCTGCTCACTTAACTGCAGATCAATGACGCGTATGGCATTTTGCGCAGGGGAAGGTGTCGATATCCTGGTCGTTGTAGCGGCATTCTGCGCAAGACATCGGTTGATCTCCCCAGACCGGTCTCGTGAAGTTTGGAACCGCTTGGGAGAGTTGTGGCTTTGCCATCTTCCTGGTTGGGATCTTTTGCATGGCGCTCTCCTTTCCATAAACAAACCATGACATATCAGGAAGCCTAGCCGATGGGATTAAAATAGCAAGGTTTGCAGTTGTTTTTCCGCCGCGTGCCAAAGCGAGTGCAAACGTGCACAACAACTTGTTACAAGCGGAAAGGAGATGAATCCAGGCCGGCGGGTTTGATCCAGAAGGGGCACTCGTTGGTTGAAGATTGGCAGCAAACGGGCTCAGCCGCCGAGATAGGCCTTTTTGACGTCGGGATTGCCGAGCAATTCGGCACTGGTGCCTTGCGCGGCCAGTTCACCGGTGTCGAGCACATACCCCCGGTGCGCCAGGTTCAGTGCCAGGCTGGCATTCTGTTCGACCAGCAGGATGGTCATCCCGCTTTCGTTAAGTTTTTTGAGGGTCCTGAAGAGCTCGTATTTGAGGCGGGGGGCAAGTCCCATGGACGGTTCATCGAGCAGCAGGAAATTGCACCCGGTCATGAGGGCGCGGCCGACCGCGAGCATCTGCTGTTCGCCGCCGGAGAGCGATTCGCTACGCTGCTTGCGCCGTTCATGCAGACGCGGGAAAAGATCGAAGACCCTTTGATACTCATCCTTGAGATCGGCATGCCGCTCACGAGAGTAGGTGGCCAGTTCAAGGTTCTCCATGACAGTCAGGTTGCCGAAGATCCGTCGTCCCTCGGGGACCAGGGCCATATTGAGCTGCTTGACCACGTCGCTGGGTCGGGTCTTCAGGATGGATTCGCCGCGGAACTTGATGTCGCCGGCGATGACCCGCGGTGCCTCAGGGGGTGTCAGGCGGCAGATGCTGTACAGGCTGGTGGTCTTGCCGGCCCCGTTGGCGCCGATCAGGGTCACGATTTCACCCTCGTTGACATGGAAGCTGATCCCATGCAGCGCCTGGATGTTGCCGTATTTAACTTCAAGATTTTCGACAGAAAGCAGCATCAGATCTTTTCATCCCCCAGGTAAGCGGTGATGACGGCCGGGTGGTTGCGAACCTCGGCCGGGGTCCCCTCGGCAATGGTTTCACCGAAGTCGATGACCTTGATATAGGAAGAAAGCTCCATCATGACATCCATATGGTGCTCGATCATCCAGATGGTGACATCAAAGTGACTGTGGATCCAGCGCACCAGGCGGATCAGTTCGTGAATGTCCGCTGAATTGAGACCAGCGGCCGGTTCATCGAGGAGCAGCAGCTGCGGCTTGCTTGAGAGCGCCCGGGCGATCTCCAGTTTGCGTTGGGTCCCATAGGGCAGGTTTTTCGGAAACTCTTCGGCATAATCCTGCAGGTCGAAGACTTCCAGCAACTCGCGGGCGTCGTCTTCGATCTGCCGTTCCCGTGCCAGGTAGTGGCCGCTGCGGGCGACGGCGTGGAAGAAGCCGTACTGGAGCTTGCCATGCTGGGCGACGCGGATATTGTCGAGTACCGACATGTCGTTCCAAAGGCGGATGTTCTGAAACGTCCGGGCCACACCCAGGCCGGTCACCTGGTGAGGCTTCATGCCGGCCGTGTTGATGCCATTGATCAGAATTTCACCGCTGGTCGGCTGGTAGAAGCCGCTGACCAGGTTGAAAACCGTGGTCTTGCCGGCGCCGTTGGGACCGATCAGGCCGATCAGGCCGCCCGGTTCCAGGCGCACGTTGAAATTGGAGACCGCCCGCAGCCCGCCGAACTGCTGGGTGAGGTTCCTGATCTCAAGGACTGGTTGGAGATCTGATTTTGAATTTGCGTTTTCCATGAGCCTTTAAATCAAAAGAGGTTATTTGAACCTGTAAAAACGCTTCAGCCACGGGAAGATATCCGACAACTCCCGGCTGCCCATGATCCCCTCGGGGCGGAACTGCATGACGATGATCAGCAGCAACGGAATCACCACCCACTTGATGATCTGCAATGGCCGCAGCAACTCGAGCAGAATGGTGAAAGCAATTGCTGACAGGACGGCTCCGCTCAACGAGGCCATGCCGCCCAGGTAAACCATCACCAGCACCTCGGTGGATTTGAGGATGTTGAAGGAGCCGGGGTTGACGTAGCCGAGGATGTAGGCAAACAGCCCGCCGGCAATCCCGGCCAGGCCGGAAGAGACCATGAAGGTGATGGTCTTGATCTTGTTGGTGTTGACGCTCATGATCTCGGCCGCCACTTCATCCTGGCTGATGGCATTGACACCTTTGCCGAAGGTCGAGGAGACATACCGGCGAATCAGCCAGACGCAGAAGATGGTGAAGGAGAACACCCAGATCGGCATCCAGGGCAGATAGGCGACATCCTCCATGGAACTGATCACGCTTTTCATGCCCATGAAACCGCGTGAGCCGCCGATCACTCCGAGGTTCTCAATAGCGCTGATGATGATGTAATTGGCGGCAATGGTGATAATTGCCAGATAGTCTCCGCGCGTCTTGTACGAGGGAATGGCCACCAGCAGGCCGGCCAGGGCGGCAGCGACCCCTCCCGCCAGGATCACCAGGGGAAAGGCGTAGAGGGCCAGTTCGGGAGGCAGTACTGGCGGGCCGAAGACCTTGTCCTTGGCAAACAGCCAGACGCCAAGTACCGACGACACGTAGGCGCCGACACACATGAACCCGGCGTGGCCGCAGGAGAATTCCCCCATGTTGCCGTTGACCAGGTTGAGGCTGGTCGAGAGGATCACGTTGACCCCCATGAACATCAGCACCGAGAGGAGGTAGAGACTGACGAGCTCCTCGTAGGCCACGTAGGTCAGCAGGCCGCCGCAGGCGACCAGGATCAATTGTATGGAATAGCGCTTCAGCATAAATGAATGGAACTCTCAACGCGGCGACGCGAAGGCACAGAGAAAGGTTTTTTAACCGTTGTTACGGTTGGCTCTGCTCTGCATAGCCTCTGTGTTCAGTGCCCTCAAAGGTTTTTGATCTTTTAGATCTTGGTTGTCTTTGCCACCCCGAACAGCCCCGTCGGGCGGAAGGCCAGGATCACCAGCAAAACCGTGAAGGCGATCAGGTCGCGGAAAGTCGACGGGAAAAACGCCACCACCAGGATCTCAACGGCTCCGAGCAGGAAGCCGCCGAGGAAGGCCCCGCGGATATCGCCTATGCCGCCGACCACGGCGGCTATGAACGCTTTCCAGCCGATCAAGGCACCCATGTAGGGTTCCAGGATCGGGTAGGACATGGCGAACAGGATGCCCGCCAGACCGGCCATCCCCGAGCCGAGCACGAAGGTGGCGACGATGATGTTGTCCATCGGAATACCCATCAGGGGCACGGCGAACTTGTCATAGGAAATGGCCCGCATCGCCATGCCGACCTTGGTCTTGGTGACGATCCACTGCAGCAGAATAAAGACCAGAATGGCGGAGACGATAACCGCGACCTTGAGGTTGGTGAAGCTGACCCCGCCGATGTTGTAGACGTGCTCGGTGATCATCGGCGGGAAGGCCTTGCGACTGGCGCCAAGCAGGGCCAGGTTGGCGTGCTCGAGAATCAGGCCGCACATCAGCGCGGTGATGACCACATAGAGGCGGTGCGCCCCTTTACGCCGCAACGGCCGGTAGGCGACCCGTTCAAGGGTGACGCCGACCATCGAGGTCAGGATCATGGTTAGTGGAATGGTCAGGGCCAAAGCGGCCCAGCCAGGCAGGCCGGCTGCGCTGAGCATGAAGGTTGCCACGAAGAAGGCGATGTAGGCGCCGACCATGAAAATGTCGCCGTGAGCGAAGTTGATCAGGGTCAGCACACCATAGACCAGGGTGTAGCCGAGGGCGATCAGGGCGTAGAAGCTTCCCCACTGCAGGGCGTTGATCAGGTTCTGGATAATGGTCGCGAGCACTTGAATCAATTCCTATTGAACATAAGCAAAACAAATGACAGGCTGGAACAAAGTTCCAGCCTGTCATGTTGTACCTCAATCCGGCCTACTAATCAACCGGTGAATTGCCATATTACGGGCAGACCGACTTGGTGAATTCGAAAGTGCCGGTGTCACTGATCTTGACGACCACGGCACACTTGATCGGGTCGCCCTGTTCGTTGAACTTCATGCTGCCGGTGATCCCCTCGAAACTCGGGATCGCTGCCATCGCTTCGCGGATCGCCTTGCGGTCGCGCTTGAGCTTGCCGGAGAGACCCTTGGTGTCCTGGATGGCCTTGAGGACGATGCGGGTGGCGTCCCAGGTCAGGGCGGCGACATCGTCCGGAGTCACGCCGTACTTGGCGTTGAAACGGTCGATGAACTCCTTGGTGGCGCCGGTGGCGCCGGCTGCAGCGTAATGGGTGGAGAAGTAAAGGCCCTTGCAGTCGTTACCACACAGGGTCATCAGTTCAGCAGAACCCCAGGAGTCGGAACCCATGAACTGACCTTTATAACCGAGCTTGCGGGCCTGGGGAACGATCAGGGCGACCTGGTTGTAGTTGTCGGGCACGAAGATGAAATCAGGTTTTTTGGCGATGATCGTGGTCAGCTGGGCGCTGAAATCCTGATCCTTGGTGCCGTGGCTTTCGAAAGCCAGGATGGTACCGGCTCCCATCTTCTTCTCGAACTCGGCTTTGAAGATTTCCGCCAGGCCCTTGGAGTAATCGTTGGAGAGGTCGTACAGTACAGCGGCGTTCTTGGCTTTGAAGGTCTCGACGGCGAAGTTCACGGCCACCGGCCCCTGGAAGGGGTCGAGGAAGGCAGCACGGAACACCCAGGGGCGGTCCAGTGTGGTCGCGGGGTTGGTCGACCAGGGGGTGATCATGACGGTTTCATTGTCATTGGCCACCTGGCCGGCCGGGACGGCCTGCTTCGAGGAGTTGGGGCCGACCATGGCCAGGACTTCGTCCTTTTCGATCAGTTTGAGGGCCGTGGTGACCGCCGATTCGGCTTTGGCCTCGTTATCCTCGTAGACGAATTCCAGCATGTACTTCTTGCCGCCGACATCGAGGCCGCCAGCACCGTTGATATCCGCTTTGAGCATCTCGGCCGCCTGCTTGGACATTTCGCCGACCTTGGGGATGTCGCCGGTCATCGGAATGTTGAAGCCGATCTTGATGGTATTGGCTGCCAGGGCAGGGGTCGCGAACAGAACGACCAGTGATAGAACGACAAGCAATCTGATTTTTTTCATCTGTCTCCTCCACGGGTTTGAAATGATCATCAAGCTTTGTGCGCCACGGAATGTGGGTCACCAAGGGGGATTTCTATTTACCTTGTAATCCTAGACATTTAAATACAACAGGCTATAAGCGTTTTGTCAAGCGCTCAGTTGCTTTTTTGTTGCTATCTGCAGAAAGAAAATCTCCTGGCTCTAATTCTACGCTCACCTCATGGATCATAGCCTGAATACGTTCGGATATGCCATGTCCCTCAGTACGTGATCTTGGCAAAGGGCGACTTGATCGAAGCCGTGAGAGCATCTTCAAGAGTGTGGATGCCCTGGGCTTCCAACAGGGGAATCAGTTTCAGCAGGATTTCGGCGGTGACCAGTGCATCGCCGAGCGCAGTGTGGCGTCCGACGATTCTGATGTTGAAGCGTTCGGCAATCGCATCCAACGAATGGCCTTCCTGGTGCGGGTGGACCACCGAGGAAAGCAGCAGGGTATCGAGGACCGGGTTGTCGAAACGCAGTCCCGTGGCGTCCTCTTTCAATTGCAGGAAGCGCATGTCGAAGGCGGCGTTGTGGGCAACCAGGACGGCATCGGCGACAAAGCCGTGGAAGCGCGGCAGAACAGCACTGATCAGGGGTTGGGTTGGCAGCAGGTCAGGATCGATGCCGTGGATTTCAACCGATGATTTCGGGACCGGCCGCTGCGGGTTGACCAATTGGTCGATGCATTCATTATGCAGCAGGCGGCCGTTGACAATGCGTACGGCACCGAGTTGGATGATCTCATCTCCCTCCGTGGGGTTCAGGCCGGTGGTTTCGGTATCGAAGGCCACGAAGGTCAGCTTGCGCAGCGAGACCTTGCCGAGGGCCTCCTGGCCGGGCTGGTGAAAGAGGTCGAATTCGTAGGAGATCGGCCTGGGAGGGATCATGGCTTGCATCCCCGCGGTGTCTTCATCGAGTGCGGTCGGCAGGGTTATGTTGATCCCGTTGCAATAGCTCTGCTCGGTCTCGACAATCGTGATGCTGCCGCCATGTTCATTGATAATGGTTGCAGGAGAATCCGCGGAGCCATCGCTGCCCATGAAAAGCGGCGAAGACTGCCAGTTGGCAGCGACCGCTCTGGGAACGACTCGATCTGGCCAGCGTAACGCAAGCATGGCAAAGGGGCCGTCGTGGTCCTTTATCTGCTGCGCCATTGCAAAGATGCCGTACTCGGCCTTCAACATCCCCGCCAGGGTGGTCACCGCCTGGACGACGGCATAGCTGTCGATTCTCAGCCATACGACCTTCTCCACCTCGGCCTCGGCCTGCATGGCAAAACGGTCGTTGAGGTTTTTGGCGATCACTTCCAGGAGTGTGTCCGCCAGGACATTCTCCCGTTTGCCATAGGCGCGATGGTGCTCACTGTAAAGTTTTCTGGCCAGAGCCAGGTGCTCTTCGAGATCAACGGTGACCTGGGATATGACCTGACGGTGGCTGGCGCAGGTCTCTTCACCAGGTGACGGAATGTCGCAGACGTTTGTGATCCCTCTGTGCAGCGTGCCGAGCGAATTCTGTACGGCATCGACCATCCTCTGCAGCAGCCGATCACGTTCGTTGTCGGCATTGATTTCACCGGTGATGTCCTCCAGGGAGAGCACGAATCCGGAGATGAACCGGGTTGTTTCCTCACTGGAGGTGACCGGTGCCATGTTGACGCGAATGAAGCGCGCGCCGAACAGCTTGGTCATCAGGCCGAGCGCCGGTTTCAGCTGGTCCCTGGCAAAGGCGTGGTTCATGAATTCCAGGGCGTGGACCAGCGCCTCCCGTTCCAGAACGCCAAATATCGATCGACCAAGGCCGATAGTCCCCGCCTCGCGGGCTTCGTTGGCAGGTTGCAGCATCTCCTGGGCCAGGCTGTTGTAAAGCAGAATTCTGCCATCCCGGTTGCAGACGACGACCCCGCAGGGGAGCTCCGACATCAGTGCGGCAAACCGGTTGCGTTCCTCTTTGATGGCCAGGTTCGACTGGTGAATCCGGTCGTTGACCTCGTGCTGCAATTTCTGGAAAGCCTCAGCCGATTCATTGATGACTTTGGCAAGCATGCCCAGTTCTCGGGCGCCCTCGACGGTAATGCGGAAGTCCGGGTTGGCCGAGGTGATCAGGCGGGTCTGCTCGGCCATGCGCAGGACTGGAATGATGTAGTAGCGAAACAGCAGGCTGACCATGGTACAGATAAAGGCTACCAGGATGATTGCACCGATGAACGGGAAGGGGATCAGTTTGTCAAAAAGATTTTTAAAGATGGCCTGCTCGTCGGCGGCCAAATGCAGGTAGGAGGCGACAAAACTACCGAAAATAACGGTAAAGGTGACCGCGATGATCCCGACCAGGAAGATCCAGTATTTGACTGCCGGGGAGAGTCTTTCGCCAAGGCGGTTCTGCAAAGCAGGCTCCTGTAGGTTGGACGGCGTGCGGACAGTAGTGGAACTCTCTGAAATAGTAAGCGATTATGAGCTCGGGTACAACTGCAGAGCTGGTTGACCGGAGCATAAAGCCGCCGCGCCCAGGCCGGTCTTGATCGCCCCATGAAGAATGGCGGCCAGCTCTGCCGTTTCCCGGTTGGCGGGATAACGCTCCGGTTCAGGACAGACGAGCTGTCGGCGCCTGTGTGGGTCGAGCAGTTGCAGGGCAAAGCGCTGGAATTCATCCTCGCCGTCATACAGCAGGCCATTGATATTGTGCCTGACCACCGTGGCATTGCCGGGAATCCTGCGTGCCAGGATCGGGATACCGATGGCCGCGGCTTCGAGCAGGGCATTGGCGAGCCCCTCTGATTGCGAATTGTTGACAATGACATCGGCGCCGCGCATGGCGCTTGCCATGGCCGCCGCTGGAATCGTTCCCAGGTACTTGGCCCAGGGTCTGCTCGCGATGGCCGACAGCAGCTGCCGGCTGTAACCGTCCTCGAGAGAGGGCCCGCAAAAGGCCAGCACGAAAGCGGCATTTGCCGCAGCCATCTTACCGGACATCTCCAGCAGTTCAACGAGCCCCTTGACCGGACGTAGCCCGGCCGGGCAGAGGAAGATCACCTGCTCCCTGGCCAGGGCGTGTTGTTTACGCAGGTCGTAGGGGGTTGTCCCAAGGCTGATCCCCGGTGTCAATATGCGCAGGTTGGCTGACAGCTCCGGGTGAACGGCCGAGAGCCCGTCGGCAATCAGGGGGTTCTGCACGAGCACGCATGCCGAGCGCTGCAAAACAGTACGGATCAGGTCGCGTTGCCCAGGATCGACCAGGCCGAGGTTGACATCGGTGCCGGTGAGCAGCACCACGCAGGGGAGGCCCGAATCACCTGCCTCCTCCAGCCATGGTCTTCCCGAACGGTAGGCGTGCAGCAACAGGACGACCTGCGGAGCGAACGCCTGCACCTGCCTTCTCAAGAGCCCTTGCGGTTGCAGTGGGACCCCCTGCAGGGTGACCTGGTGCCCTTGCTGTTCAAGGCCATTTTGAAACCGCTGTGCGGTGACCCAGTTGCCGCTTATGGGGTCCTGGCTCGGTACGACGATCAGGATGCGCATGGGAGTTCTCCAAAGCTGCATAGCCGGATGCGGCGGCGTACGATGATCTCCCGAGCCTCAGCGGAGAGCAGGGCCTGCAGTTCCTCGAGACGTTGCGGTCCGTCGAAGGGACCGCCCTGCTCGAAGGGGTAGCCAGGGTGTGTCATCAGCTCCCAGACTCCTTCCGGGAGTCTTCCCAGGAGGTGGCAGAGCCGGATGGTGTCGAGGCGGTTTAAAAGCGGCATCCCCCAGAGACCGTGCGGTGTGCTGACCCCGGCGCCGGTGATCGTTGCGTGTGCGGCCTGTGCCAGCCGTCGGTACAGGGTCACTTCTTTGCCCAGTTCCCCCTTCGGGTCCTCTTCAGCAATCTCGCCCGGGCAGGCATTGCGCATGGCGGGAATGTTGTATTCCCTGGCCAGGTCCGTCGTCATCGCCGTCAGGCAGGGGTAGAGTTGGCTATGCTGGTGGCAATCAAGATGATCGGGGTGCAGTCCAGCATTGAAAAGTTGTTCCACCTGGGCGGCAAGTTCCCTGCGCATGGCCCCAGGGTCGCACCCCCCTTCAACAAGGCACCGGCGCAGCTCCTGTTTGCCCGGTAACTGGCCACGTTCATCTGTCAGCCCCTTGATAGGGCCGGTCAGGGTTGTGCCGTCCGCCAGGTTCAGGTGGACGCCGACCGGCATCTCTGCCGCTTTGCTCTGTGCGGCCGCCGTGACAAAGGATGGCCCGTTGGCGAGCAGGGAGGCGCTGGTGACGATGCCATCCGTGAATGCCTTGAGGATCCCGCGGTCGCGCTCCGCATTGCAGCCGAGATCGTCGGCGTTGATAATCAATGAAATCATGGGGGGTATAGTAATGCAGGTTGAGTTTACGGGCAATTGTCTTGGCGAAATGATGCAATCAGGGTAACATCTCCAGTCATGCCGCGAAAAATTAATCCCAGCGTTCTGCCTTCAGCAAGCGGGCCCCATTACGGCTGGGTCGTCGTGCTGGTTGGCACGTTGACGATCTTCGCCTGCCTCGGTCTGGCGCGCTTCGCCTTCGGCATGCTCCTGCCATCGATGCGCGATGCCCTCAGCATGTCTTACGATGACATGGGCTTTCTCGGGACGGCCAACTTTGCCGGGTACCTGGCGGCGGTTGCCGTCGTCCCCTTCCTCCTGCGCCGCTGCAGCCCACGCCAACTGATTACTACCGGCCTGCTCCTGATTGCACTCTGCATGTTCGGCATTGCCGCCGGTGACAGCTATCTGTTGATCCTGATATTGTATGCCATGGTCGGCATTGGCAGCGGTTTTGCCAATATCCCGGTCATGGTCCTGGTGTCCTACTGGTTCCGCCGGGAGAAGCGCGGCCAGGCGGCGGGACTGATTGTGATCGGCAGCGGCTTCGCCATTATCTTCTCCGGTTTCGTGGTCCCCTTCCTCAATGCAAGATTCACCCAAAACGGCTGGCGGGTCAGCTGGCTGCTGCTCGGTCTGATCGTCCTGCTGATTGCCGGACTTGCGGCGTTGCTGGTGCGCAACGACCCGGCCGAAAAGGGCCTCGAGCCGGTCGGGCGAACCCAGGACCTCGAGTACGACCCCTCGACCAGCCGGGGCCGGTTCACGTCGGTGCGGATTCTGACCCACCTTGGCGTGCTTTACTTTATCTTCGGTGCGACCTACGTCATCTACGGGACCTTCATCGTCACCACCATGGTCGAAGAGTATGCCTATGCAGAAGCCAGCGCAGGGATGTTCTGGTCCTGGGTCGGATTTTTCAGCCTCTTCTCCGGGACGTTATTCGGCCTGCTCTCCGACAAGGTTGGCCGCAAGGGCGGGCTGATGACGGTCTTCGGCGTACAGACCCTGGCTTACCTGCTGGTTGGATCCCGCCTGGGGACCCTAGCGCTGTTCGGTTCGGTGGTCCTCTATGGGGTCGCCGTCTTTGCCATCCCGGCGATCATGGCGGCCGCGGTCGGTGATTACCTCGGCAAGGCGCGTGCGGCGGCGGCCTTTTCGATTATCACCTTCTGTTTCGCCATCGGTCAGACCCTTGGTCCGGCACTGGCCGGGATCGTTGCCGATGCAACCGGCACATTCACCGGCAGCTACTTGGCCTCTGGAGTTTTAACCGGGGTAGCAGTGGTTTGTGCTAAATTCCTTCCCGAACCACACTCGGCCGGATGATGATTCCCGGATTCAGCCAGAACCAAGGCTCGCCGCCCAAACACAAATAACCTCTTGGTGCGGAAGCACTGAGGGGGAATGCAGGACGCAGAGGGGATGCTTTTATGAAAAGCATCCCCTCTGCGTCTTTTACTTTGCTTGGCGTTTTTTCGTTAAAACGGGATTTTTTGCACAAAAAAGCGGGGTCTTTGGACTTCAAGACCCCGGAGGCAACTTTTTGATGAGCGGGAGGTTCGTGAGAATTTCCTGCAGCCAATGAACGGCTGATGACGAATCTCCCCTGTGTGGATGATTGCACTATATAAGAACGGTTGTGATGGGAACGTGGAAATAATGTGAAAAAAACGTGAAAAATAACGGTTGGTTAACCGGGAAAAGGGTTAACGCAGAGGCGCGAAGGGTGCAGTGGAAAATCTGATAATCTTTGAAATATCAAGGTCTTGGTTTTTACTCTAGGTTTCCGTGTTAGTAAACAGCTTAGGTCTTTGTTGTCCCATTGTTTGGGGTGCAGGTCCGAAAAATTATGCCTTGAATGTGACGGTGAAGCAGCATCCGTTCGGTTGGTTGTCACTGACGGCAACCGTCCAGCGCTCTTTTTGACAAATCCTGTGGACGATGGAAAGACCGAGGCCCAGTCCTTGTCGGTTGCCGGATTGGCCGCGAAAGAAAGGCTTGAAAATTGAACCCTTTTCTGAGGTTGAAATGCCGGGCCCGGTATCGCAGAGGGTAAAGCCCGTGGACCTGACCTCCAGTGATATCCCCCCCTCGGCGGTATGGTGAATGGCATTGCGCACCAGGTTGTTGAGAACGGTGCGCACCATGGGCACAGGGAACAGCGCAGCCTGTTCACCAGATGCGACCGTATGATCCTGCAGGGTGAACGAGAGGCCCTTGCCCGCCGCCTGGTTCTGCCACTCACGGAGATTGCCGTCGATGATGCTGGTCAGGGTCGCATTGTTCTGTTCGGTCTCTTTGCCGCGGGCCAGCGTCAGAAACGTGTCGACCAGTTCCTGGATTTCTCCGGCAGCCTTGCTGATGATGTCGATTCTCTGGCGGGCATAGTCGTCGAGTTGATTCTTTTCGATCAGCAGATCGCAGGAACTTTTTATGACCATCAGCGGAGTGCGCAGCTCGTGGCTGACATCGCTGGTGAACATGCTCTCTCTCTGCAGGGATTCCTGGAGCATGCTGAGGGTCCGATCGAAGGCTTGCGCCAACCGACCCACTTCATCGTTGGTGTAATCGGTGGAGATCGGCGGGGCATCGAGCAGCAGTTGTTCCCGGTTGTGGACCTGCTGAGTCAGCCGCTGCACGGGCGCGATGATTCTCCTGACCATCATGATGCCGAGGACCAGGGATGTGGCGACACAGAGAAAGAACCCTGCAATCACGGTGAATTCCAGCAGGTTCTCATGCTTGGAGACACTTGGTTGCTCCTGGACCAGGTAAAAAGGCCTTTCCTTGTCTTTGCGCATCATGACATGGAAAGAACTCTTGGCGTCTTTTACCTCGTAGAAACCCGGCTCGAGGTCGCGCAGATAATAGGGCAGGTCCTCCGTACCGCTGTAGAACTGGGTGCCGATGTCGAGATCGGGAATGTGCCCCTGCTTGTAATCGACCAGGATGTTGGGAAACTTCCTGTTGAGTTCGGCCGTGACGAGGTCCCGCTTGACGATGTCGATCGCGGCCATGATGCCGAAGCTGAACAGACCGCTCACAATCGTGGTCAGCAGCACGAAAGAAATGATGATTCTCTGGGAAAGGGGAGATTTAAATTCCATTCTTCGTGTTTTTCAGGCAGTAGCCGATGCCGTGCACCGTGTGCAGCAAAGGATGGGTGAACGGTTTGTCTATCGTCTGGCGCAGAGTGTGAATGTGGCTGCGCAGGCTGTCGCTGCCTGGCAGGTCCTCGCCCCACAACAATTCTTCGAGGATTTCCCGTTTGACCAGGTGGGGACTGCTCTTCATCAGCTTTTCCAGAAGCTTGAGCCCGATCGGGCTGAGCTTAAGGGGGGTCCCCTGGCGGGTGACCTCCAGGCTGTTCATGTCGTAAGTCAGGTCGCCGACCGTTAACATGTTTTGCCGTCCGGCCTGCCCGCGGCGCAGGACCGCCTCCACCCGGGCGTGCAACTCCGGGAGGGAAAACGGTTTGACGAGGTAATCGTCGGCACCGGCGCGGAATCCCGTCAGCTTGTCGTCGACGCTGTCCCGGGCCGTCAGCATGATAATCGGTGTATCGAGCCGCGCATCCTGGCGCAATCTCTGGCAGAGGGTGATCCCATCCATTCCCGGCAGCATGAGGTCGAGAATGATCAGGTCGAAGGTTTGGGTGACCGCTAGGTGCAGGCCGCCCAGCCCATCGTAGGCACAGTCGACCAGATAGCCCTTCAACTCGAGATAATCGGCGATATTCTGAAGAATGTCCGCCTGGTCTTCAATAATCAGTATGCGCATTAAGACCAATGTCCCGTCATGGCGAGTCCAGCCGCGGCAAGTGGGTGTGACCATTTTGCCGCAGGCTTCTTAAACTATTCGGCACAGGTTATTCAGTGTTTGCGTCCGGTTCGGGCGACCGATGGTTCGCAGAGGCTCCAAACATCGACTGTAGATTAGAATCAATGCTGCGCAAATGCAAGTCCCGCTGCGGGAAGGGGATGGAAATCCCGGCTTCGCGGAAATGGCTGTCTATGACCTGGCCCAGTTCACTTCTGACGATCAGGCGCTGGTTGATGTCGGAGATCCAGACACGCAGTTCGAAATCGATGGAACTGTCGCCGAAGCCGGTGAAAATCGCGTTGGGCTCCGGGTCGCTGAGGACCTCGGGATGGGCCCTGGCGGCCGTATCGAGGATCGACAGGACCCTGGTCAGGTTGCTGCCGTAGGCGACGCCCACCTTGAGGATGACCCGGGATATGTTGCTGGTCAGGGTCCAGTTGGTGACCTTCTGTGCTATCAGGTCGGCATTGGGGACGATGACCTCCGCCCGGTCGAAATCCTCGACCACGGTGGAGCGCAGGCCGATCTTGGTGACCGTCCCCCACTGGCCTTCGAGACTGATCACGTCGCCGATCTTAATCGGCCGTTCGAAGAGCAGGATCAGCCCGCTGATGAAGTTGTTGACGATGTTCTGCAGACCGAAACCGATACCGACGCCCAGCGCGCCGGCGATGATGGCGAACTTCTCAAGCCCGATCCCGGCCATGCTGATGGCGATGAAAAAGCCGACAGTAATCAGACCGTAGTGGAGCAGGCGCTTGAAGGCCGAGCGGACCCCGAAGGCCATGCCCCGCGGGGTCAGGAACTGGGCGTCGATAAAGGCCTGTAAAATCCAGGAGAAGAGGTTGGTCAGGTAGAGGACCAGAGCCAGCAGAACCACCATCTGCAGCGAGAGGGTGAACTCGCCGATCGTATACTCGAGAGCGAGCAGGCTGCTCCAGGACTCTCTTGCCGAATCGTAAATGTTCCAGGCGACGAACAGGTAAACGATGGCATTGCTGTAGAGGATTACATGCAGAATGGTCTGCAGCCGCTCGGTGGTCTGGATGCCGAGACGCCTTACAAACCGCTGGCCGCGGACCCAATCCTTCTTCATGAAGGCCAGCACGCCGCCGTCCGCCAGGCGAATAGCCATATTGGTGCAGAGGATCACCATGATCGTGCCGATGAAGGCCTCGACCAGGTTGGCGGTGAAAGAGACAAAACCGACGACTCCGGCAAGCAGGCCGATCATGCCCACCACGACTCCCATGTAGAGCATCATGGTCAGGCCGCTGCGGGTGGCCTCGGACGCACGCCCCTCACGCCGGGACAGGGCCAGACAGGTGAGGATGATGACCAGGCACAGACCGATCAGGTACGCCTGTTGCAGCGGTCTCGGCAGACCGATCAATTGCACGGTTTGGGCGAGGACGAAAATGATCGCTATCACACGGATCAGGCGCCGGACGACGACCTGGCGGTACATGGCTGCGATGAGCAGGGTCGCTGAGGACACCCCAGTCAGCATCAGCAGCCAGCGCCAGAGCGCCGGAGGGCTGATATAGAGCCCGGAAAAGAAGGCGATCGCCAGAAAAACCGCGCCGGCCCATGGGTGGCTGAAGAGGAACCGCAACTCCTGGGTAATCGGCCTCGGTCGACGCTGGCGAAGCTTCAATAGGAAACCGATGATACCCCCTGCCACGAGCTGGAGCATGACCACCCACCCCTGGCTCCTGATGAAATCACCGGGGACCCGGAGGGTGGTGTCGATGTTGGCCTTGAACTCGCTCAGCAGGTCTGGGGTGAATTGCGCATAGAATGCGGGGGCGAACAACGAATGGGCATTCCGCCGGAACACGTCTTTGCGCAGCTCGCTCATAGCCCCTTCGATCAGCTGGACTCGCCCGGCGACCAGCTCCTGCTGGGCGGAAAAGGGTTGCTGCAGTTTGATCAGCCGGTTGGTCGCCCGGGTGTTCCTGTCGAGGATTGTCTGGATCGTGGCGAGGGTCCGGTCAAACGATTCTTTCGGTGCCTTGAGACGGGCACTTTTCATGGCCTGCTGCCAGGTTTCACGCAGGGCCTGTCCCCACCCCTCCCAGAAAGCTTTTTCTGCGGTCCAGGCTTGCTGGACCGCTTCGAAGGTTTTCAGCGGGTCGGAGAAATTCTGCTGCAGGTCGACCTGTTTTCTTTGCAGCTCGGTATAGCGTGAGCGGGCTTCCATCATGGAGCTTAAAGGCCAGTCGTTGATTTGGCCCCATTGGGTAAATTGCTGCTCGAGCTTGTCGAGGGCCTGTTGCAGGGCCGCGATCTTGGGTTCGAGCTCAAGGGCCTGCTCGGCTTCGGTGATCTGCTGATCGGCGTCAATCGCCTTTGCCGCCAAGGCCGTCACCCGCGGGGTGAATTCTTCGAGTCCGGGGTAGT
>JAHEDT010000150.1 GCA_024641085.1 Geobacteraceae bacterium | reverse complement strand
TTCGCCTTCATCAAACACTCATCGAAAAAGGCAATCAGCTTCCGGTTGTTTTCATGACCGGTCATGGCACCATTCCCATGAGCGTCCGGGCCATGAAAAAAGGGGCGATCGATTTCCTGCCTAAACCTTTTAAGGCCGAGGATCTCCTCAGCGCCATCACGAACGCGATCGATCGCAATCTTCACGATGTGCAGAAGGATTTCGAGAAGAAAGAGATCAACGCGTTAATTGATACATTGACGCCCCGGGAAAAGGAAATCCTGCGCTGGGTTATTGCCGGAAAGCTCAATAAACAGATCGCCTATGATTTGGGTATAACCGAGAGAACCGTTAAAGCCCACCGCAGCCGCGTCATGCAAAAAACCGGGGTTTCCTCCGTTGCCGAGCTTGTCCGTTTAGCAGAGCAAGCCAACATCTCTCCGGAAAATTGATCATCCCTATGCAATCCATTCTTTAACCCTTCGTAATTTTGCCACATTTAAGTCCGTATGGGTGAATACCGCCTGCTCAGCGAGATGGCATTCAGCACGGCCTGATTTAAGTCGCTGATTTATCATGTTAACATCATGGATCCGCTTAAAGTCTATTCTTTCGGCGTATTGTCCTAAAGTACAATAGACAAACCTTTTTTAGGGGATTATTAAAGAAATAATGAGCATAATGCAGACACGCATATTTATCGTTGATGACGATACGTCTTTCGGCAGGTCACTCAAGCGGCTGCTGAACGCCAAGGGGTACACCGCAGATCATTTTAAATCAGCCCTGGCCTTTCTTGATTCTGTTCCTTATGACCAGAAAGGAATTGCCGTCGTGGATATATGCATGCCTGACTGCGATGGGTTTGCATTAATGGATAGAATGCATGCTTCAGGCTACAGCTTGCCGGTGATTGTGATTACCGGTCATTCACAGGCTCACTCGCAAGACGAAGCCATGCAGCGGAGAGCCATCGGTTTTTTGGAAAAACCATTCAGCGAACACGCTTTGCTGGAACTGATCGAAGCCCAAACGGCGAATAAGAGTCAAGATCAGGAGAAACACACTTTAACCCGGTAAGCATAATGGCAATTTAAGATGGAAAGTTCTTTCAAAAATCTAATGTTGGGCAACTAAATTCAACAGAATAAAGAGATTCAAAATGAAAAGGAGATTCAAAATGAAAAAGTCAGCAATGTTGTTAGGATGTATCGTTATCAGCCTGATGCTGGTCACACCGACCCTGGCTGCCGACTACGACCTGGTCATCAACAACGGCCGGGTCATGGACCCTGAGACAAAGTACGACAAGGTTGCCAACGTCGGCATAAAAGACGGCCTTATAGCCGTGATTACCAACAAGAAGATTACCGGCAAAGAAACAATTGATGCCAAGGGGTTGGTGGTTGCGCCGGGATTTATCGACGGGCACCAGCATGCCATTGAACCTTATACCTACCGCTTGATGCTCCGTGATGGCCGTACGACTGTCATGGATCTGGAGGTCGGTGTGCACGGCCCAAAACTCGACGAGTGGTATAAGCGACGGGAAGGAAACGCATCGATTAATTTTGGTGGGTCAGTGTCGCATGAATTTGCCCGGGCGGCGGTGTTGGATGGTTTTAAAGATTGGAAATATTTCTACTCCCCCGACGCCATAGTATCACGCCTGAAAGACGGTTGGACAAAGACCCGGCCCAGTCTGGAGCAGGGCAATCAGATTCTTGCCATGGTTGACGAAGGCTTGCAGCAGGGCGGCCTTGGCATTGGTTCGACCCTCGGCTACATGCGAGAAGGGGTGTCGGCCCGCGAGGTGTTCGAGATGCAAAAGCTAGGCGGACTGTATGGCCGCTTTATCGACATGCACTTTCGCTATACTCCCGGTGATGATGTCGGTGAAACCAATGGTATCCAGGAAATGCTGGCCAACGCCGCCGCGTTAGGGGCCCCTGCCATAGCAGCCCATTTCAATAATCCGGGATACAACCTGGTGCATGAACTCCTGGTGAGGATGCGTGAAAAAGGGTACAACGTCTGGGGCGAGATCTATCCCTACAATGCCGGTTCCA
>JAHEDT010000085.1 GCA_024641085.1 Geobacteraceae bacterium | reverse complement strand
GGCGGGACGCGACCCGCCGGTTTTAAGGTTTTAAAGGGAGAAACGCCTGGCGGTTGGCGAGCAAAAACTCCTGCAATCCAACCTCAGACCTGCCTCAACCTCTTTTCTTGATTCTTGAGTCAGCTGCGTGCCATAGGGGTCAGGTCTACACATTTCACAAATTTAGCAACGCGCAACAAAAAAGGCACCCTCATCGGAGGAGTGCCTTTTTCTGTTGGAACGAAACGAAGCGCTATAGGTGTCACCCTATTTGATCAAACGACCGATGCGACCCCAGCGCGGCATGAACTTGTCACTATCCCACGACCAGTACTTGATAAACGCCAGCCCCTTGATTGCTGAGCGGTCGACAAACCCCCAGAACCGGCTGTCGTAGGATCGATCGCGATTGTCGCCCATGACGAAATATTCATGTGCCGGCACGGTGACTTCCGGCATATTGTCGCGTTGGCCGACGATCAGCGTGCCATCTTTGTAGACCGCCTCCTGAGTCACTGTGCGTTCCCCGTTGACATAGACGTTCTTGTTGCGGATCTCGATCTTGTCGCCCGGCAGGCCGACCACCCGCTTGATGAAGTCGCGGCGCTGGAAGTACGACTTGTCCTTGTCCTCGGGGAATTCGAAAACAATGATGTCGCCGCGCTCCGGGTCGCGCAGCGACAGGACCGGATGATCGCTGAACGGCAGGTTCAAACCGTAGATGAACTTGTTGACCAGCAGGTGGTCGCCGATCAACAGGGTATCCTCCATGGATCCTGACGGAATCTTAAAAGCCTGGACCGCGAAAGTGCGGATAATCAGGGCGAGTATCGCTGCAACGATCAAGGCCTCCGTCCAGTCGCGCAGCTGCGACTTCTTCGGTTTCGGTTGAGCGTTCAGCTTCTTCTTGGCGAAAAATCTCATTATTTGCTTTCCTTGACTTTCAAGATGGCCAGGAAGGCCTCCTGGGGCAGCTCCACGTTGCCGACCTGCTTCATACGCTTCTTGCCTTCCTTCTGTTTTTCCAGCAGCTTGCGCTTGCGGGTGATGTCGCCGCCATAGCATTTTGCCGTCACGTCCTTACGGAGCGCCTTGACCGATTCCCGGGCAATGACCTTGTTGCCGATAGCGGCCTGGATCGCGACCTCGAATTGCTGGCGCGGGATGAATTCCTTCATCTTGGCAACCAGCTCGCGGCCCCGATACTGGGCCTTGTCACGGTGCACGATCAGGGACAGAGCATCGACCAGGTCACCGTTGATGAGCACGTTGAGACGCACCAGCTCGCTCTGGCGGTAGTCGAGGTGTTCATAATCGAGGGAGGCATAGCCGCGCGACAGGGTTTTCAGGCGATCGTAAAAATCCAGGACGATTTCGTTGAGCGGCAGCTCGTAGATCACCATGACCCGGGTGGCGGTAAGATACTTGATTTCGCGTTGCACCCCGCGCTTCTCTTCGCAAAGGGCCAGAACGGCGCCGACGAATTCATTCGGCACATGCACCGATGCGAGGATGAATGGTTCTTCAATCTGGCCGATGTACTGGATGTCCGGCAGTTTGTTGGCACTGTCAACGTTGATCAGCTCGCCCTTGACGGTGGTCACCCGGTAAACGACGGTCGGTGCGGTGGTGATCAAGTCGACCCCGAATTCACGCTCCAGGCGCTCCTGGATGATCTCCATGTGCAGCAGACCAAGAAAGCCGCAGCGGAAACCGAAGCCGAGGGCCATCGAGTTCTCCGGTTCGAAGGAGAATGAGCTGTCGTTCAGGCGCAGCTTTTCCATGGCGTCGCGCAGGTCGTCGTAGTCGCCGGAGTCCACCGGGTAGAGGCCCGAGAAGACCATCGGCTTGACTACCTTGAAACCCGGCAGGGCTTTTTCGGCCGGTCTGCGGACATGCGTGATGGTATCGCCGACCTTGGCGTCCTGCACAACCTTGATGCTGGCGGTGATGAAACCGACCTCCCCGGCCGTCAGTTCGTTGATGGCGACCGGATGCGGGGCGAAAACCCCGACCTTGAGGATCTCGTATTCCTTGCGATTGGCCATCAGCTTGATCCGGTCGCCCTTCTTCAGGCTACCGTCCACCACGCGCACCAGCACGATGACGCCCTGGTAGGGGTCGTACCAGGAGTCGAAGATCAGCGCTTTGAGCGGCCCTTCAGGGTCGCCCTTGGGCTCCGGGATTTTCTTGACGATCGCTTCGAGAATCGCGTCGATGCCGATTCCCATCTTGGCGCTGGCAACCACGGCATCGCTGGCATCGAGGCCGATGATCTCCTCGATCTCAGCGCGCACCCGCTCGGGCTCGGCACTGGGCAGGTCGATTTTGTTCAGGACCGGAAAAACTTCGAGATTTTCATCGATCGCCAGGTAGACGTTGGCCAGGGTCTGGGCTTCCACTCCCTGGGAGGCGTCGACCACCAGCAGGGCCCCTTCGCAAGCCGAGAGCGAGCGGCTGACTTCGTAGGTGAAGTCGACGTGTCCCGGCGTGTCGATCAGGTTGAGCACGTAGTCCTGGCCGTCGGCAGAATGATAATTCAGGCGCACCGCCTGGGCCTTGATCGTAATGCCGCGCTCGCGCTCAAGATCCATCTTGTCGAGGAACTGGTCGGTTTTTTCGCGATCGGAAAGGGCTCCGGTCGCTTCGAGCAGACGGTCGGCCAGGGTCGATTTGCCATGATCGATGTGGGCAATGATGGAAAAGTTGCGGATCTGTGATTGTTTCATAGACTTTAAAAGACAGATTCCCTGCAGCCGCACCCCGCAAGGGTCTGCATGCCGCTTGACAAAGAAGAACAATGGAAAATATCGGAATATTGCTGATTTGTAAAGGAGCAAAAGCCCAATCAGACCTTTTTGCTGGCGTTGCCTGAAGCACCTCAGGCTTTATTCTTGCCACACGCACTTGCGTCTGCTTAATATGAAGCTGTGATGACCAGATTCAGAACAGGGATCATCCTGACCCAACGTATACGGAACATGGAGAAGGGCTCATGTCTTTGATCATAGAAATGCTGCAGGAGAGCTGCCGCCGGAATGCCGGGAAAACAGCCTTGCGCTGCAAGCTGGCGGGACGTTGGGTCGAATACAGCTACCAGCATATCTGGGATACCTCCGACCAGATTGCCTCCGGGCTTGCGCAATGGGGGCTGGAAGCGGGAGAGCGGGTCGCCCTGCTGGCACCTTCATCGCCGACCTGGGTCATGGTCTACCTGGGCATTCTCAAGAGCAATGCCGTCGCCGTGACGATCGACAAGGACCTCAAACAGGGGGAACTCCGCCATATTCTGGCCGATAGCGAAGCACGCCTGCTCTTTACCGAGCAAACCTACCTCGAGATCGTCAACGATCTTGCCGAAGGACTGCCTGATCTGAAAAAAGTCGTTCTCCTCCAGCGGCCCCCGGGCAGCGAGAACAAGATGTCCCCACAGATCGAGAAGGCCCTGGCCGCGCTGGTCAACGAATGGCGCAGACTCAGCCGCAAATACAAGCTCGATCACGTCGACGCGGAGAACTTTGAGAATCTCGCCGAGGGATTCCGGGAACTGGTCATGCCGTCAATGGCCAAACCTGGTGAAGGCAAAAAGAATTTTTTCGTCAACCTGCTGCGCTCCCACAACGAAGAGAGTCCCACCTTCGACCCGGAGGCTCTGGACGATTTCCAGAAGGAACTGCCGCCGCCCTACCTGCAGCGGCAACCGCACGACCCGGCCGTCATTCTCTACACATCGGGGACCACGGGACGCTCCAAGGGGGCCATGCTGAGCCACAGCAACATAGCCAGCAACGTCCGCACGGCCATTGAGCTGTTTGATCTCGAACCAAGCATGCACACCCTCTCTTTCCTGCCGATCAACCATGTTTTCGAGCAGGTGGCCGGAATTGTCCTGCCGCTCACCGTGGGCGGGACGGTGTCCTTTGCCGAGAGTCTGCGCAAACTTGGCGAGAACCTGGCTGAGGTGCGGCCGAACTTCCTGCTCGGCGTGCCGGCGGTTTTTCGTCTGCTCCTGGATCGCATGACCCGCAAGATCGAAGGCCAGTTGCTTTCCAGGTCGCTCTTCGCGTTCAGCCCGACCCGGCCGCTGGTCACCAAGAAGGTCCGGGAGGCCTTCGGCGGCAACCCGGTGTTCATCAGCGGAGGCGCGGCTCTGGACCCGATCGTGGCCGCCAAGCTCATGGACATGGGGCTCAACGTCTACCAGGGATACGGCATCACCGAGACCTCCCCGGTGCTGGCCGCCGAATCGCCCGGCGTGAAGAGACTCGGCACGGTCGGCAAACCGATCCCTGGGGTCGAGGTTAAAATTCACCAGCCCAACGCCGAGGGGGTGGGAGAAATCTGGGCGAAGGGGCCGAACATCATGCTCGGCTATTTCAACAACCAGGAGGCCACCAAGGAAGTGCTCACCGACGGTTGGTATCACACCGGTGACTTAGGCCGCCTCTCCGGGGACGGCTACTTGAGCATCTGCGGCCGCCTCAAGAACCTGATCGTGACGGCAAACGGCAAGAACGTGTATCCGGAAGAGGTCGAGAACGAGATGCTCAACAGTCCGTACATCGCGGAAATAATGGTTTACGGCCACAAACTTGACCACACCTCCGAAGAAGTCTACGCCATGGTCTACCCGAGCCAGGACGCCCTGGACGCTTATGCCGAAGAACAAGGCCGGTCACTTGATCTGCATGAGATAGAAAGCCTGATCCGCCGGGAGATCCTGGAACGCGGCAAAAACCTGGCTGACTACAAACGCATCAAGCGCTTTACCCTGCGTGAGGACGAGTTCCCCAAGACCACGACGCGCAAGATCAAGCGGTTCGTGGTCGAAGCGGACATCGATGCGGAAGGATAGGATCTGAAGCGCGTGGCGGGTGGCGCATAGCGGGAACAATCAAAAGCGGCCACGTTTCAGCAATTTTCTCAGTTCATGGAGAGCTGCAACAATGCAGCGGCGGCAGGGTCACCTGCCGCCGTTGGTGCGTCTTGCGGTATTTTTTAGTGAACAGGCCCCTGCGCGGTCATGCCTCCTCGACGATGTCGATGGCGTCGTGGGGACAGGCCGGGATGCAGAGTCCGTCGCGATCACACCGCTCGTGGTCAACCACCGCCTTGCCGTCGATGATCTGCAAGGCTCCGTACGGACAGACCCTGAGGCATTCACCGGAGCCGCGGCACCGGTTCCTGTTGATATAGATCTTCATTGAGACACCTCATATTTTCAGAAGACAAAGTTTTCATTTGCCTTTGATTCTCCCCCCGTCGAGAGCTGCCGAACAGAAGGAAATTAATCCGCCCGCCGGGCGGAACCGGTCTGGGTCAACGACATCTTTTTATCACATGAAAGAAACCATGCGGCTACCGGAGGCGTACCACCTGGATTGAAAATCACTTGGTGATGCTATGACCGGTCGTACCCTCCCCGTTCTTCCGGAAAAGCCAAAACTATTCGACCGTCACCGTCGTGCCGACGTTGGCGAAAAAGACCTTGTTGGGGAACCGGGCATGCAGCTGCGCCGAACGGATCTGCCCGGTACAGTGCGAAACCCCGAGTCGATCGAAATCCAGCTGCGACAGGTAGTCAGCGGTCGCCGCAAACTGTTCGTCGCCAGCCGGGCCGAGGTGGGTCCCGCCGATGATCGCGTGAATCCTGGGTCGGCCCAGGTGGCTGCGAAAATGCTCGACCGTGTTGACCAGCCCGGCATGGGCGCAGCCGAGCAGCACGACCAGGCCTTTCGCGGTCTCGATGGCCAGTGCAGCGTCATCGGTCAAGCTGTCCGCCTCCCATGGAGCGTGCTCCGCGGAGCGTTGCACGAGATGCGGATCGCCGGTCTCCTGGGTTGAAATCCGCGGGATGGTTCCACTGAAAAGCAGCCCGGGGGCGAGCTCCGTCAAGGTCTCGCGGAAACGAAACTCGGCGCCGGCGGCGGTGAGCGCGTCATGGCTGTAAGGAAGGCTGATGTCGCGCTGCTCATGGCGTCCCTGCCAGAAGCGCTTTTTGAAGATCTGCGGGTGGGCGTAGACCGGTCGCGGGCCGACCCGCTCGAGCAGGGGCAGCAGGCCCCCGCAGTGATCATAGTGACCATGGCTTAGAACCACCGCGTCGATGCACTGGGCGTCATGGCCGAGGACGGACAGGTTGCCGAGCAGGCCGGCGCCGCTGCCGGTATCGAAGAGCCAGGTCCCGGACGATAGCTGCACCAGGCAGGCGAAGCCATGTTCGCCGCAGGCGGCAATCGGCCGACCAACGGTATTGTCACAGATGATGTCGAGTTGCAGGGTCATGGCAGCAAAATCCGCAGGTTGTGTCCGTATCCAGTAGAAAGAAGAAGCATCAGGGCCTCACCCAGGCTGTAAGAAGTTATTCTGGATTCTGGATACCGGATTCCTTTAATAAGACATGAATCAAGTGTCAGACAATGCATGGAGCAGCAGCTTCAGGAGTTCAAACCCTCCTGTCGACTAAAGGACCGCTCCGCTCACAAAAGAAGCTTCCAACCGGTCAAGCGCTGATGTTATAGTGCGCGCCACTTACAGTCAATTCTCTCAAGGAAGATTACCCATGTCTGAATCAACTCCAACTATCCAGCTGACCGGCAAGCAGAACCGCTTCCTGCGTGGTCTCGGTCACGGCTTGCGCCCCTTCGTCATGGTCGGCAAGCACCACCTCAGCGAAGAGGTCGTCAAGTCCACCAACGAAGCCCTGGAGGCGCATGAACTCATCAAGGTCAAAATCCAGGAAGGCTGCCTGGCCGACCGCAAGACGGTCGCGGCCGAGCTGGCGGCCGTAACCGGTGCCGCGGTCGTCCAGATTCTTGGCAAGACGTTCCTTCTGTACCGGCCGAGCGACGACCGGATCATCACCCTGCCCTGACCAGGACTTGACGGTTGGGTTGACGCCCAGCCGTCAAGGGACTGCACTCCAGAAGACCGTATCAAAAAGCCTTGATTTGTGGTTGTTCACACCACGCGCCGCGCTCTACGCACTTCAAAGACTTTAAAACCGGCGGGTCGCGTCCCGCCGGACGCCATACTTTTGCCC
>JAHEDT010000149.1 GCA_024641085.1 Geobacteraceae bacterium | reverse complement strand
AGGGGCAGTAAGAATTTTGCGTTTCTGCCAACCTGAGGACCCCAGAGCAATGCAGGATGATTAATAAAACAGTCATCAATTTGATCTCCTGGATCCGAAGCGGCTGCAGTACTTGTTTTTTGAATGTTTCTTGAACGCTAATTGAGGGGTCATTTACTTTTTCAGAGAGCCAATTTAGACTTGCAAACATGACATTTCTATTGAGAGGATCATGAAAATGCATATGAATATTCGTGTTGCCTCTATGATCCTGTTCCCCCTCATGTTATCAGGGTGCTTTGGTGCAGTTGCAACTTATCCTGTTGAATGTGAGTTTGATTATCCAATAAAAAATTATACTTATACTAAGAAAGATTGGGCTCCTTGTAATGGTGCGGAAGTCATAAATTTCAGCAAGGCAGATTTTCTGTCTGACTGGGGAGCACCAGATGAAGTCGTGCAGATATCTGCAAATAGGGAGATGTGGATATACGAACACGGTGAAGAATACTGTGGCGTTGTTCCTGCGGTGGGCGTACTGATTCCACTAATGTTTCCCGTTTGCGAGGTGTTTGATCACATAACCTTTGAAAATGATTTAGCAATACATGTTCATCTGAGGAGAATGAAAGAAGCCGGGGCAGTGATGGGCTTCCCGCGCACAGGAGCTTGTAACACTGAAGATCTTGCAACTTGTCCGGATGGGGAGGCTAATGTGAAGTAAATTCAGAGAAGCTGCAATCATCTCAAGTAATGCAATAAACTTTTAAATAGCCCATTCACGAACCCCACCACTTATAAATCACCAAAGCCCTCGATCTCCGGACCGGGGGCTTTTTCTTACATTGCAGGGGTAATAAGAACTTCGTATTTCTACCTATCTGTAAAATTTGAAACTAATGTGGGGACAAATAAGACGGGTTCTGTAACCACGTGGCTAGTTACACGTTGCATAGCATACGGCAAATGATACAAATCTAAATAATGCCGGTTACAGTGAGTTCAGCTCTATGCGCAGTGTGAACAGGTTGTCGAGGCGGAGGGGGTATGGCTGCATACAGGCCAAATTGGGATGCCAGGGATGGCTTCATATTTTCAATTGAAAGACTATCTTTTCTCTCAGGTTTAAGAATATTCATTTCATTTTGCCTGATGATGACAGGGGGATGTGGTGCGTATCATGAAAAGTTTGATGAAAGTAAACTCCCTGATCAGACGATCGCCATAACAGTTGGACAAACCGACCGTGAAGCCGTCAGAAACATTCTTGGTAAACCTGCTGTCACAAGTGATTATTGGAAACTTGATCTATTCCGTAGTGAAGGAAGTTCACAGATTGAGGTCCCAATCGGGTTGGTCCCTGTAGGGTTGTTTTGGGATGATATCTATCGATACACCCTTATTGCTTTTGATAGCAGTGATATCGTTATCGCAATCGATAGCGGGTTTTATCGTTTGTCCTCTGGGTGGAGACAGCCGCTGGAGAAGTCTTATCTGGATCTCGAATTGTATGTGGGAAAGTACCAACTGAGGATTGATGAAAAAGATGATCAGGTAATAATCTTGGCAGATCCTGACCTGCTAAACACATACATCAGACGACTTAAAAACGATAATAATTGCCTCGTTGTTTTAGGCTGCAAATTTGAAGGCCTGAATATGCTGGAGAAACCTGATATTTGCAGAACAGATTTATCCTTTGATGGTGGGGCAACATTTTATCTGCCCTCAGGTCCATATATGAACGAAGAGACAGCTATAAATTCTGAGAAAATGGTTAAAAGTGCAGGTCGGTTGATCCAGTTTCGCACACCGATTGAAATCTATCAACTCCCTTCAGGTGAACATACACTGGAGGTTTCAGTTACACACCCTTATTACAAAGGTGGAAGCTCGACCGTGTTTAGCTGTCAACAAAAAGAAATTGTAAGTGTTGTCATCACACCAAATAGATCTCTTTCAAGCAATGATGTGCAATGGAATTTTGATTTTAAGCAAGATATCTCTGAGACATTTTTCGACCGAAAGATTGTGCTTTATACCGAAGGTAAGTGGTTGGTCGACCCAGGTGCTCATAACTGATCAGCGTGAAATCAAA
>JAHEDT010000148.1 GCA_024641085.1 Geobacteraceae bacterium | reverse complement strand
CTTTCTGAGTATGCTCAGTTTTATGCTCACGTTCTTGCTGGCGACGCACTAAGCCAAACGGGCGTGGTTTTGAATGTTGAGAATCGCGGTTGTCGCATTGCTGATAGCCGGGATCGTTGCCTGACAGGTTCAGGAAGGAATAAAGCAATAGTGAGGATGAGGGAAATGACGAACTTGCTACGGAGCTGCAGCTTGCTCCTTGCGTTGGGACTTTTCGGTTGCAGCGCAGACGACACTCAGGAAGTTGCGGATACGATTTACAGTGGCGGCCCGATAATTACGATCGACGATACGCAGCCGATTGTCGAAGCGGTCGCGGTGCGTGACGGGCGTATCCTGGCTGTCGGGGACGCGGACAGCGTGTTGGCTCATCGTGGCGACTCGACCGAAGTATTTGACCTGGCCGGGCGCACGATGCTGCCGGGTTTCGTCGATAGCCACGGCCACATAGTAATGGGCGGACTGCAGGCGCTCTCTGCAAATCTTCTCTCACCACCCGACGGAGAGGTGAAAGATATTGCCAGCCTCAAGGCAGCGCTGTCTGCCTGGGCCGAGAAGAATTCGGATGTCGTCGACCAGGTGAACATGATCATCGGCTTCGGGTATGACAATGCACAACTGGCCGAAGTCCGGCACCCGACGCGCCAGGACCTCGATGAAGTGTCAGCCGAAATTCCCATCTTGATCGTGCACCAGTCCGGCCACCTCGGCGTCGCAAACTCGGCAGCACTCAAACTTGCCGGCATCGATGCGTCTTCCGAGTCGCCTCCCGGCGGCGTCATTCGCAAGGACGAGAATGGCGAACCCAACGGTGTGCTGGAAGAATACGCGTTCTTCACCGTTGTCATCCCGCTTCTGGGCCAGCTCGGGGATCAAGGCCTCGAGGCCTTCGCCCGGGCCGGCAGCCAGATGTGGGCAAGCTACGGCTATACGACGGGGCAAGATGGCCGCTCTTCCGCTGGAATCGTCGAGACGCTGAAGTCACTGGGCGCCGATGGCGAAATTCCAATCGATGTGGTCGCCTATCCCGATGTGCTGGAAGCCCGCGACTACATTGCCGCGAACGTATCGATGGACTATACCGACGGGATTCGTGTCGGCGGCGCCAAACTGACCATTGACGGTTCGCCGCAGGGATTTACCGCACTGCGGGACCGACCCTACTACGACCCGGTTGGCGATTACCCCCCTGACTATGCCGGCTACGCTGCCATTACTATGGAACAGACGCAGGACGCCATAAACTGGTCCTATGAGAACGAAATCCAGATCATCACACACGCCAATGGCGAAGGCGCTTCCGACATGCTGATCGAGGCGATCGAGACGGCGCAGGAGCGCTTCGGCACACCGGCTATTCGCCCGGTACTCATTCACGGCCAATTCATGCGCGAGGACCAGATCGATAGCTACAAGAAGCTCGGCGTATTCCTGTCATTGTTCCCGATGCACACGTATTACTGGGGCGACTGGCATCGGGATCACACCGTCGGACCCGAGCTTGCCCAGAACATCTCGCCGACCGGCTGGGCCCGGGAGCGCGACATGATGTTCGGCTCGCACCACGATGCGCCGGTCGCGTTTCCGGATAGCATGCGCATATTGTCTGCTACGGTCACACGGCGCACCCGCACCGGCGACACCCTCGGCCCCGACCAGCGCGTGGACGTAATGACGGCCCTGAAGGCGATGACGATCTGGCCTGCCTGGCAGCATTTTGAGGAGAACGACAAGGGCTCCATAGAAAGCGGCAAGATTGCCGATTTTGCCATCCTGTCTGACAACCCGATGACGGTAGCGCCGGACGAGCTCGCCGGGCTTAAGGTGCGGGTCACGATCAAGGAGGACAAGGTGATCTACGATGCAGACACTGCGCCACAAGGCGCGCGTGCCGGAATGCCATTTGTGTCAGATCCTGAGGCTGCGCACGAATTGCTGGTTGCACTTTATGAAGGAGTCGAGCGGCTGACAGACTCGCGTTGACTCTGGCTAAACTTCTCCGCAACTGCCTTAGAATCGCTTAGAATCCGGGTACTCTCACTTTTGTGCTCAGCCAAGCCCAAATGAGACGTAACTCCCTGATATGCGGGTGT
>JAHEDT010000084.1 GCA_024641085.1 Geobacteraceae bacterium | reverse complement strand
AAAAAAAAAGTGATGCCTGCCACGAAGACACGAAGGCACCAAAAGGACATGATTCAGGGTTGAAAATGATTTGTCAGGCCAGGCAAGGGGGTGCTGGCTCAGCAATACCAGTGATTGCTTCGTGTCTTGGTGACTGAGTGGCGAACCTTTGTTCTGGTTATCACTCCGATCAAAATAGCTTTCCGGGTATACGGCACGGGACGCTAGTCGAGGACTTTCCCCAGGGTAAAGCAGAAGCAGGCTCCGGCGCCTTCCCCAGCGGACTCGACCCAGATGCGGCCGCCGTGGGCTTCAATGATTCTTTTGCTGATGGCCAGGCCAACCCCTTCTCCGCCAGCTGTCTTGGCCTGGCGTTTGAACAGTTCGAAGATGCGTTCGAAGTGTTGCGGGTCAATCCCGATTCCGTTGTCCTGGATATAAAAGACCGTTTCCGTGCCCTGGCGGCGACAGCCGATGGCAATCTTGTTCGGTGCCTCCCCGATATAGCGGATCGCGTTGTCAACAAGGTTCTCGATGACTTCATGCAAACGCGTGGAATCGCCCACGACTCTGGGAAACTCGCTGCTCACCTCGATGTCGATATGCGCCTCTTGCAGCTGCCTTGCCATCATCTTGAGCGTTTCTGCGATGATCTCCTTGAGATCGACCATCTCTGAGGGCTCGATTAACCTGCCGATCTTGGCGAGTTTCAGAATCTCTTCCAGCCTGCGCTCCATGCGCCGGGTGTTCGCTACAATCTGCTCTGTGCAGAGCTGTGCCTGGTCCATCTTCCCCTGACCCAATTGTTTGCCGAGCAGTTCGGCAAACCCACCGATGGCAGTCAACGGGGTTCTCAAATCATGCGAGATGGTGTGCGAAAAGTTCTCGAGTTGCTCGGCTTTGGCGCTGATCTCGTTGAGCAGGGCCAGGTCCTGCCTGGCGAGGACGTGGCCGATCGTTCGGGAGAGCTGCAGGGCGATTTCATCGAGCAGCAGTCTTTCCTCAATCAGAAAGGCCCCCTCGGCTTCCTGCGGGCGCTCCTCGCGGTAATAGATCTCGACGAGGCCGGCTTTACGGTCCCGCACATGAATGTCGCTGGCCAGTTTCCAGGGGGTGACGTCAAAGGGCTCGGCCTTGAAGATGCTGTCCTCGTAGATGATCCGGGCTGAGGTGATCTCCGGGTATTGCCAGGATTCAGGCAGCAGTTCGACGGCTTCCTGGAAAAAATTGTCCAGGTCGAGATTCGGCTGGTTGGACAACATGGAGAGCTTGTAGAGACAGCTCAGTTCCTTAACCCGCTCACGCAGTGCATGTTCGGTTTGCCGACACAGAGTCATGTCCACGCCAACCCCCCAGCTAGCCCAGCCCTTGATCGGATAGTATTTGGCGATGTTGGCAAACATGACAGTTTTGATCGTGCCATCCTTGGCGACCAGTTCCCAATCCCAGTTGCGGAAATCATTGCCGCGCTCTCTGTAGGCGTCGAGCATTTGATGTCGATAATCCGGATTCGGACAGAGCCGCTTCATGGCTCCCGGGCTGCCGATCATCTCGCTGGCCGGGTAGCCCGTGACACGCTCCGCTTCATGGTTCCAGGCGCACAACAAGCCCTGGCTGTCGAAAGCGAACAGGATCACGGGCATGTGTGCAAGGATCGTCCTGATCCGCCCACTGCTCTGCTCCATATCAACGGCAGTCTGCTTGATCTCGTCAATATCGGTAATCGTGCCGATATAACCTTCGAGGGTGCCATCCTCTGCCAGTTTCGCATTGGCACGACCGATGACCCAGGTGCTTTTCCCTTTCGGTGTGCAAAAGCGGTACTCTGCCTGAAACGGATGGTTGTTCCTGGCCGACTCATACCAGAGGGTGGTGACCCGCTCAAGGTCATCAGCATGAATCGCTCCGACCCAGCCCCTGCCTTTAGCCTGTTCTGGAGTCATCCCGGCGATTTCGCACCAGGTCCTGTTCACCTGGAGACAGTTGCCCTTCGCATCGGTAAAAAAAATTCCGACAGGAGAATTCTCCGTGAGGGTTTCGTACCACTGGAGATTGATTCTCGGGGGCTTTTTCCTCGGCGGCGTTTTAGCCATGCGTCCCTCCCAGGCCCGGCAAGGATGTTAATAAAATTTATCTAATAAGATGGCCTTTGCAAGGGCTGAATCATTAAATGTGGCGCTTCCCCGGGGAACCATGGGGACGATGGCAGTCAACCAGCCTGAATGCCGGCAAGTGGAAAAAACAGTTGCCTTGTAAAACTTAGCCAAGCGGTGAGCGACCACTTCACTGTGCTAGACGCCGACCGTCAAGTAGGTGGATAAATACCACTCAAAGCAGTCTTGGGTGTGGGTTGGCAGCAGGAGACCGATATCCTGTTTGCTTATGAATCGATGCTGGAAAGTGAGGCGTCTAATTTATCAGGAGAGAGACGTTGCCATAGTTCTCGCTGCGTAGCGATTCCATGGAGCAGCGCTAGAGATTGGTCGTGATGCTGAAGTGGGACCAAAGATTAAAGGCACAAGCGATATGCTGCTGTGAGCAGCCAGCGCTCATTTCTGTCCGGAGGTTTCGCTGTCAACGATAAAATCCCAAATGCAGGCACGGGTTTCCTCGTCGATACTGATGAATTGCAGGCCCACCTCGACACTTTGGGAGGGTGTATCATTGGCCGGTTTCCTGCTCCAAACAACCCTTGCAAGCAATGGTAATGTTTCTGCATATCCAGGCAGGAGCAGTTCTAGTTTTATTTGGGAATTATGCTCTGGCACCTGGCCACGACCGGTGAGTTGGATCGCTGCCCCTGTGGAGCTTATGTTAAGTAATCTGGCTAACCTTTTATGATTGTCGAAGTTTATCTGCACATATAAATCATAAGACATGTTCAGCCGAAAATTATCTCTTGCGGCAAGCAGCAGCTCTTTTAAAGAAGACCGGAGGTTCTCAGCGCTGTTTGGTCTGTTTTTTTTAAGGTTTTCATCAGTATTATGGCCCTTGATTTCCTTTTCAACATCGCGGAGGAGCTTCTTGTAATGAGAAATTCGACTGGTTAGGTCGTTTCTTTGCATGGAGAAATTTTTGGTTGCAACAACGACATTTTTAACTTCGACATTTTCATGGCATTGAGAACAATCAACTGTCTTCAGCTCAATGAGAAGAGGGGATTTGATCAGTCCATTGCACCGTGGGCAATTCATTTCGAGCATATCGTCAACCTATATATCGCTGAGTTCAGGCCGTTGGGAAAAACCTCTTTCACTGACCGTTGCAGGGCGTCATAATGATGGCTCGTTTCTTATCCATGCCTGGATGGAGAGTATATCCAACTTGTTGATTTCGATAAATTCTATTCCCATCCCTGTGGTTGCGTAATCTTTCTTCAGGCTTCCCGCCCGGTTGACCCAGGCGACCCGACCTTTACATTTTTTAAATGCACTTTCCTGATAAAGCTGAAATTCAAGATGAAGTTCAGTGTCGAGTTGACATAGTTCATCCGTTTCCAGGAACACCCCTCCTACGGAAATGTCAGACAGGAGTCCATCGGTCATCCTGTTTGGATCCGCCCCGAATTTTGCAGGGGTTTTGATTTTAGACCGTTTCCCCGACCAACCCGGGAGCTTGATATATTTTCTACCGGCATCCAGGAAGTGCTCCCTTGTGAGCGGTTTGTGAATGATTTCATTACAGCCCGCGCTCCAGCAACGCTCTATGTCCCCCGGGTTGTCGCTGCTGGTGACCATGACCACAGGCGTTGATTTCAGTCGTATATCACTTTTTATCTCTTTGCAGGCCTTGTCACCGTCACCACCAGCCATGTAGAGATCCATGAATACCAAGTCTGGCTGCTCTCTTTTGATCGTGGCAACGGCCTCCGGGCCATTGCTTGCGGTCAGAACATTGACCTGCTCACGACGAAAAAAGCCTTTTGCCAACTTGATAAACAGGGGTGTGTCATCAACCAGCAAAATGGTTTTTGAAAACATGAACAGAACATCTTTTGTATACATTATAAGGTTCCCTGTTGAGCACAAAAAAACCACTGAACAGCAATCAGCTGAACTCAGTGGCATGTCCCTTCACGTTGTCTATTTTGTTGCTGTCGCTTTTTGATCACCATCTCCCCCCGAAGCCTGATCGTCAATAATTGTTTTCAAACATATGAATTGAAAAATAATGTGGTTAATGAGTTTTGTAAAGGTTTTTTGATAAAGGGTCACTGCCGGCCCGCCAGGCTGTGCCGCTGCCGTTAAACCTTGATACGGCCAACCTTCCGGATGTCCCAGTGATGTGGCCATTGAAGCATCAATGATAGATTTAGATTGCTTAGCGGGATGGCGAAGTTTTATCCAGGACGATTGCGGCGGCAAAGGAAATGGAAGGGACAGGAGTCAAGGCAATCACAGCGAGCTGCGGATTTAGTGCTATATTTCAAAAGAGCTCGAACATGCTGTTGAGGTCACGTTGATGAACATGGTCCACGCGTCGATTACAGGGTGTGGTTGGGGCAATCAGGGCGTTCTCTGATATTAATGGCTGCAACTGTCTTTGCTGATGGTAAAGGAGAATGGGGTCATGCAGAGCAAGATCAAATCGGTATTGGTCCTCGGCCTGGGCAAGGTCGGTTCGCTGGTGGCTGCCCTGCTGCATGACACCGGCTTTACCGTCACCGGTGCCGACCAGAAAGCGGGGGGCGAGCACCCCTTTGCCGTTACCAGCCTGGACGTGACCTCCCCGGACCAATTGACCGGTGCCCTGCAGGGTTGCGATGCGGTGATTTCCTGCCTGCCGTACCGATTCAACCTCGGCGTGGCCAAGGTCGCGCATCAGCTCGGCGTGCATTACTTCGATCTCACCGAGGACGTGCCGACCACCAAGGCGATCATCGCCATGAGCCGCAGCGCCAGAGCGGTGATGGTTCCGCAATGCGGCCTGGCGCCAGGTTTTATCGCCATTGTCGGGGCCTCCCTCGCCAACCGGTTCGAGCGGATCAGAAGCATCAAGCTGCGCGTCGGGGCGCTGCCCTGCCACCCCACCGGTCTGCTCTCCTACGCCTTCAACTGGTCCCCCGAAGGAGTCGTCAATGAGTATCTCAACGACTGCGAGGTGATCGAGGACGGTCTGCAGAAGTCGGTCTCGCCCCTGGAATGGCAGGAAAAGCTGGTCATCGCCGGTATCCAGCTCGAGGCGTTCACCACCTCCGGCGGATTGGGCACCATGTGCGAGACCTACGCCGGCCGGGTGGAGAACCTCGACTACAAGTCGATCCGCTACCCCGGCCATGCGAAACTGATGAATTTCTTCTTCCACGAGCTGCTCATGCGCGAGGACCGGCAGAGGGCCGGCGAGATCCTGGTGCACGCCAAGCCGCCGGTCAACGAGGACGTGGTCTACGTACACGCTTCGGCGGAAGGCTGGCAGGAAGGCCGCCTGGCCCGCGAGGAGTTCGTCGAGGCCTACTACCCGCTGGCCGTTGCCGGGGGCAAGTGGCGGGCCATCTCCTGGACCACGGCGGCGTCCGCCTGCGCGGTGGTCGAACTGGTCAGCAGGGGTTTGCTGCCGGCGAAAGGTTTCATCAAGCAGGAGGAGATCCCTTTCGAAACCTTCATGACGACTCACAACGGGCGCCTGTATTCCGGGCAGGCCCATGGAGGCAATCTCGCGTAGACTCATCAGGATCGCGGCGGTCCTGAGTGTCTTTGCTGCAAAGGCCTCTTTCTCAGAATCCAAGACAAGGGAATGACCATGGACTTTTTAAAAAGACTCGGCATCATGGAGAAGAATTACGGTTCTTCCACGGGCATTGAGTGGCTCAAAACGACCAACCAGGGGGAGTTGAAGGTCGTGTCCCCGGTGGACGGCATGACCATCGCAAGCGTCTACCTCGCCTCTGAGCAGGACTACGAAAAGATAGTTGCCAAAGGTCAAGACGCTTTCAGGACGTGGAGAATGGTCCCTGCCCCCAAGCGCGGCGACATTGTTCGTCAGGTCGGCCTGGAGCTGCGCAAGCACAAAGAGGACCTCGGTACGCTGGTTTCCTACGAGATGGGCAAGTCGTTACAGGAGGGCAAAGGCGAAGTCCAGGAGATGATCGACATCTGCGATTTCGCCGTGGGGCAGTCCCGCCAGCTTTACGGTTACACTATGGTTTCCGAACGTGAACACCACCGGATGTACGACCAATACCATCCGCTAGGTATCGTCGGGACCATTTCCGCTTTTAATTTTCCCGTTGCAGTGTGGTCCTGGAATGCAATGATTGCAACGGTCTGCGGCGACACTAATCTGTGGAAACCGTCTTCAAAAACACCGTTGAGCGCCATCGCTGTTCAGAATCTTCTGGCCGGTGTCATCAGGGAAAATAAGCTCCCGGAGGGCCTGTTCAGTCTCATCGTCGGGCGTGGTTCGTCAGTAGGGGAAAAGTTGCTGAATGACAAGAGGATTCCGTTGATTTCAATCACCGGTTCGACCGAAGTCGGTCGTCACGGTGCCCAGCTTATTGCCAGGAGATTCGGCAAGGCGATTCTTGAGCTTGGCGGGAACAATGCGATTATTCTGACTCCGAAGACCAATCTTAGAATGGCTCTGCCAGCTATTGTCTTCGGTGCCGTCGGAACGGCCGGGCAGCGCTGCACCTCGACCCGCCGACTGATCATTCACGAATCAATTTACGACAAAGTCAAAGAGACCATCGTCAAAGCCTATGGCGGCCTGAAGATCGGCAATCCGTTGGATGAAGGCAATCATGTCGGACCGCTCATCGACCAAAAAGCGGTCAACGATTTCCAGCAGGCCCTGGCGCGTGCCAAGGACGAGGGGGGCCGGCCGGTTTATGGCGGCGAGGTCCTTGACGGCGAGGGTTATGAGTCGGGCTGTTACGTCATCCCGGCGATTGTCGAAGTCGAAAACAACTACGAGATCGTTCAGGAAGAAACCTTTGCGCCGATTCTCTACCTGATCCGATATGCCGGTGATGTCAGCAAAGCGATTGAACTGCAAAACGATGTGGTCCAGGGGCTCTCTTCCGCAGTGTTCACCGACAGTCTCCAGGAGGCGGAGGAATTCTTGTCGGCGGCAGGTTCGGATTGCGGGATTGCCAACGTCAATATCGGCACCTCGGGCGCCGAGATCGGCGGAGCATTCGGCGGTGAAAAGGAGACCGGCGGTGGTCGTGAGTCCGGCTCCGACGCCTGGAAGGCCTACATGCGTCGCCAGACCAACACGATCAATTACGGCAAGACCCTGCCGCTGGCTCAAGG
>JAHEDT010000147.1 GCA_024641085.1 Geobacteraceae bacterium | reverse complement strand
TCAATCGAACAATCGTGTTGCGCTCGGCATCCAGATCTACTGAGTCGGGCGCCCCATGCCCGAGCTGCGCAATAGCGCAGTTGACGCGCGTTGTGGCTCGACCGTACCAGGCTATTCAGATCATGCTTTTGGTGATGCTGGCTGCACTGGCTCAGCCTGCACGTGCCGTCGACTTCGAGGTGCAGGGTCTGCAGACACTCATCAACTTCGACGTCTCATATGGCGCTCGTTATCGTTTGCAAGCAGCCGACGCGGCGCTCGTCGGTGTTGCTAACGGCGGGCAGCGCGGCAGCGTCAATAACGACGACGGCACACTGAACTATGGGACCGGCAGCGTATCGCAGATGCTGCGCGGCACGGCGGAGGTGATTGCGCTGTATGGCAACCTCTCATTCTACGGGCGAGCCGTGGCGTTCCATGACTGGGAGCAGGACGGTGCGCTGGAGAGAACCAGGCTGAGCCCCGAAGGACGAGAGCTCGTCGCCAACGGCGTCGATCTCCTCGATTTTTATTTTGGAACCTCACTATCGCTCGGTGGTATTCCGGTCTACTTGCGGGTAGGCGACCAGGTCGTGAATTGGTCCGGCTCCTCGTTTATTCGAGACGGACTTGACTTGATCAACCCCGTGGATATCGCCCGGGCGAGTCAGCCCGCCAGTCAGCCGCTCGATGGGCGCACTCCGCAGGGCATGGTGTGGCTCGCGGCAGGCCTGTCCGATATCGTCGCTGTCGAAGGCTATTATCAATATGAGTGGAAGCCGGCCGTTCTTCCACCGGTCGGGTCCTATCTATCGGGCGCTGACCTGTTTGGCGGCGATGGGCTGGGGACTTTATTCCTCGGCGGCGGAGCGACATCCGATCTCGGTACCAACCTTGATCAGTTTTTCGCATTGCCTGCCGGGACGCTGGGCTACGACGAAGACTTCAACGGGATGCCGGGCCTCGCGGTGGGCGAGCCGTCCGCTCAGGGCCAGTTTGGTGTTGCGCTGATCGCGCGCTGGCTGGGCGGTCTCGCGCCGAAGCTGGGGCTGCATTACATCCGCTATCACAGCCGCCTGCCACTGATCTCAAGCGTCACCGCCAGCGGCGCTGCGGTTGCCGCGACCTCTGAGGCGGCAGTCGCCGAGCGTGCGGCCGGCCTCGAGCCGTCATTCCTTGCGACCGGGTTGGCGCCCGCAGAGGCCGCTCGCGAGGCACGTTTGGCCGCGGAGGCATTGACGATCAGTGCCTACGGCAATGCGGCCGGCTTTCGGGTCGACTACCCAACGGACGTGCAGGCAATCGGCGCCTCCCTGAGTCTTGCGTCGATGCGAACCGGTACGCTGCTCTCCGCCGAGATCTCGCACCACATGGATGTGCCTTACCAGCTGTCGATCGGCGCGGTATCGACAGCGGCGCTTTCTCCCATCGAATTCGATCCGACGATCGGTTCTACTCCGCTCGGCGAGTTCGGTGCTGACGAGACGATTCGCGGCTATCGTCGCAGCGATCGCACTCAGGCTGCCCTGGGGTTGACCCGCATTCTTGGTCAGCGTTTCGGCGCGGACACCGTGTTGTCTGGCATCGCTCTGGGCTGGGTCCACATTCACGACGTGCCGACTCCGGAAGAGGTGCCCTACGAAAGTAGCGGCCGCGAGAAGGACTCGTGGGGCGCCCAAATTTTCATCGCGGCAACGTACAACAGTGTCATCGGCGGTCTCAATCTGACGCCTCGACTGGCGTATGCGCGCGACAATGGCGGCTCGACACCGGCGCCGTATTCGACGTTTCTGGAGGACCGTTCTGTCTTCTCAGCCGGCATACGAGCCGAATACCTCCAGAACTATGAACTCGATCTGTCCTATGTCCGCTTCATGGGTGCCGGTGGCGCCAATCTTCTGCGTGACCGGGACTATCTGCAGCTCCGTTTGACGGCGTACTTTTGATGAAGCAAATGTTTTTCGTTGCGCTGCTCTTAACACTGCTGATCGGCACCGCCGCGTCGGCGGATGAGTTGACGCCGGTCGGGGCGGAGCGCGCCGGGAATGCGGATGGCTCCATACCGGCCTGGACCGGCGGACTTATCGAGGCACCTGCCGGGTTCAATCCGGAAGAGCACGAAGCCGATCCCTATCCAGAAGACAT
>JAHEDT010000146.1 GCA_024641085.1 Geobacteraceae bacterium | reverse complement strand
ATGGCGTAACGATGGCCACACTGTCTCCACCCGAGACTCAGTGAAATTGAAATTGCGGTTAAGATGCCGTATACCCGCGGCTAGACGGAAAGACCCCGTGAACCTTTACTATAGCTTCACAGTGGACTCTGACTTTACTTGTGTAGGATAGCTGGGAGGCTTTGAAGTGGTGGCGCTAGCCATCATGGAGCCAACCTTGAAATACCAGCCTGGTAACGTTGGGGTTCTAACCCAGGTCCGTAATCCGGATCGGGGACATTGTGTGGTGGGTAGTTTGACTGGGGCGGTCTCCTCCCAAAGAGTAACGGAGGAGCACGAAGGTGCGCTAAGCATGGTCGGAAATCATGCGGTTAGTGTAATGGCACAAGCGCGCTTGACTGCGAGACTGACAAGTCGAGCAGGTACGAAAGTAGGTCATAGTGATCCGGTGGTTCTGAATGGAAGGGCCATCGCTCAACGGATAAAAGGTACTCCGGGGATAACAGGCTGATACCGCCCAAGAGTTCACATCGACGGCGGTGTTTGGCACCTCGATGTCGGCTCATCACATCCTGGGGCTGAAGCCGGTCCCAAGGGTATGGCTGTTCGCCATTTAAAGTGGTACGCGAGCTGGGTTTAGAACGTCGTGAGACAGTTCGGTCCCTATCTGCCGTGGGCGTTGGAGAATTGAGGGAAGCTGCTCCTAGTACGAGAGGACCGGAGTGGACGAACCCCTGGTGTTCGGGTTGTCACGCCAGTGGCATTGCCCGGTAGCTACGTTCGGACAGGATAAGCGCTGAAAGCATCTAAGCGCGAAGCCCCTCCCAAGACTAGTTCTCCCTGGGAATTTAATTCCCCTGAAGGGCCGTCGAAGACTACGACGTTGATAGGCTGGGTGTGTAAGCGTTGTAAGGCGTTGAGCTAACCAGTACTAATTGCCCGTGAGGCTTGACCATATAATCCAAGTTATTTGTTGTGTAGAGATACAGACGAGAAGACGACGGATGTTGTGCAAGTCCAGTGTTAAGCGACAAGAACGACAGCTTGATTTACCGTTCTAATTGATTGGTAGCAGGCCCTGCGACAGCGGGTAAGACCGAGGCCAATCGAGCCAGTTTGCCTGGCGACCATAGAGCACTGGAACCACCTGATTCCATCCCGAACTCAGAAGTGAAACGGTGCATCGCCGATGGTAGTGTGGGGTCTCCCCATGTGAGAGTAGGTCATCGCCAGGCTTTAATCCAAACCCCCGTCGTTCAAAGAACGACGGGGGTTTTTTATGGTGGCGTCTGATATGGACCCGATTTAGGGCTATTCAACTCGATCTAGGGGTTTTCCCAGCCATAACGGTCGGCGTGCAGTTCAATACTGGCATCCGGATGATTACTGAGTCGGAGCTGTATCCAGGGAACGACATGTTCAAGCAGGCCTGGACTACCGTACAGTAATGGAACCGCAACAAGAAGAGAATCTCCGGCCGAATTCAGTCGTACCATATGCTCAGGCCTGCGGGGCATAGACTGTATGTCCAGTTTATCCCATTCGATTGGCACTGCGTGTCGCTGTTGCCAGGCAAATTCGTTGGCTAGCGTCATGACCTCCTGCAAGAACTGCTCACAGATGAGCCGAGAATTTGCAAGATTTTGTTCACTATTAAACAGTATTTGTATCCCATTGTAGGAGCAGATCTGCCCTTGTGCAGTGAATGTCCAGTCAGGCCTCACTTGCGCGGCGGAGACGGGTATTGGTTCAGGTTCAGCATTCCCGGGCGTGAATTGCTCGCAGTCATGCCTTGAGCAGAAGTCCGCCAGTATTCCCTGCTCGAAGACGCTTTGTTGATTCAGGCGGGGGTAACTTAGAATGACTGTTCTGTCGGCGACCGTAATTGCGAGGGATTTTTCTCCTCCCAGAGTCAGGCGCACTGGCAGTCCCAATTCTATGTCTATTAGTAGCAGGCGCGTCTGTCGTGCGTAATAATCTACCGCAACCGACCAACTCCGAAGGCCCGCATCACGGCCAGCAGTTCTGGCTTCTTCACGTGCCAGCCTCGCTTCTGCATTATATGCTTCTGTTAAATTCGTTAATGCTATGGCAGCAAAATCTCTTCGTACTTCAGATTGCGCGTCCTGCAAATACTGGACGGTTCGCTGGAAGCGAGATTCTCCCTCAATATTAAGGGC
>JAHEDT010000011.1 GCA_024641085.1 Geobacteraceae bacterium | reverse complement strand
CGGCGAGAATCGGCATGACGCCGGGGATCGGGTTGTCTTCGCGGTGCTTGATATATGCCAGCACCTCGTTGCACAGCCCCATGAATTGAGCCGGGTCGGCGACATTGAGATCCTTGGTGCCACGCACCACGATCGCCTTGACTCCCTTGTCGCCCATTACCGCGCCGATGCCGCCGCGGCTGGCACTCGAACGCCCCTGTTCGATGGATGCGTAATAGACACGGTTTTCGCCGGCCAGGCCGATCGCCGCCACCTGTGCCTTTGGCTCGTTGAGTTCTTTTTTGATGAGCTCCGCGGTCTCGATGGCCCCCTTGCCGGCCAGATGCGCGGCGTCGCGGATCTCAACCTTGTCATCCTTGATCCAAAGGTAGACCAGTTCGGGAGATTTGCCGCGCAGAACCACCTTGTCGTAGCCGGCGTACTTCAGCTCCGGGGCCCAGAAACCGCCCATCATAGAAAAAGCCATCAGCTTGGTTTGTGGGGAAATTGTGGTCAGAATCGTCCGGTTGCAACCGGTTGCGGGTGTGCCGCAAAGCAGTCCGGCACCGAAAATCAGCAGGTTTTCAGGAGAAAAGGCCTCGACCTCCGGGGGAACCCGGTCCCAGAGCAGCTTGGCGTTGGTCCCCAGGCCGCCCAGGTAGAGCTCGGTTTCTTTCGGATCGGTTGCCACCTTCTCGATGTTGCCGCGGGAGAGATCAATTTCCAGATTGTACCCTGTCTCTGCGTACCTCATGGTTCTTCCCTCTTCTGATAGTTCGTCGGACTTTGCGCCTTCACGCTGTTGAAATCATCGGGTTTGAGAGCGCCGGCCTGGACAACGTTTCGCACTTAAATCCCTGCGGGGCTCACCGGTAGCAAATTCTACATTCATGTAAATAAGTACCCCAATACCAATTTAACTGTCAACTAAATAATAACAGCGTTTGTCGATCGCGCAGGACCGTTTTTCATCTGCCACCTTGGTTTGCCATTTCTCTGTAATCACATGTTTTTTAGTGTCTTTCTGATCGATTTTAGCGTCTTGCACTCCACCCTGCGGGCGATAGATTAAAATTGCACGGAGCACCCCGCGGCAAAGGGGCCTCATCCTTGATTTGCAGACTCGTCATCGTATGGAAGATGCCTATCGAAGACCAGTTGAACGCAGAGGCGCAAAGTTCGCAGAGGAAAGTTCTTGAATCTTAGAAAATACCACGACCTTGACATCGCTCTCTGCATCTTCGCGTCTTTGCGTTAATCAATGGTTTAAGCTTTGTTGTGCCTGAGTTTGGTTTGTGGCCCCGAAATGTTATGCCTTGGTTCACACAGGAGTGTATCGCAGGACCTCGACAGCAACGCCCCAAGCGTGGAAGCACGTTGGGGCGTTGAAGACTTTGCAAGGGGTCATTGTCTTGAGTTGAGCCCCTGCCTGGGCAAACGGAATGAAACTACCCGGAGATCTCCCTGGGGTCAGTCATGTTTTCCGGTTTGAGCATCTCGTCGAGCTGGTCCTTGGAGAGATATTGCTTCTCCAGGACCAGGGCGTAGACGCTGCCCCCCGTCTTAAGCGCCTCTTTGGCAACTGCCGCGGATTTCTCGTAGCCGATCACCGGCACCAGTGCGGTCACCAGGCCGATGCTGTTCTCGACATAGCTGCGGCAGACCTCACGGTTGGCTTCTATCCCGACGATGCAGCGCGAGGCCAGCGTGATACAGGCGTTCTTCAGGATCATCATGCCGTGCAGCAGGTCGAAGGCGATGATCGGCTCTGCCATGCACAATTCAAGTTCGCTGGCTTCTGCGGCCATCGAGACGACCGCGTCATAGCCGATCACCTGGAAGCAGATCTGGTTGACCAGTTCCGGGATAACCGGGTTCACCTTGCCCGGCATGATCGATGAGCCCGGCTGCATCGGCGGCAGGTTGATCTCGTTCAGTCCGCAGCGCGGGCCGGAGGAGAGCCAGCGCAGGTCGTTACAGACCTTTGAGATCTGCACGGCGCCACGCTTGAGGGTCGCCGACATCTGCACGAAGGTCCCAGCGTTCTGCGTCGCCTCAACCAGATTGGCGGCACGGCGGAAGGGGAAACCGCTGACTTCGACAAGCTTTTTGGTCACCAGACTGGCGTAGCCGGGAGGACTGTTGATGCCGGTGCCGATGGCGGTCGCCCCCATGTTGATGTTCAGGAACTCGTCGGCAGCCTTTTCGATGGCAGCGATGGCGCTGCCAATCATCACCGCGTAGGCGCCGAATTCCTGGCCGAGCGTCATGGGCACCGCGTCCTGGTTCTCGGTCCGGCCCATTTTCAGGACATCCTTGAATTCCTCGGCCTTCAGCTCCAGGGCCTTACAGAGTTCCTGCATGGCATGGGTCAGCTCCCGAGTCGACAGGAGCACCGCCAGCTTGATCGAGGTCGGGTAGGTATCGTTGGTCGACTGGGCGCGGTTGACATGGTCGTTCGGATGGAGGTGCTCGTAGTCCCCCTTGTTGAATCCCATGAGCTCAAGGCCGCGGTTGGCAATGACCTCGTTGGCATTCATGTTGGTCGAGGTACCCGCTCCGCCCTGGAACATGTCGACGGTGAAGTGCTCACGCAGTTTACCGTCGAGCAGTTCGTCGCAGGCTGCGCAGATGGCCTGCATTTTCGGTTCATCGAGCGCACCGAGTTCCCAGTTGGCCTGTGCGGCCGCCTTCTTGACCAGGGCAAAGGCTTCGATCATGTGTTCAAAGTTGCTGATGTAAATACCGGAGATGGCAAAGTTTTCCATGGCCCGCTTGGTCTGGACCCCGTAATAGGCCTCGAGCGGGATCTCCCGCTGGCCGAGGGAATCGTGTTCGAGGCGGAAACCGCTCACCACCTGCGGGGCCTGCTCGCCCTGGAAGATCTGGTCGGAGAGGGCCCGCAGGCGTTTGTTGATGTTGACGGCAATCCGCGAGACGATTCGATAAAATATGTCCGGATTGGAATCGCGGTACGCCTCGATCCTTTTCCTGGTGATCTGCCAGACAGTCGTCCCCTGGCGCGTGAAGGCTCCGGTACTGTGTGAATCGTCCTCCAGGAAAGCACCTTCGCTGATCACGGCCCCGGCAATCAGCGAGCCGATATGCCGCGAGGCTCCGTGCAGGCCGCGAACCAGTTCGACATCGCCATCAAGTATGATCCCGGCCCAGTCCCGCGGGGTCGATTCATGAAATAACCACTCGTTCGAGAGGTAGGTTCGCTGTTCACCTTCAGCAAAAAATGCCCGGAGATCCTCTTCACGAATCCCTGAGGCTTGTGAGGCCTGCTTGATGATCTGTTCGGTGAGAATCATGGCATGACTCCTTTGTGCAGGGTGCTGATGTTAAAGAATGAGACCGCCGAAGACGAACCCCAGGATCACGGCAAAAACGATGGTGCAGGTACCGGGGATCAGAAAGGGGTGATCGAAGACGTATTTGCCCACGCGGGTCGAACCGGTATCATCGAATTCGATCGCGGCAAGCAGGGTCGGATAGGTCGGCAGGACGAAGAGTGCGCTCACTGCTGGAAATGCTGCCACGGCAGCAAGTGGCGTGACGCCCAGAGCAAGCGCCGCCGGCATCAGGGCCTTGGTGGTCGCTGCCTGGGAATAGAGCAGCATCGAGGCGAAGAACAGCACCACAGCCAGCAGCCAGGGCTTCGATTCAAGCAGGTTGCCGGCAAAAACATTGATTTCTTCGAGATGGGCGGCAACGAAGGTCGTCCCCAGCCAGGCGACCCCGAGTACACAGATGCACGCACTCATGCCGGACTTGAAGGTGGCGGCATTGAGGATATTTTTGGCCTCGACCTTGCAGAACAGGGTGATCAGGGCTGCCGCAGTCAGCATGAAGGTGATGATGGCATGGTCACGCCCGATGACCGGCTCCCTGACCAGCCCGACCGAAGGGCTGATGACAATCGCATAGGACAGGACACAGACGATACTGAGACCGAAAATCAACACTGATCGCTTGGCCTGCGGAGTGATCTCCTTTCGCTCGACTTCATCAGTGGCCGAGACGTCTTTGGCCAAGCCTTTGGCCAGTCGCTCCTGGTATTCAGGATCGTCCTTCAAATCCTTGCCCAGGAAGTTCGTGATAAACGCCGCCAGCATAACAGCGAGGAAACTGCTTGGAATGGCGACCATGAGCAGGTGAATATAATCGAGACCGACCTTTTCCAGTTCGCTGGAGAAGAAGACCACGGCAGCCGAAATCGGTGAGGCGGTAATGCCGATCTGGGAGGCCACTGCGGCGATCGAGAGCGGTCGCGAAGGCCGGATTCCTTCCCGTTTGGCAACTTCTGCAATCACCGGCAGGGTCGACAGCGCCGTGAGCCCGGAACCGGCGAAGATGGTCATCGAATAGGTCACGAGCGGGGCCAGGAAGGTGATGTATTTCGGCTGACTTTTCAAAACCTTGGTCGCTATGTGCACCAGGTAGTCGAGTCCACCGGCTTCCTGCATCGCGGCGATGGCGGAAATCACCCCCATAATGATCAGGATGACGTCGACCGGGATCGAACCGGGTTTCAGTCCGAACACGAAGCCGAGGACCAGGACTCCGAAGCCGCCGGCAAAACCGATCCCGATGCTCCCCATCCGTGCGCCGATCCAGATAAAGAGCAGTACGACCAGTAGTTCAACGATCCACATGACATCTCTCCTTCTTCGCCAACAGGCGTCATGGATAGATTGACTGATTTGCCAGGGACTGCTTCCTCAGGGAATCTGGTAGCTGCCCCGCAGTTCCCGGGTCTGCCCGGTCATGGTCGATACCCGGTCCTCCCTTTGAAAGAAGACCGACGACCAGATGAATGACAACTCCCCGGTAATTCCCGCGAGATGTCCGCTACCGCCGACGATCTTCCCGGCGACCGGGTTGTCTTCCTGCAGGCGGTCAGTCTGCAGGGTGATGTAGATTTCCGGCCCATCGAGGTCTTTCCAGATACAACGTGCCACCGTGCCGGTTGCGGTATCGGCGAGACCGACGCATTCGGACCAGTAGTCCTTCTTTTTGCCAAGGCTTGTTTCCAGGTTGACATGGCCGGATAGCTGGAAGGTGTAGATATTCCGATCGGCACCAAAGGGAAACATGGTCCTGGTGCCGTTGGAGATCCATCTGCCGCTGAACTCTCCGGACTCTGCGGCCAAACCGGCTGACGGAAGGCCTGGCCCGAGCAGAAGAACCCCTAGGGTGATCATCAACAGGCCCCATTTTTTTGCAGGATGATTGCCGCCCATGGTGCACCCCCTAAAAATGTTGGTGTGATTTGCGTTTAACTATATAATCAAGCCAGTAACATTCAAGAGGTAAAATGTGATTTTTTTAATGTTTCTCGGCAGGAATGAACGTCCTAACCTCTTGTCAGATATGAGCAAAATCACTGAGGAGGCCGCGCCATGAATCACCGTATCCGCCTGCTCCCGCTACAGATCGTCGCCTTGTTGTCCCTGCTGTTTATCTTGCTTGGCGTGTGGAACCTGCTCTTTTTCTGGCCACTCCTGGTATTGCTGCCAATCCTGTTCCTCGGTCTCTGGGACCTGCAGCAGAAAAGCCACAGCCTGCTGCGCAATTTCCCGATTCTTGGCCACTTCCGCTACCTGATCGAGGATTTTGGCCCTCCGCTGCACCAGTACATCGTCGAGGACAACCGTGAGGGAAAACCCTTCAACCGGGATTTCCGTTCCCTGGTCTACCAGCGGGCAAAAGATATCGAGGCGAAAAAGCCCTTCGGCACCGAGCTCGATGTCTACGACCCTGGCTACATCTGGATGAGTCATTCGATGGTGCCGAAGGCGGTGGCAAAGGAGCTGCCACGACTGACCATTGGCGGGCCGCAGTGCAGCCAGCCCTACTCGGCTTCGGTCTTTAACATCTCGGCCATGAGTTTCGGTTCGCTGAGCGGCAATGCAATCGAGGCCCTCAACAAGGGCGCCCGCATGGGGAACTTCTTTCACACCACCGGCGAGGGGGGGGTCAGCCGTTATCACCAGCAGCACGGCGGCGATCTCAACTGGCAAATCGGCAGCGGCTACTTCGGCTGCCGAGCCGCCGACGGCAGCTTCAGCGCCGAACTGTTCGCCGAACAGGCCAGCATCGAGCAGATCAAGATGATCGAGATCAAGATCTCCCAGGGGGCCAAGCCGGGACACGGCGGAATCCTGCCTGCGGGCAAGATCACCGCGGAAGTTGCCGAGGCCCGCAAGGTGCCGATGGGTCAGGATTGCATTTCCCCGGCCTATCATTCCGCCTTTGCCACCCCCATCGAACTCCTCGAGTTCATCGCCAGACTGCGCGAATTGTCCGGGGGAAAACCGGTCGGTTTCAAACTCTGTGTCGGGCACCCCCACGAATTCCTGGCCATCTGCAAGGCGATGCATCAAACCGGGATTCTGCCGGATTTTATGGTCATAGACGGTGGCGAGGGGGGAACGGGGGCCGCTCCGCTGGAATTCTCCGACCGGATCGGATTCCCGCTGCGCGAGGGGCTGGTGTTTGCCAACAATGCCCTGATCGGCATCGGCGTCCGCGACCAGGTCAAACTCGGCGTGAGCGGCAAGACCGCCGCCGCGGGGCTGCTCGCCGGGGCAATGGCGCTCGGGGCGGACTGGGTCAATGCGGCACGGGCCTACATGTTCTGTCTCGGCTGTATCCAGGCCCAGATGTGTCACAGCAACAATTGCCCGGTCGGCGTGGCCACCCAGGACCCGAAACTGCAGCAGGCACTGGTCGTAGAGGACAAGGCCGGCCGGGTTGCCAACTATCACCGCAACACCCTGAAAATGCTCAACGAGATAACCGCCGCTGCGGGACTCGAGCATCCCACCATGTTCCGCCCGGAGCATTTTTATCAGCGCACCGGTGCGGTTGGCGTGCAAAGTTACGCCGAGCTGTACAGGAACCTGGCTCCGGGCGAACTGCTCGACGGCACGGGGAACCCGGTCATGGCCAGGTATTGGGCGATGGCCCAGGCGGACAGCTTCAAACCGAATAGTGCCTGATACCAGTACGACCCGCATGAACGGCATGCTTGTTTCATCGAAAGTTCCGGGAGAGTTCGAAGGAGCCAGCGTCACTCGGTATCTGGCCTGCCGCTTTACTTACTTGTCGGAAACAGCCTGGCGGGAGTTGCTCAGTGAAGGGAAAATTGACTGCAATGGAGCGCGGTGTGATGAAAATACGGTCGTTGCCGGGGGCGACCTCATCCGCTGTGATCTGCCTGCTTTCGAGGCGCCTGACGTCAATCTCGATTACACAATCATTTATGAGGATGAGTGGCTGCTGGGTATCGACAAGCCGGCAGGGTTAAGGGTGCACAGCCGCGGCCGGTTCGTCAATGCCAACCTGATGTATCATCTGCGCCACGTCCGCCAACCCGCGTACCCGGAGGCCAACCTGGTCAACCGCCTGGATGCCGACACATCGGGCCTGGTTCTGCTGGCCAGGGACCCGGCGGTGCTCAGGCAGATGATGCAGCAGTTTGCACGGGGCCTGGTGGAGAAACGCTACCTGGCAGTGGTCAAAGGGCACCCCTCCCCCGCTCAGGGCAGCATCGATTTGCCGATCGGCCCGGTCACAGGGGCCCGGATTCCCCGATTCGGGATAGACCGGATTACAGGCAAAGCGTCCGTGACCCATTATGCCACGGTCCGCGAACTCCCCGGCAACGTCACCCTGCTTGAACTGCGCCCGGAAACCGGCCGCACCCACCAGCTGCGCGTCCACCTGGCCGCCATTGGCCACCCCATTGCCGGTGATTCCCTCTATACCATGAGCGACCAGGACTATCTCGATTGGCGGCATACCCCCCCACGCCAGAGCGGCTTGCAACGCCAGGCGCTGCACTGTCACCAGCTGCACTTTCTTCATCCCGTCCACCAGGCCCGCCGCACTCTGACCGCACCCTTGGCAGCCGACATCGAGCAGTTTATCCGCGAGGCATCCACAAATGGCAATGGGCAGGGAAGAACTTTATAAGGACCGCACACCGAGAAAAGTGCGCTTCAACCACGAAACGGCATGTCATGACCTGAGCACAGGACCTGTTGCCCGGTTCAAAAATGCCATGCGCGCTTAAATTCTACCGTTCGGAAACTTATTTCAGTCGCCTCCCCATGAGTACTTGACCCCCGCTCCCAATGCATTTGACCCGCCGCTGACGCCATTGAACAAACCGAACACACCGGAACGATGATGTAGCCTGGTGAACAGGCTCCAACCGGGTGCGCCCGGCACTTCGACGGCCAACTCAAAAGCGAGGTAATTGAGCAGCTTCGAGGTCTTGCCGTTCTTCTCTTTTTCGATCTCAGGGTTCTGGGTGGCGTAGCTGAGACCCTCCCCGACCGCAAAACTGGTATCCAGGAAATCGTCCCAGGGAAACGGCAGCCAGCGGAAAACCACATCGCCATTCACCTCGTAGTGATCCTGGAATCCCCAGTGTTTTACTGCCTGCCCTTCCACTTCTATAGCGATAAGATCTTTATAGGTGGTCAGATGTTTGCCAAGAACCACGGCAAGGAATTTGGAATCCTCGAAGTTAACGTCACCGGACAAAAAATCGTCAATACTGTTTTTTGTCGCCTTGCCTCCGTAAACACTGACAAACCAATCGTTTTCATCTGCAGCCAGGCATTGCCCCCCCAGCGCCAAAACCATCGCCAAAACAACGATAATCCGAGTCATGACTGCCCTCATAATTTTGAGTTCCGAAATCTAAAATGATTGATCTAAAAAGTGTTGATGAACTGTAGAGCATCTTGAACTTAATTTTCAAGTTGTTAATGAGCGACCCCGCTGCCAGCTTAAGGGGATCAATTGCCGGTTCGATCAAACCGTGAGAGTCCGGATTTTCTGACATGGCCAATTCATATAAAAATGGCCACCCGAGAAATTCCGGGTGGTCATAATTTTTCACTGGCTGGAATCTAAAAAAGGTTTAGCGCAGAGGCGCAAAGGGCGCAGAGGAAAAGTTCATCTATCTTTAAGAAAATATCACGACCTCGGCATGACTCTCTGCGTCTCCGCGTCTTTGCGTTAGTCATTGGTTTAAGCTGTGTTGAGCCTTGGGCTGGGTTATAGGCCCGTGGTCTTACGAAAGAGAATCACCCGGCTTGGAGGCCCCATAAGCGGGACCTCCATTTCAGCTCAATGGAATTTCTGTTGTGTCAGCCTATTTCGCGATCTCGATTTTCCGCTTTGAGTTGTACAGCATGCGGATCATGTCGTATTCGAAGGGCGAACCCGTGCTGTAATAGCGGAACGATTGCCTGTGACGCTTGTCAACCGCAGAGACGATGTTGAAGGCCAGGGTCGCGTCATCGTCATCCACCCAGGCCGGCGGGCCGTAGGTACTGAAAGCCAACCCGTCAGCGACCAGTCCGGTGGTATCGCGCAGGTTCGATGGGCCGAACACCGGCAGCACCAGATATGGGCCGTTGCCGACCCCGTAGTGACCCAGAGTCTGGCCGAAATCCTCGGTCTGGCGTGGCATCCCCCAGCCGGTGGCCGGGTCCCACAGGCCGGCGACCCCAACCGTGGTGTTGACCACGAAGCGTGCCAGGGTGATGCCCGTCTGCTTGAATTTGAACTGCAGCAGGTTGTTGAGGACGTTGTTGAACTCGAACACGTTGTCGACAAAATTCGACACCCGGTCCTCGACATAGTCCGGCAGGATGAATTCGTAGGTGTTGACCACCGGTAGGAAGATGAACTTGTCGAAGTAGTAGTTGAAGCTGTAGGCCCGCCGGTTGAAGCCTTCAAGCGGGTCGTAGATGTCGCCGGCGTAGGTCACGTCTTTCTTGACGTAGTCCTCGACCTTGTGCTTCGGCGGTTCATAAGGGATGTTCGGATCCGGCTTCGGCGTCACGCTGCAGCCGGCGGCGAGCAGCACCGCCAGTGCGGCCAGGATGATCTTCGGCAAGGACCTGTTGTGGGCAATTGAATTGGACATGGTCATTCCCTCCCTCAATTCTTTGCGGCTTTGAAAAAGCCGACCATCGCAGCGACGTTGTCCGGATAATCCATGTTGCCGCAGTGCCCGCCATGGGGGAATATCGTCGCCCGGCTGCCGAACAGGTTGCGCAGGTAATCGATCTCACCGGGCTGAAGGATCAGGTCATCCTCGTTGTCTATCAGGCCGAACTTGGGAGAGTTTCGCAGGTAATCCTCGATGCTCCGCAGGCTCAGTTCCTGGATCAGCTCGTCCTCTGTGACCTTCGGATCCTTGGCCTGGAAATGCGGCACGAAGATGCCTCGGAAATAGTCGACGAAGGACAGGCGCGCCAGCACCTTGGTATAATTGCTGAGATTATTGTGACGCTCGATGATCAGGTTCTTCGGCACCACGTAGTTCGCCTTGGTCAACACGTCGGTTGAGAGCACCATGTTCATCGAGGAGATTCGAAACGAGAGGCCGATCAGCGCCTCCAAAGGATCATCGCTTTTCGGTTTGCGATACTTGTAGGCCTGGTAGAGGAAATCGTTGTTGAACTGGACATCATCGCCGTTTTTGTAGACATCGGCAAAGGCGTCGACAATCCCCTGGTAGAAAGCGTTGAAGTTGTCCAGGCCGCCGGGGACTTTCTCCAGCATCGCGTCCAGGAGCACTACCGAGTTGTATAAACTGACCGGAGGGTTGATCAGCAGAACCTTGCTGAAGTTGAAGGCTTTCTCCTGCTCGTCAAGCTTGGCGATGAACGCCGACTGCGCCGCCCCCAGGCTGTAGCCGGTCAGGTAGAACTCCGTCGCCGGCATCTTTTCCTTATGCTTCGCCCAGACCGCCTGCATGACCCTGTAGAGGTCCGCAGAATCCTCTTCAAGATGCCCCGGCACTCCGCTGGTCGAGGCCGCGACGATGAAGTTCGGATGGGTCGGCGAGGAGAGCGAGATCACATGAAAGCCGGACTGGTAGAAAGCCTTCTGCATGGCCTGCATCTTGGGGCTGTTGAAGCCCGCCCCGGTCCCGGCCACCAGAAAGATCAGCGGCGCCGGCCCGTCCTGGCAGATAGTGGAATAATACAGTTCATCCAGATTCCACAGAAGGTCCGGGATCTTGCGGTCAGGGAACATCTTGATGGTGTCAAACTTGACCGGCACCTCCTTCGGCAGTTTTGCGGCGAACTCTGCTGGCGTACCAACGATAGTGGCGACATAAGGGTCGCTGAACGGATAATCGTAGGCCGTGGCACTCCCGGCCGAGACAATCAGCAGCAGACAAGCCGTCAAAAAGCCAAGCCAATTTGTTTTCTTGTGCATTGCAAGCCTCCTTCATGGACTCCTGGATATCAGACAGACTAAGTCTACGTTTAATTTAGTTATCATACAATGACGATCTCAGGACACCGGAAAGAAACTAAAGGATGGCTATGTTTGCCGTTCCTTTCCCTACCGGGACTGGATTATGAGCGTCACGTTCACCACGCAGTCGGAAATATTCCTCCGGGGTGTTGATGTTGCGGAACGAACGACCTTCGGGATCCACGTCCTGCCAGTGCTCATCGCCAATTTCCCTGACGTGGACCTCCGGGAAAAAACTCGCGATCCTTTGCTGACCGGCATCGAGTTGACAGACGATGGCCCCGATGCAGTGTTTTCCGTAAAGGGCGTGGAGCGGTTCCAGCCCCTTCGCATGAGCCGGGATCACGACATCAGCCTGCTCGGTACCGCCACAGACGGCGCGGACCACCTGCGGGTTGATGAAGGGCATGTCACAGGCAACGACAAAAACCTTGTCGTGCCGTGCGTGGCAGAGGCCCGCATGGATGCCGGCCAACACGCCCCGGTTGACATGAATATCCGGAACTTTGCGACAGGCGATGTCGGCATAACCATCGGGGGAATTGGTGACGATCAACACCTCATCGAACAGGGCCGCCATAACGCGGTAGACGTGGTCGATGAAACGCGCACCAAGCAACGGCAACAGCGACTTGTCGCTCTGCATCCGCCAACTTCCACCGCCGGCCAGGATAACCCCGGTGATCTCTGGAATCCTGTCATTTCCTATACAATCACGGAGACTTCGCTTCATGGTTTCATCCCTGAGCGAATACGGGGCCCTGAACCAACGGCCTTCAACTACCTCCTGGCACCTGCCCGGAGGCGCCGATGCTTTTGCCCGGCCGCTGCAACTGTCTCCGTCAAGACCAGGGGCCAGGCAGCGAGTCCAGATCCTTTCAGGACGTTCCGCCCTGAAGCACCCATAAGGAATCGCTCCTACTGAACTATATTGCTCGTTGAAAAGGTGAGCGCGGCTGTAGGCAATTGTATCATCCCGTCCGAAAATATCCACGGGAACTCATAATTCCACGGTACCGGGAGTCGCTTACCCTGTGCCCCAGATGCCGAAACGCCCGCGCACCGGAGAACTTTCGTAGAAGAGACTCTCCCCGCTCAAAACCTCACCTCTTTTGACCGCCCAAACCCCGCACAACTGAGAAGGGCTAGGTAGATGGGAGGACATAAAAATGGCTTGTCTTGCAAGTGATGTTTATGGTACCACAATACCACAATAATGTATTTCTCCTGCTCCAAGGCGCGATCAAGACCAGCTTTCCATATTCAGCACAGTTGAGCAAAAGAGCAAGGGACAGTGAAATGACAGACCAGGTCACCATCCGCAACGCCAGACAATCCGACTTCGACGCCGTGATCGTGCTCGATCTGGTCGGCGACCCGGCCGATAAACCTGCTTACTGGAACAGCATCTTTGACCGCTACGTGACCGCCGCAAGAGCTGGCCGGATTTTCCTCGTCGCCGAGCAGAGCGGCGAGGTGATCGGCTTCATCGTCGGGGAAGTGCGCGCATGGGAATTCGGGTCAGAGCCATGCGGCTGGGTCTTCGCCTTGAGCGTGTCGCCCAGGAGTCGGGAGATGGGGGTTGGACAGCTCATGCTGACCGAGATGTGCCGGCGCCTGAAAAAGGCCGGGGTTGCGACCGTGCGGACCATGGTCGACCGGGAGAACAAGCTGACCCTGTCCTTCTTCCGCAGTCAGGGACTGCGCAGCGGGCGCTATGTCGAACTCGAAAAACCGCTCGATGATTTTTAACCGGTCTTTCCCAGCGGGGATCATGTCATGAAAATGCACAAGGCGAGCCTGTTTGCCCTCTATGCCGTACTCGAACTGGCCAGCGATCCCGAGCGCCAGCTCTCGGCTACCGATATCGCCGACAAGTATGGGATATCAACGCACCACCTGGCCAAGGTCTTGCGCACCCTGGTGCGTTCGAAACTGGTGCAGGCCGTGCGCGGCGCTGGCGGCGGCTACCGCTTTACCGGGGTCATCAACCGCACGACCCTGCTCGATGTCATCGAGTTGTTTGAAACTCTGGAATCCGACCTCGACGCCCCCGGTCCAAGGGCCCAGGAGGGTGAAGCCGTGGTCGAGGAGTTGCAGAGCATTACCCGCGAGATCGACGGCCTCACCAGGGCGGTTCTCGACACTATCACCCTGGAAACCGCTCTCAACGGTGCCCGCCAGCGAGCCAGGATCAACGCGCAGGGATAGACCGAGCACCTCCAGTGACGGCTTGGCGCCATTGAACCGAGGCGTAGTCCTTTATCAGGACTACGCTTTTTTGTTGGTTCTGTAACCCGTAAAAGGCTGAGCGCAGAAGGAAAGTTCATAAATATAAACTTAAATATCAGGCCTTTGGCATTGCTCTCTGCGTCTCCGCGTCTTTGCGTTAGTAAAGGGTTTAAGTTTTCGGACTTACCACCAAAACAAAGGGTGGCCACTAAGTCACCAAGACACAAAATAACCACTGGTCAATCACTGGTATTGCTTAGCAAGCATCAATTTTTTTGGGTTATCGGCCTGATTAAATTGGTCGGCAACAACAGACATTGCGGATTTCGCCAATCTAATTGGTTGATTTATTGACATCTCACGTTGACTAGCCCAGTTTCGGCAGGATGGTGCTGGCAAAACTGAGGACGAAGAAAAACCCGCACATGTCGGTCACCGTGGTCAAGAGCGGCCCGGAAACCAGCGCTGGATCCATTTTCAGCCGTTTGAGAAAGAGCGGCAGAAGTCCACCAAGCGTGACGGCGACGACGGTGTTGGCGGCCAGCGCCCCTCCGACCACCAGGCCGAGGAAGGGATTGCCTTTCCACAAAAAAGCCACCCCTCCCAACAGGATACCCAGGGCCAGGCCGTTGAGAACACCGAGAATGGATTCTTTCCTCATGACACGCACTAATTCGTTCGGCCTCACCAGGCCCAGGGAAAGTTCGCGCATACTGACAGCAACGGCCTGATTGCCGCTACAACCGCTCATGTCGCTGACCATTGGCAGAAAGACTGCCAGGGTGATGGCCGCGGCCAGGGTATCCTGGTAGAGGGCGATCACGCTCGCTGCAATGATGTTGAGCACGATATTCAGGCTCAACCAGGAGAGTCGCCGTCCTGCCCGGTTGAAAAGCGGCATGGTGCGGAATTCTTCGCCGCCGATAATACCGCTCAAACCGAGGAATTGTTTAACGGTTCTCTCGCGACGCGCCTCTTCAACGGATTCGGGGAGAACGACGCCGACCATAGTTCCCCGTTCATCGATGACCGGGGCACCGAACAGGTCGTGGTCTTCAAAAAACTCACGCAGCTCGTCCAGCCTGCTGTCGACAACAAGCTTCAAGGGATCACGAATCATGATACTTTCCAGCTTCGCGCTCCGCTTGGGAAACAACAGGTCATGCATGCGCAGGACTCCGACCAGCCGCTGATCATCATCGGTCACATAAAAATATTGAACGTGATAATCAGCATAGTCTTCCCGGTTGTCCTGCAGATCCTTCAGGACATCGGCGACCGTCGTTCCGATAGAAAAACTCAAGTATTCCGAGACCATAAGGCCACCCGCCGTATCCGGCGGGTAGGCCATGAACTGCCGGGCCTCCTCGGCATCTTCCGGCTTCATCTGCTCGAGGATCGCCTCGGCATCCTCTTCGTCCATCTCACCGAGCAAGTCAGCCAGATGGTCGCTGTCGAGTTCTTCGAGAATGGCGGCCGCCTGCTCAGGAGGAAGGTCATCGATCAGGTCGGCAGCTTGAACATCGGAAATATCCTCGATGATTTCCGCCGCATCCGAGGGTGCCAGCAGTTGAAAGAGGCGGCCCTGTTTTTCTGAACTGAGGCGGGAGATGGCCCGGGCTGTCTCGGTCGGACTCATCTGGTCGATGAAGTCGAATAATCTGATGGCATCTCCAGCTTCAATCAATGCTTGGATATCTTCCCAGGGACGTTCAGGAAGATCGGGTGAGACGCTGATCGGAGCGGTATCCATATGGACCCTTTCGTGTCAGGAGAGAGGTGATCAATGGGCCCAGTGGCCCACAGCGATGTAATCTGCCGCTAGGAATACGGGCAAGCAATCGGGAAGGGGACTCAAAAACCTGCCGGTCCGCCAATGCAGGCTCCAAATATATCAGAAACGGAGAGCAGAGTACGTTGACTAAGCAGAAAACTGGGCTAAATTATTAATGATGGCAATTTTACCGTGACCAACCAGGACTGTTCCACCTAAGACCAGTTTATCCTGAGCTTCCGCTTGTCCGTTCTTATCAGAATCATATCGGCCAGCGACTAAGTAGATTTCTCCAGGCTTCAACAACCCCTCAATAGGTGCGCCTAACAAAAGGAGTTTGCCCATGACCCGTCAAGAGATCATGAAAATCATCCAGGAACAGAAAGTTAACTTCTTCCGCCTGCAATTTGTCGACATTTTTGGCTTTATGAAAAATGTCGCGATCCCTCTCAGCCAGATCGAAAAGGCCCTGGACGGTCAGATGATGTTTGACGGTTCATCGATTGACGGCTTTGTGCGCATCAATGAGTCGGACATGTACCTTAAACCGGACTTCAATACCTTCGTCGTCCTGCCCTGGCGAAGCAAGAACGGTGTCAATGCGGCCCGGATCATCTGCGATGTCTACAAGTCCGACGGAACACCCTTCGAGGGATGCCCCAGAGTGAACTTGCAGCGGGTCCTCGCTGAAGCCAAAAAGCTCGGCTACACCATGAACGTTGGGACCGAGTGTGAATTTTTTCTTTTTCAGAAAGATGAGAAGGGAAACCTGTCCACGGAAACAAATGATGTCGCCGGGTATTTCGATGTCGACCCGGACGACACCGGCATCGGCTGCCGCCGTGAGATCATTGAAACCCTGGAGGCCATGCACTTCGAAGTCGAAGCCTCTCATCACGAGGTGGCCGAGGGGCAGCATGAAATCAACTTCAAGTACGCTGATGCTCTGAAGGCCGCAGACAATACAGTGACATTTAAATGGGTGGTCCGCTCCATCGCCGCAAAATACGGTCTTCATGCCACGTTCATGCCCAAACCGGTTTTCGGCATCAACGGCTCCGGCATGCACACCAACCAGTCGCTCTTCAACCTGGACGGCACCAATGCGTTTTTTGATGAAAAAGGCCCGCTCAAGCTAAGCGAGACGGCCTATCATTATATCGCCGGGATTATTAAAAACGCCTGCGGGTTTACGGCCGTGACCAATCCCCTGGTCAACTCCTACAAGCGTCTCGTGCCGGGCTATGAAGCTCCGGTTTATGTCGCCTGGTCGGCCTCCAACCGATCGGCCATGATCCGCATTCCTGCATCTCGGGGGCTGAGCACCCGGACAGAGGTCCGTTGCCCGGACCCGGCCTGTAATCCGTACCTGGCCCTGGCGATGATGCTCTCTTCAGGCCTTGACGGCGTGAAGAACAAACTTGCCGCACCGGCTTCGGTTAACGTTGATATTTTCAAAATGACGCCGGAGGAAAAGGACGCCTCCGGCATCGCCAGCCTGCCTGCCAATCTCAAAGAGGCCATTGAGGCCCTCACGGACAACCCGATCGGCAAAGAGGCGCTTGGCGAGCACATTTTCAACAAGTATATCGAGGGGAAAGAGAAAGAATGGAATTCCTACCGGACGGCAGTCACCGACTGGGAGGTTAAGACATACATGAAAAACTACTAGGGTTTTCGGCCACCTGGACGTTGATCAAACAGCAGTCAGGGTCGACCGTCTCTAAGAAAACCCGGCAATGAGCGTTTATCCAGAAGTTAAGTGTCTGCTTAAAACACCCCGAAATCTCTGCGGGGTGTTTTAACTTTTGGCTCTGCTAGCACGCTGTGTGGATATTGGGTCGATCAAATATCCCTAGGACTTCTGAGAATGACTTGCAGCAATATTTACAAGAAAGCCCCAGCCAGCGAAACCTGGTCGGGGCTTTTGGTCTTGTATGTCGTGATCCATAAGAAATCAGCTCTTATTTCTGCAACCCATGAAACAAATAGGCATGGACCCTACACGGGATACTGGCCTATTTCTTTCGGAAACGGCAGGAACTAGTATTTGACTTCCACATCTTCAGACTTGTCTTCCTGCTCCTTATCCTTGCCAACCGTAGTCTTGTCTCTTTTCTTGTCGGTGCTGTCTCTACTTTTTCCTTTGGACTTGCTCTTCTTGTTTGTTTTTACCTTATCTTTTGCTGTCTCTTGGTCGTCTCCCTTATCTTTACTTTTATCTACGCCCTCAATTTCCGGCGCCACCTGTCCCTGATTCTTGCCTGTATCCTGGGTATCGCGTAGAAATTTGGCGTTCTCATCCGCATGCTCATATGCCGAGGAGTTAGGAGTGGGGGAATTGTTTTTCCCCTGACTGTTGCCAAGCCCTCCGTTGTTTGATTGGGCTATGGTCAAATCAGGGACAGTGATGAATGCGAAGATGCCGATAATTGTCATGAGCTTTTTAGTCATTGCTGCCTCCTGGATAGAACTTGATTTCTGTCAGTCAAACATGAAGGCCAGAGGAAATCAACTCAATGCCTCAAGGTATTAAGGTAAGGAAGCTGAGAAGAAGGTTCTGGTGTCCCAAACCGAGCAACTTACCCTTGCCCCATCTTGGAGAAATAAAATTAACAAACGTAAACCTTTTTTGCGAGTAGAGCGTTATAGGGAATGAACAATAGTCGGCAATTCGGTACGTGGAATGGTTCGCTATTGTGATTGCCGCAAAAATTTATGTTAGGAGGAAGCCATGAAACAAAGAAAGATGATCAAAGCTTTTGTGTTGCTTGCAGCTGTGACCCTTATCGCCATGCCTGCCTGGGCCGGAAATGGCAATGGTGCCGGGGAAGGCATTACGCCACTCTCCGAAGTGGAGATCACTTACCTCAACTTCGTGCGGGAAGAAGAGAAACTGGCCCGGGATGTCTACCTGCTCATGTACGAGACCTATGGTGCCAAGATTTTCAGCCAGATCGCCGTCTCCGAGCAGCAGCACATGGACACCATGCTGAAGATGCTGGACAAGTACGGACTGCCCGACCCTGCGTCTACGGTGTCCGGGGTCTTCAACAACGAGGAGCTCCAGGACATGTACGATTATCTTGTCGACTGGGGTGACGAGTCCTACATCGACGGACTCAAGGTCGGCGTCATGATCGAGGAGACCGACATTGACGACATTGGAGAAGCCATCCTGTCCACTGATCATGTCGACCTGGTGACCGCCTACGAACACCTGATCGAGGGGTCGAAGAATCACCTGGCGGCCTTTTGCGACACCCTTGAAAAGCAGGGCGAGCCCTGTGAGCCGCAGGTGATCGACCAGGCCTTGTTCAAAGCGATCATGGATGTCTACTGAGGAATTCCCCTACCAGGGCAGGCCGGGGCGGGCAGTTTGCATCTGCCCGTCTTCTCTCGATTCCTCTATTGGCGACACGCTTCCTGAAATTCTCAGAACCCCTGCAATGCAGGAATGGCCCATCCAAAGCGGACGGGCCACTTTCATGTCTTACCGATGGAGAGTTTTGACGTCATGCTTTTGTATCTACCGGTTTATCCATCATTTCATGCATTGTCATAACGGTCATCTGTACCGTTGCACATAATTTTTCTACCCCACCTTTCACAACAAAGACATCTACAACACAAATTGTCAGATTCTTGCCGGCTTTTTTTACTTTGCCACGTCCGATCAGTAACGAACCATCACCAGGAGACAATAAGTTGATTTTATATTCTACAGTTAATACTGATGACTCCGCTGGCATCAAACTGAAGGCCGCATAGCCACCACAGTTGTCAGCTATCGTGCCAATTATCCCAGCATGAAAAAAACCATGCTGTTGGGTCAACTCAAAACGATAGGGCAGATGGATTTCACAGAAGCCCGGCTCGATAATTGCCAGTTTGGCGCCAATAAAACCCATCAAGGGTTGGTTAGCAAAGCTAGCTTCCACCCGGCTTTTAAAATTTTTATCTAGAGCTCTAAAATCTGTTTGCATTGACATTTTTCGCCTTGTCTAAGGTGTAGAAATTTGACGCGTTGTTTACAGAATCTGATAATAGCTAGCGGAGGATTTTGTAGACATCCTGGGTTCAATTTGTAAGTGCAGCTTTGCACGGTTGGTTTAAGTGAGCAAGCTGCGGTAGCAACTATGCCACCTAGACTTCCCGGTCAAAGGAGCACAGATGAGGCGCTACACGCAGCTTACCCGAGAACAAAGATATCAGATTTACGCTCTCAAGAAAGCAGGTCATTCACGACCCAGGGTTGCGGAACTGCTCGGCGTTCACAAGTCAATCATCAGTCGCGAGTTCAGGCGCAACCAAGGGCAACATGGCTATCGCCCGAAGCAGGCGCACCTGCTGGCCCTGCAAAGGCACCATCAGAACCAGGACGGTCACGTCGCTGCCTATACAGACCTGAGATAGATGACATGACCTCGAAGATTTCAGTAACAGTCTTTGTTCATACACGCAACAATCCGGTAGGCGGCATAAGCGATGAGGAAGGCGGCGAGGACATCGATGGTATAGTGCACGTGCTGCAAGAGGAGGCCAACAGCGACGGCAAACGTGCCCCCAAGGAGCACCCTGCGCATTCGCCGACCTGAGACATTGAGATACAGAAGGAACATGGTTGCCGTATGACCAGAGAAGAGCAGGTCCTTGTTCGGCGTTGAAGCCATGCCACCGAAGTATTGAACAACGGGGTCTTTCAGTGAAATCATGCCTGTGGGTGGTTCCAGTGGGCACAGGAATATTATCACAATCCTTAAAAAAATAATTATGACATATGCCTGGACGGCGCGTAGAAACCGTTCGGGTTCGTGTGCGAGCAGGATCAGTGCCCCGATGACGCTGCCATAGATCAGCAGGAACGTCAGCCAGGTCAAGTCCACCGATGGGAACAAAGCCAGCACCGGGTCGAACAAGACCTTTCCAGGCCGATTCTCGTTCCAACGGAGGAACCTTTTCAGTGTCATCAGCGCGGCAACGAGGGCAATGAGCGTGACGGCCACCCTGCAAACAAAACTGGAGACTCTAAGTGCATCTTTCCAGCGATCAATGATCGTTGCAGGAGACATATTAAAATAGCCGATTCAAAAGATTGCGCGTTTTTCTGAAATCACCTGCAATATAAGAATCTGAGGAAGACCTTTAATCCGCCCTGTCAGTCGTGATCAATAAGAATGGCCACCTGGAGTTCAAGTCTAAAAACCATATAAATTTCATTTCGATGGAACCATTATATCACCTGATATGGCCTCCCCATCCAGAATTGACTTTATGAAGCTTGGGTGCTTGCAGTGATAACGATAAGACATGATTCCAAATAAGTCAGGATCAGCCCTTGGGCCAAAGATCGAGGGCTTTCATATCTGAATATAGTGCAACATCAAATCATCATCTCCGGTTTCCCATTCATACGATTAGCCATCACTCCTGCGCGAATCAGAAAAAATATCCAGGTTAGCTCGATACTCAACGGTTCGGACATGAAAGAGACCTAATATACTGTGAAAAAGGTTGTCATGAGATAAGGTCGTGTTGCGTGCGTAACCAGTAAAAGGGAACTCCTGGGAACGTGCCGTCTCGCCAATAACCAGCACGACGACCGACCGTTGTGCTGGTTTGTCACGCACAGCATCAGCGGCTGCGACCCGAAGAGCTTCCTCAGCATGCGCAAAATATTGTTTGCGCAAAACCCTGTTCAGTGAACCTATGGCGTGAGTTGGGTTGAGAAACATCCGCAAATCCCGGTTCGCCCGCCCAAAAAGAAAAATCTCCTTGTAATTGAGCATAATCAGGCTACAGACGATAACCAGACTGAGAATGATGCTTCCCGTTCGCAGGAGCAACCCACGACGCCAGGTAGGATAACGAATGGGCATAATGATGATCAGTATCGCCGGGAGAAAGCCAAACAGCAGCAGGTGCCAGAGCAATGGCCATGTAACCAGTTCCGATGCTTCCCGAACATTTGTTTCCAGCATGTTGTGGATCATCGACTTATCGATGATCACACCATAAGAATCAGCGAAATAACTGACGCCGGCTGCGATCATAAGGACAGTGACAAGGACAGGTTTAATAATCGGCCTGAATGCTAAGAAGGTAAGGATACAGTGGAACAGGAGAACCAAAACCACCGCGATAATGAAAATGAATTGCCAATGAGAAGTGCTACTCGGATCAAGCCTTGCTACCATCGACTGCCAAAACAAGTGATTATCGAACAAGACGATAAAGAAAGCGGTTGAGAAGCGTCAAGGACGACACACCGCATTTGATGTTTGAATTGAATATAAGCTTGGAGTTTGACATAAATGTTCAGCCTTTTTAATGCTTTATTCAAATTATTATATGTCCATAGGCCTCATGAAAACAAGAAGCCTAGACATGATTGCCATTGCAATCCTCATCGATTGTCAACTGTGCCAGGCATGAAAACAGTCAACCTTCAGATCAAGGACTTGTCTGGCTGCCAGGGCGCACTGCGATGAATGCCCAGTTATGACCGACTCTCCTCTTTTGCAAAACACCTTATCGGGCGGTCCCACTGACCTAATACCATGTTTCTCATCGCACCCAATTGTTCAAGTGGTATATTTGAAGTATTCTTAAGCTGTTGCGGAGGTGGTCATGTTCAGGAAATACGTGCTGACGACAGGGCTTTTCTTGGCGATGCTGACCTATGCCTCTGCAGAGGTTTATCGTTGCCGAACGGCAGATGGCCGGTTGGTCATGACGGACAACCAGACCAACCTGCCGGCGGGTTGCACGCCAATGGATAATCCGCCGGGCACAGGTAGCTTCAATATCATGCCGAGCACCGATGGGAGCGCCGTTCAGAACCCGGCAGAGCAAAGAGAAGAAGTCGTCAAACCGGACACATCGCAACCGCTGGCATTGCAGAGCGAGGCGGAAGCACTGGTACAGAGCTACAGCGATGCCGTGACCAGGCGCTACCACTCGAGTCGGGTCGTTGAGCAGCAGGCGGCCATGCGGCAAATAACTGAACTCAGGCAGAAAAAGCAGGATCTGCTTGACCATTTGTCCAGCAGCGGCCTCAGCAATGATGCACGCAAAAGAGTCCATGGCATTCTGAATAAAATTCCACCCCGATAAGAGTCCCTGTCATTCAGGTTCAGGATAAGGACCTCTGGCGCTGATGGATCGGCCATCGACACGAAGCGGCCGCGGCCCTCGACGTAGAACTGCAGCAGGCCACATGCACCAGATAAGAGCAGGGCACCGAAGTGCGCGCAGCATCCGGTCAAACAAAAACATTGTTTCATATCATTTCTAACTTTGCTACACACCCCCTACTCGATATGTAAATTAATACTAAGCATTAAAAACATATTATTCTTTATTTGCAGCAAGTTACTTCACAAAATAAAACCATAGCTTTTTATTTCGTGGATTGCTAACATTGTTCTACAAACTCTTTAAAAGGAGGAGAACATGATGCGATTTATGGCCCGTTGTTTCTCAACACTCGTGGTCGCCGCGCTGCTCTTGCTCGGCACAGGCCCGGAGGTCGCCAGGGCCGCGGAGCCCATCCTGCTCGGCGCCCCCCTCTCCACAGCCTTCCTCTATGGCTGGGATGCTGAACGCGGCATCAAGCTGGCCGTCGATGAAATCAACGCTGCCGGAGGGGTCGCTGTCGCAGGCAGCAAACGGCCGATGGCAGTCGAGGTCATCGATACTCGTGACCTTGAACCCGGGGTTCCCGTCGACGATGCCCTGAAGGCGGTCGAAAAGCTCATCCTCCAGAAAAAAGTCGATTTTCTGGTCGGCGGGCCGGTTCGCTCCGAAGCCGCCCTGGCGGTCCTTGACCTGCTCGGTAAGCATAAAAAAGTTTCCATCGTGACCACCGGCGTGCTCTCTCCTGCCTATCACAAGACCATCGCCGAGAATTACGACAAGTACAAATACGCTTTCCGCATTTCCAACGAAATCGTCAACATCATCGTCAAAGAGATGATGCCTGTCTTCGAGAAATTCCGCAAAGAACACGGCCTCGAGCGGGTTCACATCATGGTGCAGGACGTCGCCCACGCCAGGAAATCCGGGGAAGTCGTCGAGAAATTCCTGACCAAGGCAGGCTTCACGGTGGTTGGCCACGACATCTATCCGACCGGCAATACAGATTTTGCCCCGGGGCTGCTGAAGTCCCGGCGTGAAAACGCCCAGGTCCTGTTCATCTTCATGGATATGCCGGAGACAGCCATTCTCCTCAAGCAGTGGCGCGACTTCAAGCTCAAGAGCCTGCCCTTCGGGTTCATGTCCGCCGCCGAGCAGCCCGGCTTCTGGGAAGCATCCAAAGGCGCGGTCGAGTACGCGGTCGTCGACCTGGTCAACGGTGGCAATGCACCGTCAACCATTACCCCCTGGACCATGAAGTTCGTCGATGCCTACAAAGCCAAATGGGGGCTCGAACCGGAAGGCTACGGAGCCTCATCGAGCTACATGGCTGTTTACGCATTAAAGGACGCCATCGAGCGCGCGGGTACCCTTGACTCCGACAAGGTCGTTGCTGCGTTGGAGACGATCGACCTTATGGGCGTCTACGGCAGGATTCGCTTCGACCCTAAAAGCCACCAGGTCATCCCATCCACCGACCCCGCCGAGGGTGCGATTACCGGCATGATCCAGTGGCAGGACGGTAAGAGGGTCACATTCTGGCCGGACGCAGGTGCCGTGGGGACCCTCAAGCTTCCACCTTGGGCAAAGTAACTGACAACTGACGACGTGCTGGCGGTCGCGCAACGCGGCCGCCAGCCATCCCCCTCCCAAGGTAACCGTCCATGTTTTATGACATCCTCGTCTACGGATTCATCCAATCGCTGGCCCTGGTTCTCATGGCGTTCGGCTTCTCTCTCGTGTATGGAGTAAGTCGCCTGCCTAACTTCGCTCATGGCGCAATCTACGTTTTGACCGGATTTGTCGCCTGGGTCTTCTTCAAGCAGGCCGGACTCCCCTACTTCGTCGCCGCCGTTCTGGCCATTGCCGCGGCCGGGCTCCTGGGAGTCCTGATCTACTACCTCATCTTGAAGAGGGTGCGCGGCATGGAAGTCTCCGAAGTGATCGCCACCTATGCCATCGGCCTCGCCCTTCTCGAAGGGCTCCGCTACCTGGGTTTTCGAGGGAGCACCTATACCCTCCCGCCGGCACTGGATGGGGTCAGCTTCATCTTCGATGTCCCGGTGGACCACCAGCGCATTTTTCTGGTCGTGCTTGGATTCGCCATGCTGGCGACAATCTGGCTGCTTACCAAGTACACTCGAATTGGCCGAGCCCTGAAGGGGGTGGCTCAGGATGAACGGGCCGCCATGATGCTCGGTATCGACTCAGACGTCACGGCGGCAATTGCCGTAGCCCTGGGGTCGATGCTGGCAGGCGTTGCCGCCTTGATTATATTCCCCCTCGGGTCCCTGGTCGTGGAAGAGGGATACAAGGTCCTTATCTATGCCATTGCGGTCTGTGTCGTCGGCGGGCTGGGAAGTTGGGCAGGGACCGTGATGGCCGCTTTCGTGCTCGGCTATTCCCAGTACATAACCGTCGCATACGGCAAACCGCACTTCCAGATGGTCGTGATGCTGCTGGCCATTATCGCGACTCTGATTATCCGCCCCTCGGGATTTTTCGGCAGGCAGAAGCAGCTGCAGGAGAGGGTCTGAGACGATGTCTGAACCGTTCAAGCAGAGGCGCAGGGAAAGGATCGACCGGGGGGTAAAGGTACGCAGCGCATCGATCTATGCTTTAAACTCGCTGGAAGAGATCGGCTACCTGCTCGCTCCGAGGATGCTGTTGACCTGCTGCTTCCTTTTCATGCCCCTGGCGCTCTCTCCATGGCCCTACTGGGGACGTGTCGGGCTCAGCGTCTGCATCCTCGCACTCCTGTCCATATCGTTCGACTTCCTGGCCAACTACGTCGGCCTGGTGAGTCTCGGGGGAGCCTTCTTCTACGGCATCGGGGGCTACATCTCAGCGATTTGCAATACCGAGTTCGGCTTACCGCCGTTTCTCGCGATCCTGGTGGCGACCATCCTCGGGGCCATGATCTGTACGATCGCTTTGCTGCCGTGCCTGCCCCTCCGTGGGATCTATTTTGCCATTGTCACCCTGATGTACCCTCTCCTGATGATCCGCCTCATAGAGGCATTCGACATCCTTGGAGGGACCGAGGGGTTTCGCGGCATTGACGGCTTCAACTCTTTCTGGACGGAACAGTACGGCTTGGTCCTCGGGCTGCTGGTCGCCCTCTTTGCGCTTCGTCGGTTCGTCAACACCGATGCGGGCCTGGTCGTCCGCGCCGTCAAGGACAATGATCAATCAGTACGGGCCTCGGGAATCAGCGTCACCAGGACAAAAGCCAAGGCGGTCTTCCTGGCCTCACTCACAGGCTGCTTTGCGGGCGCATACTACATCCACATGTACAGCAACGTGGGTATTTCGTCCTTCGCCCTCGATCTGTCAATAATGCCGATCGCAGCGACCATCATCGGCGGCAGCGGCACCCTGGTGGGGCCGGTGATCGGCGCCGCCATCCTCGTGCCCCTGTCCGAGCTGCTCAGGGATTTCGGCAGCCTGCGCATCGTGGTCTATGCCCTGGTCCTCACCGGGTTCGTGGTTTTCCGCAGCGAAGGATTGATGAACTTCCTGACGCGGAAATATCAGCAGATCGAGCGCTGGGTGGATATAAGATGACTCAACGATCAACGGAACCAATCCTCGAGATCAATTCTGTCTCGATGCATTTCGGCGGCGTCAAGGCGCTTGACAATGTCAGCCTCACCGTCAACCGCGGTGACGTCGTGGGGATCATCGGCCCCAACGGTTCGGGCAAGACCACACTGATCAACTGCATCACTGGCTTTTTAAAGCCTACACTGGGGACCATTGCCTTTCACGGGCGGGACATCACCGGCAAAAAGCCGCACAAGGTCGCGGACATGGGGATCAACCGGACGTTTCAGGTCATGCGGCCTTACTTCACGATGCCCGCCTACAAGAACCTGGTCATCCCCCTGAGCTCGCCCCGGGCCAAGCGGGTCGGCGGCTGGCGTGGCGGCGGGCGCCACGGCGACCGGAATACCGTAGCCGTGGACATCCTGGAAGAACTCGGCTTCGAACGCGACTCGCGCGTCCCCTACAAGCTGGCCGGGACGCTTCCCACCGGTTATTTGAAAAGACTTGAGCTTGGCCGTTGCCTGGCCATGCGCCCGGAGCTGCTGATCTGCGACGAGGTCTTTTCGGGGCTCTCCGCGAGCGAGATTTCCAGCCTCGTACCACTCATCGAAAAGTTGAATGCCCAGGGCATCACGATGATCATGGTCGAGCACCGGCTCGTTGAACTCTTCAGGGTCGCCAATCGCGTCATGGCTCTCTCCTACGGCGAAAAGATCACCGAGGGGCCGCCGCAGGACGTTATCAGCCACCCGAAAGTTCGCGAGGCCTACCTCGGCTCCGAGGAGGACTTCTGATGCTGGAAGCAAGCGGGGTCATGGTTTTTTACGAGAACATGCTCGCCCTCAACAACATCGATCTCAACTGCCCGGACAACGGAGTGATAGGAATCTTCGGCGCCAACAGCGCCGGCAAGTCGACCCTGATGTACGCACTCAGCGGCATCATCCTCGACATCCAGCACAAGGAGAAGATGCGGGGCGGCGAGAGAATTTCCCTGTTCGGGGAGATCAGGCACAACGGCGAGGCGATCACCGGTCTCAAGGCGCACCAGCGTGCGCAACGCGGCATCGTCCTCTGCCCGGAACGCCGCAGACTCTTTCCCGAATCCTCGGTCTTCGAAAATCTCGCCATCGGCGGGCATCTCGCCACCCGGGCCCAGGCCAGGGAGACCATGGCGTTCGTCATGGAGCTCTTTCCCGCCCTTAAAAAGCTCACCAGGCGGGCGGCAGGCTTTCTGAGTGGCGGCGAGCAGCAGATGGTAGCGATCGGCAGGGCGCTGATGGCTCAACCGAAGGTTCTCCTGCTCGATGAACCGCTGCTCGGCCTCGCGCCCTCCATACAGCACATCGTCGTCGAGTCGATCCCGCAGATCAGGAAGGAACGAAACATCTCGGTCATCGTCACCGAGCAGTACGCCCGCCCGGTCATCCCTTACGTGGACTACGCATACATTATTGAAAACGGGTCGGCCGTCATGGAGGGGACCAGTAGGGAACTGTTCGAGAATCCAGACATCAAGGCGGCCTACTTCGGCTGTGGATAAAGAGATGAACGATAAATTTGTCACTGAAGGGCTGAAGAGAGACCCCGTCAAAACTCAACTGACCTTTACCCGCTTCTTTGAAATTGCCGAGACCTACCCGGACAATGTGGCCCTCGTCTACCTTGGCCTGGAAATAACCTACGCCTCCCTGGCGCGTGACATCAACCGTTTCTCAGCCGCCCTTGCCTCGATCGGGATCGGCTACGGCGACCGGGTCATGCTCTACCTCTCCAATTGCCCGCAATGGGTGATTGCCAACTTTGCCATACAAAAAATCGGCGGCGTCGTGGTCCCCGTCTCTCCGATCTACACGGCCCACGAGTTGAATTACCTGGTTAACGACGCCGAAGTCAAGGCGGCGATCTGCCAGGACACCAACTTCGGCTATATGGAAGAAGTCTTCCATCAGACCGATCTCAAGCAGATCATCGTCACCAATATCGCCGACATGCTCCCCAAATGGAAAATCTGGCTCGGCCACCTGCTTGACAAGATTCCCACGGGGAAGGTACCGGCCGCTCTTCACATCCACGATTTCATGAAGCTCCTGAAAAACGCGCCGGAGATCCATCCTCAACCAGAGATTGACCCCTGGACAGACCTTGCCTACATCATGTATACGGGCGGGACCACCGGCTTCCCCAAAGGGGTGCCGGGCAATCACGCCACCGAGGTCTCCTACATCAATGACATCATGAGCGAGGTCCTGGATGGCAACCTTCGCGTTGGCGACGACGCCTTCCTGCTCGTCAATCCGCTCTACCACATCATGGCCAAGGGGATGTTCATTGCCGTGGGGCTGAACAGCGGCTGCAAAACGGTCCTCATGCCAATCCCGCAAACCGACACCCTCATGAGGGATGTGGAGCGCCACAAGGTCAGATGGATGCTCGGGGTTCCCGCACTCTATCGAATGATTCTCGACAACGACAGAATCGATCAGTACGACCTCACATCATTCAAATACTGCTATTGCGGCGGTGATGTCCTCCCCTCGGAGATTTTCAACCGCTGGAGAGATATTACCGGCTCACCGATCTACCAGGTCTATGGCTCGACAGAAGTGGGTCATGTCGCATACACACGCCCCTCGGTCGAGCCCAGCGCCGAAGTCATAGGGCACATCCTCCCCTCCTACCGTTACCGCATCACCGATCTGGCAACCTTCGAGCCGGTGGCCAAAGGCGGGGTGGGCGAGCTCTGGATAACATCCGACTTCAACATCAAGAGTTACTGGAACAAACCGGGCGAAACAGCACTCTCATTTGTGGACGTGGATGGCGAAATCTACTACCGGATGGGAGATTTCGTCGCCGAGGATGACACAGGGCAGATCCGCTTCATGGAGCGGACAGTGGACGTCATAAAGCACAAGGGCTACCGTATCAGCGCCTCCGAGATCGAGGCCGTCCTCCAGGACCACCCCACTGTCATCGACGCCTGCGCCGTCGGTATCGCGGACCCCAAAGTGGGAGAACGCATCAAGGCGATTGTCGTTTTGAAGCATGACGCGAAGGGTGTCTCGGGTAGCGATCTCCGGGCCTGGTGCCGGGAGCGCCTGGTTTCCTACAAGGTTCCCCAATATATCGAATTTCGCGATATGCTTCCCAAGTCGAAGGTCGGCAAACTGCTGCGCCGTTCAATCCGGGACGAAGAGCAAAGAAAAAACTCGGGGTGAGATCAGCCAACAGGGCGCGCAGAGGCCCCTTTCATCCGTATGTTGGCAATCTCGACAGACCGCAGAGACCTTGTCTTGGCGACCTGAAGTGTGGTAACTCAAAACCACAACCGGACGCCGCAGCCAAGGGTACGATCCAGATTGCAATCTGGAACTGAGCCCCCCCGGCCATGATCCACAACGGTGACAAGGAGTCCTATCGAGTATGGACCAGCGCTTTCTTGAAGCCGCGCAATTTATAGACAGCGACCATCCCTCGATCCGGGACTTCTCCCGTGCGTCGCTGGCAGCCGGGGCTTCGAGCGTGGAGCAGGCCGTAGACCTCTACTACCGGGTCCGTGACGGCATTCGCTACACTCCCTACCTCGATTACGCCGATCCGGAGATGTACCGTGCCAGCAGTGTGCTGCGCAACGGCTTCGGCTTCTGCATTTCAAAGGCGTCCCTGCTGGCCGCCTGCGGGCGCGCCGTGGGCATCCCGGCACGGATCGGGTTCGGTGACGTGCAGAACCACCTGAACAGCCCGCGTCTGAGGGCGATCAACAATGGCGATATCATGCGCTGGCACGCCTTCACCGAGTTCTACCTGGAAGGCTGCTGGGTTAAGTCAACCCCCGCCTTCAACCTGGAACTCTGCAGCCGCTTCCGGGTCAAGCCCCTCGAATTCAACGGTCGGGAGGATTCTATCTTTCACCCTTACGATGTCGACCAGCGCCGTCATATGGAGTACCTGAAAATGCGCGGCTGTTTCGCCGATGTGCCGCTCGACCGGATTCTCGCCACCTGGCGCAAACACAGCCCGAAGCTACTTGGAAACCGTTGTACCGGAGACTTTGCGGCCGACGCGGAAATCGTTTAGCTGCACTGCATTCAGGCATCAATCAGCCAAACCCGGTGATCCACGAGAGGCTAGCGACATGGAAGAGCTCACCGCCAGCACCTGGAACAAGTTCATCAAGAACGGCTATCGCATTTTTCTCGGTACGGGCGCGGCCTGTCCCCATGCGCTGATCGATCTGTTCCTGAAATCCGTCAGGCACTTCAGCGACCTGGAGTTCATCAACATGCTCAGCATGGGCCATGCCCCGTGGAGCGATCCTGCGTATGAGCACAACCTGCATGTCAACACCTTCTTTCTTGACGAGGGCACCCGCGAGGCCGTCCGCACGGGCCGGGCTGATTACACCCCCTGCTCCCTGTCGGAAATCCCCGGCCTGCTCAAGGACGACATCCTCCCCGTCGACATCGCCTTCGTCCAGGTGACCCCGCCCGATGCCCAGGGGTACTGTTCCCTGGGCGTCTCGGTCGACATCGTCATGGCGGCCGCCAAGTCGGCCAAGTACATCCTGGCCCAGGTCAACGACCAGATGCCCCGCACCTTCGGCCAGTGCTATCTGCACAAGGACGAGATCGCGGCCTGCATCAGGGTCTCCGAACCGCTCCCCGTGCCTCCCCCGGTCGCCCTGGACGACACTGCCCTGCAAATCGGCAAGTATGTCTCGCTGCTGATCGAGGATGGCTGTACCCTTCAGGTCGGTATCGGACGAGTCCCCCAAGCGGCGCTCCACCAGCTGAAAGGTCACAACGACCTGGGGGTGCACACCGAGATGTTCGGCGACGGACTGCTGCAGCTTTACCGCAACGGCAACATCACCAACCGCCTGAAAGGGCTGCACGAAGGCAAGACGATCACTTCTTTCTGCTGCGGCAGCCACGAGCTCTACGAGTTTATCGACAACAACCCGCACATCGAGTTCCACGGGTCGGAATACGTCAACAACCCGGCGGTGATTGCCCGCAACCACAAGATGATCTCGATTACCAGCGCCACCCAGGTCGATCTGACCGGGCAGATTGTCTCCGATTCGATCGAAGGGCAATTCTACAGCGGCATCGGTGGCCAGGTCGATTTCATCCGCGGTGCCGGTATGAGCCGGGGGGGGCGGCCCATCATCGCCCTGCCATCCACGGCCAAGGAGGGCACGGTGTCACGCATCGTCTCGGATATCAGCCGTGGATCCGGGGTGGTCGCCACAAGTGGCGACGTTCACTACGTGGTCACGGAATACGGGATCGCGACCCTGCGGGGGCGCAGCATCCGTGAACGGGTCATGGAGCTGATCCAGGTCGCCCACCCGCAATTCCGTGAACAGCTGCTCGAAGACATGCTGCAGTCGGGCAGGGTCCCCGCTTACCAGCGCAGCACGCCGGCGCCGGTGAAGGAACTGGGAGAAACCGAGGTCTTGCGTCTGAACCTTCAGGATGAGGAATATTTCCTGCGCCCGCTCCACCCCTCCGACCAGCTGCGCCTGCAGAGTTTTTTCTATTCCCACGATTCGGTGACTCTCTTCCAGAGATACCGCAACGAGCCGAAGAAAATGGGTACGGAACGAGCCTATCGTCTGGTCAACACCGACCTGACCAAGGACATGGCGCTCTGCATCGTTGAACGTCAGGGCCCGCGCGAAGTCATCCTGGCCGTTGGCCGCTATTACACTTTAGACGATGGTCTGAGCGCGGAGGCCGCTTTTGTCGTGCATGAAGACAAGCGTGACCGCGGACTGGCCAGCCTGCTGCTGAACAAGCTGATCGACATCGCCCGCCAGCGCGGGGTGAAGACCCTGGTCGCCAACGTACGTAAGGACAACCACCCGATGCGCCGGGTGTTCGAAAAATTCCACTTCAGCAGCGAGCAGGCTGAAGACCCTATGGAGCTCGATTACATCCTCTCCCTGGAGGGCTCATGAAGGAGCTTGCCGGGCGCTTCCCTTACCGGGAAGAGCTCTTCCAGGTCTATTCCCATCCGGATTGCCTGCTCCACGAAGTCGGAGTTGACCACCCGGAGACCCCCGGTCGGCTGCAAAGCGTCCTGCGCGGCTGTGCCCGGCTGGCCCCGACGCTGCCGATCTCCTGGCAAACCCCGCCGCCAGCGCGGATTGCCGAGTTGGAGCGGGTCCACGACATCGACTACCTCGAGCGGCTCAGGAGCGCCTGCCAGCACGCACACCCCTACTTCATGTCCTACGACAACCACATCTGCCCGCAGACCTTTCGTGCGGTGCTGGCCGCTGGTGGCTGCGCCCTGAGCCTGGCAACGACCCTGCTTGGAGGGGGGGCCGGCTTCGCGCTGGTGCGCCCGCCAGGGCACCACGCCGGAAGGAAGAGAGCCGAAGGGTTCTGTTTTGTCAACCACACCGCCCTGGTCATCGAAACCATTCGCTGCAAACAGCCGGAAGCAGCGTTCCTGGTGGTCGACTTCGACGTTCATCACGGGCACGGCCTCAACTTCCTCTATTATGACGATCCGGGGATTTTCTATTACTCACTGCACGGCGAACCAGAACACATTTACCCCAATACCGGCCACAGGCAGGAGACCGGACGGGGGGCCGGCACGGGTTGCACGTGCAACATCACCCTCCCCCTGGACAGTTCCGGCAACCAGTGGCTGCAGCAGTTCGAGAGTCATTTGCACAGCTTCGAGAACAAGCTCCGCCCGGACTACCTGCTGGTGAACGCGGGGTTTGACGCCCACCAGGACGACCCCTTCGGCGTCATGCACGTCGAGGACCATCATTTCCGGTCGGCCGTAAGTCAGCTGCATGCCGTGGCCCGGGAGTATTGCCGGGGGAGAATCGGGCTGTTCCTGGAAGGGGGTTATTCGATGACCGTACTCGAGCGCCTGCTGCCGGCGATCATCGAGGATCTGGCTTTGGCGTACGCCGCGGGCGTCTAATCAGCCCCCGACAATCGCCGGAAGCCATTACGGTTGTGGTTGGCTGCGCAGCTTGTAACGCTGGATCTTGCCGGTCGCGGTCTTCGGCAGTTCGGACACGAAGTGAAACTGGCGCGGAAACTTGTAGGGAGCCAGCCCTTCCTTGCAATGTAAGCGCAGTTCCTCGGCAATGCCGGCCGTGGCTTCTTCATGGTCCTTCAGAATGACATACGCCTCGGGCTTGACCAGCCCGTCCCCGTCGGGCCGGCCGACCACCGCCGCTTCAAGCACTGCGACATGCTCGATCAGCTTGGCTTCGATCTCGAACGGTGAGCACCAGATGCCGCCGACCTTGATCATATCGTCGTTGCGGCCGCAATAGTGATAATAGCCGGCGGAATCCTGAAAATAGGTGTCGCCGGTGTCCAGCCAGCCCGCCACCATGGTCTGGGCGCTCTTTTCCGGGTTGTTCCAATAGCAGCGAGCGGTTGAATCGCCTCGAATCCACAGTCTTCCGGATCCCCCGACCGGCACGTCCTGGCCGTCCTCATCGCTGATCCGCAGCTGGTAGCCGGGGACTACCCGCCCGCTGGAACCGGGCAAGATATCGTCTACGCGGTTGGAGATGAAAATATGCAGGGCTTCGGTGGAGCCAATGCCATCGAGAATGACCAGTCCAGTCGCTTCCCGCCAACGGTTGAAGATATCAGCCGGCAGGGCCTCACCGGCCGAGATGCAAAGTCTCAAGGAGGACAGCTCAGGATGCTGGGCCTTGAGCGCCTGCAACTGGGCGGCATAAAGTGTCGGCACACCGTAGAACAGCGTCGGCTTAAACTGCTCGATGGTTTCGAAGGTCGATTGCGGGCCCGGGCGGGCATCGTACAGTACGGTGCTTGCACCGACCCAGAGCGGGAAGGTCATGCCGTTGCCAAGCCCATAGGCGAAAAAGAGCTTGGCCGCAGAAAAGCAGATGTCGTCCTCGCGAATGCCGAGAACTTCGACCCCGTAGAATTGACTCGAGACAACCATGTCCCGGTGGCGGTGCACCGCCCCCTTGGGGCTGCCGGTCGAACCTGAGGAGTAGAGCCAGAAGCAGTCGTCTTCGGCAGTTGTCGCCACCGGCTCAAGCTCGGCAGACGCCTGGAACAGCAACTCCTGCAGGCTGCTCTCGCCTCCCTCGACACAAATTCCAAGGGGTTGAGATGACTCAAGCTGCGACAGGGCCGCTTGCACCTCAAGGGTGTATTCCGGCGAGTAGATCAGCGCACTGCAGCCGGAATCGGCAAGGATGTAGGCGTAGTCTTTGGCACGCAGCAGGGTATTGACCGGCACCGGGATCAGACCGGCCTTGATCGCCCCCCAGAAGCCATAAAAAAACTCGGCACAGTCCTTGACGATCAGGAGGACGCGATCTCCCCGTTCGAGACCGAGTTCCAGCAATACATTCCCGCAGCGGTTTACGTTGTCCGCCAACTGGCGGTAACTGATCTTGGCTCCCTGGCTGGTTCGGATCGCCGTTTTGTCGGCACGTCCTTCAGCACAATGGCGGTCGATAAAGGGGCCCGCGACATTGAAAACCGGTGCGTAATGTAACGTTGAAGGCTCTGTGGTCCTATCGACTACGACGGTATGGTCTTTCATCACGGATCCTCCCTGCCGACAGCAACCGGTAGGATGTTGCGAATTGAAATATTGACTGAGGAGATTCTCAGCCGTGCCGTTTTTTTCTAGAGCCGCCGGGCAGGTGCCCTCCTTGCCAGACGGCAAAGCATGCGCCCCGGACTCGCTCGGCTTATGACGCTGCTCCAGGCTCCAGCCCCAGGAAACTGCGCGGATTTACCGAAAAAACCCGGTGCTCGACCTCCTTCGGCAGTTCCAGTGACCTGACCAGGTCAATGTATTGAAGGACGATTTCGGGTTGGTAGAGAAGTGCATCGGAACCGAAACAGACCCGATCCGGGTAACGGCATATGAAATCGCGGTAACTCCCGGGATTATTCTGGATGTGCGGCAGCATGTAGGCGATGTCTGTATAGACGTTGGGATAGCGCTGAAGAATTGCGCTGAAGGCTCTGCGACCAATCCCGAAATGGGGAAAATTGATGCGCAGGCGGGGGAAATCATCGAGCATGGCCCGCATGACATCACCATAACGTCCGGCATCCATGTGATAGAGGACCGGTAGATCGTTGGCCTCGGCAAAGGCGAAGATCTGCCATTCGCGCCGGTGGTACTGTTCGAGGCTGATGCCAAAAACTTCGGGGACCCCGGCGAGGCGCAGGTCGTTGCCGTCGTCTGCCAGGTAGAGGCCCTTGATTCCCCGGAATCCGTCCGCAACGTAACTCTGCAGCAGGCCCGGTACATCCCCCCTCAAACAGCGCGTATCGACCATCGGGAAGAGCATCCCGGCGCTGCCGTGCGTAAACTGCAGCAGGTCATCGGCTTCAAAGTAGAGCGGCTCGCCGAGGTAATCAAACCCTTCGGGAATCAGCTTCCTGATGTCCTCGACGCTGAAGCTGGTGTTGACCAGCCCCATCACGGCCAGGTGACGGACACCGGCGCTGCGCAGCCTGGTCAGGCCGGCGGCAATCAGCTCGGCCAGGCTCCTGCCGGCGAAGCAGTGGCAGTGAACGTCGATGATTTCCTGGTCGTCAGCTTTGTTCATGGCGTCCCGGGGACTGGGCCCGCTACGGGTTCTCCCATCTCTGTTCTTCAACTCGCTCTCTCCGGGGACAGTCCCTAACGGTTCGCCCACTTGGCCGGGCGTTTTTCCAGAAAGGCCGTCAAACCTTCCACCGCATCGTGTGTGGCCATCAGTTCCGACAGGTAGAGTTGCTCAACCCGGTCCAGCTTGGCGATGACACGTTGCCGGTACTCCAGCCGCGCAGCCAGCACCGCGAAACGCAGGGTGCAGGCGCTGTGCGCTGCCAGATGCTGGTCGAAGTAGGCCAGGGCCGCGGCTTCAGGATCCTCGCTCAGGCTGTCGACCAACCCGGTCGCCAGGGCTTCTTCGGCGCCCATGCTGCGCCCGGAAAAGAGCAGGTCCTCAGCCCTGGGCTGGCCGATCCGCTCGGGAAGCAGGCAGCTGGCCGCCGGGGCAAAGACCGCCAGCTTGATTTCCGGCTGGCCGAGCTTGGCGTCGGCAGCGGCGAACAGCATGCTGCCGGCGGCCGCGACTTCCAGCCCGCCGCCGAGGCACTGGCCTTTGATCGCCACCAGCAGCGGCAAAGGGAATTCAAGCATGCTGCGCACCAGGCCGTGCAGCGCCCTGAGCATGTCCGCGCACTGGCCGGGCAGGTGCTCTTCGACGCTGGCGCCAAAGCTGAAATGCGGGCCGTCATGGTCGAGCAGGACCGCGCGCAGGGTCGACGTTTCCCTGTACTCCGCCAGCGCGGCGGCCAGGGCGGCGATCATGGCGGCATCGACGATGTTGGCTTTGGGCCGTGCCAGGCGCAGGCGCAGCAGGGTGCCGTCACGGTCGAGCCAGACTTGCAGTGGGCTCCCACTCATCTCAGGCCTCCTTACCGGGCATCAGGCTCTCGATCAACTCCTCGGTCCAGGGGACCCCCTTGGCCAGGCCCTGACGCAGCTTGACGAAATCGATCTCTCGGCCAATTTCCTTGTTGCCCTCGTTGAAGGCGCGAAAGCCGGTGCGGGCCTCGTTCATCATGTTGAGCGCCAGCCAGGCCCGGGAATTCTCCTTGTTGCAGTTCCAGGCTTGGAGCTTCGGCTTGCGCAGCTCCTCGAGACTCTTGGTCATGCATTCGGGGAAGGTTTCGATCAGCTTGGCACAGAGCTCCTCGACTTTCTCGTCGAGCATGCTCAGATCGATCTCACCGGTTTTCATCAGTTCCCTGCCCTCCTTGAAGGCAGCGCCGGTCTTGAACTCGCCGTGGACGATCCGGCCGAACTCGTCGAACATGCGGTCGGTGACCACCGTCGGGTTGGCGACAAACTGGCCGTCGATCTTGAGGCTCGGGACCACGTCGGCGATGATGCCGAGTCGCGCGGCCTTGTGGGCCGAGAAGGGTTCGCAAAGGGTTCCCGAGATCATCGCCTGCTCGCAGCCGATCATGACCGGCAGAAAATCGGTGGCGCCGCCGATTGCTGCCGAGCCGTGCTTGGGGCCGGCCTGGCCAAAGTTCGCCAGGTCGTGGGCGACCGTGAAATCACAGGCCATGCCGATCTCCTGACCGCCACCGATGCGCATGCCGTTGACCCGGCAGACCACCGGCTTGTCGCAGCCGAGAATCGCCGAGACCATGTCGTTGAACAGGCGCATGTACTGGCGGTATTCCTGCGGGTTGCCGGCGTAATACTCGGCGTATTCCTTGGTATTGCCGCCGGTGCAGAAGGCTTTGTCGCCGACCGCGGTAAAGACCACGGCGTTGACTTCACGATCTACCGAGGCGCGGCGGAAAGCCAGGATAGTGGCCTTGACCATGTCTGTGGTGTAGGAGTTGAACTGCTTGGGATTGTTGAAGATGATCCAGGCATTAAAGAGCCCCTCGGCCACGGAACCGTCGCGGCGCCGGGCCGGACGTTTTTCGTATTTCACCATGCCGTCGCAGAGACTCTCGATATCCTTGTCGATCAGGTTGTGGTCGATCAGCGTGGCGGGTGCGGTTGCGACGATAATCTGGTCAGTCGTTGCCATCTTGAACCTCCTCTAAAACTCTGGAAATATCAGGCGTCGGGCACCAGGATGGCGCGACGTTTCATTTTCTGGTGGTGGACGTCATCGAACACCGTGTTGATGGCGCTGAGCGGTTTCTGCTCGATGAAGGGCTTGAGCTGGACCTTGCCGTCGAGCACCAGGTCGAGGGCCCCCGGGTAGTGCTCCGGCAGACAGCCCCAGTTGCCCAGCGCGCGGGCGTGAAAAGCCATCAGGTTGGACAGCCGGACTTCAACCTTGTCCATGGTGAAACCGACCACGCTCAAGGTCGATCCGTGCACCATCAGGCCGTAAGCGGATTCCTGGCCCGCCCTGCTGCCCGAACACTCGAAGATGAACCACTCGGTGGCCGGCAGGCCGTTCTCCCTGGCAAAGGTACTGATCGCCTTTTTCAGCGCGCGGCCATCGAGTTCGCGGGCGTTGAAGGTGATCGCCGCGCCATGGCCGGCGATCGCTTCCAGCTTGTCCGGGTCGATATCGATGGCGACCACCGTGGCACCGAAAGCCCTGGCCATCTGCACACAGTAGCCGCCGACGCCGCCGACGCCGATGACGATCGCCAGGCTCCCGGGGGTGACTTGCGCCTGGTAGACCGCCTGGTAGGGGGTGGTCACGGCATCAGCCACCACCGAGACGTCGGCCAGTTCCAGTCCAGCGGCCGCCAGGCGCTGCTCGTCGACCGGGCATAAGCCCCGGGTCGGGACCACGATATGGCTGGCAAAGCCGCCCTGGATGTCGTTGCCTGGCATCTTCTGGCTGCGGCAGATGGTGCCCCTGCCGCGTTTGCACAGGTCGCACTCACCACAGGGGATGACCGCCGGGATGATGACCGCCCGCTGCAGCCAGTCGCCGGCCCCGTCGCCGACAGCGACCACCCGGCCGCTGATTTCATGTCCCAGGGCCAGCGGCAGTTCGGAATTGGTCCGCACGCCGTCATAATAGAAGCCGAGATCAGTGTGGCAGACCCCGCAACCGGCCACCTCCACCACGACCTCACCCGCCCCGGGTTGGGCAACAAACTCCTGGCGGGTCAACGGCTCACTGACACCATTCATCATCCAGCGATATGCAGTTATCGACATCGTCTCTTCTCCTGTCTGTGAATTCGCGACGGCTATTTTCCCGGGCTCTTGAACGTCGTCTGGCCGGCCCACTCCAGAAAAGTGGCCCGCAGGCCCTCCGGCATACTGCAGGGCCGCCGCGATTCGCGTCTGACCCAGAGATGCCTGGTGTAACCGGTCGACAGCACCTCGTCACCGCGTCTGACTTCGTAAGCGAACTGCAGACTGCGACTCGCCACCCAGTCAAGCCAGCAGGTCACCCTGACCGTATCGCCGTAGCAGGCGGCCAGGCGGTAATCCTGATGTGCCTGGGTGATCATCATGAAATAGCCGAGTTTTTCCATCTCCGGATAGGGTTTGCCAGCCTCGGCACAGAACCGGGTCCGGGCCACTTCGTACCAGACCAGGTAGGCAGCGTGATGCACGACCCCCATCTGGTCGGTCTCGGCATAACGGACATCGATATCGACTTCAGTCCGCGGCGTCAGCTTCATCACTCAGAGCCTTTCTATCAGGGTCGCCATCCCCTGGCCATGACCGACCCAGGCGAGCGTCTGGCCAGGGAAGCATCCGGTCATGATCTCTAGAGCGACAGCAGGCCGCAGCTTTTACCGCCATCGACGTGCAGGACTTGCCCGGTGATGAACTCGGCATCCGCCGACGCCAGGAAGGCGACGGCGGCGGCGATGTCTTCGACCTTGCCCATCTTGCCGGTCGGCTGCATGCGGATCAGCCGTTCGCGGGCCTCAATGGTCAAGCCCCGGGTCATCGGCGAATCGATGGCGCCGGGAGCCACGGCATTGACGTTGATCTGGAACCTGGCGAATTCGAGGGCCAGGGAGCGGGTCAGGCTGACCAACCCCCCCTTGCTGGCAGTATAGTTGGCCTGGCCGATACTGCCGAGCCAGGCCCGCGAGACGATATTGACGATCTTTCCGGAACGCTGCTTTTTCAGCGTCGGGAAGACCGCCTGACAGCAGAGGAAGGCGCCCTTGAGGTTGATATCCAGGACCTGGTCCCAATCCTGCTCGGAGATATTGCTGATCAGGTTGTCGCGGATGATTCCCGCGTTGTTGACCAGCACATCGATGGCGCCGAATTTTGCCAGGACCTGCTCAACCAGCTGCTGGACCTGCTCCCTGCGGGAAACATCTGCTGTGAGCGGTAGAATCTCGCCTGCGGAATCAGCCAGACTTTCGGCCAGTTGGCGCAAATGTTCCGGGTTCACATCGACCATTGCCAGCCTGGCCCCCTGGTCGGCAAATCGCCTGGCGATGGCAGCACCTATCCCCTGCCCGGCTCCGGTAATCAGAACCACCCGGCCCCGGGTCCCCTGTCCGGCGTTGTCCATCAGCAGGCCTCCACAACCATGGCGATACCCTGACCGCCGCCGATGCAGGCCGAAGCAACCCCCAGCTGTTGATTGTCGCGTTTCAGAGTCTGCAGACAGGTCAGTACCAGGCGCACACCCGTCGCCCCGAGCGGATGACCGATGGCAATCGCGCCACCGTTGACGTTGAGCTTGTCCTGGTCGAGCTCCAGGGCCCTGGCGACGGCCAGGCACTGCGCCGAGAAGGCTTCATTGATTTCAAAGCGATCGATATCTCCGGTGGTCAAACCCATCTTCTCCAACAGCAGGCGGACCGCCGGCACCGGGCCGATCCCCATGATCTCGGGCAGCACACCGGTCGCCGCAAAGCCGCGAATCTTGCCGAGCGGCTTCAGGCCGTTGGCACGCACGTAATCACCGGACGCAACCAGCAGCGCGGCCGCGCCATCGACGATTCCCGAGGCGCTGCCGGCAGTGGTCGGCCCGTTTTTGCTGAAGACAAAAGGTAATCTGGCCAGCTCTTCCATGCTGGTCTGCCGCGGATGCTCATCAGCAGAAACCCCCGTACGATTGTTGCAGCGATACTGGCGGGGTTTCAAGCCCTCCATCTCCAGGACTCCCTTGGCCGCGACCGGGATGATCTCGTGCTGGAAAAATCCGGCAGCCTGGGCATCAGCACAGCGCTGCTGGCTGCGCAGAGAGAAGGCGTCAACCTCTTCCCTGGACAGGGAGAACTCCCGGGCCAGGTTGTCTGCCGTGCAGCCCATCGGCACCGCAGCGGTATCGTTGAGGGCTTCCCAGAGCAGGTCGATGAATTCGGGGCGCCCCAGCGGGAAACCCTGGCGGGCGGAATAGGAGGCCAGAGGGAAGCGGCTCATGGCATCGCTTCCGCAGCCGAGAACCAGGTTGGCCTTGCCGAGGGCAATCTGCTCGGCAGCCTGCCCCAGCAGTTCCACACCGGAACCACAGATGCGCTGGGTCATCAATGCGGTGCTTTCGAGCGGCGCACCGCTGTAGAGCGCGATATGGCGTGGCAGGAAGAAGCTGTCGGCACTGGCCTGGCCGATATTGGCAACGATGGTCTGGTCGATGTCGCCGGCCGGCACACCGGAGGCTTCGATCGCCGCACGGCTGGCAAGAATGCCCAGATCGGTCGGCGAAACCGTCGAGAGGCTGCCGACATATTTGCCAAAGGGGGTCCGCTTCCCTTCGAGCAGGTAGATATCTTCGAAGAGCGCGCCGCTGCCGACCTTTTTATCCTGAAACCCCTGTACGCTTGCTTTCATGATGGCTCCTTAGTCTGGTTTCCGTCCGGCAACTCCGGAGCGGCTCTATTTGCCGATATAGTTCGGTTTTTTGCCGCTGAGAATGCTTGACAGACCGGTCCGGGCGTCCTCGGTGGCGAAAATGCTTTTCAGGCCGTCGAGCTCCAGCTGCAGCCCTTTCTGGAGCTCCAGGGGGAAACCCCGCTCGACCAGGTTCATGGCCGTTTTCAAGGCTATCGGCGCCTTGCGGGCGATCGCCTTGGCCAATTTTACATTGTCCTCCCTGGCCAGAAGGGGGTGGCCGAGATCGCCATTGAACTGAGCGAATTCGAGCTCCTGGGCGGTCACCTGAACGCGGCCGGGCTGGCTCTGGCCTAGGGATATCCCGGCCAGCTCATGCCAGTCGAACAGCGGCTCCAGAACGGTGTCGACCAAACCGTAGGCATATGCCTGCTGGGCGTTGATGAACTGCCCGCTGGCAATCAGCTGTTTGGCCCGGGCAACTCCAATCAGACGGCTGGCACGCTGGGTGCCGCCGAGCCCGGGGTAGATGCCGATGCCGGTTTCCGGGAAGGCCAGCAGCGACTTGTGCGTGCCGATGCGATAATCGCAGGCCAGTGCCAGTTCCAGACCGCCACCCAGCGCCAGGCCGTCAAGATAAGCATAGGTGGTCTTGTCGGAAGCACTGATCTTGTTCAGGACCTGCTGTCCGAACTCGGTAAAGCTCTGGATCCGATCGAGGTCCCCGGCAGCCATGGCGTCGAGGAAGAACTTGATGTCGGCGCCGGCGATGAACGCTTTGCCCTTGCCGTGTATGAAAAATTTACTGATGTCGCTATTGGCGTTGAGCTGATCGACGCAGCGGTCAAGCTGGCGCATCACCTCTTCGCCGAGGGGGTTCATGCGGTCGGGGAGGTTGAAGATGATGAAACCGCTATCGCCGAGGACCTCGGTCGTGACCCAGTCGAGGCGCAGTTTGTCGGCCTGGGTCGCATCGACCAGGCAGGCCGGAGCCGGCAGCCCCCAGGGAGAGAACACGCCTTGCACCATCGTCCGGACATTCCCGGCGCCCAGCTTGTCAAGCAGTTCGAACGGCCCGACCGGCCAGCGCAATCCGGAGCGCGCCCCCAGATCAGCCGAGGTCGCGTCAACCACCCCTTCATCGACCATCTGCGCAGCCACACCGAGGCTGGCGCCGACGAGCCGGCGGGTGACAACCTCCTCCTGATCGGACCCGTTGTTAAGCGGTCGGGCGTCTTCGACGTTCCAATTGTGCTTGGCTTCGACCTGCCTGCGGAGAATCTCCGCCGGGGCGTAAAAGGCCCCCAGCACGCTGGCCAGTCCATCGGCGGCATGCATGGCGATCGGCACCCCGGTGGCATTCATCAGGGCGAAAGGGCCCATGCCGACCCCGAACACTTGGCAGGCAACGCGGTCGATAAAGGCGATGCTGCCACAGCCCTCCTCGTAAAGCCGGGCGGCTTCGTTCAGCCAGGGAACGAAAAAGCGATTCACGGCAAACCCCGGGGCGTCCTTGACCAGGATCGGAGTCTTGTCATAGAAGGTGTAGAAGTTCTCAAGGGCCGTGACGATCTCAGGGGCCGACTTTTTGCCGGGGATCAGTTCGACCAGCTTGTTCTTGGCGGCATGGTAGAAATAATGAACACCGACCACCCGCTCGGGGGTCTGGAGGTCTGCGGCAATCTCGCTGATCAGGAACGAGGAGGTGTTGCTGGCCAGGATGCACTCCTTGCTCACAAGCTTCTCCAGTTCAGCAAACAGCCCCTTCTTGACCTCGAGGTTTTCAAAGATCGCCTCGACCACCAGGTCGACACGCGCCAGTTCAGCCTGATCCGTCGTGCAGTGCAGCCGCCCGAGAATCTGGTCAAAAGCCTGCTGGTCGATCAAACCACGCTGCAAGGCCTCGCCGAGGGAATCGCGCATGTAACCGACTCCCCGGTCCAGAAATTGCTGCTGCTGATCAACGAGAATGACCGGCAGTCCCTTCATGACAAAGTGTTGGGCAATCGCCGAGCCCATGGTCCCTGCACCAACGACGCCTACCGTAGCAATCGGTTTCATTTTCCTACCCTCTTGATAGTCATGCCAAAGGTTGTTAGTTTTGCAGACGATGACGCCACTCGGGCACACTGAACCGGAACCTTACCGTCCTCGACACCTCGCCTTTTATTTCGCTATGCAAAACTAGTTTTCATTTATTGTGAATCCTACCCGACAACACACTGTTTGTAAATATTTTTCTTGGGGAATACGGCACACCGCTTCACATATCCATCAACTTGCTGTTATAAAATAACAATACGCCTATTCATCTCTTTATATATAGGTCATTATACTGATTTTAAAGACTTATTCTCAAAGAAAGTTTCTCATCGTGATTTCGCTATGCAAAACAGATTTTCAGAAAACGGCGTTTTATCTCTTGACACATCCCCCCCTTTTATATAGAGATTAAAAGCATGGGAGTGCTCAAGTGCGAGAGCACGCGGCCCGGCCCTTTCTAACCCAGCCTTGCGCCAGCAGCAACCGCCCCGGAGCAACAGTCTATGGATGAAAATACAGCACTCAACCACAGGGGCAGCAAGGCAGAGCTGATCGCAATGGACGGGATCGATCTCCTGGAGGATAGCAGCAAGGATCGCCAGTTCGTGACCGCTCTGGCCCGGGGGCTGGAGGTCCTGCGTTGTTTCAAGCCGAGCGACCGGCACCTCGGGAACCAGGACATCGCCGAGCGCACCGGCCTGCCGAAACCGACCATTTCCCGTCTGACCTACACCCTGACCCGTATGGGGTACCTCTACCACGATGAAAAACTAGGCAAATACCAGCTCGGCAGCGGGGTCTTGTCCCTCGGCTATTCATTCATCACCAACATGGACGTGCTGAAGATCGCCCGCCCGCTCATGCAGGAGTTGGCCGACTATTCGCACACCGTGGTTTCGGTCGGCTCCCGCGACCGCCTCGGCATGGTCTATCTCGACGGCCGGCACAGTATTACCGCCACCGTCTCCCTGCGCCGCGAGCCTGGAACCCGGGTTCCCATAGCGACCACCGCCATGGGCAGAGCCCTCTTGTGTGGCCTGCCGGAGCATGAGCGGGAGAAACTGATGGACAACATCCGCCAACGTGACCCGGCCCGATGGCCGAAGAACAAGGCCGGGATCGAGCAGGCGTTGCGCGACTATAATGAGCGCGGTTTCTGCCTGTCGATTGGCGACTGGCGCAGCGATGTCAATGCCGTCGGCGTGCCGATGCTGCCAATCGCCGGCTGCCGGCTCCTGACCTTCAACAGCGCGGCCCCGTCCTTCGTACTGCGCCAGCACATGCTCGAGGACGACATCGGCCCGCGGTTGGTCAATATGGTCAGGACGGTCGAGTCGGAAGTGGCCCGCTACTGAACAATGAGAAGTTCCTTTTTCAAAAGCAGAGGACGATGACACAACCGGTTTACGTTGGTCTTGACATGGGCGCATCACGCACCAAGGTGGCGGTTGTCGACCGGCATGGTGCGCTGCTTGGACATGCGGTGAAAAAATCGGGGATCGATTTTGCCGCAACCGCAGCGCTCTGCCTTGATGCCTCCCTGGAGCTGGCTGGCGCCGGGCGGAACGACATCGTCGAAGCCGTCGCCACCGGTTATGGCCGCAACAACGTCGCCTTCGTCACCAGCAAAAGCAAAACCGAAATCGGCTGCCACGCCAAGGGTTGCCACTATCTCTATGCCGAGGCGATCACCATCATCGATATCGGCGGGCAGGACAACAAGATCATCAAGCTCGATGCCGACGGGCGGCGCGAAAGCTTCAAGATGAACCGCAAATGCGCTGCCGGCACCGGTGCTTTTCTCGAAGAGATGTCCAGCCGCCTCGACATCCCCCTCGACGAGATGAACAACCTGGCCCGCCAGGCCACCGAAACGATCAAGCTCGGCAGTTACTGCACGGTCTTCTCGGCCACCGAGGTCCTGGAGAATATCCGCCACGGCAAGCCGGTCGCCGACATTATCAAGGGAATCTTCTACTCGATGATCAAGCGGGTTCTGGAGATGGACTCCATCACCGGGAAAGTCGTCCTGAGCGGTGGCGTGGTAGCCCACAACCCCTACCTGGTCGAGATGACCGAAGAACTGATCGGCCGACCGGTGCTGCTGCCGGCGTTCCCCCAGTTGACCGGGGCCCATGGCGCCGCCCTCTATGCACTGGAAGCGACCGAGGCCCAGGCCTCAGACGCGGGAGAGGATTAACCGGGAACTCGACAGAGAGTTCGCAACAGGGAGAGATCATGGCTGAAGACAAGCAACCCCAACGGAAAAAGATCCAGGCCACCGGGCAGATGATGAAAATCATGTCCGACTACTTCTACGATCTCAACGACGCCGGGCAATCGGCGACCCGCAAGGTCGCCTGGTGCACCAGTGTCGGGCCGGCGGAGTTACTCAGGGCGATGGGCTTTGCCGTACATTTCCCGGAGAACCACGCCGCCATGCTGGGAGCCACGCGCATGGCCACCGAACTGATCCCCGAGGCCAACGCCATCGGGTACTCTCCGGATATCTGCTCGTACCTGACCGCTGACATCGGCGCCTACCTGAAAGGGGTTTCGCCGCTGGCCAAGGCTTACTCAGGGATCGAAGCCCCGCCCCGCCCTGACGTGCTGGTCTACAACACCAACCAGTGCCGCGATGTGCAGGACTGGTTCAACTGGTATGCAAGAGAATTTGGCGTCCCCTGCATCGGCATCACCTCGCCGAAGAACTTCACCGATGTTACCGAGATCCTGGTCGACGACGTCACCCGGCAGCTCGAAGCGCTGATCCCCACTCTCGAGGAGGTTGCCGGGGAGAAGCTGGATATGCAGCGCCTGCGGGAAACCGTGGCCCTATCCCGGGAATGCACCGAGCTCTGGCGCCAGGTCCTCGAAACCGCTGCGGCAACCCCGGCGCCGTTAACTTTTTTCGACGGCACCATCCATATGGGCCCGGCCGTAGTCCTGCGCGGCACCCCGCAGGCAGTCGACTACTACCGGGTTCTGCTCGCCGAACTCGAGCAGCGCATCACCGGACAGGTGGCAGCCGTCGAGGGTGAAAAGCATCGTATCTACTGGGAAGGGATGCCGGTTTGGGGCCGGCTGCGCCAGCATTCCGAGCTGTTCTCGGAACTGCAGACCAGCGTGCTGGTCTCCACCTATTGCAGCAGCTGGATCTTCCCCGATTTCGACGCCAACGACCCGCTGCGCAGCATGGCCAAGGCCTATCTCGCCCTGTTCATCGTCCGCTCAGATGCCTACAAGGAAGAGTACATCAAGCAGATGCTGAAAAAGTTCCATATAGACGGCATCATCTACCACGACGCCAAAACCTGCCCCTGCAATTCCAACAGCCGCTACGGCATGCCGCAGCGCCTGGAGCAGGCAACCGGCATCCCGAGCCTGGTCATTTCCGGCGACCTCAACGACCTGCGCTGCGTGTCCGATGAACAGACCCGGACCAATGTCGAAGCCTTTATCGAACAACTCGAGGAGAGAAGCTAAGATGCTAGACGCCCTGTTCAAGCCCAAAGCGGTTGCCCTGGTCGGCGCATCCACCAAGGAACTTTCCATTGGCAACGTCATCATCAGGAACCTCCAGAGATATGGCTACAAAGGTGCTATCTACCCGGTCAACGCCAGGGCCGATGAAGTATGCGGACTCAAATCCTACCCCTCACTGGCGGACATCCCGGGCGAGGTCGACCTGGCGCACATCATCATCCCCAGCCAGTTCGTTCCCCAGGCCATCGAGGAATGCGGCCAGAAAGGGGTCAAGGCGGTCATCATCAACTCGGCCGGCTTCAGCGAGATGGGCGAGGAGGGTGCCAGGCTCCAGGCGGAATTCCTCGCCAACGCACGCAAATACGGCATCCGCCTGTTCGGCCCCAACTGCCAGGGGATCATCAATTCCGACCCGGAGCTGAACGCCTACTGCAACTTCACCTTCACCTTCCCCAAGCCGGGCAGCATTTCGGTGGTGGCCTTGAGCGGCGGCGTCGGCGCACTGATCATGCAGGCACTCGACGACCTCGATATCGGCCAGCGCCTCTATGCCTCCAACGGCAACGCCTGCGACGTGTCGATCCCGGAGATCATCCACTATTACGGCGAGGATGAGGGGACCAAGGCGATCATCCTCTACACCGAGGGCTTCGACAAACCGCGCGAATTTCTGGAGGTCACCCGCAAGGTGGCGGCGAGGAAGCCGGTCCTGGCCATGAAGGCCGGCCGCACCGAAGAGGGCGCCAAGGCGGCGTCCTCGCACACCGGCTCGCTGGCCGGGGTCGACATCGCCACCGAACTTATTTTCGAGAAAATCGGCGTTCTCCCCTTCCGCGACGAAGGCGAAATGGTGAGGGCGGCCATGGCTTTCTCCAGCCAGCCGATCCCGGCCGGCAATCGGGTCGGCATCATTACCAACACCGGCGGTCCAGCGGTGATCGCGACCGACGTACTGGTCGGCTTCGACCTCGAGGTGCCGAAACTCTCGGCGGCATCGATTGACCGGTTGCACGAAACCCAGTTCCCCGAAGCGGCTTTGGAAAATCCCATCGACGTGGTCGCCACCGCCGGCGGCCCCCAGTTCCGTGCCGCTCTTGATGTCATGATGGATTCCGATCAGATCGACTGCGTCTATATCAACTTCGTCACCGCGCCCTTTACCGACACCGATGCGGTCGCCCGCGAGATCGTCGAGGTCAACCTCCAGAAGCGCAAGCCGCTGGTCTGCAACTTCATGACCAACCTCAAGCTGGAACGCTTCCAGAAGACCATGGCGATCCTCAAGGAAGGCGAAGTGCCCTTCTATGCGAATCCAGGCGACGCAGCCCGGGCACTGGGTGCCCTGGTGCAATACGGCCGGATTCAGCGGCGGGATATCGGCCAGCCGCAGGTTTTCGATGGCACTGACGCTGCACGTGCCCGGGCGATCATCGAGCAGGCCCGACAAGCGGGCCGCACGGTCCTGTCCGCTTGCGAAGTTTACGGGATATTCGAAGCCTACGGCATCTCGGTCGCTCCCTGGCAAGTGGTGCAGAATGCCGACCAGGCGGTCGCCGCCGCCGCCGCGATCGGCTACCCGGTGGTAGTCAAGGTTGACAGCAGCAAGATCGATCACAAAAGCGACATGGGCGGGGTGGCCGTCAATCTCAAGGATGCCGCCACAGTCCTCAGCACAGTCGAAGAGATGCAGCGCCGACTCGGCCACTTCGGCGAGCTCGGCTTCCTGGTACAGAAATTTCTCCCCGGCGGGCGCGAACTGATTATCGGCGCCACTGCCGAGCGCAACCTCGGACACCTGGTGATGTTCGGCCTTGGCGGGATTTATGTCGAGACCCTCAAGGACGTGGCCTTCAAGGTGGCCCCGGTGACCGGCGTTGAAGCCGCGGAGATGCTCGCCGCGATTAAAACTTCGGCGCTGCTCGACGGCGTCCGCGGTGAAACGGGGATCAACAGGCAGGCGGTCATCGAACTGATTCAGCGGGTCTCGCAACTGCTCGGCGATCTGCCGATGATCGAGGAGATGGATCTCAATCCCATTATGGCTTTTGCTGACAGGGCCTTCGCCGTCGATGGCAGGATCCGCATTCAAACTGGAGGCTGAGACGTGGAAACGATGCTTTTAGGAAGACAGGAAGCCCAAACCAATTGGCAGGCGACCTGTCAGTCACGGATCACGACTCCGGATGAAGCCGTCAAGGTCATCAAGTCTGGAGACCGGGTCTTTCTGACCGGCAATGCCTCGGTGCCTTTGCCGCTGCTCGATGCCCTGGTCAGGCGGGCTCCGCAACTGCAGAATGTGGAAATCTGCCACCCGCTGACCATCTGCCCGGCGGATTATGTCGCCCCCGAAATGACAGGGCATCTGCGCATCAACTCAATGTTCATCAGCGCCAACGTGCGCCGGGCCGTCAACGAGGGGCGAGCCGATTTCACCCCGGTGATGCTCTCCGAATTCCCCCTGCTCTTCAAAAACGGCCATCTCCCCCTGGATGTGGCGCTGATCCACATCTCGCCGCCGGACGCAAACGGCTTCTGCTCCATGGGCGCGGAATCAGGCCTCACCATCTCCGCCGCAGAGGTCGCCAGAGTGGTGATTGCCCAGATCAACGAGCAGATGCCGCGAACGTTGGGTGACACAGCCATACACATCGACAAAATCCATTACATCGTGCCAAGCGACACCCCCCTCTTTGAAATGCCGATGGGGGACGATGTTGACCAGGTGGTGGTCGAGCAAATCGCCGCCCATATTGCCCAGCTGATCCCCGACGGGGCGACCATGCAGCTGGGTATCGGGGCCCTGCCCAACGCTGTGCTCAAGTTCCTGTTTGACAAGCGGGACCTCGGCGTTCATTCCGAGCTGATTTCCGATGGTGTGATCGATCTGGTCGAGGCAGGCGTGGTCAACGGTTCCCGTAAAACCCTGCATCCCGGCAAGATCATCTGCGGCTTCCTGCTCGGCACCAGGCGCCTCTATGAATGGGTAAACAACAACCCGCTGGTCGAACTGCGCCGCACCGAATATGTTAATGACCCCTTCATAGTGGCGCAGAACGAACACATGGTGGCGATCAACTCGGCGATCGAAATCGATCTGACCGGCCAGGTCTGTGCGGACAGCATCGGGCCGAAGATGCATTCGGCCGTAGGCGGCCAGCTGGACTTCATCTACGGCGCCTCACGCTCGAAAGGCGGCGTGCCGATCATCGCTCTGCCCAGCACCTCCCAACTGCGCGACGGCACCGTGATCAGCAAGATCGTGCCGATGCTCAAACCGGGCGCTGGAGTGGTCACCAGCCGCAACCACGTTCACTTCGTGGTCACCGAGTTCGGCGTAGCGGCGCTCTACGGCAGAACCGTCCGCCAGCGGACCCAGGCGCTGATCAAGATCGCCCATCCGCAGTTTCGTGACGAGATCACGGAAAAGGCCAGGGAACTCCACTATCTCTGAGACGCAGGCGGGCAAGCCTCAATACGAGACATGCAATGCAACCCAGATGTTTTTCAATCAAGGTGAGATGACTAGGGAGTGAGGTGACAATATGGTCTGGAACAAGGAAGAGACAAACAGCCGCAGTGAGATGCAGGCCCTTCAGCTTGGCCGGCTGCAGGCAACAGTCAACTACCTATACGAGAAGAACCCCTACTACCGGAACAAGCTCGACGAGCTGAAAGTAAGCCCCCGGGAGATCCGGTCCCTGGACGACATTCGCAGGCTCCCTTTCACCACCAAGCAGGACATTCGCGACAACTATCCTTTCCGGCTGTTCAGTGCGCCCCAGGAGGAGATCGTCGAGTATCACGCAACCTCCGGGACCACCGGCAAGCCGGTCGTGGTCGGCTACACGCGACAGGACCTGGAAACCTGGAAGGAAGTGATGGCAAGAGCGCTCACCGGTGCCGGCGTCACCAAGCACGACGTGGTGCAGAATATCTACGGCTACGGCCTCTTCACCGGCGGAATCGGAATCCACTACGGGGCGATCCGGGTCGGTGCCGCGGTCATTCCGATTTCGGGCGGGAACACCCAGCGGCAGCTGATGCTGATGGAGGACTTCGGCAGCTCCGTGCTGACCTCCACGCCCTCCTTCCTGATGCACCTCCACGAGGCCGGCGAGGAGATGGGAATTGACTTCCACAAGCTCAAGCTCCGCGTCGGAGTGCTCGGCGCAGAGCCCTGGAGCGAAGCGATGCGCCACAAGATCCAGGACAAGTTCGGCATCAAGGCCTGCGACATCTACGGCCTCTCTGAGATCATCGGTCCAGGCGTTGCCTTCGAATGCGTTGAGAAGCAGCATGGGCTGCACATCAACGAAGACTATTTCTACCCGGAAATTATCGACCCGCACAGCTGCGAAGTGCTTGCCGAAGGGGAAGTTGGCGAACTGGTTTTCACCACGGTCGCCAACCAGGGGCAGCCCCTACTGCGCTTCCGGACCCGGGACATCACGCGGCTCACTTACGGCACCTGTGTTTGCGGCCGGACCACGGTCGTGATGGAGCGGGTTTCAGGGCGCAGCGACGACATGCTGATCATCCGCGGAGTCAACGTCTTCCCTTCACAGATAGAATCGATTATTCTCAAACGCGAAGGAGTCTCGCCGCACTACATGGTCATCGTCGAACGCAAAGGCGCCATGGATTCATTGCGGGTCAAAGTCGAAGTGACCGAGGAATTCATGGTCAAGGCCGCTGCCGACATTCTCAAGGGTGACGAATTCGACATCCTCGAGGACGTGGCGGCGGTCCGCAGCAAAAAACGCAATCTTCAGCAGGACATCAAGGACGTAATCGGCATCAGCGTCGACATCCAGCTGGTACCACCCAACAGCATTGCGCGCAGTGAAGGCAAGGCCAAGCGTATTGAAGACCGTCGGCCCAAATAGAGTGGCCGGACGCAACCAAGGACCACAGACATTCAATCCGGACCTGCCGTACAAGCAGTCCACCAAGGGAAGGTTTTGATGAAAAAAATTATTTCCGGCAACGAAGCCATTGCGCTTGGTTTCGGGGATTCCGGAGGGGTGTTTGCCTCCGGCTACCCCGGCACTCCCAGCACCGAAACCCTCGAGGAAGTCGCCCGCCTGGGCCAGGTCTACTGCGAGTGGGCTCCCAACGAAAAAGTCGCCCTGGAGTCGGCCATCGGCGGGAGCATCGCCGGAGGCCGATCGCTCGCCACCATGAAGCACGTCGGCGTCAACGTCGCCGCCGATGCCTTGTTGACCCTCGCGTACACCGGCGTCAACGCCGGCCTGATCCTGATGGTCGCCGACGACCCGGGGATGCACTCCTCGCAGAACGAGCAGGATAGCCGCAACTACGCCAAATTCGCCAAGGTCCCGATGCTCGATCCGTCCGATTCTCAGGAATCCTACGATATGGTCCGGGCCGGCTTCGAGATTTCAGAGCAATTCGACACGCCGGTAATGCTGCGCACCACCACGCGCATCTCGCATGCCAAAGGGGTCGTCGTGCCGCAGGAGAAAATCGCCCCCCAGGTCGGCCAATGGGTCAAGAACGTTCCCAAGTACGTCATGCTGCCCAGCTTCGGCAAGCTGCGGCACGTCGAGCTGGAGGCCCGTTTACTCAAGCTCCAGGAGTTTGCCGAGGCCACGCCCCTGAACCGCACCGAGATGCGCGACCCGGACCTCGGCATCATCACCTCCGGGGTGTCCTACCAGCATGTTCGTGAAGCATTCCCGGAGGCATCGGTCCTCAAGTTGGGACTGGTACACCCCCTCCCCGTGCGCAAGATCCGTGAATTCGCCGCCAGTGTCAAACGCCTGGTGGTGGTTGAGGAGATGGATGCCATCTTCGAAGAGCAGGTTCGCGCCATGGGCGTCGATGTTGAGATCGGCAAGAACAAGCTGCCGCTCTGCGGGGAAATCAATGCCGACATCCTGAAGGCCGCCCTCGGCGGGAGCAAGGCCGAGACCATCAGACCGGTCGAAGGGCTGCCCCAGCGGCCGCCGGTGTTCTGTCCAAGCTGCGCGCACCGTGGCCTGTTCACCATCCTCAGCAAGCTCAAGGTCTTCGTCTCCGGGGATATCGGCTGTTACACCCTGGGGGCTCTGCCGCCGATGAATGCCATGCATGCGGTGATCGACATGGGCGCCAGCATCAGCGCCGCCCACGGCATGGCCAAGGTCAATGCGATTGCCGGGCGCGAAGAGAAACCGGTGGCCGTGATCGGCGACTCGACCTTTTTCCATTCCGGGATGACCGGCCTGATGAGCATGGCCTACAACGGCGGCAACGCCCTGGTCATCATCATGGACAACCGCACCACCGGCATGACCGGCGGCCAGGAGAACCCCGGTACCGGCGAAACGCTGCAGGGCGTCCCGGTTCGTCAGGTCGAGATGGTACCGCTGGTCAAGGCGCTGGGCATAGACAACGTCGCTGAACTCAACACATACGATCTCAAGGAAACGGAAGCGGCGATCAGGAAAGGGCTCGAGACTCCGGGTCCCTATGTGCTGATCGACAAGAACCCCTGTATTCTGCGCTACAAGATCCGCAAGCCAGCCATGAGCGTCGACCAGGAAAAATGCACCGGCTGTCGGGCCTGTCTCCGGGTCGCCTGCATGGCTTTGGGGCTGACCGCATCCGGCGAGAAGCAGAAGGTCAGGGTCGACCCCAACGTCTGCAACGGCTGCGGCGTCTGCAAGCAGATGTGTAAATTCGACGCGATGCACGAGATCGAGGGAGAGAACTATGCAAATCTTTAATATCGTAATTGCCGGCGTCGGCGGACAGGGCGTTCTGATGGCCTCCAAGGTCCTCGCCGAGAGCGCCCTGGCCAGCGGCATGGACGTCAAACAGAACGAAGTCCACGGCATGGCCCAGCGCGGCGGCAGCGTGATCAGTTTCGTGCGCATCGGCGACCAGGTCAGTTCGCCGGTAGTCATGCCAGGCGCCGCCGATCTGCTGATCTCCTTCGAGCCCCTGGAAGCCCTGCGCTACAGCCACTACCTTAAGCCGGGCGGCCGCCTGCTCTACAACAAGGTCGCCATCAATCCAAGCACCGTGGCCGCGGGAATGGCGGTCTATCCTCAGGATGTGGAACAGCAAATAGCGGCAGCCTGTGCAAATGCCCACGGCATCGACGCCCTGGCCATAGCGCGGCAGGCCGGCAACGGCAAAGCGGTGAACATGGTCATGGTCGGCACGGTGATGAAATTCCTGCCCCTCGAAGAGGACGTCATCAGAGAAGTTGTCAGGAAGATTACCAGGGGCAAAGGGGTCGAGGTCAACATGAAGGCCCTGGTCGGAGGGGCGGAGGCTTGATGTTGGGTGGTTGAAATGAGGCTTTGAAAAAATCATTTCAGCTTCTCAACGCCTCGGCGCTGCATCTGATAATTTGCCTAACCCCGAAATGGTTGACTAGCGTTCTGTCCCGGCAGGGAAAGGAAGTCCGTTATGAAGCAGACCCTCAAGCAGATCTCGATATTCCTGGAAAACGCTCCGGGACGGCTCTTCGCAGCAACCCAGGCCCTGGGTGAAGCGGGCCTCAACCTCAGGTCGCTGTCGATATGCGATGTGTCCGGGTTCGGTGTATTGAGAATCCTGATTTCCGATGTAGCCAAGGCCCGCAGGGTGATCATGGAGAAACAGTTCCCGGCCCGGGTGGACGAAGTGGTCGCCGCAGAAATCAACGACACCCCGGGGAGCCTGGCAAAAGTCCTCAAGGTACTGATGGAGCACAAAGTCAACGTCGAGTACATGTACGCCCTGGCGGGGACCTCTTCGGGGAAAGCCGTTATGGTGTTCAGCTTCAGCGACAATGACCTGGCCATCAGATTGCTGCAGGATCACGACATTAAAATCCTTGATGCCGAATCCTTCGGAATCCTCGAAAGCCCCGCTTAATCACGGCCTGAAGCCCCGGTTGTTCCTTCAAGGAGACGATAAAGATGGCTGATACGAGCTACCGTCCGAAAAAGTTTGCCGTCATCGGAGCAGGCCCCGTAGGCGGGACAGTCGCGGCGTTCCTGGCCAGGGGCGGGTACGACGTGACGCTCTGTGACATCGTCCCGGAACTGCTGGCCCCGGCTCTCGAACCAGGGATCACCCTCGAGGGTGTCGACAGCTTCCAGGCCCGGGTGACCAGAACGACGACCCGGGTCGATGATCTGCTCGACGACCCGCCCGATGTCATCTTCATTACGGTGAAAGCGACCGCCCTGCCGCTGATCGCATCGGCCCTGGAGGGCTTTGCCGCCGTAGGGCGCTACGTGATCAGCTGGCAGAACGGCATCGATACGGAGCTGGAACTGGCCCAGCACCTCGGCGCCAGGACTGTCATGCGCGGTGTGGTTAATTTCGGCTGTGTCCCCTTGCGCCCCGGGCACATCCGCCTCGCCTTTCACCATCGCCCCCACTATCTGCAGGAGCTCGACCCGGAGTCCGCCCAAGCAGCCATTGGTATCTGCGAGGTGTTGACCGAATGCGGCCTCGACACCCGGCACAGCGAGCAGATCACCGACATGGTGTGGCGGAAAACGGTGCTCAATGCCTGCATGAATCCGATCTGCGCAGTGACCGGCATGACCATGGTGGAAATTATCAACGATCCGATTACCTTCAACCTGGTTGACGCATTGATCAAGGAAGGAATTGCGGTGGCCCGGACCAACGAATTCTCTCTCGGTTCGAACTACTATCCCTACGCCATCGGCTACATCAAAAATGCCGGCAATCACAAACCGTCTATGCTTCAGGACGTCGAGGCCAAACGCCGCACCGAGGTCGATTACATCAATGGCAAAATTATCAAGTACGGTGCGCAGGCGGGGATTCCGACCCCTTACAACATCATGATCCGGGGTCTGGTCAAGGCCCTCGAGCCGAAGTAACCCGTACCGCTCTGAGGCACCATGCAGAGCAAGGAACCCTGCCATGAAGCTTAAACAGCTATCGATCCCCCTGGAGAACTCTCCCGGCCGCCTGCATGACGTCACCAAGGCGCTGGGCGATGCCGGTATCAACCTCAGGGCGCACTGCATCTGCGATTCGACCCATGATTTCGGCGTCCTGCGTATTCTGGTCTCCGATCTCGCCACCGCCCGGGGGGTCATCATGGAAAAATACATTCCGGCCCGGGTCGATGACGTGGTCGCCGTTGAAATTGAAGACACCCCAGGCAGCCTGGCCCGGATTCTGAGCCTGTTCCTGGGGACCAAGGTCAATGTCGAGTACATGTATGCCGTCGCCGGCGCGAACCTGGAAAAAGCGGTCATGGTCTTTAATTTCAGCGCCATCGACCAGGCCATAGAGATTCTTGAGAATAGCGGGACAAGGCTGCTCGACGCAGAATCATTCGGGATCCTGGTGGGCAAGGAGTAAATCCAGGGTCTCAGCGAGGGCAAGGGCCAAGACAAGAACACTTTTTGTGCCGCGATCTTTTGCGTAAAAGCTGTCCGTTCCGTTTGCTGATAGGGAGTCAGGTATGCAGGGGAAACCCACTTTCAGGCCAAGAAGCTTTGCCGTGGTCGGCGCCGGTCCGGTCGGTTGTATCGTTGCCGCATTCCTCGCCCGGGGCGGCTACCGGGTCACGCTCTGCGATGTCCAGGCAAGCCTCCTCGAACCGGCCCTGGCTCCGGGGATCATCCTGTCGGGAGCTGAGGACTTTCAGGCCAGGGTGGCGCACACCAGAACCCGGGTCGATGATCTGGCAGACGACCCACCGGATGTCGTGATCGTCACGGTCAAGGCGACGGCCCTGCCGATCATCGCCTCGGCCCTGGAAGGCGTTATCGGAGCAGGACGTTATGTGATCAGCTGGCAGAACGGCATCGACACCGAACGGGTCCTGGCCGAACGCCTCGGCAAAAGGCAGGTGATGCGCGCGGTGGTCAACTTCGGCTGCATCCTGGAGGGTCCGGCAAGGGTCAATGTGGCCTTTCACCACCGGCCTCACCATCTGCAGGAGATGGATCCCAATTCACAGGACGCCGCACGCGGCATCTGTGCTGTGCTGACCGAATGCGGCCTCGACACGCACCACACCACCCAGATTCGCAACATGGTCTGGACCAAGACGGTCAACAATTCCTGCATGAACCCGGTCTGCGCAGTGACCGGCAAGACCATGTTCGAAGTCATCAACGACCCGATCGTTTTCGGCCTGGTCGACAATCTTCTGAAGGAAGGCGTCAAGGTGGCCAGGGCCAACGAGCTGATGCTTGGGCCGGATTACTACATCGACTGTCACGACTACATCAAGGACGCCGGGCACCACAAGCCATCCATGCTGCAGGACATTGAAGCCAAACGCCAAACCGAGATCGACTACATCAATGGCAAGATCATCGAATACGGTGAGCGGGCCGGGGTTCAGACGCCCTACAACACGACCTTGCGCAGCCTGGTCAAGGCTCTGGAAACCTAGCCGGGGGGAAGGCACCGAAACCATCCCTCGAGGCCAAAGAAACTTTATTTTATTTTTTGATTTATAAAAAGTAATTTTAAGAGTAAACTGCTGTTATTTAAGATAAAATAACTAAAAACGTTGTTATTTTTTAACAATCTGCTTTCTTGACTAAAGCGCTCTGCAAAGCTATTCTCAGCGATATGCTCACACCCGTTGGCAGGTATGCCGTTGCGGATCAAGCCAAACCTCGCGTCAAATGAGTGGCGCGGGATATCAACATCAGGAGGTTAGAGATGAAAAGATTTTTGGTCGTGTTTCCCCTGCTTGCCCTGTTGATTGTCAGTTTGCTGGCCGGCCCACTCTTCGCCGCCGAGGAGAAAAAGGACCCGCTGGCCAACTGGAAGACCACGTTCGACTATTCGAAGGCCGAGTACACCTACATTTTGTCGAACATTTCTCATCCGGTTATTCAAGGCGTTGCGAACGGCTACAACATCCGTGATGCCCTTTGGGAGAAATCCAAGGGACGCATCTATGTCGATTACCGCCCTCTTGCACAGCTCGGTGGCGAGAAGGACGTTATCGCCAAGCTGAAAATCGGCGCGGTCCAGGGAATGCTGGCATCTTCAGTGGCCTCGGCCAACATTGCCGACAAACTGGGCATCGTCAACCTGCCTTATGTGGTCGATACCTATGACAAGCTTGACCAGTTCCGTGCAAACCCGGAGCTCTGGGGTCCCTACAGCAACAGTGCCCAGTCCGCCGGCCTGATGGTTGCCGACATCGTCAACTACGGCCAATACGGTTGGGCCACTACGACTCCGGTGCGCAACATTGCCGATGCAAAAACCGTTAACTTCCGTATCGCTGAAGCCCCGGTCAACATCGACCTGTATAATGCCTGGGGCCTGAAATTCACCGTCATGCCCTGGCCGGACGTCCCACAGGCACTGCAGACCGGCGTCATTAACGGCCTTGATCATACGGCCATCGTCTGCAATATCACCAAAAAGTTCACCATCGCCAAATATTTCACCGAACTCAACTACGCCCAGGGGCTGTTTGTCCACCTGGTTAACAAGAACTGGTTCAACAAACTCCCGGCAGACCTGCAAAAGATCTTCATTGAGGTCATCGAACAGGAGAGTGCCAAAACCCGTGTGCAGACCAGACAGCAGCATGACGATCAGATCGCCGCAGCCAAGGCCGCCGGTGTGGAATTCTTTACCTTGTCAGCAGCAGAGAAGTCGCAACTGGTCAAAGAAGCCCAGCCGGTTTACGACAGCTGGGGAGCGAAGATCGGCACCGACTACCTGAATAAGGTGCGCTCGACTCTTAAATAATCATGAATCGCCTTCATCATGCCGGGGAGCATCGCTCCCCGGCACACTTAGCGCCGGAAGGTAATGAATGTTGAGAAGAGTCTTTGAAAAAATCGACCGGTCCTTCACCCTGATCGAGGACTGGACGCTTTTACTCTCGGTCTGCATCGCCCTGATCGTGGCCATGGCCAACGTACTGCTGCGCAAGCTGACCGCGGATGTCAATCTCTACTGGTCGGACGAGGTGGTGCGCAAGACCATCTACGTCTCCACCTACATCGGTTGCGTGGTGGCCGTGCGCAACCGCTCGCTGATCTGCATTGACGCCCTGCCGCAGATGGTCCCTGGCCTGAAGAAACCCCTGGCGTTCTTCTCCAACATGGTCGTGTTGGGATTTTCCGCCAGCATGGTCTACCTGGGCGGGAGGATGACCGCCCTGATGTATCAAGACACTTATGCCCGAACCGCCAGTCTGCAGATTCCCGAATGGATCTTCTACGCCGTACTGCCCTTGATGGGGGTGATGATGTTCCTGCGCACCCTGATGGTGGTAATCGACGACTGGAAGGAGGGGTCCAGAAAGTGAACCGGATGGCTTGCCATCCGACCTGACCTGTCCGAACGTCTATGGAAACCAACTCCCTCATAATCCTTGCGTTGCTGCTCGGCCTGATGGCGACCACGGTGCCTGTATTCATGGCCCTGTTCATAACCGGCGCCGTCGGCCTGGTCTTCATGCTCGGCATCGACCCGCAGATCGTCATCGAGGTGCTCTACCGGAGCATGGACAAGTTCGCCCTGATCGTGGTGCTGTTCTTCATCCTCTGTGGCAACATCATGACCACCGGCACCATCGTCCAGAAGCTGATCAAGACGGCCAATGTCCTGGTCGGCTTTCTGCCCGGCGGGTTGGCCATGGCGGGGATCCTCGCCTGCGGGTTCTTCGGGGCCATCTCCGGATCGACAGTGGCGACGGTGGTGGCCATCGGCGGCTTCATGATCCCGGCCCTGATCGAAAACGGCTATGACGAAGAATTCTCCGTGGGCATCATGACCACGGCACCCAACCTGGGGATCATCATTCCTCCCTCGATCTCCATGATCCTGTATGCCATGGTCAGCAACGACGCCCTCGAAGCTCTGTTCCTGACGGGCTTCATCCCGGGCATCATGATCATGGTAGCAATGAGCATCTACGCTTACTTCTACTGCAAGCGCAGAAACTACAAGACTCTTGATCGACCGAGCTTCAAGGAATTTTTGGCGGTTCTGAAAGAAAGTGCCTGGGCGCTGTGCCTGCCGGTACTGATTTTCGGCGGCATCTATTCCGGCATGTTCACTGCTAACGAAGCGGCCGTGGTCGCCTGTTTCTATGCTTTTTTCGTCGAGTTTTTCATCCACAAGGACCTCAAGCTGGCCGACGTCAAGCAGATCATCGTCTCCTCTTCAGCCACCTCGGCGACCCTGCTGGTCATCGTCGCCGGGGCTTCGGTGTTCGGTGAATTCCTGACTTTCGAACAGATTCCCAACAAGATAGCCAACCTGGTGGTCGACCAGATCCAGTCCCCCTGGCTGTTCCTGCTGGCCGTCAACATCCTGCTGCTGATCGTCGGCATGTTCATGGATATCATCTCCGCCACCTTGATCCTGACGCCGATTTTCCTGCCGCTGCTGCACAAGTTCGGCATCGACACCATGCATTTCGGCCTGCTCATGACCATCAATCTGGGGATCGGCTACTGCACACCGCCGCTCGGGGTCAGCTTGTACATCTCCGGTGCGGCGGTCAACCGCAACCTGCTTTACGTATCGAAAGCGGTCTTGCCGACGGTGTTCATTCAGATCATCATCCTGTTGATCCTGACCTACTGGGCCGACCTGGTGCTCTTCCTGCCGCGCCTGGTTTACGGCTGAGTATTCGACTCATGACATACCGGGAGACTGAATTACAATGAGTCCACGCATCCTGATCCCCGTTGACGAGTCGCCAACGTCACAGCATACGATCGACGCCATCATTGCCAACCGGGAGCTGATGCCGGCCAAGGTCTACCTGCTGCACGTGGTCGATGTCCACCTGATCCAGCGCCTGGTCCCCGACATCCAGAAAAACATGATCTACGAAGCCTCTGAAAAAGCAGGCAAACGCCTTCTCGACAAGCTGGCCGGGCGGTTTTATGACGCAGGCTTCGAGCCGCAACTCCTGCTGGAACTGGGAACCCCCGAGGCAGCGATTCTCAAGGTCGTTGAAGAGTTGGATATCCAGCTGTTGATTATCGGTCGTCACCCGGGCGGTGGAGGTTTTCGCGACATCATGTTCGGATCTGTGGCAAGCTTTGTGATCCGTTCGATCAAGTGCCCGGTCTTGCTGTTCTAGTGACGGCGCCACCGGCCAGGAGCCATAAGCTGATGCGAGGGCTGGATGGATATCAGACAAAAGGTTGAACGGCTTTTGGGCCGCATGCATTCAGCCCCCCAGTACCCCAGTCAGGGAGCGGTGCTATTCGTCGACCTCGAGCAACGCAGCAGCCGGAAGGGGTTCCTGTCGCTGGAGGCGGTCCGGCACTTCCTGGCCGGTCGCGGCGGCAATATGTACCTGCTCTACAACCTGATGGATGAGGAGCAGGACGCACTTGACCCCCGGGTGCCTCTGATCTTCGGCGCCGGCATGCTGACCGGGCACATGCCTGGAGCCACCCGCGGCAACGTCACCAGCCGCTCTCCAGAAAGCCGAGCAATCCTCGACAGCAATGCCGGCGACTATTTCCCCGCCTATCTCAAACTCCACGGTTACGACCACCTGGTTCTTTACGGCCGCAGCCCGGAATGGACATTGCTGAGGATCTGTCAGGAGGAGATCAGCTTTGTCGATGCGAGTCCTTATCGCGGCATGGACAACATTGCCTTGACCGCGGCCGTCGAACGCGACTTTTCCTGCCGTGAGCGCAAGGACATGGCCATGGCGCGCATCAGCAGCGCCGGTGAGAACCGGGTCCTCTGCAGCGGCATCATGGCAGGAGAGAAATCGATTTGGGCCCGCGGCGGCGGCGGCGCCAAAATGGGCGCCCTGCACCTCAAGGCGATCCTCATCCAGGGCAAGCCAGGGCAGGCCGAGCCGACCGCCACGTTTAAAGAACACAACCGGGAAATCGGCAAGAAGATCCTCGCGGCGAGCGTGGTCCAGAATGCCCTGAAAAAAGTCGGCACCCCATTCCTCTACAAGCCGAGCCGGGTCCTCGGCGCCATGGGGGCCAGGAATCACCAGGAGACCACCTGGCACGACAGCCTCGATGCCGACAATTTCGACCCTTATCGGCCGGGAATGAGCGGCTGCTACAAGTGCCCGGTCTGCTGCCGCGCCAACAACGACATGCTCCCGGGCGGCAAGGGCGGCTGGGGGTCCAGTGCCCTGGCCGGCCTGACCGGCAATGCCAGCTATGACAGGGAGCAGAGCGCCCTCGAACACCACAAGCGGCGCACCTACAACGGCATCAACAACGACGGCCGTTTCGACCGCTACGACAAGGGGGAGGGTCCGGAATACATCATCGTCGGCAAGTTCGGCCCTGACATCGGCATCAAGGAACCCGAACAGGTGCTGCGCCTAAACAACATCCTCAACGACCTGGCCCTCGACGCCTCGAGCACCGGCAGCGCCATTGCCTGGGCCATGGAACTTTACCAGCGCGGCATTATTGACCGGGAGGTTACCGATGGACTCGAGCTGAGCTGGGGGAACTACCCGGTCATCGAGAAACTCCTGTTCATGACCGCGAAGCGCGAAGGCTTCGGCGACACCATCGCCGCTTCCAGTCGCGCCGTCGAACTGGGCAAGTACCCGCTGGAGGCCCTGAGCTACTGCATGGCCTCCAAGGGACTGTTCCAGTCGGACCCACATGACGCCCGCATCCTCAAGGCCTTTGCGCTGGGCCTGGCAGTCGCCACCCGTGGCATGGACCACCTGCGCAACCGGGCCACCCTGGAGATCAATGCCCGGATCAATGATGACGCCGATTTCAAGACGGCCCTCTACGGCGGGGAGGTCTCTCCGGAACCGACCTCCTACGAGGGGAAGGAGCACGCCGTGCGGCGCTGCGAGAACACCTTTGCCGCCGGGGACGCCATCGGTATGTGCCGTTTCAACACCAAGCTGTTCAACTCGCCGTCGACTCCCGACCTGGCCGATTTCTCCGCCCAAGTCAGCGGGCTGACCGGGTTGCCCTTCGACGAGCGGCAGCTCGACGAGGTCGGCCGCAGCATCACCGGGCTGGAGCGGATGCTCAACTTCCGACTCGGCCTGCGCGGTGACGACGACACCCTGCCCCTCCGCTGGTTCGACGAACCGATCAAGGTCGGCCCCTTCAAGGGGGAAAAGATCGACCGTGAGCAGTTTGCCGCTCTCAAGCAGCGCTTCTACCGGCTGACCGGTCTCAATCGAGAAGGTGTCCCCACGATCGACTGGCACGCCAGACTCTCGCAAATCGTCACCGGATACAGCATCAAGGTCCAATTCCCCGGAGTGTTTCCCGGGGCACCGGAAGGGGCCGTCATCGTCGACCAACAGGTCGCGCACCTGGGAGAACTGAGGCAACTGCTGCGCCGCAAGTTCCCTGAAGCCTCCCGGATCCTCGACGATCCGAATCTCAACATCGTTGTCAACGGCAAGATGATTCTTGCCGGAGAGGATCAGATCGGCATCCCTGACGGCAGCGAGGTCTTCCTGGTATCCTACGTTTCAGGGGGGTAATGCAGCTTTGCGTGAAACCCGTGGTTTTTACACCATTGATGGCACCAACCTGGAATACGAGCTGCTCATCCCTTCCCCGGACAGCACCACGACACTGATTTTTCTCCATGAAGGTTTAGGATGCCTAGCCATGTGGCGAGACTTCCCGCGCCGGGTCGCCGCGGCCACCGGCTGTCGGGCCCTGACCTACAGCCGGGCCGGCTACGGCGGATCAGCCCCCTGCACCCTGCCCCGACCACTTACTTTCATGCACGAGGAAGGGCTCAAGGTCCTGCCGCAGATTCTCGCGACCAGCGACGTACAGAGAGCCGTTCTGGTCGGACACAGCGACGGCGCCTCGATCGCCCTGATCAACGCCGGCGGCGCTGCCGACCGGCGCATCGTGGGGCTGGTCCTCATGGCCCCGCACGTCTTTGTCGAAGAGCTGACCATCCAGAGCATTCGCGCGGCCGCAGCCGCCTACCAAACAACCGATCTGCGTACGCGCCTGGCCCGCTATCACGGCGACCAGGTTGACAATACGTTTCTCGGCTGGACCGGGGCCTGGCTGGACCAGGGCTTCCTGGCATGGAACCTGGAAGCCATGCTACCGCAGATCGAGGTACCGGTCTTATTGATCCAGGGAGAAGAGGATCACTACGGGACACTTCGGCAACTCGAACGGATCCAGGCAAAACTGCCCCGCGGCGCCGATCAGCTGCTGCTGCCCGGTTGCGGGCACGCCCCGTTTCGCGAACGGCCAGAAGAGACCCTGCAGGCGATGGTCGGCTTCCTGGCAAAGATCCCGCACCGTACAGAGTGAGGGAAGTGCACTGGCCATCCCTGCCCGGAAAACCGAAAAGAATATTGCGAAGCTGCCCCTTATAGGATAAATTCCTGTTAATAAGAACACCGGTTTCACTGGAGCCTGCGGCGCATGGCGATTTACGAACTGAACAATATCGAATTACGACGCGGAGCATTCTGCCTGAGCATCGAGCAACTTCTCCTGGAAGCCGACCGTCTCTACACCCTGCATGGGGAAAACGGCTCAGGAAAGAGCAGCCTTCTGCAATTGCTGGCTTTGCTCATGCCGCCCAGGAAAGGCGGCAGCATGCGCTTTGCAGGCCAGGAAGTGATATGGCAGGCAAGGCCTCTGCACCGATTGCGTCAACAGATCACCCTGCTCGAACAGAACCCGCTGCTCCTGTTCGGAACCGTCGACGAGAACCTGGCTTTCGGCCTCAAGCTGCGCGGGCTCCAGGGCCAACAGCTCCGGCAGCGCATCGACCAGGCCCTGGAAATTACCGGATTGCAAGGCTTCAATCAGCGTCTGGCCAGGGAGCTTTCCGGAGGCGAGACCCGCCGCGTGGCCCTGGCCAGGGCCCTGGCCCTGCAGCCAAAACTGCTATTGCTCGACGAACCGACCGCAAACCTGGATGCCGGCCAGGTGGAAGCCCTGGAGCGCTTCCTGGTCACCCTGCCGGGACAGGGGATGAGTCTGGTAGTTGCCACCCACGATAGCGCACAGCCAAGACGGCTTGGCGGTGCGCAGATTCATCTGCAGGGAGGTCGGCTGCAGCACCTGGACTGGCCGACCCAGCCCGCGGCGCAAGCCCGCTACGGCAACGCCTGACAGAGTAACAGACAATTTCAACGCGGTCCGCGGCGCCCAGTCGGGTCGCCGCGGGCGGCAGCAACAAAACATCGCTGTAATACTCCGAGTTCTCCGGCCTGCCGGCTGTCGCCGTGGTCTGTGAACCTATGGGTTTGGTGGGAAACGACCAGACCTCCCGTGCTTGGAAAGGAGACTGACAGCCCCAGAGTGGGGTTGTGCGCGCCTTTCAACCGGAAGGCGCTTTTTGCGTTCGATTGGGAGGAAGAGATGAAGATTGTGCAAAAGACATTATTTCTGATGGTCCTGCTGTTGATGGCCAGCCCGGCACTGGCCAAGGAGCACCTGCGCCTGGCGACCACCACCTCGACAGACAATTCGGGACTGCTCGCCGAACTGCTCCCGCCATTCGAGCAGGCGAATGACTGCCAGGTCGACGTAATCGCCGTCGGCACCGGCAAGGCGATCAAGCTCGGCGAGACCGGCGATGTCGACGTGGTCCTGGTCCACGCCCGCAGTCTGGAGGACAAGTTCGTCGCCGAAGGCTTCGGTGTCGACCGCCGCGATGTCATGTACAACGACTTCGTCATCCTCGGCCCGGCGGCTGACCCGGCCGGCATCGCCGGCAGCAAGAATGCCGCGGCGGCGCTCGGCAAGATCGCGGCGGCCACGGCGACCTTCGTCTCCCGTGGCGACGACTCCGGCACCCACACCCGGGAAAAACAGCTCTGGAAGGCCGCCGCCATCTCACCGTCCGGCAGCTGGTACCTGGAGGCCGGGCGCGGCATGGGCGAGGTCATCACCATGGCGACCGAACGCGGCGGCTACACCCTGAGCGATCGCGGCACTTACCTGGCCTACAAGACCAAGACCGACCTCAAGATCGTGGTCGAAGGGGACCCGGGGCTCTTCAACCCCTACGGGGTGATCATGGTCAACCCGCAGAGGCATTCCCACGTCAAGGTCGATCTGGCGAAGAAGTTTCTCGGCTACCTGACCTCGACGCAGGGCCGGGACCTGATCACCGGCTTCCGCATAAGCGGCGAGCAGCTCTTCTACGTGCAGCAGTAAGAGGTTCTCTTGAGCTACCTGCTCGATTCACTGCTCAAGGCGCTGGAACTGATCTTCAGCTTCGACCACGAGGTCAGGATGGCGGTCTGGACCTCCCTCTATACGTCCGGCTGTGCGACTCTGCTCTCCGGACTGGCGGGGATTCCGCTGGGACTATGGCTGGGGACCAGCCGTTTCAGCGGCCGGCGGCTGGCCATCACCCTGCTCAACACCCTGATGGCACTGCCGACAGTGGTGGTCGGCCTGCTGCTGTTTGGCCTGTTCAGCCGCCAGGGGCCCCTCGGCCCCCTGGGTCTGCTCTTTACCCCGCTGGCGATGATCGCCGGGCAGACGGTTCTGGCTGCTCCGATCGTGGCCAACCTGGTGCTGGCCGCGGTGGCTGGTGCCGATGAAAGGATCATCAAAACCGCCCTGACCCTTGGAGCGACTCGCCTGCAGGCCGCCCACCAACTGTTGCGGGAAATACGCTTCGGGGTGATGGCCGCGGTGATCGCCGGTTTCGGGAGGGTGGTCGCCGAGGTCGGAGTGGCGATGATGCTCGGCGGCAACATTCGCAACAGCACCCGGACCATGACCACCGCCATCGCCCTGGAAACCAGCAAAGGCGAGTTCGCCTTCGGCCTGGCCCTCGGCATGATCCTTCTGGGAGTGGCGCTGTTGGTTAACCTGGGTTTGAATCTGCTGCAGCAACGCTGACAGCCATTAAGCTGAAGGGCAATATCCATGCTTTCCTATTATGAGGCCCGTGAACAGATCCTAGCCGCAGTAGGACTTCTGCCGATCGAGGACGCCGCACTGCTCGAAGCCGCAGGACGTGCGGTGGCCACAGCGGTCATCTCCGGCCAAACGCTGCCGGCATTCGACAACTCGGCTATGGACGGCTACGCAGTGCGGGCCGCAGACTGCACCCCAGGCACCCTGCTGCCGGTCAAAGGTTATCTTCCGGCCGGCTGCAACACTGACGGCCAGATCATCCCGGGGAGTGCGATCAAGATCATGACCGGCGCACCGGTACCGCCTGGGGCCGATGCCGTGGTGCCCTTCGAGGAAACCGTGGAGTTTCCCGACCAGATCCGACTGCTCGGCACGGTCACACCGGGCGATCACATTCGCCGACAGGGGGAGGATATCCGTCCCGGCGACCGGGTGATTGACTCGGGAACCGTGCTGCGTCCTGCGGAGATCAGCCTGCTCGCCTCCCTGGGCATGGCATCGGTACGGGTGCACCGGCAGGCTCGGGTGGCGATCCTCGCCACCGGCGACGAACTGCAGGAGATCGATCAGCAGCGCTGCGCCGGTGGAGTCATCAACAGCAACTCCTGGGCGCTGGCCGCAGCGATCAAGGAGATTGGCGGCGTGCCCTTGTTACTCGGCATTGCCCGTGACAACCGCGAGAGCCTGCGCGTAAAGCTCCTCGAGGGGTTGCAGGCCGATGCCCTGATCACCTCGGCCGGGGTCTCCGCAGGCGACTGCGACCTGGTTCGCGAGGTCCTCGATGAGCTCGACGTCAGGCAGCATTTCTGGAAAATCAATATCAAGCCGGGCAAGCCGACGGCCTTCGGCATGAAGGGCAATGTGCCGGTCTTCTCCCTGCCAGGCAACCCGGTCTCAACCATGCTCACTTTCGAGGAGTTCGTGCGCCCGGCACTCCTGAAAATGATGGGCCATCGAACGGTTCTCAAACCGCTCTTCAAAGCACGACTGGAGATCCCCTACAAGAAGAAGGCCGGGCGTGTGCAGCTCATGCGCGTTTCACTCAAGCTGGATGAAGACGGCATGATGCTGGCAGCCAGCCCCGGAGACCAGAATACCGGGATTCTGCGCACGATGATCAACGCCCAGGGGATCGCCATTCTCGATGCGGAGCGTGATTGTTACGCTGCCGGCGACCAGGTCAAGGTCCATCTGCTCGGAGCAGCCACCGACCTGGGTTACTGATCCCGGCCATCAGGGAGCGGGTGGCCCTTAACAGGATCGGTTGCCAGGCTGTTTTACGAGGGATGTCTGTGCTTCCGGTACCTACGGTCATTCAACGACGCACAGTTCTCTTAGTCCTTGTCCGGTCGTCGAGAATGTCCCTGGTGATATGTAAACAAGCGTAGACAACAGGCCAGGCTCAACGTCACCATCATACTCACAGCAAACGCCCTGCAAGTGGGGAAGTGCCGTGGTGAGGTCATTTGCCACAGTTCGGCAGGCCCAGTCTGCATGGCACGCCGCTTGCTAAACAAAGTATTGGTTAAAAATCCGTATCATGGTACCAGGCACCGCTGAGCCCACCTGGCGTCCATGCAGCAGGTCAAGCGCCGGAAATACCCAGAGGAGGCTTCACGATGGAAACATCTGTCTATAGACCGAAACACCCGATTCGCTTCGTCACCGCGACCAGTCTTTACGATGGCCATGATGTGTCGATCAACATCATGCGCCGCATCATGCAGGACTCGGGCGCTGAAGTGGTGCATCTCGGGCATAACCGCTCGGTGCACGAGGTTGTTCAAGCAGCGATTCAGGAGGACGCCCAGGGGATTGCCGTCAGCTCCTACCAGGGGGGGCACTTGGAATTCTTCAAATTCATGTACGACCTGCTGCAGGAGAAGGGTGCCGGACATGTGCGGATTTTCGGCGGCGGCGGTGGGGTGATCCTGCCGGATGAGATCAAGGAACTCGAAGATTACGGTATCTGCAAGATCTTTTCACCCGAGGACGGTCGTCGCATGGGGCTGCAGGGGATGGTCAACTACGAGCTCCAGCAGTGCGACTTCGCCCCTCCGCGCCAGCTCTCCAGCGACATGGAACGATTGCCGCTGCGCGACCCGCAGGCGGTGGCCAGGCTGATCACCGCCGCCGAGCAGCTGGTCGAGCATCCTGATGAGCAGTTACAGGCCACCCAGCAGCAGATTCGCCAGCGTGCCGCGCAAGTGCCGGTACTCGGCATCACCGGCACCGGCGGCGCAGGCAAAAGTTCTCTAACCGACGAGCTGGTGCGGCGTTTCCTGCGTGATTTCCAAGACAGATCTGTGGCCATCCTCTCGGTCGATCCGACCCGCAAACGCACCGGCGGAGCGCTGCTCGGCGACCGCATCCGCATGAATGCCATCGACACGCCAAGGGTCTTCATGCGCTCGCTGGCGACCCGCGAATCGCGCAGCGAACTTTCTGCGGCAATTCGCGAGGCGCTCGAGGTCCTCAAGGCCGCCCGCTTTGATCTGATCGTCGTCGAAACCAGCGGAATCGGCCAAGGCGACGCCGGCATCGTCGAGGTCTGCGACCTTTCACTCTACGTTATGACCAGCGAATTCGGTGCACCGACCCAGCTTGAGAAGATCGACATGCTCGACTTCGCCGACCTGATCGCTCTCAACAAGATGGAGAAGCGCGGCTCCGAAGACGCCCTGCGCAACGTACGCAAGCAGTACAGGCGCAACCGGCACCTGTTCGACGCGGCCGACGAGGACCTGCCGGTCTACGGCACGATCGCCAGCCAGTTCAACGATATCGGCGTCAACCGGCTCTACCGGGCGCTGATCGATAAATTCAACGCCAAGTGCGACCTCGGCTGGCAGTCGCAGCTGGTAGTCGGCGAGGGGCAGAGCATTGCCCAGCTGATCATTCCCCCGGAGAGGACCGGTTACCTTGCGGAAATCGCCCACACGGCCAATGCCTACCGCAAGCAGGTCGAAAAGCAGGTGCAGATCGGCAGGCAGGTCTACCAACTTTCCGGAGCCCGTCAACTGTTGGCTGAGCAGTGCGGCTGCCAGGTCGCTGACCTCGACATGCTTCTGGAGCAGCGTGAAGCCACGCTCGGTGAGGAGAGTCGCACGTTGCTGAAAAAATGGCCTGAGCTGAAAAAGGCCTATCGGCAGGACGTCATGGTCACCAGGGTGCGGGACAAGGAGATTCGCACCGAACTGACCACGACAACCCTCTCAGGGACCCGTATCCCCAAGGTCTGTCTCCCTGATTTTGTCGATTATGGCGAAATCATTCGCTGGGCCATGAAGGAGAACGCTCCCGGGTTCTTCCCCTATACCGCCGGGCTCTTCCCCTTCAAGCGCACCGCCGAGGACCCCAAGCGCCAGTTTGCCGGAGAAGGGACGCCGGAGAGGACCAACCGCCGCTTCCACTACCTGACCCGCGACGACGACGCTAAGCGCCTCTCGACCGCATTTGACAGCGTCACCCTCTATGGTGAGGACCCGGACGAGCGACCCGATATCTACGGGAAGGTGGGGATGAGCGGGGTCTCGATCTGCACGCAGACCGACATGGACAAGCTGTTCGCAGGTTTCGACCTCTGCGATCCGATGACATCGGTTTCGCTGACGATCAACGGCCCTGCTCCGATGCTGCTGGCGATGTTCATGAACACCGCCATCCGGCAGCAGAACGCCAAGTTCCGCAGCGAAAACGGGCGAGAACCGTCAAGTGAGGAGCAGGCCGAAATCACAAGCTGCACCCTGCAGACGGTGCGCGGCACGGTGCAGGCGGACATCCTTAAAGAGGACCAGGGGCAGAACACCTGCATCTTCACCACCGAATTCGCGCTGCGCGTGATGGGTGATATTCAGCAGTATTTCATCGACAGGAAGGTCCGCAATTACTACTCGGTATCGATCAGCGGCTACCATATCGCCGAAGCGGGCGCCAATCCGATCAGCCAGCTGGCCTTTACCCTCTCCAATGGTTTTACTTTCGTTGAATACTATCTGTCACGCGGGATGCATATCGACGATTTTGCCGGCAACCTGTCGTTCTTCTTCAGCAACGGTCTGGATCCCGAATATTCGGTGATCGGAAGGGTGGCACGGCGGATATGGGCCGTGGTCATGCGTGACCGCTACGGCGCCAACCAGAAGAGCCAGATGCTCAAGTACCACATCCAGACCTCGGGCCGTTCGCTGCACGCCCAGGAGATGTCCTTCAACGATATCCGCACCACCTTGCAGGCACTCATGGCGATCTACGACAACTGCAACTCGCTGCACACCAATGCCTACGACGAGGCGATCACCACCCCGACTGAGGAGTCGGTCCGAAGGGCAATGGCGATTCAGATGATCATCAACAAGGAGTTCGGGATGGCGAAAAACGAAAACCCTCTGCAGGGCTCCTTCATCATCGAAGAATTGACGGACCTGATCGAAGAGGCGGTTCTGCAGCAGTTCGAGCAGATCAGCCAGCGCGGCGGGGTGCTCGGGGCAATGGAAACCCTCTACCAGCGCAGCAAGATCCAGGAAGAGTCCATGCTCTATGAGCACAGGAAGCACACCGGTGACTTGCCGATCATCGGTGTCAACACCTACCTGAACCCGAAAACCGCAGAGCAGGGATACGAGATCCCCGGAGAACTGGCCCGCTCCACCGAAGAGGAGAAACGTCACCAGATCGACAACCTGCGCGCCTTCCAGGCGCAACATGCCGAGCAAGCCTCCCCGGCCCTCAAACGCCTGCAACAAACGGCCGAAAGCGGCGGCAACATATTCGCCGAGCTGATGGAGGCCGTCAAGGTCGCCTCCCTCGGCCAGATCAGTGCGGCCCTCTACGAAGTCGGCGGCCAGTACCGACGCAACATGTAAGCCGCTTCCGTTAGGAGACGCAATTGGATATTTTCCAGGTCATCAGGGATCGCCGCAGCATCCGCAGGTACAAGGACGTTGACGTCGAAGCCGACAAGCTCGAAAGGGTTCTCGACGCTGCCCGCCTGGCACCTTCGTGGAAGAACCTGCAATGCTGGCGCTTCCTGGTCATACGAGACCAGGAAATCAGGGAAAAGCTGCTGGCAGCCTTTCCAGCGGACAACCCCGGCAGCCGTGCCATCGCAACGGCGCCGGTGATCATCGTGGTCTGCGCTGATTCCGCAGCCTCGGGGGTCGAAAACGGCATCGAGTATTACATTGCCGACACCGCCATTGCCTTCGAACATCTCTGTCTGGCGGCCCATGCCCTAGGTCTCGGCACCTGCTGGATGGGCTGGTTCGAAGAGAAGACCGTCCGGGCGGCTCTTGGCATCCCCGAGAGTATCCGGGTTGTCGGCGTCACGCCCCTGGGCTATCCGGACCAGGCGCCGAAGGCCAGGCCACGCAAAGCTCTCGAGGAAATCATCTTCTACGACCGCTGGGGGCAGATATGACACGCAAAGGAGAATATGCCGGGCGCATTGCCGGCCTGCAGGACAAGCTTCGTGAACTGGGGCTCGATGGGGCACTGATCAGCCACCCGATCGATCTCTACTATTTTACCGGCACCCGTCAGAACGGTATCTTCTGGGCTGCGGCCAGCGGTGAGGCACAACTTCTGGTACGTAAAAGCCTGGACCGCGCCCGTGCGGAGGCTCAGGTCGAACAGGTGCTCCCCTTCCCCTCCAGCAAGGAATTTGCCGCGACCCTCGCCGGCAATTCTGGCCGAGTCGGCATGACGTTCGATGTACTGCCGGTCCAGCAGTACAACTACTACGGCAAGCTGCTGACCGGTTGTCAGTTCAGCGACATCTCGTCACCGGTTCGCGACCTGCGCGCAGTCAAGAGCGCCTGGGAACTCGAGGTCATGCGCCGCGGCGCTGAACAGCTCTGTGCGGTCTTCGCCCAGGTCCCTGATTTCCTCACGGCCGGCATGCGCGAAGTCGATCTTGCCGCCGAGTTCGAAATGCGCCTGCGCAAAGCCGGCGGCGAAGGCTACACCAGGATGCGAGCCTACAACCAGGAACTTTTCATGGGTCTGGCCGTATCCGGGGACCGGGGCAGCACACCAGGCTTTTTCGATGGGGCTGTCACCGGCGCCGGCATGTCCGAGGCCTCACCCCATGGCGCTTCGGCCAAGCAGATCGTCCAGAATGAACCGATCATGATCGACTATACCGGCACTTTCAACGGGTATATCCTCGACATGACCAGGATATTCGTCGTCGGTGACTTCACCGACGAACTCCATCGGGCGTTTGATACCGCCCGCGCTATTCAGGAGCAAGTCGCCGCGGCCATGCGCCCGGGGGCCTTGTGCGCCGAGATTTTCGATCTCGCCGCGCAGATGGCCGAAGATGCGAATCTCGGTACCCACTTCATGGGCCCGCCAGGCGAACAGGCGAGGTTCGTCGGCCACGGGGTCGGCCTGGAACTGGATGAAATACCAGTCCTCGCCAAAGGCTTCAATGTCCCCCTGCAGCTCAACCAGACCATCGCCGTGGAGCCGAAATTCGTCTTCCCCGGCATTGGCGTGGTCGGCATAGAAAACACCTTCGTCGTCGGCAGTGACGGCGCCAGCAGGCTCACCTGTTTTAAGGACGACCTGGTCAAGTTGTAACGGTGGGAGATTGGGTAGATCAGCGGCTGAAGCGTGGAGGCTGGTTCTTCAGTCTGATACATTGTTCAACAAAAAAAGCCCCACCTCAAAAGAGGTGGGGCTTTTGCAATTAATTTCGGCGGCGTCCTACTCTCCCACACAGTTGCCCATGCAGTACCATCGGCGCAGTAGGGCTTAACTTCTGTGTTCGAGATGGGAACAGGTGTGACCCCTACGCTATTGCCACCGAAAAG
>JAHEDT010000145.1 GCA_024641085.1 Geobacteraceae bacterium | reverse complement strand
TCCTGACTACGCAAACCGGGGTCTATCTGCAGCCCGCGCCCTCGGGCTGGACTGAAGATCAGAAGGCCAAGCAGAAGCAGGCCGCGGATGGGCTGGACAACCTTTTCACCCTGGCGAAGAAACACAAGGTCAAGATCGCGCTGGGAACGGACCTCGTAGGGAGCCCGGAGGCCAAGGAACTGCAGGCGTTTGAGCTCACAAACCGCCTGCAGTGGTTCACGCCTGCGGAGATTCTCAAGCAGGCAACCGCCAACAACGCCGAGCTGCTGTCATGGAGCGGCCCGCGCAATCCTTATCCCGGCAAGCTGGGTGTCATCGAGGAAGGCGCCCTGGCAGACCTGCTGCTGGTAGACGGCAATCCACTTGAGAACCTGCAGCTCTTCAATGAGCCCGAGAAAAACCTCCTGGTGATCATGAAGGACGGCAAGATTTACAAAAACACGCTGCAATGAGAGCCCATTAGCACAATTATGGAGATAATACAGATGATTAACTTAAAGAACCTTCCAACCAAAGCCATGTTGGCGCTTGCCCTGCTGGGGTTTGGGCTACCGAGCTTTGCCGCTGGTGACTTCGACCTCGTCATTAAGAACGGCCGCGTCATGGACCCGGAGACGGGTTTTGATGCCGTCGCCAATGTTGGTATCAACAACGGTTTTATTACCAAAATATCTACTGGTGACCTCGTGGGTGAGCGTACCATTGACGCCACGGGTCATGTTGTCGCCCCCGGGTTCATCGACTACCACACGCACGGACAAGATGCTTTCGCCTACCGGCTCTACGCACGTGACGGCGTCACGACTCCGATGGACCTGGAGGCGGGGGCGTTTCCGATGGACGACTTCTACGCCTACTGGGACGGCAAGGCCCTGCTGAACTACGGGGCCAACGTGTCTCACGTGGGTGCGCGCATCGCGGTGCTCGATGGCCAGGATGTGGGCGGGCGCATCGTCTACGAAGGGTCGATCGGTCGGGCCATGAACGACGGGCAGCAATGGAAGACCAAGCTCTACGACCCGAAGGACGAAGCGGCGATCATGGCCGCCATCGAAGCGGAGCTGAAGAAGGGCGGCCTCGGCATCGCATACCCGATCGGTTACTACACCCTGGTCGGCAGCCCGGAGGTGATGGCGGTGACCTCCCTGGCCGCGAAGTACGATCTCCCCATCACCACCCACGTGCGATATCTCGCTCAGATCCCGCCCAGCGGATTTCTGGGCCTCGAGGAAATGCTGACGGTGGCCCGGACCCAGGACGTCCCGATGCTGGTGCACCACGTCCAGAGCAACTGCCTCGGGCTGACTGAGAAGTGCCTCGACCTCATCGACGCCGCGCGGGCCCAGGGCCAGAACATCGTCGGCGAGTTCTATCCCTGGAACTACGCGGGCACCTACGTGGATGCCGACTACAACAAGCCGGGCTTCGAGGAACGCATGGGTATCCAGGCGTCGGACTACAAGATTGCGGAAACCGGCGAGGCACTGACCACCGAGAAATTCGACCAACTGCGCAAGGACGCGCCGGGGACCCAGCTGCTGATGTATACGATGAAGGACGAATACATCATGGAGGCGTTCACCCGCCCCGGCACCATCGTCGGCTGTGATGCCATGCCCTACATCGTCGACGGCGGCCTCAAGGGCGACTGGGACACCCCCTACGGTGCAGGCAACGGCCACGCGCGCGGAGCGGGCACCCACGCCAAGATCCTTCGCATGGCCCGCGAGACGGGCGCTATTTCGTTGATGGACGCCATCTCCAAGATGACCTACCTCCCGGCCCAGTTCCTGGAGGACTACGTCCCCCAGATGAAGAAGCGCGGCCGGGTGCAGGAAGGCGCGGTCGCCGACATCACGATCTTCGATCCCGAGACGGTGACCGAGAACTCGGGCCCGGAAGTTGGGAAGAACTCGCTGCCTTCGACCGGCATCCCCTACGTCATCGTCAACGGCACGGTCGTCGTCGATGACTCGGTCGTTCAGCGCGTTGCGCCGGGTGTTGCGATCCGCAACCCCGTTGTGCAGTAACTTACAGGGATAAGCCCCGGCTTTCCCGGGTAATTACTTTTAGAGGACCTGAACAGATGAAAACTTTTCAAGCAACACTCTCAATGGTGCTTGCTGGTGTGCTCGCCTTGCTTGCACTCCCGGTGCTAGCGCAAGACGATACGCCGGC
>JAHEDT010000042.1 GCA_024641085.1 Geobacteraceae bacterium | reverse complement strand
CCTGATCCTGGTCCTTGTCTTTATCCTGATCCTGGTCCTTGACCTGGTCCTTATCCTGGTCCTTATCCTGGTCCTTATCCTGGCCACTGACCTGGTCACGGTCCCTATCGCGATCCTTGTCTAGGTCTGCTTCCAGTGTCGCAGACTGGTCCGTGTTTGACTGGTTCTGCTGCTGCATATTCTGGTTCTGACTGCGCACCTGCTCCATGTTCCGAGTGCGTTCCAGGTTCACTGCCCCTTGACCGAAGCCACCCGTCATCCCTGGAGAACCCTGGCCGCCGGCAGCACCACCGGCACCTCCGCCGGAGCCATTACCGGAGCCGCCACTGTCGCTGCTGCCTGAGCCACCACTGTCGCCACTTCCGGAGTCAGCGCTGCCACCGCTGCCACCGCTGCCACCACTGCCACCACTGCCACCGCTGTCACCACTGCCACCGCTGTCACTTCGGGCAAGTATAATATAACCATCAAGACCTTTAGCAGCAGCGATACCCTGTTTATAATCTAATTGGCTGCCTGCTAAAGCGGGCATGGCGATTAGGGTCATAGCTGCAAGCAAAACAAAAGTTTTTATCATGTTTAATTGTTTCATGGTTTCCTCCCTACATAGATTTTCGCGGCAAATACCATAGCGAACCATTTCACATATCGCATTGCCAACGTTTGTTTAATACCTATAACGCTCGACCCGTAAAAAAGGTTTACGTCGGCTCATTGAAATTATCCAATATTGTGTGGGAGCAAATAAGCTCGCCGCACTAGAAACAATCATTCTAAGAACCATCAAAAACTGTCAAACTCCCCCAGCTTTTATAAAACAGCCCTGAGAACCCGGCCTGAGCCGGATTTTTCTGCGCATCACCATTGATCGGCCAAAAAAACCCGCCAGATGAATCAGGCGGGTTTTTCATGTTTATTAGGGTTTTTGAGGCTCTGGTCATTTGTTATGCCAGAACATCCAATCAGCGCATTCACTTGGTATTATTTGCTCGCATCAAACATAAAATGACAGGCGTCATGCCACCTGATCTCATATAAATATTGTGCAGACAAGTGCTATCTATCTGTAATAAAAGAATATTACTAAAATTGTTAAATGTTGGCACAGTGCCTGCTCATAGATTAGTAAATACACATAGTGTTCTCTTGAAAAAGAAGGTTTTTGACATTGGCTTGAACTGGCCCGTTACCAGGGCGTTTGGAAGCAGAACGTTGAGGTTGCGTGCATATGGGACCACACAGGCAAACTTTAGACGTCAAGAATGGCCTGATCTTTTTGCTTGCTTTTGTGTTCCTGGTGCCTGGATGCACTATCGGCACGTTTGACGTGAACTATCCTGAGACCTGGGTGTCACGCGTTGAAGGAGTGACAGGACGTTGCCCGAATGTTGCTGGCGAATATGTTAATAGTGGAGAACGTCGCATATCGGCTGCAGGTTCAGATTGTTACAGCAATTGCGGTGCGCTGATTTCTGAGTTAAGGGATGGAAGCAAAGTTATTTCATGGGCCAATGTCGGAGATAAAGAGCGCATTAAAGATCGTGTTATAGAGATTCGGCAACCTACGAATCTGCTTGTCGATGTCATTGAATGGAAAGAAGTCGACGGTGTACGCAATGAGATGTCACGGTTTCAACTGAGTGCGGAAAATGGAGATTTCCAATGTGAGGAAGGGGCGTTGTGGCTCAAGACCCGCGTTCATACATTGATCTTTCTGATCTCAAATGTCATAGCGACGGAAACGCGGGCATTCAACAAGTCGAAGGACGGGGCCCTCGTTATGAAGCGATTCACCAAGGCGAGTGGACATAACCTTGTGTTCCCTGAGGCTTATGGGGTGGGTGAATGGGTCCGGTGGCCTGCCGTTGATAGCCGCCCAATAAATAGTTGGAGCAGACAGGAGAACCTGGAAAATGACGCTTCGTGACTGGTCAGTCTCTGAGTATTGGCGCAGGTGGTCATTGTCACGTTCAATCTGGATATGTGTTGCGCTGGGCGTTTTTCTGTCCGGCTGCGCTCCGGTCAAGACGATGGTCGGAGTTGGCGAGCCTGATTTAGCCCAAATCAATCCAGGTCTCCAGCGATCAGCCGCAGAGAAAATTTTGGGGGAACGCCTTTGGCATGTTGGGGCCGCTGACGGATTGACCTATGACATATACCAGTATCAGAAAGAACAGTCCGCACGCCCGATATTGGGACTCGTAGTCTTGGGTCTGGACTTTCTTTCGCTCGGTTCTTTGGAACTTATGGACCATCCGCACGATTTCAGACCAGCAGAGCAAGTCGCTGTGGCTTATGACAATCAGGGCCGGGTTGTCTTTGTTTCCAAGCCTTGGACCGTTTCCGATACCGGTCCATGCCGTCGTCAACGTTATCTCATCCCAGAGGATTCAGGTGTTCCAGCCAGCACTTGCCCGGTTCCCGTAAAGGATTTGAGCGGTGCCGCTTTAAATAGCGCAATTCTTGAAGATGATGACCAGGATATCGAGACCATAGACGGCCACGTACCCGAAGAGGACGTTATGGAATTGCCGCCAGGGCGACATGAGGTGGACAACCACGGTGTTGTTGCGACGGTCGAATTTTTCCCTGGACGGCGCTATCGCGTGGAACATGAACACTTCTATGGTTATGCGAGGTATAGACCATTCATATTTATCGAGGATGTGGACAGCAGGGAGACCCTGGTTTGTATAAACCCATTGTTTATTCACTACTGAGCATTGGACTGCAGGGTCACGTGAATCGTCAGCGCAGTCTCCAGCTATTTCTCTTTTTGTTGTTATGACTTAGCCCAGTCCGAAAATCGAACCGTCTTCTTGTAACTGCCAGCGCTCAGCGGCTGGATGCTTTGGCAATCCTGGCATGCGCAGGATATCCCCGGCGAGGACCACCAGAAAACCAGCTCCGGAATTGATCTGGATGCCACGTACTGTAATGTCGAAATGGCGTGGCCGACCGTACAAATTCGGGTCATCTGATAAAGAGCCGGGGGCTTTGGCGATACAGACGGGCAGATGTGCAAAGCCGAGTTGCTGCACCTGAAGTAAATCTCTGGCCGCCTGCTTGGTAAACGCGACATCGTCAGCGCCATACATCTCCCGGCAGATGATCCGCACCTTGTCCTCAACCGGTAAATCGAGAGGGTAGAGGGGATGGTAGGGTTGACTCTGCTTGGAAACCTGCATCACTTGCTTGGCCAGTTCAATCGCACCTTCGCCTCCAGTGGCGTAATGATCGCAAAGGGCAAAGGGGGTGTTCAGCTTCTGGCAGCGAGCCTTGATCAATTCCAGCTCCGCTGTGTTGTCCCCGGCAAAATGGTTGAGTGCGACAACCGGCTGCTTGTTGAATTTGCGCACGTTCTCGATATGTTTGTCGAGATTCGCCAGGCCTCTGCGTAATGCTGATAAATTCTTGTCACCGAGCTTTTCCTTGACCTGTCCGCCGTGCAGCTTGAGCGCTCTGGTGGTTGTCACCAAAACCACTGCCTGTGGATCCAGGTCGCCAATCCGGCACTTGATGTCGAAGAATTTTTCCGCCCCCAGGTCAAAACCGAAACCGGCCTCGGTGATGGCCCAATCGGCGTAATGCTGGGCCATGCGGGTCGCCAGCAGACTGTTGCAGCCATGGGCGATATTGGCAAACGGACCGCCATGGACCAGGGTCGGCACACCTTCCATGCTCTGCACCAAGTTCGGGTGGATGGCATCGCGCAGCAGGGCGAGCATGGCGCCGGTGACCTTTAATTGTTTGGCAAAAACCGGGTCGCCGCTGTTGGTAAAGGCGACCAGGGTATTTTCAAGGCGTTGGCAAAAATCATTCAGATCGGATGCCAGGCAGAGCATCGCCATCACTTCGGAGGCGGCGCTGATGTCGAATCCTCCTTCCCGCGGGATCCCATTCAGTTTTCCGCCCAACCCCAGTACGATTTGCCGCAGACTGCGGTCATTCATATCGATGACCCGTCGCCAAAGCACTCGACGTGGATCGATGTTCAACTCGTTGCCATGATAGATATGGTTGTCGATAATTGCCGAAAGCAGGTTGTTCGCGCTGGTGATAGCGTGAAAATCGCCGGTAAAGTGCAAGTTGATCCGATCGGTCGGCAGGATCTGGCTGTAGCCGCCTCCGGTGGCTCCTCCCTTCATCCCCAGGCAGGGGCCGAGGGAGGGTTCGCGCAGGGCCAAACAGACCGACTGGTCCAACTTTGCAAATGCCTGACCCAGGCCGATCGTGGTGGTGGTTTTCCCTTCGCCGGCCGCAGTCGGGGTCGTCGCGGAGATCAGAATCAAGCAACCCTTTCTGCCGCTTGGCCTCTGCAAGGCATTGATGTGGACCTTGGCCATCTCCCGGCCGTAAGGGAGCAGGTCTAACTTGTCGATGCCGAGCTGATCGGCTATCTGGGTGATCGGTTTGGGCTGGACCTGTTGTGCTATCTCGGTGTCACTGAGCATCGATAAATCCTTATCAGGAATGCGAAGGGTCGTCAGGGGATGACTGTCGCGCAGACCTTACGGAGGGTCACCGGTTTGTCCAAATTGCTGAGCAGTGTATCCGGCAGACGGGTCCCGCCCTGACGATGCCTGGTTAGAGTGAGAACAGTTTCATGAGTTCCTGATCTTCAGTATAGCGAGCGCAGGAGAAAAAACAGGTGTTCTGATGGGTTTTTTTAAGCGTTATTTGTCAAATGACACGTTCGAACGAGTTGCATGACGCATGTTTGCTCTGCTCACCAAGCCCTGCTCAAACGAATCCCCCCATAAGTTTCAGACCCCTCCAACGAGACCGTCACGTCGTGATATGGCTCGGCAAAAAAATAGCTGCTCGCAAAACCGATCGCGGCGCCAGCGATCACGTCGTGCCAGTAATGATTGTCTGATTCGACCCGGCTATAACCGACAAACGAAGCGGCCGCATAGGCCGGAAGTCCATACTCCCAGCCATACCTCTTGCGCAGAAATTCCGCAGAGGCAAAGGATATGGACGTGTGCCCGGACGGGAACGACTGTCCGTTGCCATTGGGCCGCTCTTCGTTGACTGTGTATTTGAGTGCAAAGGTCGCACCGAGGGAAAGGGCTGACGATTTGGCGAACTGCATAGCTCCTTCACCGTCATGCAGGTGCGCTGCCATGCCCAAGGAGGAGGCGGCCAGAACAACCGTCAAGATATCGCCGGTCTGCTCGACACCATCGCCTGCAAGGCACTGTGAGTTGCTTAAGAACAGCAGCAGCAGGATCAGAAACGCTGGCAGAAAGCGTCGACGTGGTATGAACATAATCAACCCCTGACGGATATTTTTTCTAAGGGAGCATGTTTCTAAGCAGCGCCAAACAATGATCGCCGCCTGGGTAAAAATTTCGTCGGCGCCGATTTGAAGACCATAGCACTCACTGGCTATGACCAATAGTAAATTTTCCGGACCTATAACCCAAACCATGGCACTACAAAACTTAAACCTAATGACTAGCGCAAAGACGCGAAAACACAGAGAGCAGTAACCCATAAAAAAGTGATGTTTGCCACGAAGACAAGAAGATCCAAAAATGTACTTTATTTGCAGTTAATACCGATTGATCAGATCAATCAAGGGTGCTCTTTGCACAACAACACTGTAATCCCTTCGTGCCTTGGTAAATTAGCGGCCAATCTCTGTTTTTTATAAGTCCGATGAAGAAAAGCCATCTGTGTTGTAGCGGTTGTTTTTTTTGTTGATAGACTGCATTAGCACTATCACTGACTGGACTTGTGTCCCGCATTTATAGCTATTCAGAAGGAGACGTTCATGAAAAAGACTCTTTGGTTCGCAGTCGTGATTCTCTCGTTTGTGCTTTTATTTGGCAGTATCGCCAGTGCCGGTCCCATTCTTGATGGCATCTTGAAAAAAGGTGAGCTGACAGTCGGTATTACAGGCGATCAACCGCCCCTGAACGCCACGTCCAGGAGCGGAGAGATCATTGGTCTCGATGCCGACCTTGTTCACGCTATGGAAAAAGCGATGCATCTGAAAGTAAGTTTTTCCAAAATGCCTTTCTCTGAACTGCTGCCGGCCTTGCAGGAAGGTAAGGTGGACCTTGTCGTGTCCGGGGTGACAATGACTTCCGAAAGGAATACGAAAGTGGCCTTTGTCGGGCCTTATTTCATTTCAGGCAAAGGGATACTCCTCAAGCTCAAGTCTATGGACCTGTTGAAAAAGGAGGGGATGAACAGTGAAAAATTCAGAATTGCCACCCTGAAGGGCTCGACAAGTCAATCGGTCATCGAGAAACTGGCGCCCAAGGCTAACCTGACCCTGGCCGATAGCTACGTCAAGGCCACCGATTTGCTCCTCCAGGACAAAACTGATGCCGTGGTCGCGGATTACCCGTTCTGCGCGTACATGGCAGCTCGCTATCCTGACAAAGAACTGGTTGTGGGTGAAACAAAGTTGACTGTAGAACCTCTCGGAATCGCCATGAGAGAAGATGCTCTACTGATCAACGCCTTGGAGAACTTCCTTAAAACGCAGATATTGTCAGGGGAGATGGCCTCAATGCAAGAAAAGTGGTTCAAAAGTCGGGCCTGGTTTGATCAGCTGCCTTAACCATTTATCCTATTTATCCTGCTGGCCGAGCCACGGTTCCTTTTGGGTGGGTATAAAAGACCATCGATCAGGCGCAAGTATGGCCAGCCCGTTCAGGATGGGCCATTCTTCATTGCCAGGATGTATGGATTTTACTTTATTTATTCATTGACCGTCACTAACCTGAAGGGCATATTGAATCGCTGAAAGGGGGGTGTCATGAAAAAGTGGGAGTATATGGTTCAGCAAGTAAGCGGCCTTTTATGCAGCAGCAATTCAGAATACAAAGTCAGGCTGGATGAATATGGCGAGGAAGGTTGGGAATTGGTGTCCGTCTGTTGTGAGGGCCAATTTACTTTTGCCTATTTCAAGAGGCCTAGTGAATAAACCCCACCCCTTTTCAGAAACGGCGGCAACATGAACTCTCTCAGTCATTGCTCCGTTCCGACCGTGGGTCATTTCCCCTGCCAACAGCCATCCTTTACGGAGTGCCGACATGAACTCTAGCTTAACCATCACCCTGGCCCAGACAACCGTCTCACGTCAACCGGAAGAGAACCTCAAGACGGCCCGCAATTGTTTGCAGCAGGCCGCGGCGCAGGGCGCCGATTTGATTGTTTTCCCGGAAATGTTCATGGCCCGACCCCAGGAAGGAGTTCCCCTGTCGACGGTCGCCGAGCCCCTCGACGGGCCTTTCGTGGACTCTCTGGCCACCATGGCCGCTGAGCACGGCATCGCAATTGTCTGCGGCCTGTGGGAAACGGTCCCCGGTGACGCTCGACGGGCTGCCAATGTCGCTGTCGCACTAGGCCCTGATGGTTCGCTGCTGGCCCGTTACAACAAGATTCACCTGTTCGACGCCTTGAGTGTCCGGGAATCCGACCTGATGTCAGGAGGCCTGGCGAAGCCGCCGCTGTTCTCCCTGAATGGCATGCAACTGGGCCTGGCCATCTGCTACGATCTGCGCTTCCCCGAGCTGTTCCGGGACCTGGCCGTCAGGGGGGCTGAGGCCGTGCTCGTGCCTTCGGCCTGGTATGCCGGTCCGATGAAGGAGGAACACTGGTTGACCCTGCTCCAGGCCCGGGCCATCGAGAATACGGTTTACGTGGCCGGTGCCAACCTCTGCGGAAACCCTTTCTCTGCCCGCAGCGCAATTTTCGACCCCTTCGGCGTGATGCTGGCGGGGGCGGGCGAGGGGGCCGCCCTGGCCTCGGCGCGAATCGAGAGGTCCCGCCTCGAGGAAGTACGCACGAAGCTGCCGTCCTTGTCCCATGTGCAACGGGAGCTCTTCAAAATTTGATCCTGTTTGTTTGCCGATTTTGACAAATCTTCTGCCGGTGGGATAATTCATCCATAGCGAACCCGATAAAGCCAGCCCTGCCGAGAGGCGGGTACGGCAAGCGGCGGATCTTTTCTCCACAAAAATTACGCGAAGATGGCCGAGCTGCCGAAGGACATTGATCCAGATGACAGCCCGGCCTTTTTCCATTGCTTCGCCGGCATGCGCGGCAAGCATTGAGGATGACACTTTGAAAAAAAAAACGATTTCAAGGAAGAGATACGATCGCGCAGCCCATGGAAAGGAGCTTCTGATGACAGTCACAAACAGCCAATCAGGAACAAATGTGCACGAGGTCGCCGACGGTATTTATCGTATCAACACACCGGTCACGATCAAAGGTGCGGGTGGTTTTTCGTTCAACCAATACGTGATCGTGGATGATGAGCCCTTGCTCTTTCACACCGGTCTGCGCAAGATGTTCCCCCTGGTCCGTGAAGCCGTAGCCAGCATCCTGCCGGTGGAAAGCCTGCGTCACATTGCCTTCTCCCATGTGGAAGCCGACGAGTGCGGTTCGCTCAACGAATGGCTTGGCGCCGCCCCTCATGCAGCACCCTTATGCGGCAGCGTCGCTGCCATGGTGTCGATCGGCGACCTGGCCGACCGGGCCCCCCGCGCTCTCGCCGATGGCGAACTGCTCTCTCTGGGAGCGCACTCCGTGCGCTGGTTCGATGCACCCCATCTGCCACACGCCTGGGAATGTGGTTTCTTGAGAGAAGAGCAGACCTCGACGCTGTTCTGCGGCGACTTGTTCACCCAGGGTGGCGCCGATCTCCCGGCCATCACGGAGGCAGACATCCTTGCTCCCAGCGAGGCGTTCCGCCACCAGATGGATTACTTCTCGCACACGAAGAACGCCCGTGCGATGATCGAGCGCCTGGCCGCAACCAGGCCGGCAACCCTGGCCTGCATGCATGGCAGCGTCTGGCGCGGTGACGGGGCAAAGCTTCTGCGCGGCCTGGCTGATGCACTAACAGCGTGATTCCAACCCAATCCTCCCGGTCAGAAGCATTGCCGGTTGCAATCTCCTCGACGAGTGATAAACATTCCTGCATGCGTGTATCGCGGAATCCATCCTGATGCCGGATTTCCTTGACGACCCATTATCTGCGTAGGTGCCAAATGCTCACTCTCTATATTGCCAACAAAAGTTACTCGACCTGGTCATTGCGTCCCTGGGTGCTGATGCGCGAACTTGGTATCCCTTTCCAGGAAAATCTGACGCCCTTCGGCGACAAAAACGCCTTCCGCGCGTTCTCCCCATCGGGAATGGTGCCTTGCCTGGTCGATGGTGACAACGTGGTCTGGGATTCCCTGGCCATCGCCGAGTACCTGGCGGAGCAGTTCCCCGGGGTCTGGCCGGCCGATCGCGACGCTCGTGCGTGGGCCCGTTCTGCGGCGGCTGAAATGCATTCCGGGTTTGCCAACCTGCGTCACACCTGCACCATGATTTGCGGCTTGCGCGTGCGCGTCGCTTCGTACCCGCCGGCGGTGCTTCAGGAGTTCGCGCGCATCGATGAACTCTGGCAGGATGGCTTGTCCCGTTTCGGAGGTCCGTTCCTCGCCGGCGATGCGTTCACCGCAGTCGATGCGTTCTTTGCCCCGGTGGCCTTCCGGATTCAGACCTACGAGCCGCAGTTGTCCGAGCGCTCCCATGAGTACGCGAACCAACTCCTGTCGCTGCCTGCGATGCAGGAGTGGTACGTTTCGGCACTGGGCGAGGTCTGGCGGGATGATGAACATGAGAGGAGGGTTCGAGAGGTCGGCACCTTGCTGGCGGATTTCAGACAACCCCAGGAATGAAGGCATCGACTAGACCCAGGATGACGTTGCAGTTGCGTTGATCGTGGTTCGTCAAGTTTTTACGAACAGAAAATATGCGCCATCAGAGTTGACTCCATGGTGGCCATTACTTTTATTATGAAGATGACCTTTTGCATTGCTGAACGTAGTATTTTTAGTACATCAACTACGGAGAACATGGTCATTGACCTCAGCAAGATGACGTACGAACAAATCGAGTGAAGAGGTGCTGAATGAAAGCTCTGATTGCAAGTATGATTTGCATGATGTTTTTTGATGCTGCCCCGACTGCTGCCCGTGACATTCGCCAGGAAGAAGTTCGTTTCAACCGTGGCGAGTACAGCACCACGATCAAGGATCAGATCAAGGGCTACCAGGCCGTGGATTATCGATTGCTGGCCAAAGCGGGCCAATCGCTGGACGTCACCTTCAAACCGGGCAACCTGTCGGCTTACTTCAATATTCTGCCACCGGGATCAAACGACGTGGCCATGTTCGTGGGTTCGACCTCTGGGTATCATTTTGAGAGGGTGCTTCCTGGAGATGGCGTCTATACGATTCGCGTGTACTTGATGCGTAGTGCTGCGCGCCGCAACGAATCCAGCGACTTCACGTTAACCATCAGCGTGAGAGGCAAAGCCCTGACCCCCCTCCCGTCTTCCGTAGACGCAACCTTGCCCGGCACGCCCTACCATGCTTCGGCAAGAATCCCCTGTGTCCCGTTCATGGCGGCCAAGGGACAGGAATGCGAGGTTTTCATCATCCGTCGCGGTTTTGATGGCACGGCCACAGTCGAGGTCCGTTCGGCTGCCGGTGCGAAGCGTCTCATCCTGTTCGTAGAGGGAAAACCGGTTGCGTCGGATTCACAAGGCGCGATGACGTCCACGCGTCAAAGCGACCTTACCACCGTGAACTTTGCCAATGAGGAGCGCTACGAGATCCCTGACGCTCTCATTGCCGGCGATTGACAATCCAACATGGGGGCGCTCCGTTGTCGAAATGTCAAAGCCCATTTGCAGACCTTAGCTTTCTGGGTATGATCCCATGAGAAACGGTGTGCAGACGTTAATTGTGATCTTTCTTTGCCTGCTCATTTGCTCCAATGTGCAGACCGACCAGGCCTTCGCCGGAGGAGACCCGGACGGGCCTTTGCTCATGAGTGGCATGTATCTCTACATGGCCGATGCGGCCATTTTCACGGACTGCCGAACCGGCAGGAATCTCCCGGTCGCCATGGAGGGTGACAACCGTGCACTCGAGGAAGCTTACCTGAAGGCGCGTCATCACCCGGGAGAGGCGCTGCTTGTCACGCTGCAAGGGCGAATTGTCGAGAGAATGCCAATGGAGGGACCGGGGCCGGTGGCAATGCTTCTGCCCGAGAAGTTTCATCGTGTTTCGCCAGGAGAAAAATGCGGTCTGCCCTCACGCTGATTCATAAATTTATTCTGTGCCTTCATGGATAGGCTTGGAACATTTGAATATGAAATGAAGAGTCAAAAGACTTGGCACTGTATTGCCTATACAATTTACTTGATATAATGACTCGTAATTATTCATGTTCGACATAATGACTGAAAGAGATTGTTCGCTCAATGCGCATTACATCCCAACCTGAAATTGCCAATAGGGCCGTATCGTTGAAATGCTAAGAATCTCAAGAATAATAACTTTTTCACTCCTCGTCATTGTGCTCGGCGGATGTGCCGCGCTCAACACCCCTTCCTCGTTCCATCCCAGTTCGGTCAACGAGGTCAGATTTCGTGACCGTATGCAAATGAAGGCTGACCTGGACATTCGGGTTTCGGTGGCCGTGCCAACCGCAGAGGAGGTTCGGCAGCTGTTCCAGGCCGACCTGATAAGAAGCGAGATTCAACCGGTCTGGGTGAAAGTCGAAAACCACAGTGACAATACGTACTATCTCCTCTCCACTGCGACGGATTCAAACTATTTTTCACCTCTGGAGACAGCCTATGCCATCGGCGGCGGTTTTTTCGAAGATTATCGCAAACAGATGGAGAGTTATTACCGGGCCATGGGCTTTAGAAACCCGGTTTTGCCGCACACGGCAGTCTCTGGTTTCGTATACACGAATCTCGATGAAGGCGAGAAGGTCGTGCAAGTAGATCTGATAGCCGAAGAGCAGGTGAAATTTTTCACCTTTTTCGTGCAGATCCCCGGCATGCGGGTTGACTATCGCATGATCGATTTCAACACCCTCTATCAGGAAGAACAGTTTGTCGAATTGCATGAAGACGAGTTGCGGGCGGCTCTGGAGAGCTTGCCATGCTGTACCACCGATCAGGAAGGCCGGGAGCTGGGCGATCCCACGAACCTGGTGATTATCGGCGATTTCAAGGATATCTCTGCAGCTTTTGCCCGCCGGGGATGGCTGCCGGCCGAGGAAACCTATTCAACCGCCGTATGGAAAACCATAAAATCGTTTTTGTTTGGCTCACGCTATCGGTATTCGCCGGTAAGTCCGCTCTATTATTTCGGTCGGCATCAGGATTTTGCCCGCCAGAAGCCCCGCCACAACATTCACGAACGCAATCACTTGCGCCTGTGGTACAGCACGTTGCGGTATCAGGGCAAACCGGTCTTTGTCGGTCAGATCAGTCGGGATATCGGAGTGCGCTTTACCATGAAAGCCAGGCCGCCGGTGACTCACAAGATTGACCCGGATATCGACGAGGCGCGTCATGCCCTGATCGAGGACCTGGTGTTTTCACAGATGCTGGCCAAAGTCGGTTTCGTCAAAGGGGTGGGCAACGCGCGGCCATCCAATCCGAGGGCCAATCTGACCGGCGACCCGTACTTCACGGACGGGTATCGTGCGGTCCTGGTCCTCGATCAGGGGCCGATTGCGTTGAACCAGGTTAAGTCGCTCGGTTGGGATGAGCCCAAAACGTTCCACCTGGGCTCTTCTGTCGGACGCTGAGAGAACGGAATGCTAAAAGGTTTTGCTGAAATGAGCCGGAAGATGACAGCCTTTTTGACGGCATGCTTGTTCGCCGGCGTGCTTTTCAATAGCAGCCCCGCCAAGGTGCAGGCTGAAGAGGCTTTCGTGACAATCGGCGGCGGCGATTTTTCAGGGGTTTATTTTCCGACCGGCCTGGCCATTGCCAAGTTGCTCAACAACAAGCGCCCGATCTATGGCCTCCGGGCCACGGTTGAAGCCACGTCCGGATCGACGTTTAACCTGAATGCGATCCTGGCCGGTTACATGGACCTCGGCCTGACCCAGGCGGACAAAGAGTATCATGCGGTCAAGGGACGGGCCGAATGGTCGGAAAAGGGCCCGCAAAATGCGCTGCGCACTGTATTCAGCCTCTACAGTGAAACGGTAACCCTGGTGGCCGCTGCGGATGCAGGTATCGATTCTATCGAGGATTTAAAGGGCAAAAGGGTCAGCCTCGGCAACCCGGGCTCGAGCCAGCACCGACTCGTGACCGATATCCTTGTCGCCGTCGGCCTCGACCCGGATAAAGATTTTGTTAGGCAAACAGCCTACGCATCAGATGCCCCCGCGCTGCTCCAGGACAATCGAATCGACGCTTACTTCTTTATCGTCGGTCACCCGAGCGAGTCCATACGGTTGGGGCTTTCCGGTGCACGTAAGGCCCAGATCATCCCGATTGTCGGACCCGGCATCGAACAGCTGATCGCCGATAACAAGTATTACACCAAGAACATGATTCTTGCCCAGCAGTTGTATCCAGGTTCGGAGAGCAAAAGGCCTGTCATAGAGACCGTTGGTGTGAAGGCCCTTTTGTGCACTTCAGCCAAGACTCCAGACGATACGGTTTATGCCGTCACGAAAGAGGTCTTCGAGAACCTCGATGAATTCCGTAAACAGCACCCCGCCTTGATGGGATTGAACAAGGAAGAGATGCTCACGGGAATCAACGCTCCGTTGCACCCCGGGGCGCTGAAGTATTTCAAGGAATCCGGGCTGATGAGATAGCATCTGCTCAAGGAGCCGCATCCGCCGCCAGAGTTTTCTATGTTGAAGACCTGCACGCCGGTCCTCGGATGCTTGCTCCCATTGCGAGGGGCAGCTTCTTGACTGTTTTCCAGTTTTGCCGGCACTGACAGGTTTGGGATTGATCAATGAATAAAGGCTATCGTCTGCTGATCGGTTTGATTGTAAGCCTGGCTTTGCTGGGCTGTATGCATAAAAACTATGTTCCCCCTGCGGGCACTGCGATCCCCTCCATGCCCGCGCTGAAAAACGCCAGCAAAAGCAATCAGCTGGCCCCGGTGTTTGGCCCACCTCAAGAATTTATCGGCAGCACGCGGGACGAAGTGGGCCTTCACGGGCTTTTCGATGTCCACGGTCCCGAAGCAAACCAGGTCGCTTTGCTGAAAAACGGTGATGTGTCATTTACTGCGCGGGTTCAACTGATCGAAAAGGCGCAAAAATCCATTCGGATACAAGCGTTGATTTTTGCCGGTGACGAATCGGGGCTGCACATCGCGGAGATCTTGAAGAGGAAAAAGGCCGAGGGCCTGGATGTTCGTGTGATTGTGGATGCTGCAGCGAATCTCGGTTTACAGACCCAATGGATGTACTTCGACCTGAAGCAGCACGGGATCGAGGTCCAGGGTTACGAGTCCCTCTATCTGGAGTGGCTCAACGAGGTCCCCATCCCATTCCTGTCCCCTGCAACGGATCCCGAAGCACCCAACTCCCGCTACCACGAGAAGATCTGGATCGTGGATGGTGAAACGGCAGAGGGGACTGCCGTCGTCGGAGGGTTGAACGTCGCCAACGAGTACTTCAGAGTGGACCCTTCAGACCCCGGCGACTTCTGGCGGGACCAGGATCTCATCATCAGAGGTCGCATCATTGCTGACATGGTGACGGTTTTTGACCGCAATTTCGAACACTTCCTGGACATAAAAGCCAGCCGGGGGATCCTTAACACCGATCTTTACTGGCAAAAAACACGGGATTTCCTGGATCAGGTCGGTAAGCTTTCGATCCCCTATTCGACTCAGCCGGAGTTGGTTGAGCGAGTTAAAAGCATGGCAGAGGCAAAGCTCGACCTGAATTACGTCAATGCCCGCAGCAGATTTTTTCAAAACCGTCCCCGTTTAGGTGAGTCCTATATACAGCAGGCATATCAGAAATTATTCGCTCATGCCGAGCAGGAGATCATCATCTGCAACGCTTACTTCATTCCCTCCGCTGATTTCATCGATGCGGTGAGGGACGCCGCCAACCGTGGCGTCCGCGTGATTATCCTGACCAACAGCCCTGAGACCAACGATTTGCCTGAACTGACCATGGTCGGTCGCAGCTACTATAAGAAAATCCTGCTGATAAATGAGGAAGCCGGGCCGAGCAAGAGCGGCGGGAACGTGCAAATCTGGGAATGGCACGGTTGGCGATACGACCAGGATCGGCAAACCGAAGGCACGATCCACGCAAAGTATGCCGTATTTGACCGGCGCTACTCTTTGGTCGGTTCATACAACCTAGACCCGAGGAGTGAGAAGCTCAACAGCGAGACGGTCACGGTTGTCGAAAACGAAATCCTGTCAACCGAACTGGCACAAATCTTCTACGCGAACGATCTGGCTTACAGCCATCAGGTCACAATTGAAGAAGCGATCGAATTCAACGAACCCACGGATGCAATCTATAAGCTCCGGGAAGAATTCGGTAGTCTTTTTGAATCACTTCTCTAAATAAAGGCGTTGGATGTCAGACCCATTGGACAAACACCGGGGCGCCGGCGAAATCTCTCCCGGGTCCTGATTTCAATCCTGGTTTTTACGCCCGATGGGCGTATTATCTTCCAGCAAAAGGTCGACAATTCAATCAAGTGAACAAAAACCTGTTGATGATTCTCGTTTTATCTTTCGGTATTGCCATGAGTTGCACGCCGTTGACAGGGCCGACCGGCACAACGGACGCAACGCAGTCCTTTGAAACGGTTGTCCTGTTGCACGGCTTCGGGCGCAGTAACACAGCCATGTGGCTGCTGGCAAAACGTTTGAAGGACGCAGGCTACAAAGTTAAACGGGTCGGTTATGATTCGCTGCAGAGTGATCCGGAAGAAATCCTGCAGGATATCAGCCGCCAGATAGCTGACTGCTGTTTGGACCGGGAGCGTCCGGTTCATTTTGTCGGGCATTCTCTTGGCGGCTTGATGATTCGTGCCTACCTCGGAAAGCATAAGCTGAAATACATGGGGAAGGTGGTGCTGATCGGAGCACCCAACCAGGGGACACCGATCGTCGATATTTTCAAAGACAGCTGGTGGATGCAGTTCGCCGGGCCGACGGCAAGCCAACTGGGCACCGATAACGGCAGTTTTCCCAACACCCTGCCGGCACCGGACTATCCTCTCGGGATTATCGCCGGGGTCACCGAAAACGGGTTCCTTTCGAGCCGGATCCCTGGTCAGGACGATGGGCTGGTCCCGGTGGAGTCAACTTATATTGACGGGATGAATGATTTCATCATCATTGAAACCAACCACACGATGATGCGCTATAACGAACAGGTTGCTTTACAAACGATAGAGTTTCTCAAGCGAGGTCGATTCTCTAAATAACCCGGTCGCTGATTGCCAACCGCCCGTAGCAAAAAGCTCTCAATTGTGCTTGCTGTTGAAGCTTTGAGCCGTCTCGGCAAATTTACGCAGGCGTTTGTCGACCAGGTCATTGATCGTCCCCTCGGGCCAGGCCCCGTTCTCGCCCAGTTCTCCTGCCGGCACCCCAGTCAGGATCTCGATCCCCTGGTCGATGGTTGCGATACTCCAGATGTGGAATTTTCCCTCGGCCACTGCCTCGACCACCTCCGGCTTGAGCATGAGGTTCCTTTGGTTGGTTCGGGGGATGATCACCCCTTGTTCGCCGGTCAGCCCCCGGAATTTGCACACGGTGTAGAAGCCTTCGATCTTCTGGTTGACGCCACCGATCGGTTGAACCTGGCCGTGCTGGTTGACCGAGCCGGTGACGGCGATGCCCTGTTTGATCGGCAAGCCGGAAAGACTGGACAGGATGCCATACAGTTCGGTCGACGAGGCACTGTCACCTTCGACACCGGAATAAACCTGCTCGAAACAGATCGACGCCGACAGCGCCAGCGGCTTGTCCTGGGCATAGCGCTGCCCGAAGAAACCGTTGAGGATCAGAACCCCCTTGTCGTGGATCGGACCGGACAGCTTGGCTTCTCGCTCGATGTTGACCATCCCCTTGTTCCCCAGGAAAGTGCGGACCGTGACGCGTGCCGGCCTGCCGAAGCTGTAGTCGCCGAGCTGGTAGACGGTGAGGCCATTGACCTGGCCCGTGACGGCGCCGTCGGTGTCAACCAGGATGGTGCCGTCATCGATGAGTTCCTGGATGCGCTCTTCAACCTTGTTCGAACGATAGATGCGTGCCTCGATCGCCAGGCCGACGTGCTTCTCTGCAACCCGGTCCGCCGATTGCTTCTCGGCGTAGAAGGACGCCTCGCGGATCAAGTCGGCAATATCGATGAAGCAGCAGGAGAGTCGCTCCTGGTCCTCGACCAGGCGTGCCGCGTATTCGATCGTGCGTGCCACCGCCGCGGGGTCGAAATGCAGCAGCTTTTCTTCGCTGCACTTGGTGCCGATGAACAGCGCGTACTGCTGGATGTGTTCCCGGCAGCTTGTCATCATCTCGTCGAAGTCGACCTTGACTTTGAAAAATTTGCGGAAGTCGGGGTCGAGTTGGAAGAGGAGATAGTAGAAGAGCGGCGCGCCGATGAGGACGATCTTGCAGTCGAGCGGGATCGGCTGCGGTTTGAGCGTGACCGTGGCGATCAGCCGGAACTGTTCGGCCATATCCTCGATTTTGACTTCCCGGTTGCGGATGCAACGTTTGAGAGCTTCATAGGAGAAGATATTGAACAGCACCTCGCGACAATCCAGGATCAGATAGCCGCCATTGGCCCGATGCAGCGCACCGGCCTTGATCATCTCGAAATTGGTCATGGCGTTGCCCATTTGGATGACATGTTCGATTCGCCCAAACAGGTTGAAGTAGGTCGGGTTGGCTTCGTAAATCACCGGAGCCCCAGCGAGGGCGCTGTTGTCGACCAGCAGATTGACCCGGTAGCGGTTGAATGAGGTCCCTTCCTCCTGCGTCTTCATTCCGGCCAGGACAACCTGGGGCTCTTTCTGCGGGCGCACTTCATCGATCCGGTCGATGATGTCTTTCTTGCACCTGGCGAAATGTTCGATGATGGTGTCGAACTCGGCGTATTTACGCTCCAGTTCATCGAAGAGGTGGACGATCGAAAAGAGCAGTATGTCCTTTTCCATTGCGGTGATCTTCTGGCGCATTTCCTCCTCGAGGGCCCGCACTTGCCTCAGGACCTCGTCAATCCGCTCCTGGAGTTCCGCCCCGCGTTTTTCAATGCCGGCTTTTGCCTCGTCGTCGAGGGCTTCGTACTCCTGCTGCGACAGGGGTTCATTGTAACGAACCGGCATCATCACCAGGCCGTTGACCGCCCGGCGCAACGCGAACCCCTTGGATTTTGCTTCCTGCTCGAGCTCTTCGATAAGAGCATCGTGTTTGCTCTTGTAGTCGACGGCGATCTTCTTCTTCTGCTCTTCATACTCCTTGCTGTTGAAAATCTTGGGGATATTTTCCGCGAGCCGTTCGATCAGATGGTCGAGATCTTTCTTGAACTCACGGCCTTTCCCCGCGGGGAGGCGGATGTGCAAGGGATGCGTGCCGTCTTCGAGATCATGGAGATAGCACCAGTCATTTGGGACGGGGTTGCCGGAGGAACGGTTTTCCAGGATTTTCTTGATGGTCGAGGAACGGCCGGTGCCGGGTTGGCCGAGGATGAAGAGATTGAACCCGCCGTCTTTGATATCCAGCCCAAAATCGATGGCCGTCAGGGCTCGGTCCTGGCCGATCGTCCCTTCGAGCAGTGGCAGCTCCCCGGTTGTTTTGAAGGTAAACTGGGTGGTGTCACATCGCCAACACAACACGTCAGGTTTGAGGCGGTAATCATCCATGTAACCCTCCCTTCATGATCGGCAAGCCAGCCGTGGACGGCTGGTCAGCTGATGCATGTGTTCGGCAAGAGGCCAGAGTTCCCGCAACCTGCAGCACGCCATTTCATACTAAATATTAACAGATTCCCATTTTTTTGCAGGGGGCATGTGTCCCTGCGGGCGAGGGTGGGGCGGTATCTGCCGGCCTGCGCGCCCGGGGTGCTTTTCAACCATCCGTAGAAACAACAGAGCAGACGTCGGGTTTTTTGTTACCATTTAGAGAGCTTGAAAATCGTTGTTCCAGGCAAACGCTGACGACGAGGCGAGAGTGAACCCGATGAAGACCCCATTGCAGAGAATCATTATTCTGATGGCCCTCCTGGTGGGGTTCAACCTCATCTACATGTATTTCTATCCGGCCCAGCAGCCTGAGCCTGTCGCGGACATCTACTACAGCCTGTTTAAACATGAACTGAAGGGCGGCCAGGTCATCGAAGTGACCATGCAGGGAACCGACCTCAATGGCCGCTTTGCCCAGGCGATTCCGCTCAATGCCGATCAGGTCATTGGCGCCCGCTTCAAAGGGGAAGGCAACTTCCAGCTGTTCCACACGGTCCTGCCGCCGGTGGGGGACCCCAATCTGCTGCCGCTGCTCGATGAGCACGGCGTCAGGGTGTTGGCCAAGCCGGTCGAAGATTCGTCACCCTGGTTCAGTGCGCTGCTCAACCTGCTCCCCTGGGTCATCATTATCGGGGTCTGGCTGTATATCATGAACCGGGTGCGACAGCAGGGTGGTGTGGGTGGCAACCTCCTGAGCAAATTCGGCAAATCCGGTGCGCAGCTCTACTCCCGGGAAAAATCCCGGACCACCTTCGAGGACGTTGCCGGCATGGTCGAAGCCAAACAGGAGCTGCAGGAAATAATTGCCTACCTGCGGGAGCCGCAGAAGTTCGCTCGCCTCGGCGGCAAGGTGCCGCGCGGGGTTCTGCTGGTCGGTCCGCCCGGGACCGGCAAGACCCTGCTGGCCCGCGCCGTGGCCGGTGAAGCCGAGGTCCCGTTTTTCAGCATCTCGGCCTCGCAGTTCATTGAAATGTTCGTCGGGGTTGGCGCCAGCCGGGTCCGTGACCTGTTCACCAATGCCAAGAAAAATGCTCCAAGCATCATTTTCGTTGATGAGCTGGATGCCGTTGGCCGGGCCCGCGGGACCGGGCTCGGCGGTGGCCATGACGAACGGGAGCAGACCCTCAATCAGCTGCTTTCCGAACTCGACGGTTTCGCCCCCCACGACGAGGTGATCGTACTGGCCGCGACCAATCGGCCGGACGTGCTCGATACGGCCCTGTTGCGCCCCGGCCGGTTCGACCGCATGGTGGTGATCGACCGGCCCGATTGGCGCGACCGGGTGAAGATTCTCGAAGTCCACACCCGGGGCATGCCGCTCGCCAAGGATGTCGACCTCGAACAGATTGCCAAGGGAACGCCCGGCATGGTCGGTGCCGATCTGCAGAGTCTGGCCAACGAGGCCGCCCTGATTGCCGCCCGCAAAAATGCCGATACGGTCACCATGGATCATTTCGAACAGGCCAAAGACCGGCAGTTGATGGGGGTGGAACGCAAGCTGGTCATGTCCGAGGAGGAGAAGTGGACGACCGCGGTTCATGAGGCCGGGCATGCCCTGGTCGCCAGGTGCCTGCCGAACAGCGACCCCGTCCACAAGATCACGATTATTCCGCGTGGCCAGGCGCTCGGGCTGACCCAGCAGCTGCCGCAGGACGATCGCTACCATTACCGCCGCAGCTACCTGCTTGGTCGTATGACGGTCATGCTCGGCGGCCGGGCGGCCGAAAAAGAATTTTTCAGGGAGTTCTCCACCGGAGCCCACAGCGACCTCAAACAGGTGATGGACCTGGCCGAGAAGATGGTCTGCCAATGGGGGATGAGCGACCGGATGGGGCCGCTCAGCTACCCACGCGGCGAAGAACACCCGTTCCTCGGACGCCGCCTGGCTGCCGAGAAGACCTTCAGCGATCGAACCGCCTGGATCATTGACCAGGAAATCAAGACGATCGCCCTGGACGCCCAGGAGTGTGCCATGGCGATCGTCGCTGAGAACCGTGAAGTCCTCGAGAAACTCGCCCGGAAACTGCTGTCCGACGAGTCCCTCGACCGGGAGCAGTTCGAAAACTTCCTGTCGGCGTACCAACTCAAACTGCCGGACGGGTCCTGCACAGAGATGGGGACACAATAGTGAACGAGGGTGGCCGTTCAATGCAGATTGCGGGGGTCGGCCATGGCGGAAGAATAAGTGCCCTGTGATACGCTGTAGGCCTCAGGGATTCCCTCGGCCAAAGGCTGCTCAGGAGATTGTCAGGCCAAGGAGTGGTTTCATGAAAGGTGCGGGCAAAAGCCGCCGGCCCAAAGCACAGGAATATCGCAACCTCTACCTGAGCACCCCGGTGATGATGCACTCCATCGATGGCGCGGGGCGGCTGGTCGCGGTAAGTGATTACTGGCTCGAGGTGCTCGGCTATCAACGGGTCGAGGTCATTGGCCGCAAGCTCACCGACTTTTTCACCGGCAAGTCCAGGGACCTCGCCGAAGAGACCGTCCTGCCGCACTTTTTCGAGATCGGTTCAGTCAAAGACATCCCTTACCAGATGGTCACGAAAGCCGGCGAAACCCTCGACGTGCTGATATCAGCCAAGTCGGTGCGCGACGCAAAGGGGAAAATCCTCTACAGCATGGCCGGCATCGTCGATATCACCGAGCGCAAGAAAGCTGAACAGGAGGTTCAGCACCTGGCCCATTACGATCCCCTGACCGGGCAGCCGAACCGCTTCCTGCTCCAGGAGCGCCTGCAGCACGCCTTGATCCAGGCCCAGCGTGAAGACAACAAGGTCGGAGTGCTGTTCGTCGACCTGGACCATTTCAAGTGGGTGAACGACACACTCGGTCACGCCTGCGGCGATGACCTCCTCAAGAAGGTCTCCAGGAAAATGCAGGACTGCGTGCGCCACGGCGACACGGTCGCCCGCCTGGGCGGCGATGAATTTGTCATCGTTCTCTGCGGTTTCTCCTCCGATGACGAACTGTCGCACTTTGCCCAGCGCTTCCTCGAAACCCTGGCAAGACCGGTAGCCCTCGAAGGGATCGAAGTCCTGAACAGCGCCAGCATCGGCATTGCCATCTACCCGATAGACGGCAGGGATGTCGATACCCTGCTGCGCAATGCCGACGCGGCCATGTATAGTGCCAAGGAGCATGGCCGCAACAACTACCAGTTCTATTCCAGCGAGATGAACCAGAAGATGCTCGCCAGGCTCGGCATGGAGAGCCGCCTGCGCCGGGCCTTGAAGAACCGCGAAATCTACCTCGAATATCAACCCCAGCTTGACCTGCGCTCCAGATGCATCTCCGGTTTCGAAGCGCTGGTGCGCTGGCGTGACCCGGACCTGGGCATGATTCCGCCTGTCGAGTTCATCAAGGTTGCCGAGGAATGCGGCCTGATCTACCCCCTGGGCGAATGGGTCCTGCTGACCGCCTGCCTGCAGGCTAAGGCATGGCAGGACCAGGGCTTACCCAGGGTGCGCATGGCGGTCAACGTTTCCAGTACCCAGTTTCGCAGGCACGATTTCATCGACATGGTGGAGGAAAAGCTGCGCATCTCCGGGCTGGCTCCCGAATATCTCGAAATCGAACTGACGGAAAGCCTGGTCATGGAGAACCTCCAGCAGGGGCTGGAGCGGCTCACAGACCTCAAAATCCGCAGGATCAAGCTGGCCATCGATGATTTCGGCACAGGCTATTCATCACTGCAATACCTCAAGCACTTTCCTTTTGACCGCATCAAGATCGCCCAGGAGTTTGTGCAAAGTATCCCTGACAATCCTGAGGACGTGGCGATCGTCGAGGCAATCCTGGCAATTGCCGACAACCTGAACCTCGAAGTTCTTGCCGAAGGAGTCGAATCGCACCGCCAGTTCGACTACCTCTATGCCAGCAGCTGCACCGAAATTCAGGGCTACTATTTTGCCCGACCGCAAACGGCCGAGCATTTGACGGCATTTCTACGCAGCCACTTTGCGCAGCGGGATAATCATCCGCTGACCGGGGACCTCCCGGAGGATTCGAGCGACGCGTAAGATTGCCGTGCTGGACCACTCTGCGGTTGACCGTCAACGGTAAAAACGTTACCTTCAGCGCGTTGACTTGACATGCAGGCTGCACTCAGCAGCCACTCTATTCGGGATCGGCCATGGGCAAAAAATCGCACAGCAAAAAATTGGTTCGGGGCAAACCATCGCCCACGTGCCAAAAGCCCAGGGACAGCGTCTTCAGGGAAGCCTGGGACAACATGAATGAGGATATGGGCAGGGTTCTGCCCGGTTTCCTGGCGAAACGCCTGCGGGGCGGCAAAGGCAAGCTCTGGGTCGTTGCGGCTATCACACTGGTGGAGCTGCTGGTGCTCGGCGCCGTCGGCAAGTTTGCCTACGACTGGTTCTTTAAATAATATAAAGTCATTTAATAAAAGGTATATTAGAGCATATTGTTCATCCGTTACATTAATTAACGCGGACATGGCCGCAGTGAACAATCGCGCCCCGTGCTACGGAGGAGTTCATGAGTAAAGCAGATTTCGGCATGCCGATCGGTATCACCCTGGATCCCGGCACCTACTATCGCTGTACCTGCGGCAAGTCCCAGAACCTGCCGTTCTGCGACGAATCACATAGCGGCAGCGGCTCTTCGCCGATTGCCTTCAAGATAAAAAAACGTCAGAAGGTGTACATCTGCGGCTGCGGTCTGACCGGCGACCAACCCTATTGCGACGGCAGCTGCGGCGTGTCGCTGGCTGGACGCGAATAACCAGGGCCTGGGACACGGAAGCGTGTGGGGTCAGTGTTTATGCCTCCAGTTCGGTCTCCTGCCTTCTGTATCCTGAGTGCCCGGATCAGCCATGGCGCGAACTGATGAGCAGCCCGAGCAGTTTATCGCCGCTTTCCGCTGCTTTGGTGGCTTGGACAAGCTGCTGACGCGCCGTTGCCGGAATAGGCCGATCGAGTACCGTTTTCGTGGACATCCAGGGGTTAAAGACGCTATCGAGGCGCTGGGTGTGCCGCATACCGAAGTCGATGCCATCCTGGCCAATGGCCGTTCGGTCGGCTTCGATTATCAGCTTCAGCCCGGTGACGTGATTGCCGTCTACCCGGTACACACCGAGATGCCGTCGCAGCCTTTGCGTCCCTTAACACCCCAGCCGCCCGATCCTGCCGTCTTCATCCTCGATGTTCATCTCGGTAAACTGGCCCGCCTCCTGCGCCTGCTCGGTTTCGACTGTCTTTACGACAACCAGTACGGCGATGCCGAGATCATCCAGCTGGCCAGCGACCGTGAACGGATCATTCTCACTCGCGACCGGGGGCTTCTCAAGCACCGCCAGGTCCGGCACGGCTACCTGGTGCGATCTGATGCTGTCGCTGTCCAGGTGCGTGAAGTCCTTGCACGCTATCGGCTCTCCGCGCGGGTCCAGTTGTGGCGACGCTGCATGTCCTGCAACGGTCTGCTGGAGCAGGTGGACAAGTCGGCCGTTGAGCAGCGCCTGGAGCCGAAAACCCGTCTTTACTACGATGACTTTCATCGCTGCACAACCTGCGGCCGCATCTACTGGCCGGGTTCGCACTATGCAGGCATCCAGCGCTGGCTGAACACTCTCCTCGAGCCGGACCCGTCGGCACCGACTTCCTGAGCTGTTTCAGCTTTTTAGAGTTGAAAGACCGGAGCGCGGGAAAAAACCGTCCAGCCCCCAGCCTCCAGCTTATAGCTTACAGCTTACAGTCTCCCTCCTCCTGCGCCATTCCGGAAAACCTGTTAAACTCGAACATGCAACTTTTCACCCATCCATAAAAACGGAGGACATCGATGAAATCAATACTGACCATAATGTTCATGACGGTTTTCGCCGGCAGCGCTCTGGCGTCAGGCGCCGCAGTCGACTACCAGGTGAATGGCCAGACCTACGAAGGCTATTTCGTCAGCCCGAAAGCGGATGCACCGCTGGTGCTGCTGGTCCATGACTGGGACGGCCTGACCGATTACGAGATCAAACGTGCCGGGATGCTCGCCGATCTGGGCTACGCGGTGTTTGCCGCCGACCTGTTCGGCAAAGGCGTACGCCCGACCGAGATGGCCGACAAGCAAAAGCACACCGGCGAGCTCTACAAGGACCGGGCAAAGCTCCGCGCGCTGCTCCAGGGTGCGCTGGATGCGGCCAAGGCCCAGGGTGGCAATGTCGCCAACGCGGTGTCGATGGGCTACTGCTTCGGCGGGGCGGCGGTGCTTGAGCAGGCCAGGTCCGGAGCCGGCCTGAAGGGGTTTGTTACCTTCCATGGTGGCCTGGCTACACCGGAAGGGCAGGATTACAGCAAAGCCAAGGGGCAATTCCTGATCCTGCACGGCACAGCCGACAGCTATATCAGCATGGAGGATTTCGCCAACCTGGCCACTGAACTGGAAAAGCATGGTGTTGCCCACGAGATGACCACCTACAGCGGCGCCCCCCATGCCTTCACCGTGTTCGGCGCCAAGAGCTATCGTGAGGATGCCGATCACAAGTCGTGGCAGCGCTTCGTCGAGTACCTGCAGGCAACGCTGCGCTGAATGCCAGGGACGCGGGGCGTGAAAGCCGCAATATCTGCGGACATCCCGCGTCTCCGTCCCGGATTGAAGAAGCAGCTTCTCGGCAAGCCACGGGGTATCCAGAATTCAGAATCCAGAAGTCAGAAAAAAACTCGCGAACCCACCTGGCATTCGGGACTTATTCCGGATTCTGGATTCTTGGTGCTGGATTCCCTCAATAAGGAAAGAACCCAGCGGCAATCAACGTATGGCACAGCAAGCCGCGGGAAATCTACCCTCTCGTAGATTGAAGAAAACACCTGCAACGATACAATATAACCAGCCAACTGTTAACCGCCAGCCAGGAACGTGATCAATGCAGCCATTTGCAGCGCAGGGCCCGCCCTTGAAGCCGGAACAGGTTGACAGTTCCACGCCTTTCCCGGTCTTTCTGCAGGCCTTCAAGTACAGCCTGGAAAACGTCTTCCATATCCGCGAAGACCTCGACCAGCTCAGCGCCAGCCGCGGCCTGCCGCCGTACGTGCTGCGCGAGGTTATGGCCTGCAGCCCGTTTGCCACCTTTGTGCCGGCCCGGTACGGAGGTCGGGGAGGGGCAATCGAAGAAGGCGTCGCCCTGGTCGAGACCGCTTCCTACGAGTCGCTGGCCCTGGCCCTGGTTTTCGGCATCAACTGGGCACTGTTCATCCAACCGGTCGCCAAGTACGGCCAGGCCGAGGCCCGCCAGGCCGTGTTGACGGATTTCGTCGACAATCGCAAGATGGGCGGCCTGATGATCACCGAGCCCGACTACGGCAGCGACGCGCTGCACATGCAGACCTCCTGGACCGAGCAGGACGGGCGCTGCCACCTGTTGGGCACCAAGCATTGGGCGGGGTTGACCGGCTGGGCCGACTACTGGCTGCTCACCGCACGCCAGCTGACCCCAGGTAAAGGGCTCGCCCGCGATATCGACTTCTTTATCTGCGACGCCAACGCGCCCGGCCAGCGCGTGGTGGTCGAGGAGACCTTCAAGAACCTCGGCCTCTACATGATCCCCTACGGCCGCAACCTGATCGACGTCACCCTGCCGGCCACCTGTCGCCTGGTGCCGCACAGCACCGGGATCAAGATGATGCTCGACCTGCTGCACCGCAGCCGCATGCATTTCCCGGCGATGGCGATGGGGTTTTTGCGGCGCGTCCTCGACGAGGCAACCAGTCACTGCCGCGACCGCCTGGTCGGCGGCCGCAACCTGCTCAGCTACGACCAGGTGCAGGCCCGCCTGGCGCGCATCCAGTCTGCGGTGACCATCTGCTCGGCGATGTGTATCAACACCTGCGAACGGGCCGGCACCGAGCACAACCTGGCCGCTCACGGCCTGGAAGCCAATGCCATCAAGACCTGCATTACTGATCTCATGCAGGACGCCGCCCAATCGCTGCTGCAACTGGTGGGTGCCAAGGGCTACCGCCTCGACCACTTCGCCGGGCGCGCTATCGTCGACAGCCGGCCGTTTCAGATTTTCGAGGGTTCCAACGACATCCTCTACGTGCAGATCGCTGAAAGCCTACTCAAGCAGATGAAGGTGGCCCGCGAACGCAATCTGTTCCGCTACCTGGCCGGCTTTAAGCTGACCCGGCGTGCCAGTGACCGCCTCAGGAAGCTGCTCGACTTCGAACTCAATGAAAACCTGGCACAGCGCAAGCTGACCGAGCTTGGTGAGGCAGTCAGCCGTATCGTGGCCATGGAACTGGTCATCAATCTGGGCGAACGGGGCTTCGACCGGCAGCTGGTCGATAACAGCCTGGCCAACCTCGAACAGGAGATCACCATGCTGCTGGCCCACTACGCCTTCGAGATCGGTTCCGCACTCGTCGAGTCGGAGCGGCATCATCCATCATGGCGGGATTTCTGCGGGGAGTAGTTGAGGTAGGCTATTTTTTTCGGCTATTTGGAATCTACTGTTGAAATGATCAGATTTTATCCCTCTTTGAAATTTCGGCTCGGTGTTGAAAAATGTGGTTTAAAAGTCCTTAGGTAATTCGAGAATGAGTCGCAGTAATACTTA
>JAHEDT010000083.1:3201-7555 GCA_024641085.1 Geobacteraceae bacterium | reverse complement strand
TTTTTGTTTTAAAGCCTTAACCTTAAGGCGATTTTCTCTGAGCCTCTGTGACTCGAGTGAGTGCAACGAACGGGTGTGAGGCCGGGTTTTTGTTTCATCAACAGTTGAATTGAGGATTCCAATAGACAGATGCAAAAAGACAGCAAAATATATATAGCCGGGGCTGAAGGGATGGTCGGGTCGGCGCTGGTGCGGCGGCTCAAGGCCGGCGGGTATGCGAACCTGCTGACGCCGGGACTGGCGCAGCTCGATCTGACCGACCAGGCGGCGGTGGCGGCGTTCTTCGCCGCGGAGCAGCCGGAGTACGTGTTCCTGGCGGCGGCCATGGTCGGCGGCATCCACGCCAACAACAGCTACCCGGCGGATTTCATCCACGTCAACCTGGCGATCCAGAACAATGTCATTCACCAGGCCTGGCGACACGGCGTGAAGCGCCTGCTGTTCCTCGGCTCGTCGTGCATCTATCCGAGAGACGCCGCCCAGCCGATCAGCGAGGCAGCCCTGCTGACCGGACCGCTCGAGCCGACCAACGCGCCTTACGCGCTGGCCAAGATCGCCGGCCTGACGATGTGCGAATCCTACAATCGCCAGCACGGCACGCAGTTCGTGGCGGTGATGCCGACCAACCTGTACGGGCCGGGGGACAACTTCCATCCCGAGAATTCGCATGTGCTACCGGCTTTGATCCGACGTTTTCACGAGGCGAAAACCTCGGGACCTGACCTTCAGCAACCAAAGCGCGTGGTGATCTGGGGGACGGGGACGCCGATGCGGGAGTTTTTGTACGTCGACGACATGGCCGACGGCTGCGTGTTCATCATGGAGCTGGACGATGCGACGCTCGCCGCCGAGCTGCTGAGCTACCCGAAACCGTGCTTCGTCAACCTCGGCACCGGGGTCGACGTGACCATCAGCGAACTGGCCGAGACGATCATGGCGGCGGTCGGTTTCGAAGGCGATCTGGCCTTCGACCCGAGCAAGCCCGACGGCACCCTGCGCAAGCTGCTCGACGTCTCGCGCATGCAGACGCTGGGCTGGCAGGCAAACGTGTCGCTCAAGGAGGGGATCGAGCGGACTTACGCCTGGTTCCTGGAAAACCAGGGGCGGGTTCGTTTATAATTGAGGCATGGACATTTAGAAGCCGTGGCGGGTGGCGCGTGGTTGGAACTGCGAACCAGCCCCTGCACTGCAAACCAAGGCATTATTAGCCGCGATCAAAATCTATCTGGATCTATTGTTTAACCCGATAAGTTCAAAGGCGTCATGGTCGCGGATAAAATCTGATCAAATCTGATAGGTCAAAAGCTTATTTTATTGGGTTATACCTCAGACCTGATCAGATTCTAACCGCGGCTCAATATGATTTTGTGATTGAAAAGTTTTTTCGCGCCACGCGCCACGCGCCACGCGCCGCGCGCTACGAGGTTCTCATGATCATCCCCGTTATTCTCTCCGGCGGCGCCGGTACCCGCCTTTGGCCCTTGTCCCGTGAACTCTACCCGAAGCAGCTGCTGCCGCTGGTCGGGGAGCAGACCATGCTGCAGGATACGGTGCTGCGCCTGAACGGGCTGGCCGGCCTGGGAGCGCCGCTGGTGGTGTGCAACGACGCCCATCGCTTCATGGTGGCCGAACAGCTGCGCCAGGTCGGCCAGGCCGCCGAGCGCGTGATTCTCGAACCCCTCGGCCGCAACACCGCCCCGGCAGTGGCCGTGGCGGCCCTGCAGGCGACCGCTGACGGTGCCGACCCGCTGCTGCTGGTGCTGCCTGCCGACCACGTGATCCGCGATGCTGCGGCGCTGTGCGCGGCGATCGAGGGCGGGGTGCCCGCTGCCGAGGACGGGGCGCTGCTGACCTTCGGCATCGTGCCGACCGCGCCGGAGACGGGCTATGGTTATATCCGTGCGGGTGCGCCGCAGCGAAGCGCGCACCCTCCCGCCCCGGCGATTTTTGATGTCGCCGAGTTCGTGGAGAAACCGGATCTCGCCACCGCGGAGACATACGTGGCCGGTGGCGACTACTACTGGAACAGCGGCATGTTCCTGTTCCGGGCGTCGACCTACCTGGCCGAGCTGGAAACACACGCTCCGCAGATGCTGGCGGCGTGCCGGCAGGCCTGGCAGGGGCGGGTGGCCGACCTGGACTTCACCCGGCTCGACGCCGTGGCCTTTGCTTCCTGCCCGGCCAATTCGATCGACTACGCGGTGATGGAGAAGACCGCCCGCGCCGCGGTGATCCCCCTGGCGGCCGGCTGGAGCGATGTCGGCTCCTGGGCGGCGCTCTGGGAGGTTGGCGTCGAGGAGGGGAGCGGCAACGTCTGCCAGGGCGACGTGGTCGAGGTCGACTGTGCCAACAGCTATCTGTACGGCGGCTCACGGTTGGTGGCCGGGATCGGTCTGCAGGACGTGGTGGTAGTGGAAACCGCCGACGCCGTGCTGGTAGCGGCCAAGGACCGGGTGCAGGACGTCAAGCGGGTGGTCGAGCGGCTCAAGGAGCAGCAGCGCGAAGAGTACCTGCTGCACAAGCGGGTCAATCGCCCCTGGGGCGCCTACGAGGGGCTCGACACCGGCGACGGTTACCTGGTCAAGCGGATCACCGTGACCCCCGGGGCGAGCCTCTCCTTGCAGCGCCACCAGCACCGCGCCGAACACTGGGTGGTGGTTCGCGGTGTCGCCGAGGTGACCTGCGAGAATGTCGTGCAGACCCTTTCGGCCAACCAGTCGATCTACATCCCGCTCGGCGACAAGCACCGCCTCGCCAACCCCGGCGACACGATCCTCGAGATCATCGAGGTGCAGACCGGCGCGATCCTCTCCGAGGACGATATCGAGCGGTTTGACGACGTTTACGGGCGCTGACTCGCCCTAGTCTTAGGGGTCAGGTCTACACATTTCACAAAAACAGTATCGCGAAGCAGGACATGTGACGTGAAAACTGTCGAAAGCAAAGTTTATAAAGAGTGTTTTCGCGCCATGCACCACGCGCTGCGCGCTACGAGGTTTTCATGAATATTGCCTGCTTCAAAGCCTACGACATCCGCGGGCGGATTCCCGATCAGCTCAACGAGGAGGTGGCCTACCGCATCGGCCGGGCCTATGCACAGTACCTGGCCCCGCAGCGGGTAGTGGTCGGCCAGGACGTGCGGCCGACCAGCCCGGCGCTGACCACGGCCCTGGTGCGCGGATTGACCGAGGGTGGGGCGGAGGTGCTAGATATCGGTTTGTGCGGCACCGAGGAGGTTTATTTCGCCACTTCCCATGCCGGGGCCGACGGCGGCATCATGGTGACGGCCAGCCACAACCCGGCCGATTACAACGGCATGAAGCTGGTGCGCGCCGAGAGCCGGCCGATCAGCGGCGACAGCGGCCTCGACGCGATCCGCGAGCTGGCGGAAGGGGGCGACTTCACCACCCCGCAGCGGCGCGGGCGGGTGACCCCCTACGCGCACCGGGAGGCCTATATCCGCCACCTGCTCGGCTACGTCGAACGCGCCGCCCTGCGGCCGCTCAAGGTGGTGGTCAACGCCGGCAACGGCTGCGCCGGGCCGGTGCTCGACCTGCTCGAAGGGCAGCTGCCCATCGAGATGGTCAAGGTTTGCCATGAGCCGGACGGCAGCTTTCCCAACGGCATCCCCAACCCGCTGCTGCCGGAGAATCGCGGCCTGACCCGGGACGCGGTGCTGGCTCACGGCGCCGATCTCGGCATCGCCTGGGACGGTGATTTCGATCGCTGCTTTCTGTTTGACGAGCGCGGTGCGTTCATCGAGGGCTACTACATTGTCGGCCTGCTGGCCGAGGCGTTTCTGCTACGCCACCCTCAGGCGAAGATCATCCACGATCCGCGCCTGACCTGGAACACCATCGACCTGGTCACGCAAGGCGGCGGCACGCCGGTGATGAGCAAGACCGGCCACGCCTTCATCAAGGAGCGGATGCGCGCCGAGGATGCGGTGTACGGCGGCGAGATGAGCGCCCACCACTATTTCCGCGACTTCGCCTACTGCGACAGCGGCATGATCCCCTGGTTGCTGGTGGCCGAGCTGATCAGCCGCCAGGGCCAGCCGCTCTCGGCGCTGGTTGGCGAGCGGATGCGCCGCTTCCCGGCCAGCGGTGAAATCAACCGCACCCTGGACGACCCGACCGCGGCGATCGCCTCCGTTGCGGCGCGCTACGCCCCCGGCGCCAGTGCCATCGACCACACCGACGGCCTCTCGGTCGAGTACGCCGACTGGCGTTTCAACCTGCGCATGTCGAACACCGAGCCGGTGGTGCGTTTGAACGTGGAATCTCGCGGCGACCAGGTGCTTATGGAAGAGAAGACCGGGGAGCTGTTGGAATTTCTGGAGACAATTTAGTCG
>JAHEDT010000083.1:0-3101 GCA_024641085.1 Geobacteraceae bacterium | reverse complement strand
GTAGCAAATAAAGATCACGCCACGCGCCACACGCCACGCGCCACGGCTTCCAGGATTCTCGTAACCGGTGCCGCCGGCTTCATCGGCTTCCATCTCTGCCAGCGGCTGCTGGCGCGGGGCGACGAGGTGGTCGGCCTGGACAACCTGAACGACTACTATGATGTGTCACTTAAGGAAAACCGCCTCAAGCATCTGACCGACAAGGACAATTTCACGTTCGTCAAGTGTGACCTGGCCGACCGCGCCGGGATCGAGCAGCTGTTTGCTGGGCAGCGTTTCGACGCGGTGGTCAATCTGGCCGCCCAGGCCGGGGTGCGCTATTCGCTGATCAACCCGCGCGCCTACATCGACGCCAATCTGGTCGGCTTCATGAACATCCTCGAGGGCTGCCGGCAGCAGCAGGTGGCCAACCTGGTCTATGCATCGTCCTCTTCGGTCTACGGCGCCAATACCCGCATGCCGTTCTCGGTGCACGACAACGTCGATCACCCGGTGTCGCTCTACGCGGCGAGCAAGAAGGCCAACGAGCTGATGGCGCACACCTACGCCCACCTCTACGGGCTGCCCTGCACCGGGCTGCGCTTCTTCACCGTGTACGGCCCCTGGGGACGCCCGGACATGGCGCTGTTCCTGTTCAGCAAGGCGATCCTCGCCGGCCAGCCGATCGAGGTTTTCAATCACGGCCGTATGCGGCGCGATTTCACCTACATCGATGACATTGTCGAAGGCGTGGTGCGGGTCACCGATCAGCCGGCCCGGCCCAACCCGCTGTGGTCGGGCGACGACCCCGACCCGGGGACCAGCGCGGCACCTTACCGGGTCTACAATATCGGCAACAACAACCCGGTGGAGCTGATGTACCTGATCGAAACCCTCGAGAAGGCCCTGGGCAAGGTCGCCGTGAAGAACTTCATGCCGATCCAGCCGGGCGACGTGCCCGCCACCTGGGCCGATGTCGATGCCCTGAGCGACGATGTCGGCTTCCGCCCGGCCACCACCATCGAGGAGGGCGTGGCGAAGTTCGTCGCATGGTACAAAGGATACTATCATTAATGCTTTAACAGGCTTTTTAACGCGGAGGCGCGGGGACGCTGAGAATTCGATAATTTTCAAGTCTTTTCTCTGGGCCTCTGCGCCTCCGTGTTACTAGTAAAATATTACGCTTTTCTTTCTTTTGACTATTGCACTACAGGCAGCTTGCTTCAGAGAGTTTCATATATGAGTGGTATTGTCGCAATCGTCGGCCGTCCCAACGTGGGCAAGTCGACGCTTTTCAACCGCATCTTCGGCCGGCGTATGGCGATCGTCGAGGACTCGCCGGGCGTGACCCGCGACCGCAACTACGCGGACGTGACCCGCTACGCCAAGCGCTTCACCCTGATCGATACCGGCGGTTTCGAGCCGGCCAGCAGCGAGCGATTGCTCGCCCAGATGCGTGAGCAGTCGCAGCTGGCGATCGAAGAGGCCGACATCATCATCTTCCTGATGGACGGCCGCGAGGGATTGAACCCCGCTGACGAAGAGGTCGCCCACATGCTGCGCCAGGTCGACAAGCCGGTGCTGTTCGTGGTCAACAAGGTCGACGGCCCCACCCAGGAGGCCGCGCTCGGCGAGTTCTATGCCCTCGGCGTCGGCGAGCTGCACGCTGTGTCCGCCGAGCACCGCGTCGGAATCCACGATCTGGTCGATGAACTCATGGCCCTGCTGCCCGACCAGGCTGGGACCGAAGAAGAGACCACGGAGACCCGCCTGGCGATCATCGGCCGGCCCAACGTCGGCAAATCGTCGCTGGTCAACCGCATGCTCGGTTACGAGCGGGTGGTGGCCAACCCGACCGCCGGCACCACCCGCGACAGCGTCGACACGCCATTTATCTACAACCAGCGGCGCTACGTGCTGATCGACACGGCCGGCATCCGTCGCAAGGGGAAGGTCTCGCAAAAGCTGGAGAAGTACTCGGTGATCCAGGCGCTCAAGGCACTGGAGCGGACCCACATCGCCCTGGTGGTGATCGATGCGGTCGAGGGGATCACCGACCAGGACCTGACCATTGCCGGCTACGCCCACGAGCGCGGGCGGGCGGTGATCCTGGTGGTCAACAAGTGGGACCTGGTCGAAAAAGACAACTCGACCATGAACAAATACGTCCAGAAGGTGCGCGATGCCTTTCGCTTCCTCCCCGACAGCCCGGTGCACTTCGTCTCGGCGTTGAGCGGCCAGCGCGTCAGCAAGATCATGGCGGACGTGGAGATGGTCAGCGACGAGTTCAACCGCAAGGTCTCGACCCCCGCTCTGAACAACATGCTCAAGGACGCCGAGATGAACCACCAGCCGCCCGTCTACCAGGGCAAGCGGCTCAAGTTCTTCTACATCACCCAGACAGCGGTGCGCCCGCCATCCTTCGTCATCTTCGTCAACAAAGCCGAAGGGGTGCACTTCTCCTACGAGCGTTACTTGATGAACTGCCTGCGCCAGACCTTCGGCTTTACCGCCTGCCCGATTCGCCTCAAGTTTTCCGACCGGGAAAGATCGTAAAAGTGAGGTGAGAGGTGCGAGCAATCAAAACCCTGGGTTTTAAAGCTTTTTCTCACTTCGCGCGACGCGCGACAAGATTTAAATCGGCGGGTCGCGTCCCGCCGGACGCCATACTTTTGCCCGGCAGCAAAAGTATGCAAAAGTGCCGTCACCTCGCGGTGGGCATGTCCTGCGCCGTCATTCTACGGATCAATCCACAACACAGCCAATGACCACATCCTTGCCCTTAGCAGCACTACGGGGCCCTATTTTACCGGGCCACCGGGGTCTCCGAATGTAACTCCGCAGGTCATATCAAATACTCTACTGCTATCCAGCTACGCAGACCGAGAAACCCAACCCATTCTGAATTGACTTTTTGATAGGGTTTTGACTGGTTTCCCTCGTGCCTCAGGTACTAAATTTGTGAAATGTGTAGACCTGACCCCAACCATTCCACGGACCTCGTCGCATGTAGCGCGTCCCGTGTATTATTGTGCGGCCCGCGGACCATCCGGGGGCCACGCAGAAGGGCCCCCGCCAGGGTGGTCGAAGCGTAGACGGTAAGTTCTTCTGCCGTACCGGTG
>JAHEDT010000144.1 GCA_024641085.1 Geobacteraceae bacterium | reverse complement strand
TACTTGTACTTAGTGTGACACTCTATTTTAAAAAAAATTATCTGACATGATCACTTCATTATGTGCTTGTCTGGATTAATAACTAAACCAAATCTATATAATTCAAGGTTCATCCGGAAAGAGCGTACTTATGGGCTTAGCCGACCAGAGCATATTTGGTCTCATGCAGCGCCATTATTTTTAGTTTAAAGAACTCAATATCCCTGAAGCCATAGGCCATTTTGTGCAAGGTTTTAATTTTATTATTGGTGCCTTCCAAGGGGCCGGTTGATAAGCCGTCGAAGTCGAAATAAGCAAGGATACCTGAACGATGAGCAGCAATTGTCTTTGAGAACTTAATGAGCATATTTACACCAGAAACGGCAGCCTTTTTAACCCATTCATCAAGTGCCATTTGGGCCGAGTTTTTATCCGGTTGGAGCCAGATGTCGCGTAACTCTTCTTTCATGTAATAGGCTGCTGCCAATGGCTCGTTGAGCTTTAATGCTTTATCCAAGCGTTGACGCTCATCGCGTGTGTCATCAAGATTGTTCGAGTTTTTGAGCAGTAGCCAACGAGTACCTTTTAAAGCAAGTTTGTCAGGACCGCTCTCTGCTTCCCGTTGCAAATCACGACGCAGTTTTGTTAATTTTTCATTGAACAGCTTAATGATGTGAAAGTGGTCAAATACAAGCGTTGCTTCTGGAAGATTAGTACGCACCGCACTGATGTATGCTGGACCCATATCAGTTGCAACCGCTTCGATCTGAGCGCCCGAGCGTTTCAAACGCTTCCAAAATAATGTCAGCGCATCTGCACCCTTCCCATCGCCAACAAAAATTACTGCGCCACTTTGGAGATCCATAACGATAGTTAAATAGCCCAGCTTCTTACCTTGGTATATTTCATCAATCGCAATGCGCTTGACCTTTGCTAATTTCGGCAGCCGATAACGTTTGTTCAGGTTGCCCTTCTGTATCCCCTTTACCAGATCCCAACTTACGCCAAGATGATGTGATACTGCCTTGATGGTCATATGCATAGAGAGATCCAGAGCCAATCTCTCGAAAGCACGGGTATAGCGCTTATGCTCATCGACAAACGGTACTTTTACCTGGCGCACCGCTTGGCATTTGGTGCATTCTACCCGTTGAACGGCAAGGTCGATAAATACTGCTTTTTGACCAATCGGTACGGTGCGAAAACGACGAATCGATTTGCCTCTGCAGTGTACATCACGACTTCGACAAACCGGACACCTCAGTCGCCATCTATCTTCCTGTATTGAAACAATTATGATGCCTGCAATAAAACGCGTGCTTTGATAAAAATAACCAACTATGCCAAAGGCGTGATACAGCAAACTGGTGGACATATTGAAAAAGCCTCATGGTTAAAATCCAGAGACAATTTCAACCTTAAATCCACTTTTTTCAACATTCTTTTTCACCGCAAAGTACGCACTTGCCGGATGAACCGTAATTTTATCGCACAGCCATAAAGGGGCTGTCACGTAATTCAATTCAGTTTGCTTTGATGCAAAAAAATTTACTATTTTTTAAGATAGTAGTCTAGATACTGGGTAAACAGTGACTAAATAATGGTTATATCTATGAGATTTGATAGATTGATGCGGTTTTAGCTGATTCTGGACGCAATGGCCCCTCAAGAAAAGACGAGGCCAGGGGGATCAAGTACTAAAATACGTTTGAGGTTGAAACTGATTGCAGACATAAACGCAGCAAATTGATTCTTGGCGACACCGCGATAACGAACCCGTTGGTTACGTTTAGAGAATACGCGTTCATAAGGCATTCTCAAGTGACTGAGCCAGCGGTCTTTGTCATGATTCTTCGCTAGCATGTGATTCATCATGATTGCCGCCAAATGGACACCTCGTTTTGCAGCGGCATGCTGCGCCGGTTTAGTGCAATAGCCTTTGTCCGCATAGATGGCTCCTGAATCAGGACATACATGCTTGAGCCCTTTGGCATCAGTCACATTCGCTGGCGTCACGGCTACCTTGTTGATTAAACCCGATTGCATATCGACAGCGCTATGCTGTTTATAACCGTACCAATATTTGTTTTTTCCCTTACAGCCAATCTTTGCCTGCTTATCACAGGCCAGCTTGGACAGCACTTCGTTGTTAAGCTTGTCCAGTTTCGCTTTGATTGCCCGGTCCCGTTCTTTCCACAAATTCGCCTTAGCAATTAAGTGCGTCGCATCAACAAATGTAAA
>JAHEDT010000082.1:5887-7692 GCA_024641085.1 Geobacteraceae bacterium | reverse complement strand
ACTAATGCTCGAAAAACCGGGTAACGGATGAAAGGACATGCTGGATGTCTCCTCAGGCAAGCAAGATCGTCAACGTGATCTTTTATCAGCTGGGCTGGGCCTGCTGTGTCATGGGCGCGGCTTGGGGGTATCCACTGGTGGGCGGCATGCTGGCCCTGATCCTGGTGCTGGCACATCTGTGGCTGGCAGAGGATCACCGCGGAGAAGTGCGTCTCCTGATGGTGGCGATGCTGCTTGGCCTGCTGATTGATTCAGGGCAGCAAGCCCTGGGGCTGTTCCGTTTCAAACCGGATGGACTCGGCCTGATTCTGCCGTTTTGGGTTTTTGTTATCTGGGCCCAGTTCGCCACTCTTTTGCACTTCCCACTGTCGTGGCTTTCCGGTCGTTATCTACTGGCCATTCTCTTTGGCGCCGTCGGTGGACCCCTGGCTTACGGCGGCGGAATTCGCCTGGGGGCCGCTGAGTTTGGCCCCAATCCATTGTTCAGTCTGACTGTCCTGGCTGTTATATGGGCCTTGGTGGTGCCACTGTTGGTTTGGTTGAGTGGCCGGATCGGCACACCACAGGGAAACTATCGGAAGGTCTTTTAAAGTTATGTTTATACGCATATTCAGCACTTTGTTGATTGTTCTATCTTGGTCGGTTTGCGGCTTGGCATCGGTCGATATCAACGGTGTCAGCTTTGCCGAGCGTCGGCAGTTGAACGATACCGAGCTGCGACTGAGTGGTACCGCAGTGTTGTCCTGGGCCGTTCTCTTCGATGTCTATGTCGGGGCCTTTTATCTGCCCGAACGACAACCCGGCTCGGACTGGAACGAAAATGTACCGAAAATGCTCGAACTGTCCTACCTGCGAAAGATCGAGGCCGAGGATTTTTCCAACGCCTCTGACAAGCTGTTGCGGGAGACTTTACCGCCAGGGCAGTACCAGGAACTTGCCGAACGACTAACAACCTTCTACCAACTGTTCCGCGATATCCGCCCGGGAGACCGCTATAGCCTGGCCTATCATCCTGCGGTCGGCACCGAGTTGCGTCTCAACGGTGAACCGCTTGGGAGTGTTGCCGGACATGATTTTGCCATTGCCTACTTTGGACTCTGGCTTGGTCCGCAACCGATCAGCGAAAGCTTCCGCGACCGGTTGCTGGGTGGCTGAACAGGAAGAATTACGGAGACCGCTATGAACAAAACAGAGTCATGTTGTTTGATTGACAGGGCGACGTATTACATTGGGCTTTTAACTGGTGCAACGGCTTTGGTTGTTGCTCTGCTGATCTTGAGTTGGCGACCCGCGGTGGCCTCGGAAACCGGGGCGATCTGGCAGGCGTTGCGATCCGGTGAGCATGTCGTTCTGCTGCGCCATGCGCTGGCTCCTGGAACCGGCGATCCACCCCAATTTGTGCTGGATGACTGCGGGACGCAACGGAACCTCTCCGCAGCCGGGCGGGAGCAGGCCAAGAGAATAGGGGAGTTGTTCCGAGCCAACGGGATCGAAGAGGCCAAAATTTACTCCAGCCAGTGGTGTCGTTGTTTGGAAACAGCGCAGTTGTTGCAGCTGGGTGTGGTCAGGGAACTTCCGGCCCTCAATTCATTTTTCAATAATTTCCGGAACCGGGACCGGCAAACCAGCCAGATTCGTGCCTGGTTAGCCGAGCAAGACCTCGCACAACCATTACTGCTGGTTACCCACCAAGTGAACATCACCGCCCTGACCGGGGTTTATCCGAGCTCGGGTGAGTTGGTGGTCTTACGACATGAGGGAGACGGTCGTCTCACCGTTGTCGGGACGCTGGAAACCAATTAGCT
>JAHEDT010000082.1:0-5787 GCA_024641085.1 Geobacteraceae bacterium | reverse complement strand
TGGAGTTGGGGACACTCAAAAAAGAGTGTCCCTTTTGTATGTCCCCAGAATTCCTAGATAAAGAAACAGCGCTCACAAGATACGCTCCGTAGTGTCGCGTTTTGTGTAGCGCTGTCAGGTCGCCGAAAAAATTTAATCTTTCAGCTTATTGTATTGGTTGGTGCCGAAGGCGAGACTCGAACTCGCACGACCAGTTGGCCACCACCCCCTCAAGATGGCGTGTCTACCAATTCCACCACTTCGGCAAGCGTTGTATTTATACTGATATGGTGTGGCGCTGTCAATAAAATTGACGTGCTAATTCCCACTGCCGGCAGGTGCTGCCGGGGGGGTGCTCGGAGCTGGCATGGCCGCCGGTGCCGACATCGGTGCAACCTGCTCCGGCATGATGCTTGAAGAGCCCGGCTGACCCCAGAAAATCGCCAAGGCCATGCTGGTCAGCATGAAGATAACGGCTGCGCCGGTGGTCATTTTGCCCAGGAAGGACTGCCCGCCCGAGGCTCCAAATATCGTGTTGCTGGCGCCGGCGCCAAACGCTGCGCCGACTTCGGCGCCTTTGCCGCCCTGGATCAGGACGATGCCGATCAGCGAGATACAGACCAGAATGTGAATTACCAAGAGTAAGTAGTGCATGTTATCCCCTTAAAGTGCCGAGCTCTTTACCACAAGACCGGCACTCTAACATAATCATTTTAGCGAGAAAAGTCCGAATTGCACTTTCTTGAAAATTAGCCGACATTCTGGAAATTGGCAATCCGGGCGAAATCCTCGGCATTGAGGCTGGCCCCGCCCACCAGGGCGCCGTCCACATCCGGTTGAGTCATCAGGCCGTCGATATTGCCCGGCTTGACGCTGCCGCCGTACAGAATCCGCGTCGCGCCGGCCACCTGCTCATCGTAAAGTTCGGTCAACAGGGCCCGGATAAAGGCATGGGCCTCCTGGGCCTGTTCGTCACTCGCGGTCTTGCCGGTGCCGATTGCCCAGACTGGCTCATAGGCGACCACGACCCGACCCATCTGACCGGCGGTAATATTCTTGAGGCCGCAGCGGACCTGGCGGCGCAGCACGTCGAACATCCGGTCGGTTTCGCGCTCTTCAAGGGTTTCCCCGATACAGAAAATAGTGCCGAGACCGGCCTCGGCCAGGGCGCGGGCCTTGCTGTTGATGAATTCATCTGTTTCAGAAAACAGCTGCCGGCGCTCGGAATGTCCGATGATGACGTACTGGCAGCCAACATCCTTGAGCAAGGCAGGGGAGACCTCGCCGGTAAAAGCCCCCTGTGCTTCCGGGTAGCAGTTTTGCGCGGCCAGCTTGATGTTGCTCCCGGCAACCGCTTCGGCAACCTTGCTCAGTGCGGTATACACCGGCGCGACCACTATTTCAACCGCCCGGTTGTCGGCAACGGCCGATCTGAGGTCAGAGGCCAGGCTGGTGGCTTCCTGAAGGGTCTTGTGCAACTTCCAGTTGCCGGCAATCATTGGGGTGCGCATATCGTTCTCCTTGAAGCTGATAGCTGCGGGGCGGCAGAGCTCTCAGTTGCAAAACTTGCAGCCCTACAGCCTTATCGCCTTACGGCTGTTTGTCATGCATCTGTCAGAGCGGCGATCCCGGGCAGGGTTTTCCCTTCCAGGAATTCCAGTGAGGCGCCGCCGCCGGTCGAGATGTGGGTCATTTTTGATTCGACCCCGGCTTTCATGACGGCGGCCACGGAGTCCCCGCCGCCGACGATCGAGCGGGCGTTCGACTCCGCCAGAGTCTTGGCGATGGCCATGGTGCCACGGGCGAAGGCATCGAACTCGAACACCCCCATCGGTCCGTTCCAGATCACCATGCGGGCATTGCGCAGGGCACCGGTGTAGGTGGCGATCGTGGCCGGTCCGATGTCCAGGGCCATCCAGTCGGGCGGGAAATTGGCGTCGCTGCACACCTTGTGCTCGGCAGTCGCACTGAACTCGGCCGCAACCATGTGGTCCTGGGGCAGCAGAATGCTGACATGCTGGTCGACCGCCTTCTGCAACAGCTGCTTCGCCAGTTCCACCCGGTCCTCTTCGACCAGGGACTTGCCGGTAGGACGACCACTGGCACGCAGGAAGGTATAGGCCATGCCGCCGCCGATGATCAGGGTGTCGACCTTGTCGAGCAGGTTCTCGATCACCGCGATCTTGTCGCTGACTTTGGCGCCGCCGATGATTGCGACGAAAGGGTGATCCGGGTAGGCGAGGGCCTGGCCGAGGTACTTGATCTCCTTTTCGAGCAGGAAGCCGGCCGCGGCCGGCTGCAGGAAGTGGGTCACGCCCTCTGTCGAGGCGTGGGCGCGGTGGGCCGTACCGAACGCGTTGTTGACATAAAGGTCGGCGTTGGCGGCCAGTGCCTTGGCGAACTCCGGGTCGTTCTTGGTCTCGCCGGCGTGGAACCGCACGTTCTCCAGCAGGAGGACATCGCCGTCTTTCATCTGGTCGACCATCCGCTTGACGTCCGGGCCAATGCAGTCGGTCGCCATCTGCACCGGTTTGCCGAGGTGCTGCGACAGGCAGGGGGCCACCGCTGTGAGGCTGTACTTGGCCTCGGGACCTTTTTTCGGTCGCCCGAGGTGAGACGCAAGAATCAAACGGCCGCCATTGTTGACGATGTGACGAATCGTCGGCATGGACGCCTTGACGCGCGTATCGTCGGTGATCTGACCGTGGTCGTCGAGGGGGACGTTGAAGTCGACCCGGCAGAACACTCGTTTGCCTTTGAAGTCGATATCCCTGATTGAGAGTTTGTTCAGCATCTGCTTGCCCCTGTCAAAGCGCTGTCGGGTTGGTTGCCTGGCCAATAAAGAAGGGCAGGTTGACGCCTGCCCTTGCTGAAGTGGTTTAGGACTTGGCCATCAGTTTAACCAGGTCAACGATGCGGTTGGAGTAGCCCCATTCGTTGTCGTACCAGCTCATGACCTTGACCATGTTGCCGCCGATCACGCTGGTGGTGGCGGCGTCGACGGTCGAAGAGGACGGGTTGCCGTTGAAGTCGCAGGACACCAGCGGCACCTCGCAGTAGGCGAGAATCCCCTTGAGGGGGCCTTCGGCGGCGGCTTTCAGGGCCCCGTTGACCTCCTCGACGGTGGTCGCCTTCTCGGTTTCCACCACCAGGTCGACCAGGGAGACATTCGGCGTCGGTACGCGTACGGCCAGGCCGTCGAGCTTGCCCTTCAGGCCGGGCAGGACCAGGGCGACCGCCTTCGCGGCGCCGGTCGTGGTCGGAATCATTGACAGGGCCGCGGCGCGGGCCCGGCGCATGTCGCTGTGTGGCAGATCGAGAATGTTCTGGTCGTTGGTATAGGCGTGAACCGTGGTCATCAGGCCCTTGACGATGCCGAACTTCTCCATGATAACCTTGGCGACCGGTGCCAGGCAGTTGGTGGTGCAGGAGGCGTTCGAGACGATGTGGTGTTTGGCCGCATCGTAAAGATCGTCGTTGACCCCCATACAAACAGTCAGGTCGACCTCTTTGCCCGGGGCGCTGATGATGACTTTGCGGGCGCCGGCCTGGATATGTTTGCCGGCATCCTTGCCATTGGTGAAAAAGCCGGTGGACTCGATCACGATCTCGACGCCGAGCTCTTTCCAGGGCAGGGCGGCGGGGTCCCGCTCGCTGAACACCTTGATCGATTTGCCGCCGACCCGGATGCCGTCGGCAACGGCACTGACCTCGGCAGCCAGGATGCCATGGATCGAATCGTATTTGAGCAGGTGCGCGAGAGTCTGCGGACTGGTGAGGTCGTTGATGGCAACAATTTCGAATTCTGTAGTGTGCTGTGCTGCGCGCAGAACATTCCTGCCGATGCGGCCAAAGCCGTTGATCGCTACTTTTACCGACATGTACTCATCCTCCCGGAGTAGGTTGAAAAAGAAAGATGCCTGACGGATAGCCGCTCAGGCAGATCAATTATCGACCCGTGGATGATAGCTAATCACCCTTGCATGGTCAACCGTTTTTAATTGTTTTTCTTGACAATGCCGGTTGCCCTGCTGCCGTGATTTGTGATAAGAAAATGGCGGTCTTTCAACTGTTTTTCAACCTGCGGGTCAAGGCACGACGAGTGCCCCGGTCCGGATGGGATGTCCCGTGGACTCTACCTCATGTTCATGACCAGAACTTCGGAAAGACGCCCCATGATTTTGAGCCTGCCGGAGTTGCTTCCCGCGGTTGCTGTTAATCCCGCCTTGCGTGTCGAGAATTCCCTTTCTGGCTTGCATCCATGGCCTTCTTGCGTTATGTATCCGGCCACAACTGCAGAAAAAAAGGTCCTGCATGAGAGTCTGCCTGCTGGCAAGTGGCAGTAAAGGGAATTCCCTGCTGGTCGAGTCGGGCCGCACCCGGCTGCTGATCGATGCCGGTCTTTCGGCGCGGGAGCTGCGCAGACGCCTGGAGTTGGTCGGGGTCGCCGTCGAGACCATTGACGCCTTGCTGATCACCCATGAGCATACGGACCATGTGCGCGGTCTCGGCCCACTGGTCCGTCAGTTCGGTCTCCCGGTTTATCTGCAGACCGATCTGGCCAGACAATTAGCGGATGTCGGCAAACCTCAGTGTGTCCAGGAATTTGTTGCCGGGGAAGATTTTACCGTCAACGACCTGACCGTGAGCCCTTTCGCCGTTACCCACGATTCGCTGGCTCCGGTCGGCTTCACGTTCTCTGGAGAACAGGGCAGGATCGGCGTTGCAACGGACCTTGGCGTGGCCACCCGACTGGTCACGGAAAGCCTGCGGGGCTGCCGTGCCCTGGTTCTGGAAACCAATCATGACGAAGAAATGCTGCGCGACGGGCCATACCCCTGGCCTTTGAAGCAGCGGGTGCGCAGCGCGCACGGTCACCTTTCCAACCGGGCGGGCAGTTCCTTACTGCAGGACCTGCTCTGGCAGGGGCTCGAAACGGTCTTCCTCGGGCACCTGAGCGAAACCAACAACCGTCCGGAGTTGGCCCTTAAGTCCGTCAACCAGGTGCTTGAGACGCAGACTGTCTGTCAGCCGCAGCTGATTGTCGGGCAGCAGGATGCGCCGCAGCTGTGGGTGGCGTAGCGGCGGAACTTGACGCCGGCAACTGATTAAGCTAAGGAGCTTGTTCGATGATTCCACGTTATACGCGGCCGGAAATGGCGCAGATCTGGGAGCCGGAAAACCGCTTTCGCATCTGGCTCGAAATTGAAACCCTCGCCTGTGAGAAGCAGGCCGAACTCGGGGTGATTCCTGCGGAAGCAGTCAAAGTCATCCGCGACAAGGGGGCCTTTGATATCGCCCGGATCGATGCCATCGAAGCGGAAGTCAAGCATGACGTGATCGCCTTTCTGACCTCCGTGGCTGAATATGTCGGCCCCGAGGCCCGCTTCATTCACCAGGGGATGACCTCTTCCGACGTCCTCGATACGTGCCTCTCGGTGCAGCTGGTTCAGGCGGCCGACGAATTGCTGGCCGATCTCGACATGGTGCTAGAATCGACCCGGGTTCGCGCCATGGAGCACAAGGACACGGTCTGTATCGGCCGCTCGCACGGCATCCATGCCGAGCCGGTCACCTTCGGTCTCAAGCTGGCATCCTGGTATGCGGAAATGAGCCGCAATCGCACCCGCCTGGAAGCGGCCCGCGCGAGTATCGCCACCGGGGCCATCTCCGGTGCGGTCGGTACGTTCGCCAATATCGACCCGGCCGTCGAGGAATATGTCTGTGCGAAACTCGGCCTGCAGCCCGAGCCGGTCTCGACCCAGGTCATCCCGCGCGACCGCCATGCCGAGTTCTTCTGTGTCCTGG
>JAHEDT010000143.1 GCA_024641085.1 Geobacteraceae bacterium | reverse complement strand
ACATGTTTCTAAAGAAACCTCGATTTTGACACTACGGATTTTAAAATACCTATAGGACCGTCTTCACTATTCTCCCGGGTTGATACGATAGATTTAGTGCGTCATATATTGCCTGGTGTGATGGTTCAGCCTTGGACGATTTTCGGATATGGACAACCTTATTGTCTTTTCGCTTCATGGTAGTTGTAATCCGTACCTGTGTTGATAGCTGTTTGCGAATTGTCGTCCAGCAAAAATGAATGCCTTGTCGCCGAAGCTTATAGCGAATCGTATGCAAAAGATGGTAAGCAATAGTAGTTATAAAAAGATGGCCATCGCAGCGCCTCGTTATCTGATGGTGGATTGGCCTTAAACCAAGCTCAGACTTCATGCATCTAAATGCATCTTCAATATCGGTCAGCATTGTATAAATATCCCATATCTGCTGCTCGTTAAGCTGCTTATGATTGGTTCTAAGGCAGTAGATGCCACAGGTATTGTCTGTCTTTTTCCGTGACCAGGTGATGTCTCGGGCCTTGTCCGTCTTGTTACCTTTTTGAATGGTCACTTTATACCCATGGGACACCAACTTGTATTTTTCTTTTAACCGGCCAATCTTCTCAACCACCTTTTCATATCGCTTGGTGCCGTATTTAAGATCAAGTGCATTGCGCGCTTTGAGCAAATCATCTTCAAATCGCTGTTGAAATTTATTCTTGATACTTTCTTCTTTCTTTTCCTTATCAACCGAGTGACAATAAAGTTCCAGCTCATCGGTTTTCTGATTCTTCGCCAAACCAGCTTTGACTAAAACTGTATCATGCTTTTCATCCACCTTTACGGCAACCATGGATACATCAGATGGAATCGCTTTCTTTTTCTTCCGGGAAACAACGATATAATGATAGTGTTTACTCCTTAGCCAGTTGATATTGTCTTCGGTAGCGATCCCAGCGTCCAATACAATCGTTGGTTTGAATCCGCTTGCTGCATTGATATCCTTATCACAAAGGCCTTTGATCATTGCTTCCAGAGTTGTCGCTTCACTGATGTTGCCCTCATATATCCTGCTCTTTTTCGGAAACCCCTGCATGTCCAGGACTAGACCCAAGGTCACTAGGCGACAATCACTGCGCTTTTCTTTTGATTTGCCATACTTTGCTTTGCGATTAAATTTGCCGGTGCCCTCTAAAAACGTATTGGTCAGATCGTAGAGGATGATTTTTTCTTTCAAATCAAAAAGCCGACCTTCGGTGCCTCGCAAGTGTTCTTCAAGTGCATCCTTATTCTTTAATAAAAGATCGGAAGCTCTATATACACTATCCAAAGACACCCGGCAATAATCGGCTCCTATCAGTTCATCTAAGCCGGTTGTATTCTGCATCCATTGATGGGTTGCTCTTTCAGAACCCGGTACGATCATTCGCCCGGCAATGACGCCCAAAGCCACAGAAATTTGAAGTCTATTTAATCCAAGAGCTTTTAGCTTCCGGTCGATATCAAGTTCTTTGATCGTCTCTAAAACAACATGCTCAGCACCAACGGTTCGGGCATCCTCATTGTCTATGCTGTTGACATCAATGGTATGATAGTCCGAAATGACATCTTTATCTTCATCAATCGCAATAGATTGTTGACGAATAATTGTCCTGGCGTACTTTTTGGCAAGACGACTGATTTCATAGGGATAATCAAACAGAAGCTTTTGCTTGGTTATAATGGCTTCGATGCAATTGGCCAGGTCTTTCCACTGTTCTTTGGGCAGTTGAAAATCAACACCGAGATTTAATACATCCCGCTGTCGGGGTCCACGCTGAGTCCGGACTGATTCTACTAGCTTGTATGTATAGTATTGTTTGCGATTCTTTTTATCTTTATGTGGGACCTTTCGGATAAACATGCTACATTGTTTAACAGCGCGACGGTCCCATGTCAAGATTTAAAAGTTAATTTTGACACTACATCCGGCCTCTAATAGCATAACATATTGATTTTATTATATTTGAAATCTTAAAATAGGCGTTTTTAGCACCTTTTCGCTCAACTATTCACGAACTTGGGCTAGGTATTCTGCGTCATCGGTGTCGTCGCCGTAATCCCAGATGCCATAGATCGTTTGCTGGCTGAGATCCGCCCGGTCGTCGTTGTGCAAGAATTGACCGGTCCCGAAAACCACCATATAGCCGTGTCCCGTGCAGTGCCGCATGACATCCGGTTTGGACGTAATCGGCTGGCCGGTTGCGATCAGGGGTTGG
>JAHEDT010000010.1:68449-75175 GCA_024641085.1 Geobacteraceae bacterium | reverse complement strand
GGCCGGTTCCGCCCGGCGGGCGGGGTACTTTTCTTTGTGTCGACAAAGCAAAGTAACCAAAAGAAAACGACCCTCCGTTTGCCCGCCATAGCGCTGCGCGCAACGGCGGGTTCCCTCACGCCATGAAATCAATCCGGCGAAGAAAAAAACTCGCTACGCTCAGACAGTTTTTCTTCGTTTGTCCGGATTAATTTCATTCTGTTCGGCGGCACTCAACGGGATGGAAAGTCAAAATCAAAAACTAAATTCACAACGGGCAACAGATTGTCAATCTGTTGCCCGTAAAATTTGTTGGACTGCTGCGTGCTAGACCTTGACCGCCGCCAGCACGAACACCGGGTTGAAGGCTTCGAACATTTTGTAGTCGGTCAGCGGCCGGGTCCGCGAGATGTTAACCGTTGTCACTTCCAGTTCGTAGCCGGTATTCTCGAAAAACTCCGTTGCCGCCTTGAGAGTGTCGAGGGTAACGGCATTGAGGACCACCCGACCACCGGTTGGCAACCGACCGTCGGCTGCTTCGAGAATCTGCCAGAGGCGTCCGCCGGAACCGCCGATAAAGACCCGGTCGGGATCAGGCAAATCATCCAGGCAGGCCGGGGCCTCCTCTTCCACCAGGGTGATATTGCGTGAATTGAATTTACGCAGGTTGTCCTTGAGATGCCTGAGGCACTGCGGGTTGCGTTCGACGGCAAACACCCGGCCGTTCGGCATCAGGTTGTCGGCCTCGATACTCACCGAACCGGAACCGGCACCGATGTCCCAGAGGGTCATGTCCTGACGCAGACGCAGTTTCGCCAGGGTTATCGCCCGCACCTCCTCCCTGGTAATCAGCTTCTTGACCGTGGCGAAGTCTTCATCCGGAATCCCAAGGCAGGGGCCGGCACCCTGGCCGCCGGCCTCATATTCCTTGATCAGGATCAGCACATTGAGTGCCGCTGCATCGATATCCAGCAGGCCCTTGAGGTCGGTATGAGTAATCGCCTCGTCAGACGTACCCAGATTTTCACAGAGGTAGGCGGTGTAGCCGGACCGCCCCCGGTCCATCAGTTCCGCGGCGATGGCCCGTGGCGTGTTGATCTCGTCGGTGAGGATGGCAATCTTGTCATGGGCCACGACCTGGTCGACGGTCCCCTTCATACCGCGACCCAGGGCCGAGACGAAGACCGCATCGTCCCAGGGCTCGCGGATCTTGGCAAAAGCATACTGGACCGAACTCACATTCGGGACGAACTCGAGAGCGGTCTCCGGCAGGTTGCGCAGCAGGTAACGACCGATTCCAAAGAACAACGGGTCACCGGAGGCCAGGACCACGACCTTGCCCGTGCTCTTTTCGAGGCATTCAACCACCGGAGCGAGGTTGGCGCCAGTGGTCAGCGTCTGGCCGGCAAAGTCGGGGAAGAGCGCCAGTTGACGTGCTCCACCGATCAACATATCGGCGTGACTGACCAGTTCCAAAGCCCGGCGGCTGAACCCCTCCTGCCCCTCGATTCCAGCACCGATGACATAGATCGTCTTCATCTGCCGACATCCTCCTTGCAACCGTTGTGTAGACAGTGACGTATCCACCCGGATTTCCGCATGAGCACTGCCCGGGTTTAGACTGCAACCAAACCGGTGCGCGTCCTGTCCCTAATCTTTAACCGAAATGCCCCCGAGACCAATGTCAGGGGATCATAGATGGTCCTATAATCCAAATAAAGGCGCCACAAAACTTAAGCTATTGACTAACGCAAAGACGCGGAGCCGCAGAGGACATGGTCGTGATATTTTGCTAAAGATTACCGGGCTTTTCCACTTCGACCTTTGTGCCTCTGCGTTAAACCTTTTTTTAGGTTATAGAATCGATAATACATCCCTGCAACAGTGGAGCAAACTCTCCACTGGCGACACGCGCCAACTCTATCTGTTTGGCGGCCGTCGCGTCAAGCCCGTCAGCTATGCAACTGGCGCCCGATCGGCAGCTTTGGCGCCGAGGAGGAGGCCCCCTCCTATCGTCTGATGGGCCGTCCCGTTAAGCAGCTTCACCAGCGAATGACCGTCGTTAAAATAATCGATGATATTGACACAGCCGTAATCCTGTTCGATGGAGAACGCCTGCTGCAGGGGCGCGCCGATGGCATCAAGCAGGACAATCCGGTTGACCCCGCCATGGGCGATCAGGGCGATGTCACCACCACGGTGCCGGTCGAGCATCTGCTCAATAATTGGCCGGATGCGGTCGGCGGCGTCCTGAAGGCTCTCTCCCCCCGGAACCTGGAAGTTGACCAGGTCCTGAAGTCTCGCCTGCCAGTCATCCGGGTACGCCTCCTGCAATTCGGCCCAGGTTCGGCCCTCCCAGTCACCGATATGCAGTTCGCGCAAGGCTTCATGAGTAACGACAGTGAGGTTATGTGACCCAGCGATCAATTCCGCACAGTAGCGGCTGCGGTCAAGGTCACTGCTGTAGACCGCGTCGAGGACGACATCGTGCAGGCAGTCGCAGACACGGTCGGACTGCATCATGCCGAGTGGTGTCAGGGGAACATTCACCTGGCCGTTGTAGCGTTTCTCTTCGTAGCCTTCAACCTGACCATGCCGGACCAGGTAGATTCGTGTTCGTTGCATCATCAATCCTTCTTAAGACTGTCAGCACAGTCACTATATGACGGCCAGCACAAGCAGTAGTGAAAAAACTTCCATCAGTTCGGAGGAGGCGCCGAGGACATCGCCGTTCACTCCGCCAAGGCGGATCTCGAAATACTTGATCAGCAGGATCGTGGCAATTCCCAGCAGGAAAATCAGGAAAATTCCTTCCATCCCGAACAGCACCAGTGCAACGGCGATCAGGCTGCCGCAGGCAATCAGGAGTTCACGCTCACCAGAATGCTCGAGATAAACCGCATCGCTACTTCCCCGGCCGCGCGGGTGACGGCAGGATACGGCCAGAACCACCTGCACCCAGCGGCCGACAGCGGGCATGAAGATCAGTCCGGCTGACTTGATGCTCATCGGCAGGTTGAACAGGCAGAGATACTTGAGAAGCAGCAACATCACCAGGCCGACCACACCCATGGCCCCACCCTGGCGGTCTTGAAGGGTTCGCACAATGCCAGCGCTGTTCTTGCCCCTGGCCAGGCCGTCGAACAGGGCGGCAATACCGTCGAGATGCAAGGCCCCGGTTACAACGATCAGGATCAGCAGGAGCAGGCAGTCGAGTACGGCCCTGGGAACAAGTGCCCCCAACAGGCTGTCGAGCATGACCAGCCCGAGTCCAAGCACCAGGCCGACCGCAGGATAGAGTGCCATGCTGCGGCCAAGCCGCTCCGGCGTAACCTCCAAGGACCGGTCGACCGGCAGGATGGTCAGAAAACCCAGGGCGATGCGAAACTGCTCCCAACTGTATCTCACGACTGGATCCCTCCCCGGACTTTACCCTGAACGCTCGGTCTCATGATCGCAGGACTCACGCTGCCATTACGCATCGGCTTCGAGTGCCAGGCTGATCAATTCCCACAACTCCGTGTGCCCCTGCCGGCTGAGCACCGAAAAAGGGGTAAACAAGTCGGCGGAGAGCCCCGTGCTGCTGGCAATTTTAGCGATGCGGCGAGACAGTTCGTTGCGGCTCACCTTGTCGACCTTGGTCAACACCGGGATGGTTGGAATTTCGCTCTCCTCGAGCCAGTCGAGAAACAGCAGGTCCTCCGGGCTCGGATCCCGGCGCACGTCAAGCAACCAGACAACCGCCCGCAAACATGAGCGACCCTGCAGGTAGCCATGAACCATCGGTTGCCACTGCTCACGCACCGAGCGCGGTGCCCGCGCGAAGCCATAGCCGGGGAGGTCGACGAAATAGAGCTGTTCATTAATGGCAAAAAAGTTGAGCAGTTGCGTACGCCCGGGAGTCGATGAGGTGCGGACCAGGCCTTTGCGATTGATCAGGCAGTTGATCAGGCTGCTCTTGCCGACATTACTGCGTCCGGCAAACGCGATTTCCGGCCACTCGGCAGGAGGGCAACTGGCCAGGGCTGGGGCACTGGTCACAAAGCTGACACTTTGTATGTTCATGGGTCACTATCTGCTTTGGTAATTTTTACGGTTCAATACAAGACTTTTTGTGTCGCCTATCCTAGCACAGTGACGGAGAATCACCCAACATTCTGTAAAGATGGTAAACTTGTTGGTAGAGAACGGATCAGGTTGTTAAACAGCCCCCGGCCAAGTCTATATAACTTGCTGCAAAAGCACGCTGCCGGCAAGCTTCGGCCCACGGCTCTGAGGTCAGCATGCGGCTTTTTTGATCGGCCGGATTGCAGAAGCTCTCCCTCTAAGGTATAACCTGTATCAATGAACTGATGGCCGGTGGAAGGCACAACCCACTGGACCGACTGAACATGGCAACATCGCCGGGCCGACGGATGCGCCTCGGATCAATGCAAAGCTTATCCAGACCAGGCACCGGCACTCTCTAATTTACCGCGAGCTCGACAGATTCAGGGAGAGCTTTACTTCATCCTATTTCACAACATTCAACATTTTCAAGGAGGCATAAAAAATGTTCAGCCAGAAATTACTCGATGCCATGAACGAGCAGATGAAAAACGAATTCCTTTCCGCCTACCTCTACCTGGCCATGGCCGGATACTTTCAGGCCGAAGATCTTCCAGGTATCGCCAACTGGATGCGAGTGCAGGCGCTGGAGGAGTTGACCCATGGTGAAAAGTTCTTTCATTTCATCTGTGATGCCGATGGCCGCACCGACCTGCGTGCGATCGACGCACCTCAGAACGACTATGCTTCGCCGCTCGACTGTTTTGTCTATTCACTCAAGCACGAAAACTTTGTCACCGACAGCATCAACAAACTGATGGACCTGGCACGCCAGGACAACAACCACGCCGCCCAGATCTTCCTGCAGTGGTTTGTCACCGAGCAAGTTGAAGAAGAAGCCAGTTTCAGCCTGATCGTCAAGAAGCTGCAGCGCATCGGCGATGACGGCAACGGCCTGCTGCGCCTCGACGAGGAACTTGCCCAGCGGACCTTCGTGCCGCCTGCCGCAGTCGCCTGATCTGCGCCAGCCGGATCGGCCAGCGCAGGGACAAGGCGGACTCAGTCTCCGCCTTGTCATTTTAGGGTAGACCTGACATGGAAATTTTTCGTTTGGCAGGCCGCCGTTTTCTGGTAAGATTCCCCGTCTTTGAATCAGATTTATCACTATGCTGAGGAGGATTTACATGTTTGACAAGATTGAATTGAAGGATGCTGTTCGTCGTGCCATGCAGACCGAGAAGAATGCCATGGACTTCTATCAGCGCGGCGCCGAGATGATGAAGAATGCCGAAGCCAAGAAGGTGTTCCAGTTGCTGGCACGCGAAGAGCGTGAGCATGCAGAGTGGTTTTACAATGTCTATCCGGGCGATGACATCACCGACCTGGAGGATTTCCTGCGCAGCGGGGCCGACCAGAGTTCCGACTGGATGACCGAACTCAACCAGGTCAAGACCGAGGACTTCAATGAGCGCAAAGCGATGGAGCTTGCCATGGCCAAGGAAAAGAACCTGGCCGAGCACCTGCGCAGCCTGGCTGCAAAAATCGACAACCCTGAAGTCCGCAAGGTTTTCGAGCAGAACGCCACCTCGACCGACCACCATTACCAGATCATCGAATCCGAATATGCGCGCCTGATGGGCATGGTGCACGAAACGGATATCGACACCTACGTGCGCGAGTAGCGCAAAACGTAGCACTGATTTAAAGCCGGGGGCCTTGTTGGCCCCCGGCTTTTTTTACGATTCTATAACCTTAAGAAAAAGTTTAACGCAGAGACGCAAAGGGCGCAGAGGAAAAGGTCGTAAGTCTTGACGAGAATTTCACGTCCCTGGCCTTGGACTCTGCGTTTTGGCGCAGTTTGGCCAAACGGGTTTCGCAGGTCCTGACCATCGTCAGGGGATCGTGCCAACCCAACTGACACTTAGTCCCGCACTTCGCAACGCACACCATCATCCGGGCTGCCGAGGCCTGCTCACAATCCTGCCACCCCATCACCAAAACTCACACCAGTGTCTCGATTCCTGCACCGACTTCATTATCCAGCCCGTGGATAACCGTCTTTTTTTAACCCGCTAGATTCTGACTTAAGACCCTATGGTTATAAGACGGCATGGCCCGGTCATTTAGCCCGTGAAAAGACGGTTATTGACGCAATACAAATTACACGCCCAACGTGGTTTTAACCCAAAATGAGGTATTTTATCACTCAATTCAATGACTTCGATATTCAATTATATGAATTGGCATAGATTGTGAAAGCCAGATATACGGTTTTCAATATTCATGCCGGGCACCGCCGTCAGCTGTTGACCAGAGATCGGCTCACAGGCTCCCGGAAAATACGACACAGCGGAGGTAACACAGTCATGAAAAAGCTCATCAAACCCGTACTCCTTCTTACCCTGGCAGCGTTCGTTGCCACATCTGCCCTGGCGGCCGAAGGTGGCAACCCGCGCAAAGGCAAGCATCTCTTCAAGAAGACTTGCAAATCCTGCCATTCCAGCGGTGGCGCCGGCGGTGAACTCACACCGATGACCAAGACCCAGGCCCAGTGGGACCGGTTTTTTGACAAGAAAAAGCACAACGAAGAGGGCTTGAAGGACCTCTCCGATCAGGATCTGAAAGACATCCAGCAGTTTCTCTTCGACCACGCGGCAGATTCTCCGCAGCCCCAGACCTGCGGTTGATTTTTTAAGCGAC
>JAHEDT010000010.1:0-68349 GCA_024641085.1 Geobacteraceae bacterium | reverse complement strand
CACAACGAAGAGGGCTTGAAGGACCTCTCCGATCAGGATCTGAAAGACATCCAGCAGTTTCTCTTCGACCACGCGGCAGATTCTCCGCAGCCCCAGACCTGCGGTTGATTTTTTAAGCGACGGAGGCCTGCGGCCAATAACTTATTCACTGTTTTATGAGGAGGTAAGAGATGAAGAAATTTGTTTTCCTGGTCATGGCGGCGCTGCTGGCCCTGCCGATGACCACCTTCGCGGCAAGCCAGGAGGACGCCATGATCTCGGAGCTGCAGAAGCAGATCCAGGCACTGAGTGGCGAACTCGAGGAGCTCTCCGATCGTCTCGACGATACCGAGCGTCACTCAACGCTCGACCGCATCGAGTTCAGCGGCGACCTGCGCGGCAAAGCGCACAGCCTGCACTACGGCGATGTCACTTACAATCCCGGCATCGACGTCAATTTCCAAGATTTTTTTGAGAAACTTGCCCCGGCAGCGATGGGTTCGCAAAGCGGGCCGCTGGGTGGATTCGTAGCATTTAATCCCCAAAACCCCGACTTCCAGGACGTGAATGGAAATCCCGGGCCAGATGGAATCGCTGATTGGGGTGGTGGCTTATTGAATCCTACCGAGATGGCGTCGGTAAATCCTTCCCCTCTCGATACCATGTTCGCCAACATGTACAACTCCAACCCGGCGGGCTATCAGCAGCTGTTTACCAACTTCATGAATTGGGCACAGAACGGCATGGTCGGAGCCGGCGTTGTTCCCATGGCTTTGGCGGTTCCTGACACTTACGATATCGACAACGATATCCTCTACTCCTCCCGCCTGCGTCTGAACATGAAGGCCAAGGTTTGGGACAACGTCAAGTTCGCCGGCCGTCTGGTGATGTTCAAGAACTGGGGGGACTCCACCGGCAGCAAGGTGTTCGACTCCTGGAACAGCTTCACCATGGACGGCAACAGCAGCACCAACACATCGGGTGACTGGCTGCGTGTCGACCGCGCCTACTTCGACTGGAGCAACATCGGCGATTCAGGCTTTTACCTGTCCATCGGCCGGCGGCCATCGACCGACGGTCCGCCCACCGAGTTCCGCGAGAACGAAATGCGCGGCGGCACCCCAACGGGCAACGTCATGGACCTCAACTTCGACGGTATCACGATCGGGCGCAATATCGAGGACTGGACCGGCATCGAAGGAATGGTCGCCCGCTTCTGCTACGGCCAGGGCTTCGAGTCCGAATGGGGCAACGGCGAGTTGTTCAACGACCAAGGGAAGATCAAGGATACCCACTTCGCCGGCTTCAACTTTGACCTTTACAATGACAGCACCAACTTCCTGCAGGCCACCGTCTTCACGGCCCAGGGCATCAACGACGGCTTCAAGGGGACCATCGCCTTCCCGACCCAATACGGAGAGCTCTTTGCTCCGACCCTGTACAAGGACATGCAGAAGTTCCCCAACTTCAACTTCGTCACCCGCGTCCAGCCCAGCACCGAGATCGGTGACATGAACCTGGCCGGTTTGGTCTTCGCTCGTGAAGAGGAGAACGGCATCAAGTGGTTTACTTCCGGCGGCTGGACCCAGATGCGCCCCAATGGCAAGGCCGGCATGTTCGGCGGCATGGGCACCGATGCGATCTTCGAAGCCCAGCTCAATACTGACGGTTCCGAAATCATTATGTCCCCGGCCACAGCGTCCGAGAGTAAGAATCGCAACGGCTATGGCTTCTACACCGGCGTGCAAGTTCCGGCGCCGATGGGCAAGTTCGGCCTCGAGTACAACTACGGCTCCAAGTACTGGACCCCCTTCACCCAGGGCCAGGATGACCCGATCGGCAGCAAGTTGGCAACCCGCGGCCATGTCGGCGAAGCCTATTACATCTTCGACATCAACCCGAACATGTTCGTGAAGTTGAGCGGCATCTACTACGATTTCGTTTACAGCGGCAGCGGCTCGCCAGTCGGCAAGCCGAAAAAAATCGACGACATCAAAGATGGCAAAGAATACTCGCTGCTACCTGTCATCGACACAGCGTACGACCTCAATGCTTCACTGACAGTACAGTTTTAAGTAGCATTACCCGGGGAGAGGTCCGCCTCTCCCCTATTATTCGACAATCTTAATCAATTTATTCATATATATACTGGCATAGAACATTAACACCTCAGCGAGATTGACACACTTCAAGGAGAAGCCTCATGCAAAAGTCATTCTGGTCCGCTGGCCTGCTGCTCATCGTCCTGGCAACTCTGCTCCCGGGCGCCGCACTGGCTGCGGAAAACGACCATTCCTACTTCATCCAGGGCCCCATGGAAACCGGGCCCCAAGTGACCGCCCAGTGCCTGAAATGCCACGAGAAACATGCCGAGGATTTCATGAAGACCACCCACTGGACCTGGGCCCAGGAACAGAAGGTTGGGGACCGCACCGTCGTGCGTGGCAAGAAGAACGCCATCAACAACTTCTGCACCTCGATTGCCGGCAACGAGCCACGCTGCACCAGTTGCCATGCCGGCTACGGCTGGACTGACAACAGCTTTGATTTCAGCAACCCGGGCAATGTCGACTGCCTGGTCTGTCATGATACCACCGGCACCTACGTCAAAGAACCGACCGGAGCCGGCAATCCCTCCAAGCGCGTCGACTTGGTCTACGTCGCCCAGAACGTCGGCAAGCCGAGCCGCTTCAACTGCGGCACCTGCCACTTCTACGGCGGCGGCGGCGACGCCGTCAAACACGGCGACCTCGATTCCTCGATGGAGTACCCGACCAGGACAATTGACGTGCACATGGATGCCGACGGCAACAATTTCTCCTGCCAGGAGTGTCATACCACCAAGAATCACGCCATTCCCGGCAATTCCCTAGGGGTCTCCCCGGGCGGGACGGCGCATTTCTCCTGCGAGAAGTGCCATGATGCCGCGCCCCACGCCCAGAGCCGCCTGAACCAGCATGCGGCCACGGTCGCCTGCCAGGCATGCCATATCCCCTTCTTCGCCAAGGAAGTCCCGACCAAGCTTTCCTGGGACTGGTCGACGGCCGGCCAGGACATCGAAGACCATGGCGATCAATTCGGCAAGCACGGTTATGACAAGAAGAAAGGGCACTTCAAGTGGGGGAAGATGGTCGTGCCTGAATATCTCTGGTACAACGGCACCGCCAACGCCTACGAACGCGGCGACAAGATCGACCCGGACAAGGTCACCATGCTGACACACCCGAATGGCAGCATCAAAGATGAAACGGCCAAGATCTACCCTTTCAAGCTCCATTCCGGGAAACAGATCTACGACTCGAAGAACAAGTACTTCATCACCGCCAAGGTCTTCGGTGATGGAGGGTACTGGCGCGATTTCGACTGGGCCAAGGCTGCAAAGCTGGGGATGGAAGCCAGCGGCCTCAAGTACAGTGGCGAATACGGCTTTGCCCCGACCGAGATGTACTGGCGCATCAACCACATGGTATCACCGAAGGAGGAGGCCCTCAGCTGCCTCGACTGCCACGGCGACAACGGCCGCATGAAGTGGCAGGCCCTCGGATACAAGGGGGACCCGATGGACAACCCGAAGTACGCTCGTTCCAAATAATCCTCCTGAGCCTGCTCAGGCGTGACGGGGACCGGCACCTACCGGTCCCCGTTTTTTTTCATTTCTATAACCCCAAAATGTGATGCTTGCCACGAAGACACAAAAACACCCAAAAGGGCATTATTCAGGGTTAAGATCGATTTATCAGGCCAAGCAAGGGTGTTGCTTGCTCAGCCATATCATTGATTGCTTCATGTCTTTGCGACTTTGTGGCGAACCCTTCTTTTGGTTATCAGCCCGTTTTTTCATCGAGCCCGATCCGCTGATAAAGAGCAAAGCAGTTGATTTTTCCCTGAATAAGTCTATGATATGGCTTTAACAACCTCTTCCAAGGAGTCTCCTTCATGTTCGGACTGGGCACCACAGAACTCATCATTATCCTGGTACTTGTCATGATTATTTTCGGGGCAGGCAAACTGCCTCAGGTCGGCGGGGCCCTGGGCAAGGGTTTGCGCAACTTCAAGGATGGCGTCAAGGAAGGCAACGAAGAGAAGCCGGAAAAGGACAACGAAAAACTTGACAATGGCGAGAGCAAGTAAGCTCGGTCCTGGCAGATAAACAACAAAAAAGCGCTTCCTTTGGGAAGCGCTTTTTTCTGTTTAAATGAACGGCCCGCGGCAAGCCACGGGGGATCCAGTATTCAGTATCCACTAGACAGAAGATTCTCCGGCTCCACCTGGTTGTTGGGACTTATTCCGGATTCTGGATTCTGGATACTGGATTCCCTCAATAAGGCACAAGCCAAGCGGCCATCAATGCATGGGGGAATGAGAACCCTCTCGTCGTTTTAAAGAGTGGACCTGTCTTAATTTCAGCCCTGCTGAGGGGTGATGGTCACCACGACGCGCCGGTTCAGTTGACGTCCTGATTCCGTTGTGTTGTCGGCAATCGGCTGACTCTCGCCAAACCCGATGGTGTGCATGCGCGCCGGGGCAACGCCTTGGTTGGCCAGGGCATTCTGCACGCTCATGGCCCGGCGCTCGGAAAGCTGCTGGTTGTAGACTTCGGTGCCGGTGCTATCGGTGTGCCCGGCAATCTGGATCGTAGTCTGGGGATATTGGACCAGAACCTGGGCGACGCGGTCGATCTCCGCATATGCGCCGGGCTTGAGCGCTGCCGAGTTGATATCGAAGAGCACGTCCGACTTGAACGTGACGGCCAGGACATCGGCGTTGCGCTGGATATTGGCCGCTTCAGAGGCCGCGAACTGCTGCTGCAAAGCCGCTTCCTGGTTATCCATGTAACGGCCGATACTGCCGCCAGCCACTCCGCCGAGAACGGCTCCGATACCGGCGCCAACCAGAGTCGATTTAGTGTTGCCGCCGATCACCTGGCCCAGGCCGGCGCCGACGGCCGCGCCGATTCCGGTGCCATAGATCGCACCCTGCTGAGTTTTTGTCTGCGGTTCAGCACATCCCCACAAGGTCACTGCGACCAGGGCCAGAATGGACAACCGCTTCAACGTGAACATCATACAACCTCCCCTTGGGTATTCGTGGTGTGAGATAAGTCGAGACTGATCTGCGGTGCCGCGCCGTCTCTCAACGCCTGCAGGCACGTTCGATCAAGTCGTGTTGCGTATACTTTGCCACTCCTGCTGATTTTAGCAACTCAAATCAATCGGGGCCAGGGAAAACATACCGTGCACCAGCCCCGGACACCCTTCTCATGCTTGCCATGCCATGGGAGCCCGTGCTAATTTTCTCAACTAATCGACGGGAGGGTTCATTCCCCGCAGCTTGCTGCACCATGCTTTGATTGCCGCCTGGTTCGCTCCTTATTGAGAGAATCCAGCACCCAGAATTTAGAATCGGGAATACGTCCTGACAGCCAGGGAAAGTCGGAGAATCTTCTGTCTACTGGATACTGAATTCTGGAGACCCCGTGGCTTGCCGCAGTGCAGATACTTTTTAGACGAAACAAGATCTTGGAGGTTTACCGAAAATGAAGATTACCCATGCAGACGTCGAGCATGTCAGCCGTCTGGCCCGCCTGGCTTTGAGCGAGCAGGAAATCGACTCGCTGACCTGCGAGATGGACGCGATCCTCGACTACGTGGACCAGCTCAACTCTCTCGACACCGAGGGGATCGTGCCGACCGCCCATGCCGTGCCAATGGAAAACGCTTTTCGTGCCGATGAAGTCAAGCCGGGGTTCACTCCGGAGCAGGCCTTGAGCAACGCTCCCGATGCCGCAGAGAACGCGTTCCGGGTCCGCCGGGTCATCGAGTGAACTTTCACCTAACATTGATGGACAGACGACCATGACGATTTACGACCTGACCCTGGCGGAACTGCGGGACCTGCTGGATCGCCGGGAGCTCTCGGCAGTTGAAGTGACCACTGCCTACCTGGAGCGTATTGCGGAAACCAACCCGAAACTGAACAGCTTTATTACCGTCTGCGCCGAGACGGCGAAGGCTGAAGCAGAGGCCGCCGACCGGGCTATGGCCGCGGGCGAGACAAAGCCGCTGACCGGCCTGCCGATTGCCGCAAAGGATATTTTCAATACCGCCGGTGTGCTGACCACCTGTGGCTCGCGCATACTTGGCAATTACACCTCGCCCTACGACGCCACGGCCATTGCCCGCATCAAGGCACAGAAGGCAGTCATCGTCGGAAAACTGAACATGGACGAGTTCGCCATGGGGAGTTCCAACGAGAACAGCGCCTTCGGTGCGGTTCGCAATCCCTGGGAGCTCTCCCATGTTCCGGGGGGCTCTTCCGGCGGCAGCGCCGCCTGTGTCGCTGCCAGTCAGGCGGCAGCGGCTCTGGGCACGGATACCGGCGGTTCGATCCGACAGCCGGCAGCTTACTGCAGCGTGGTCGGTTTGAAGCCGACCTACGGTCGGGTCTCCCGCTTCGGGGTGGTCGCCTACGCCTCCTCTCTCGACCAGGTCGGCCCGATCACCCGGGACGTGCGCGACTGTGCTCTCATGCTGCAGGCCATCGCCGGATACGACCCTGCAGACTCGACATCGGTCGACACACCGGCCCCCGACTACCAGACAGGGCTGACCCGGGACCTGAAGGGTCTGCGCATCGGCCTGCCGCAGGAATATTTCATTGATGGCCTGGATGATGACGTCCGCCGGGCCGTCGAACAGGCGACGACAACCTGCCGCAACCTCGGCGCCGAAATTATCGACGTCAGTCTGCCGCACACCACCTATGCGGTTGCCTGCTACTACCTGATCGCCACCGCCGAGGCCTCGAGCAACCTGGCCCGCTATGACGGTGTTCGTTATGGCCTGCGTGCCGACCAGGCGGCGAACCTGATCGACATGTATATGCAGAGCCGGGCCGCCGGATTCGGCCCCGAAGTCAAGCGCCGCATCATGCTCGGCACCTACGCGCTCTCTTCCGGCTACTACGACGCTTACTATCTCAAGGCGCAGAAAGTCAGGACGCTGATTCGCCAGGATTTTCTCGACGCATTCGAAAAAGTCGATGTCCTGCTGACCCCGGTGGCGCCGACCCCGGCCTTCGCCCTTGGCGAGAAGGTCAACGATCCGCTGCAGATGTACCTCTCGGACATCTACACCATCCCGGTCAACCTGGCCGGCACCTGCGCCATGAGCCTGCCCTGCGGCTTCTCGGCTGACGGCCTGCCGATCGGCCTGCAGCTGATTGGCAAGCCTTTCGACGAAGCAGCCATCCTCAGCACGGCATATGCTTTCGAGCAGGCCACAACATGGCATCAACGGAAACCGCAACTTTAAGCGCCGCAAAGGCACCAAGACACCAAGCGGACAAAGACGTTAACAGCAGAATCACAACGACTTTGCGTCTTGGAGTCTTGGTGGCAAGGGTTTTGATTTATGAATGAACATTACGAAACTGTCATCGGTCTGGAAGTGCATGTCCAGCTGACCACCAGGACCAAGATATTCTGCGGCTGCTCCACCGAGTTCGGCCGGACGCCCAATTCGCAGACCTGCCCGGTCTGCCTCGGCCTGCCAGGGGCCCTGCCGGTTCTCAACCGCAAGGCGGTGGAGTTTGCGATCAGGACCGGACTGGCGACCAACTGCCGGATTGCGCCGCGCTCGATCTTCGCCCGCAAGAACTATTTCTACCCTGACCTGCCGAAAGGCTACCAGATCTCCCAGTTCGAGCTGCCGGTCTGTGAACACGGCTGGCTGGATATCGACCTTGAAGATGGCGGGGTCAAACGCATCGGCATCACCCGGGCCCACATGGAAGAGGATGCCGGCAAGCTGATCCACGGCGAGACTCCGGAAACCGCCGGTAGTTCCCTGGTCGACCTCAATCGGGCCTGCACGCCCCTGCTGGAGATCGTCTCGGAACCGGACATGCGCTCGGCCGACCAAGCGATCGCCTACCTGAAAAAACTGCATCAGATCGTGGTTTATCTCGGTGTCTGCGACGGCAACCTCGAGGAAGGCAGTTTTCGCTGCGACGCCAACGTCTCGGTCCGCCCCCACGGTCAGAAGGCGTTTGGCACCCGTGCCGAGTTGAAGAACATCAACTCGTTCCGGTTCATCAAGCAGGCCATCGAATACGAGGTGGAGCGCCAGATCGACCTGATCGAAAGCGGCGGCAAGGTCATCCAGGAGACCCGCCTGTTCGATAGCAACACCGGCATGACCCGCTCCATGCGCGGCAAGGAGGAGGCCCACGACTACCGTTACTTTCCCGATCCCGACCTGGTGCCGCTGGTGATCAGCCAGGAATGGATTGCGGAGGTGCGGGCGACCCTCCCCGAACTGCCGGAGGCGAAGCGCCGCCGCTTCGTTGAGGGACTGGGCCTGTCGACCTACGATGCCGAAGTCCTCGCCGCCGATCGCAAGCTGGCTGACTATTTCGACGCCTGTGTCACCCTCGCCAAAGACGCCAAGAGCTGTGCCAACTGGGTCATGGGTGAAGTGCTCCGCAAGCTCAAGGAGACCGATACTGCCATTACTTCCGCACCTGTGACCCCTGAAATGCTCAGCGGCCTGCTGGCTCGGATTGCTGACGAGACGATCTCCGGCAAAATCGCCAAAACAGTCTTCGAGCAGATGTGGCAAAACGGCGAACCCGCCGACCGGATCATCGAGGCACAGGGGCTCAAGCAGGTAACCGATACGGGAGAGATCGAAGGACTGGTCGACCAGGTGATTGCCGCTCATCCGGAGCAGGTGAGCGAATACCTCTCGGGGAAAGACAAGCTGATCGGCTTTTTCGTCGGCAAGGTGATGCAGGCCAGCCAGGGCAAAGCCAACCCGGGGATGGTCAACCAGCTCCTGAAGAAGAAACTACACGGGTGACTGGCGGCTGGAGGCTGGTGGAGGCTGGAGCAGTATACGTCATTGCACGGCAGAGTGCTTTCCTTCTGTCTTCTCCCTTCTGTATTCTGTATTCTGGATACAGGGGGCCCATCATTCCGAAGGGTTTAACATGAGTAATTGCGATTTTTTCCCCAATGCGGCGGGCATCCGCCCGATCAAATACAGCGACGGCGTTCTGCGCCTGCTCGATCAGCGACGGCTGCCCACAGAAGAGGTCTGGCTGGAGTACACCGATTACCGCGAGGTCGCCGAAGCGATCCGCAGCATGGTGGTGCGCGGAGCACCGGCGATCGGAGTCACCGCGGCCTACGGTGCTTATTTCGGCGCCCTGGCCAGCGAGGCTGAGCAATATGCCGATTTTGTCACCGGGTTTGAGCAGGTGTGCGAGGTGCTCGCGGCAACCCGGCCGACGGCAGTCAACCTCTGCTGGGCTCTGGAGCGCATGAAAAGCCTGGTGCGGGCCAATGCCGACCAGCCGGTCGGGAACCTGAAGATCGGCCTCGAGTACGAGGCCATGGCGATCAACGAGGAAGACATCCGCATCAACATGAGCATGGGTCGACATGGCGCAGCACTGTTGCCTGACCAGGTGCGCATCCTGACCCATTGCAATGCCGGAGCCCTGGCTACCGGCGGCTACGGCACGGCTCTGGGCGTGGTTCGCGCGGCAGTGGCGGCCGGCAAACAGGTCACCGTGTTTGCTGACGAGACCCGCCCCTTCCTGCAAGGCTCCCGTTTGACTGCGTGGGAACTGCAGCAGGACCATATCCAGACGGTCCTGATCTGCGACAACATGGCCGGCTACCTGATGTCCAAGGGCGCCATCGACGCAGTGGTCGTCGGTGCCGACCGCATCGCCGCCAACGGCGACGTCGCCAACAAGATCGGCACCTATACGGTCGCGGTGCTCGCCAGGGAGCACAACATCCCCTTTTACGTGGCGGCGCCGACCTCGACGATCGACCTCCAGGCCGCCGACGGGTCAGAGATTCCGATTGAAGAGCGCGACAGCCGTGAGGTGACCCATCTCGGCGAACAGCAATTGGCCCCGGAGGGGATCGCCGTGTTCAACCCGGCCTTTGACGTCACCCCGGCACGACTGGTCAGCGCCATCATCACGCAACATGGTGTCGCCAGGGGCAACTACACCGAGCAGCTGGCCGTTTTTGTCCGAAAGGACGGATAACCGACCCGATGAGCTTCACTGAGCTCCAGACATGGCATGAGCTGCTCATGACCGGCGATGCAGAGCCCCTGGCGGCAACCGCCGCCAGAGCAGGTTTTGCCCAGCCGGCTAAAACCGCGGCCAACCTTGTCCTTTTACAGCAGTTCCTCTGCGACCCGCAGTTGGTTGCCGCACTCGCCCTTCAGGCTTTGTCGACGGCAGATCCCGATCTGGCGCTCAACAATCTCGAACGCTTGAGCGGTACGACCGCCAAACCAGGGCTGTCGGCAGTTCTCAACGATCGGACCCACGCCAGTCAGTTATTGACGATTCTCGGCGCTTCGCCTTTTCTCGCCGGGGTCCTCTTCCGCCGAACAGACTTTTGCGAGGAGCTGTTCCTGGGGGGCCAGATCAACACCACGAAAAGCGAGACGCAGATGTGCGCAGAGCTGCGTCAACAGGTCGCGGATGATGCCGATTTTGCACTGCTGAAAAAAGGTCTGCGCATTTTCAAAGCCCGTGAAATGCTGCGCATCGGCGGACGGGACCTGTGCGGCCTGGCGGCGCTCGAGGAAGTCACCGCCGAGCTCTCTTCCCTGGCGGCGGCGTCCCTGCAAAGAGCGTTCGAAGTCTGCAGCCTGCAGTTGCAGGCCGAATACGGGGCCCCGCTGCTCGATGCCAAAGAAGGCTGCTTGGCAGAACAGGCCGAGTTCACCATTCTCGGCATGGGCAAGTTCGGTGGTTGTGAACTCAATTTCTCTTCCGACATCGACCTGATCTATTTCTACAGCTCCGATCGTGGCCAGACGGCCGGGATTGCCGACCCGATTCGCGGACCGCGCAACCGCATTTCCCTTCATCAGTATTTCATCAAGCTGTCGGGACTCATCACCCGTGCCATCGGCCAGGCCACCGAAGACGGCTTCGTCTTCCGGGTCGACCTGCGCCTGCGGCCGGAGGGAAACAGCGGCGAGATGGCCAACTCGATCGCCGCCGGTGAAATGTATTACGAGGGCTGGGGGCAGAGCTGGGAGCGTTCGGCAATGCTCAAGGCCCGGCCGGTTGCCGGCTCGAAAGCACTCGGCGGGCAGCTTCTGCAACGCCTGCAGCCGTTCATCTACCGCCGCCACCTCGACTACGCCATGATTGACGATATCAAGGTGATGAAGCAGAAGATCGACAGGAGTCTGACCCGGGTCAAAGAGGGCGAACTGAATCTCAAACTTGGGCACGGCGGCATCCGTGAGGTTGAATTCTTTATTCAGGCCCTGCAGCTGATCAACGCCGGCAAGAACCCGCGGCTGCGGCAGCGCAACTCCCTTGCCGCCCTGCAGGTGCTCTGCGCCGAAGGCCTGATTACCGTCGAGGAGCGCGACGACCTGAGTGCCGCCTACCGCTTCCTGCGGACCGTCGAGCATCGCATCCAGGTGGTCCACGAGCAACAGACACACAACCTGCCGACCCGACCGGAAGAGCTCGCCACCCTGGCCAGGCGCTGCGGATTTAAGCACGCGGACGAGTTCATGACGGTCCTCAAGCAGCACCGGGACAAGGTCACCGCGATTTTCCGCGACCTTTTCTATACCAGCGAAGAAGAGTTGCCCTCCCAGGTCAGCCCCGAGGTCGCCACCCTGTTCGACGCCAACGCCGATCCCGACCTCTGCCTGGACATCCTCGAGGCAAAAGGCTTCCGCCCGCCGGAGGCTGCCTACGAGAGCCTCAAGGTCCTGCGCCAGGGCGGCACCAGGGGGTACCTGACCGAACGGGCGCGTCGCCTGCTGGACCGGATCGCACCGCTGCTCTTCCAGGAGGTGATGTACAGCCCGGATCCGCCGATGGCCCTGGCGAACATGGAAAAGTTTCTCGAAGCCTGCCGCCGGGCACGGGGCACCTACTACGCCCTGCTTGCAGAGAATCCCGGGATCATCAAGGTCCTGGTCTCACTCTTTGCCACCAGTCAGTTTCTTTCACGTAACTTCATTCAGCACCCGGAAGTCCTCGACTCACTGGTGGCAACGAGCTACGCCCTGAATCTCAAGGAAGCGCAGGATCTCAGTACCGAGCTGGGCGATCAGATGAGTCATGCGGAATATTACGAGGACAAGCTCAATACCCTGCGCCGCTTCCGCAACGAGGAATTCCTGCGCATCGCCCTCAACGACATCCATGGTCATACGCCGCAGGGCCAGACCACCCTCCAGATCTCGCTGGTCGCTGATGTCTGCCTGCAGCATGCCTTGGCCATCGCCCGGGAGGAACTTCTGGAACGTTACGGTCTGCCTTTCTGCCGGGATGATGTCGGCGAATCTCATAAAGCGGCATTCGTTATTGTCGGCATGGGCAAGCTGGGTGGAATGGAATTGAACTATCACTCCGACCTGGACCTCATCTTTATTTATGAAGGAGAAGGGGAGACCGGGCCGGCCGAAGGAACTGATCCGGGGCGATTCAGGCCGCAAACCAATCAACAGTACTTTGCCCGCCTCGCCCAGAGAGTCATCTCGGTACTGACCCTGATGACCCAGGAAGGCTATGTTTACGAAATCGACACCCGGTTGCGGCCGTCCGGCAATCAGGGGCCGCTGGTCTCTTCTCTGCCCGCCTACCGTGAATACCACAAGAGTTCCGCCGCACCATGGGAGCGACAGGCGCTGATCAAGGCCAGGGTCGTCGCCGGCTCGGCAGAACTGGCCGCAAGCTTTGATGCCCTGACAGCAGAAATCGTCTACGAGCGTCCGCTGCCTGAAAACCTTGCCGAAGAGATCTGCCGCCTCCGACAACGCATGGAGAAGGAACTCGGCAAGGAAGACGCCCAGCATCTCAACATCAAAACCGGCCGCGGCGGCATGGTCGACGTCGAATTCATTGCCCAGTACCTGCAGCTGCGGCATGGCCGTGACCGGCACGCCCTGCGTTGCCGTAACACGGTCGACGCCCTGCGCCTCCTGCAGAGCGAGCGCTTGATTTCGGAAAAAGACTATGAGACCCTGGTTGCCGGCTATAAGTTCCTGCGCCGTCTGGAAAACAAGCTACGCCTGGTCCACGACCAGTCGGTCAACGAGCTGTCTGCCGATACAGCCTACCTGGCAAAACTGGCCCGGCACCTCGGCTACCCTGGCGCTCCCTTGCGGCCTGAGAAACGCTTCCTGGAAGATTACGCCCGGACGACTCAGACGATCCGAGAGGTGTTTGAACGGGTGCTGCATTGCAAGGAGAATGCGTGACATGGGTTCTGAGGGGGGCCGCAAACATATCCTGATTGTCGATGACGATCCGAACATCCGCCGCTTCATCACCGAGTCGCTGCGCCTGCGCGGTTATGAAGTCGAGAGTTTCGCAGCGGCGGAAGAGGCTCTCCAGGAACTGGAAAAGCACCATTTCGACCTGGCGCTGCTCGACATCCTCCTGCCGGGCACCAACGGGTTGCAACTTTGCCGCAAGCTGAAATCCCTGCCGAAGACCAAGCACCTGCCGGTCATCATGATGACCGCCTTTTACAAACAGACCGAGCACATCAACGATGCCCGCGACGAGTACGGGGCGACGGACTACCTGCTCAAGCCCTTTCCGCTGCAAACGCTGCACGAGAAGATCGATACCCTGATCGGAGGGCCGGAGGCAGCGCCCGGGGCCGAGCGTCTGAGCATCGGCGGGCAACTCAACGAGACCGGTCTGCCACGCATCCTGCACAACCTCTATAGCCTGCGCGCCACCGGGCTGCTGCACCTGGAGAACCACGGGGTCAAGAAGGTCGTCTACATCCGTGACGGTTATCCGATTTTCGTCCGGTCCAACCTGGTTAACGAATTTCTTGGCCAGATACTCCTGCGCAACGGACAGCTCAACGAAGCAGAGCTAAAAAGCTCGGTCGAAGTCGCCCGGGGGAAAGGCCAACGGCACGGCACGGCGCTGATAGAGATGGGTTTGATCACGCCACAGCAGCTGGACGACGGCCTGCACTGCCAGGCCCGGGAAAAGCTCCTCGAAATCTTTTCCTGGTCGGACGGCAGCTACCGGTTCATACAGGCGCGCGAATTCAAACAGGGCGTGACCAGCATCAACCTGTCGACCGCCAACCTGATCCTGCAGGGCTTGCGTGAACATGCCGGCCGCGAACAGCTATTGAAGATTCTCGACCCGCACTATGATCACTACCTGCAACAGGCCGAAAATCCCCTCTATCGTTTCCAGGAAATCCAGCTCACGGCCATGGAGCAACGGATTCTGGATCGTTGCCAGGGACAGACGACTTTGCGCGAAATTCTCAAACGCCATGCGCTCTCACGCAAAGAGGCGGAACCACTGCTGGCCGCGCTCCTGAGCACAGGCATTCTGATCGGGCATGGTGAGCCGACCGCGGTACCGGGCGAACCGGTCGGCGGCAACGTGGAAGATCGTCACTCTCGGCGGCAAAACTTTCTCAAGGATTATGCCTGGATGATGGAACAGGATTTTTTCACTCTGCTGGGCGTCAGTGAATCCGATTCCCGGGAACAGGTCCGCAGGTCTTATCACAACCTGGCCAAGACATATCACCCGGATCGTTTTTTCGAACAGGACGGTCTGCACGATCTGCAAGACAAGGTTAACAAGCTGTTCCAGCGGATCAGCGATGCTCACGAAACCCTGAGTGACACCTCGGCCAGGGCGCGCTATATCAGTGATCGCAGCGGCAGGGGCAAGACGACCGGCACGACAACCAACCTGGAAACGATTCTCCAGGCTGAAAACGCTTTCCAGATGGGGAAAGCGTTCTTCCGGACCAGGAGATACGCCGACGCCCGGCAGGCCTTCACTGAAGCACTGGGGTTCAACCCCAACGAAGCGGAGTATCTGATGTTCCGGGCATGGTCAGCCTACAAAGCCGACCCGCTGGCCACGGAGACCGCCATCAGCAGTCGCAGGGACCTGGTGCGGGCCATCGAATTGAATCCCAGACTGAGCCTGGCCCATCTGTATCTCGGCTATCTCAGCAGGGACGAAGGGAACCATAAGGAAGCGCAGCGCCGCTTCGAACAGGCGATCAAGTGTGACCCGAATTGCACCGATGCCCAACGTGAGCTGCGCTTGATGAACATGCGCAAGGCAACCGCCAAAAAGGAGAAGAAGGGGCTGTTCGGCAAAATGTTCAACTGAGCGTCAGCGCCTGGCAGTCCAGGACTCGGCCGGCACATCCAGCCAGCTCAGGCAGGGGTCGTGCAATGTAATGCCCTCCCTGGTGCAGGCGCGCACGATACAGGTCTTTTCGATAAATTGCCGGAGCACCTCGAACTGCTGATCGCTACAGGGCTTGAACAGCACGCCGACCTGGGGTTGCGAGTTCATCTGCGCATCCCCGGCGGGCAGGGAATAGATGACCTCCGCCACGAGGGACTGCACCCTGCCATCCAGTGTGACCTGGAGATTCATCGACCTGCCGCGCGGCATTTCATGCGGACAGGCAATCCGGCCGCCGCGACCGGAGAGAGAGAGCAGGCGGCCTTCCAGCCAGGTGCCGTCAATGTCCAGGCTAATGGCCAGATCCACGGCGACCCGGATATGGCGGCGGGGAGTCGAGAAGAACTGGGCCTCGAGCAGGTGGTAGAGATGGGACAGGGAGATCGGGGGCACCAGGAAACTTCCTTCGGCAGGCGGCATGGATGTCAGCCAGACCACCTCGCCAACCTGGGGCGGCAATTCCAGCCCGCGCTCAACGAACGCAACCCTCGCGGCCGCCAGGTCGTCAACGGTAACGAACTTCCATTCAGCCAGGATGCTGGCAAGGAGTTTTTTGAACTGCGGGTTGCGGGTCAATACCCCTACCTGCTTGGTATCGGGCGGTTTCCCCCCTAACAACGACATGTCACTGGTTCCTTCCCAAACTGGCACCATGCAGATCCATCACGATCGCCGTGCAATCGTCGAATGGCGGCTGGCCGGCGAGGTAGTCGCCGATTTCGGCGAATAGCCGCTCCAAAAATACCATATGATCGCCATCCAGTCTGCGAAAAGCCGCATCAAGACGGTCCGCACCGTACATTTCGCCGTTTGGGCTGCTGCTGTCAATCAACCCGTCGGTATAGAGCAACAAGCGGTCTCCGGCTTCGAGCTGGAAACGAACGGCTCGGAACTCTGCCTGGTCGAAGAAGCCCACAGGGTGACTCGTCGCCGGCAGGCGGACCAGCTCGTCCCGGCGACGCACCAGGGCGGCGGGGTGCCCGGCATTGACATAGTGCATTATCAGGCTGATGGGGTCGATGACACTGAAAAAGAGCGTCGCCGAAAAGAAATGATCGAGACGGTTGGAACGCCGGGCAAAGGTGCGCAGGAACATATTGAGATCGGCGACCACATCCTGCGGGCTGCATTCCTCGACGGCAGCCCGATGAATGAAACCGTAGACCAGCGACATGACCACCGAAGCGTGCAGTCCGTGCCCGGTCACGTCGCCGATGAAGAGGACCTGGCAGCCGCGATCGAGCTGAATAAAGTCGTAAAAGTCGCCGCCGAGCACGTCGGCCATGCGGTTTTTCGCCGCCATGCCGCACCAACTGCAGAGCGGGGAACTCTTAGGCAGAAGCAGTTTCTGGACCTCGCCCGCAAGCTTGATCTCAAGAGGGTCAACGCTTCTCGGTGTCGGCTTGCTGTCCCCTCGGGATCGGTTCATCAGTCTTCCTCTCGTCCAGCTCCAGGAGTCTGATCATCTCGCGATCCAGCAGGTGACGTGGGCGGACATTGCTCAGGGCGCGGATCATACTGCGCTTGAGATGCCGGTTTTCCTTGTGCAGCTCGCTGAGCAGCTGCTTCATCCGCTGGCGTTTCTGGTCCACCTGTCCCATCATCGGACAACCGCAATCAATGACCGGGAAGGCGTTCTGCCGGGCCAATTTGATTATATCGGATTCCTCCACATAGACCAGCGGCCGGATCACGGTGTGACGCTGGTTGTCTGCCAGCAGCCTGGGACTCATGGCCGCCAGGGTACCGACATAGAACTGGTTGAGCAGCAGAGTCTCGATGAAATCGTCGAGGTGGTGGCCGAGGGCGATCTTGTTGCAGCCGAGCCGGTCAGCCACGGTATAAAGAAAGCCCCGCCGCAGGCGCGCGCAAAAAGCACAGTAGGAAGACCCGGGGCGCAGATTCTCGTCGATGATCTGCGAGCAGTCGGTGGCTTCCATGTGCACCCGGAAACCGCAGCCTCTCAGATAGCTCTCCAGGATATCTTTGCGGTAACCAGGGAAACCGGCATCCACATTGACCGCAATCAATTCATAGTGAATGGGGGCCCGGCGGCGCAGCTGTTCGAGGATGTGGAGCAGGGCATAGGAGTCCTTGCCACCGGAGACGGCAACGGCAATCCGGTCACCGTCTTCGATCAGGTTGAAATCACCGATCGCCTGGCCGGTGAGCTTTTTGACTTTGCGAAAGTGATAATTATTGAGTAACAACGTCGGTATCCTGCCTTTTTCCCAGGGTCAGAGATAACCCGCAGGCCCAGGTGTAATTTTAAGTTCCGGGCATTTAACGATAGAACCCGGAATATTTCAAGAATGGAAACCAACGGCGGCCATGAGGCCGCCGGCGACGCGAGGTGGAACGCAACAAACCTGCTAGGAGCCCGGTCTGGTGTGATGGTCCGCATGGCCCGGGTTCAGGCCGAAGAGCTTGCGGGCATCTTCAAGGACGAGGTAGAGCGAAGGGATCAGCAAAAGGGTGATCCCGGTGGCAAACAGAATACCGAAGGCCAGGCTGAGCGCCATGGGCACGAGAAACTGGGCCTGCACGCTCGTCTCCAAAATCATCGGCGTCAAACCGAAAAAAGTCGTCAGGGAGGTGAGCAGGATCGGCCGAAAACGCCTTTGTCCGGCATCCATGAGTGCGTCCCGCAAAGATCTTCCCTGCCGCCGGGATCGATTGACGTAGTCGATCAGCAGCAATGAGTCATTGACCACCACGCCGGTCAGGGCCACGATGCCAAACATGCTCAGGATGCTCAGGTTATAGCCCATGATAAAGTGGCCGAGGATTGCGCCGACAATCCCGAACGGGATCGCCACCATGATCAACAGCGGCTGGGAGTAGCTGCGAAACGGGATCGCCAGCAGAGCAAAGATGACAATCAGCACCAGCTTGAATCCGGTAAACATACTCGCCATCGACTCGCGGCGGTTCTTGTCCTCGCCCTCCAGGTCATAACTCAAGCCGGGATAGTCAGCTATCAGCTTCGGCAGGGCGGTCGCCTTGATCTCGGCGAGAATCTCCTCGGCGTTGGCAACCTGGCTGTCCACGTTCGCCGTGACATCGATCACCCGCTTGCGGTCGGTCCGGTTGATCTTGCTGAAACCGTGACTCTCCTCCAGGACTGCAGCCCTGGCCAGCGGGATCTCGCCGCCGCCGGGGATCCTGACCCGCATGGTTTCGAGATTCCAGAAGTGCTGTCGACTCTCTTCAGGATAGCGAACCTGGACCTTGACTTCATTACGGCCGCGCTGCAGGCGCAGCGCCTCGGATCCATAAAATGCACCGCGCAGCTGACGACCCAGTTCCTCCTCGGTAACACCCAGGGTGCGGGCTTCGGCCTTCAGGCGGAGTTTGACTTCCCGTTTCCCAAGCGTGTAGTTGTCGCTGATGTCGCCCGTCCCTGGATAAGTCGCCAGAATTTTTTTGAGCCGCTCGGCGGCCTCATCCAGAACAGAAAAATTCTCATGCGCCAGCTGCACGTCGATATTGGCGCCGAGGTGGATCAGGTTCGATGTGAAGGTCAGGGTTTCCACTCCCACGATTTCACCCACCCGCTCGCGCCAGCGATTGGCGATCTCGGTGGCTGGCACACTGCGCCGTTCACTCGGCGTCAGGAGCATCGAGATATTGGCAAGATTCCCTCCCGTACTGGCGAAGGCCCCTGCCGGGCCGCGTTCCGCCACGGCTGTGCCGACGGCCGCATAGATGTGGCGCATCACCGAATCGCCCGCCGGCCGAGCATGATCGAACTCGGCGACCACCGCCTCCCCGGCGTCAACGACCTGCTGCTGAATTTGCGTCGTCAATGCCACCGGACTTCCGGGGGCCAATTCCAGGGCCACCTGAATCACATCGCCATCCACTTCAGGCATGAAGCGGAACTTGACGATGCCGCCACCGACCAGACCGACTCCGGCCAGGAGCAGCACGGCGCAGGCTAAGGCAACGGTCGTGTAGCGATACTCCAGGCACAGGGTCAGAACCTTCCGGTAAGGCCCGTCGATAAAGGTCTGCAGGAGCCGGCCGAAACTCTGACGCAGGTTGTCGAGACCGCCCAGGAATCGCCCCGGTGCCTGGCGGGGCTGGCCGAGCGCCAGGTGCGCAGGCAGAATGAACAGGCATTCCATGAGCGACACCAGCAGGATGGTAATGACGATCGCCGGGATCACCATGATGAACTTGCCCATGATGCCACTGGTGAAGAGCAGGGGAAGGAAGGCGGTGACCGAGGTCAGGATCGCAAAGATGACCGGCTGGGCAACCTCGATCGTGCCGTCAATCGCTGCCTGCAGGTAGGGTTTGCCGGACTGGCGGTGCTCATAGACATTCTCGCCGACGACAATGGCGTCGTCGACCACGATGCCGAGCGCCATAATGAAGGCAAACAGCGAGATCATGTTGATCGAGATATCGATCGCCGGCATGAAGAGCAGTGCGCCACAAAAAGAGATGGGGATACCGAGCATGACCCAGAGGGCCAGGCGGATCTCGAGAAACAGCCCGAGGGTGATAAAGACCAGCACCAGGCCGATCAGGGCGTTCCTGGTGAGCAGATCCTTGCGGCTTTTGAAGAGTTCCGAATTGTCGTTCCAGGTCGCCAGATCGACCGATTCGGGTAGCTGGCGACGCCTGGTTTCAACAAACTTTTTCACCGTGTCGGAAATCTCAGTCGGCTTCTGGTCGCCAACCCGGTAGACCTTGGCCATGGCCGCCGGCAGGCCGTCGAAGAGTCCGAACTGGTCGGTTTCTTCGAAGCCATCCCTGATTGTGGCGATCTCGTCGAGTGTCACTTCCGTGCCGTCCGGGTTGGTCAGGATGACGATACTGGCGTATTCACGTCCAACGTAGCGCCGTTCCTTGGTCCTGACCAGGATCTCACCGGCGCTGGTTTTGATCGACCCGCCGGGAAGGTCGAGAGACGCCTGGCGGATGCGTTGCGCGATCTGATCGAAAGTCAGCCCGTAGCGGCGCAGGTTGGCTTCATCGATCTCGATGGAAATCTCATAGGGGCGCACGCCGCTGAGGTCGACCTGGGTGATGCCCGGTTCCAGCAGCAGTTCGTCGCGCACCTGCTCCGCCAGTTCCCGCAGGCTGCGCTCAGGCAACTTGCCGTACACGACCACGGAGATGACTTCCCTGCGGTTGAGCATCTTGCTGACCACCGGCTTCTCGGCGTCTTTCGGGAAAGTGGTGATCCGGTCGACTTCACTCTTGATATCCTGCAGGACCAGGTCGATGTCAGCATCGGTCATGATCTCCGCGGTGACCACCCCGTAGCCTTCGGCCGCCACTGACTTGACCTGCTTGATGCCATCCACACCGGAGAGGTTTTCCTCGATCTTGAGGAGAACCCCTTCTTCGACCTCCTCCGGGCCGGCACCGGGATAGGCGACGCTCACCTGGATCCGATCCAACGAGATGTCCGGAAACACTTCCTGCTTGATGCTGAAGCCGAGGATCAATCCCCCGACAATCAGAACCAGCATCAGCAGGTTGGCGGCGACATGATTCTCCGCCATCCAGCGAATCGCTCCGTTCATTGCCCGACCTCGCTCAGCTGTGGCCTCAGCAGCAGTCCTTCGGAAGCCCCGGAGAGGTTGGTCAAAACGAGCTTCTCCCCTGGCTCGAGACCGGAACGGACCAGCACTTCATTACGTTCCCGGCGCAGGATATCAACCGGGCGTATATGCAGCCGGTTTTCATCGTCGACGATCCAGAGGGTGTCGTTGTCGTGCAGAGCGCCGCGGGGCACCGCGAAAACCCCGGTGAGATCGGCGCCCTGCAGGTGAACCTCGACGAACATGCCGGGCAGAAGTTCATTGAGGAGACTCCTTGACGTGCCATCCCTGGAAACGGGATCGGCGACCGTCACCACCACGCGGGCCATCCGGCTGCGTGGGTCGATCTCGCCCATGGCACGGCTTATCTCCCCCTGCCATCGGAAGAGCTGGTCGCCGGACTGCAGCACAACCTGAGCCGGAGAGCCACGCCGGGACTCACCGTTGCGCGGCACCTGCAACCAGGCCAGTTCGTCGAGCGGCAGGGGTACGATGATTTCCAACTGATCGGTGCCGACGACGGTCGCCACCGGGCCACCGGCATTGACGAACTGGCCGATCTCGACCTGCTCACTGCGCACATAACCTTTGAAAGGGGCAAAAATCCGGGTCCGCTGCAGGTTGAGCTCGGCCTGCCTGACGTTGGCGAGCGCGGCGTCACGCTGTGCCCGGGCATTTTTCAGCTGCGGGTCATAGACGACCAGCGGATTGGGCGGTTCGGAACTGCCGGGGTTCAACTCCCGCCATTCCCTGCGGGCGACTTCGGCCAGGTTCTCGTTGCGCAGCAGTTCAAGCTCCGCCTGAGCCAGGCTGGAACGGGCCAGTTCGATCGCCAAACGGTAATCTTCATCCTCAATCGCAAAGAGCTGCTCCCCTTTGCGGAGCTGTCCACCGACCACCATTCGGGGAGAGATCTCGCTGACCCGACCCTTGATCTGCGGCGTAATCGTGACCTCGTAACGCGGCTGGACGGTTCCGGTGCCGATAACCACGACCTGGCGGTTCGTCCTGACCAGTTCCGTTGCGACAACCAGCGGCCCGAGGTGAGGAGTCTCTTGCGGCATCGGCGACTTGCGTGACTTGACAAGCACAAGGGTCAGCCCAAGGGCGACGACAAGCACCAGCAGCGGCAACACGGCTCTTTTGACTTTCATTGCGGCTTATCCTTTACGACCTGCAGACGTGTATTCATTTGCTCCTGCATCCAGGACCCACCGAGCACCCTTGCCAGACTGATGCGGTCGGTCAGCAGCTGGCGCTGCGCGTCGAGCAGGCGGCTGCGGGTTTCAGCATCGGCCCGCTGGGCCGTCAGCACGGGGAGATAGTCGACCAGCCCGGCCAGGTAACGCTCCGTAGACAAGCGCAAGGTTGCCGCGGTCGCCTTGGCGGTTTCCACCAGGCTCTCGACCCGCTGGCCGGTGGCATAATTGTTCGCCAGAGCGTCCTCGACTTCCTGGAAGGCCGTCAGGACCTTCTGCTGGTAACCGGCCACGGCTTCCCGCAGCGCCGCCTCGTTTCTGTCGACCTCGGCACGCCGCCGGCCTCCGTCGATCACCGGCAGGGCCAGGCTGCCGAGCAGGCTCCAGAACTCTCCCTTGATCAGGCCAGCGGTCACTTCCTGCCGCAAGGTGCCGTAATTCCCCGACAGCGTGATCGACGGAAAACGGTCGGCGATCGCCGCTGCCACCCTGGAGTCGGCCGCGGCAACCCGCTGCAGCGCCGCCTGCAGGTCCGGGCGTTGACTGATCAGCTCTGCGGGGATTCCGACGGCATAGAGGCTGGGAGCGGCCGGCAATGTGGCGAGGCTGCCGCCTTGATTGCCCTGCGGGTAGCGTCCGATCAGAACACCGATGGCATGCTCGGCTTCTGCAAGGCGGGCGGCGAAGAGATGCCGTGCGGCCTGTGCCCCGGCCAGGCTCTGGCGTGCCTGGTACAGATCGACCGCCGGGACCAAGCCCCGGCGGTAGCGGCTTTCGACCCGCGCGGCGGTATCCGAAAAAGATGCGATCACCTGATCGGCCAGAGCCAGTTGCGCCCGTTGCTCAACGGCCACGAAGTAGAGGTCGGCCAGGCGAGCTGACAAACCAAGGTAGAGCGTCTGGACGTCTTGCTGGCTGGCCTCCAGTTCCAGGCTGGCCGCCCGGCTGCGGGCCGCGAGTTTCCCCCAGAGATCCAGTTCATAAGCGGCGGCCAACGACAGTTGCCGGCTGTCGCCAACAAAATCACCGGTCAGGCCGGGCTGGCCGGATCGCTCCAGGCGGCCACCGGCGGAGAGTGCCGGCGACTGGGCGCTGCGCATGATCCTGAACGCTGCTTCGACCTGTTCCATACGCGCAATCGCCTGGGTCAATTCCAGGTTGTTGGCGAAAAGCTCGTTCATCAGCAGAGTGAGCTGTTGATCATTAAACGCCAGCCACCACCTTTCAAGCGGCAGGCCGGTCCGGTCGGTCGGCTGAGGGCCGAGATAAGCCGGCGGCGGATCGACCGGCAGAGTCACTTCGGTCGGATTGTGTATCGGGCAGCCCGCCAGAAGCAGGGCCGTGAGGAGGAGAGCAAGGCGCATCATCCTGCCGCCTCCATGCCAGCGACCGCGAAATCGAGAAATAGTTCAACCAGCTCATCGACGGGCAGATCGATGCGGACATCCTCCGGCACCAGAGAATGCCGCTCGTGACAGCGCATGATGTGGCTCAGGGAACCGACGGCAAAGTGGATCCGCCAGAACAGGAGCTGCTGCGACAACCCGGGCAGCGCAAGGCTCAACGCTTGGTAGAGCCGGATCATCAACGGGTCCATGTGACGCATGAAGATCGTCATGGCAATGCCGCGCGGTTCGGCAAGCGTCCGGCCGATCAGGGTGACGAAATCTCCCTTTTCAGAGCCATTCTGGCGCTGGCGCAGGGTCGGCTCGACAAATGTCCTCAGGACCTCTCGACAGGACGGCACCTGCCGGGACTGCTCCGATCTCTGCAGCAGCGCCTCGAGCTGACCAAGCCGCATCTCGTTGAGCGGAGTCAATCGACGCACGATGACCGCTTCGAGCAGGGCCTCCTTGCTGCCGAAGTGGTAGTTGACCGCTGCCAGGTTAACCATGGCCGCATGCGTTATGCAGCGCAACGAGGTCGCATGATACCCGTCTGTCGCGAAAAGATGCTCCGCGGCATCGAGGATTCTCTGCTTGGTATCTGGCGGGCTCATTGAGCTGTCTCAACTCCTGAAAGGGTGACAAGCATTAACAAACATACATTTGTTTTAAACACTCGTTTTAATATCGTCAAGCATTATTTTCTGCACGAACCCATCGCAAGCGGAGAGGAAGGACTTATTCAGCATCTTGAATCATTGCGTCCGTCCGCAGACCTGCTAGCCTTAAAATATCACCTACTCTGAAGGAAGTGTCCCTGATGTTTACTTGGAAACGGATCATCCTCGCATGCGGCGGCCTCATCGTACTGGTTCTGCTCTTCGTCACCCTGCTGCTGCCCGGCATCATCATTACAAAATCCCAGGACTGGGTTGCTGAAGAAACCGGCCGTTCGCTTGCAATCGGTTCCATCAGCATCAACCCGTTCACACTCGCCGTCGAAGTCAGAGACATGAGTTTGAGCGAACGGGACCATGCTGTGCCTTTCATTGGCTGGAAGCTGCTGCGGGTTGCCCTGAGTCCGAAGTCAATCCTCCACCTGGCCCCGATCGTTCGCGAGCTGCGCCTCGACAGCCCGGCCGTCCATCTCGAACGGTTGACCGCCGACACCTTCAACTTCAGCGACCTGATCCCCGCCCGGGCGGAAAATGTACCCGCAGAACCTGACGGGGAACCGGCACGCTTCTCGATCAACAACCTGTCGATCAACGATGGCCGCATCGACCTTGTCGACAGCAGCCTTGCCAGTCAGGTGCATCACACCATTCGCGACCTGCAGCTGGTCCTGCCGGTGATCGGCAACCTTCCCTACCTGGTCGAGGAACCGGCCCAACCTCTATTCAGGGCCGTGATCAACGGTTCGCCGATCAATCTCGAGGCGAAGCTCAAACCTTTCAGCACCGTTCAGGAGCTGCACTTCAACCTGAACCTCGCCAATATCGACCTGCCCTTCTACCTCAGTTATATCCCGGTCGAACTGCCGGTCGAACTGCGTACCGGCGGACTCACTCTCGACCTTGACATCCTCTACAGGATTTCCGCCGAGGCGGGCGGCGAACTGGAAGTGAGCGGACGGCTCAACCTGACGTCTCTCGACATCTGGGACCGTCTGCATGAGCAGCTTTTCTTCCTGCCGCTGCTACAGGTCGAGATCGCTCCTTCGCAGCCATTAAAGAGAGAGCTGCACATCGCCGCAGTACGCTTATACAACCTTGAAGTCCAGCTGAAACGCGACCGCCAGGGCACATGGAATCATGCCCGCATGGTACCTGCACAAACCGCTCAGGAACCCGGTGCAGAGCAGGAGGAACCCTCGGCGCCCTTCAAACTCCTGGTCGACAGCTTCAAGGCTCGAGACAGCGTGGTCTTTGTCGAGGACAACCTCCCCTCTGGAGGATTCAAAACGGTGGCTCGGAAGATCAACATCGACGTCAACAATTTCGATCTCGATGCCACTAGCGGGATTCCCTTTGAACTCGCCTTGGAAACCGATCGGCAAGAGACTGTTACGATCAACGGCCACTTTCTGCTCAAGCCCTTCACCCTGGATCTCAAGACCGAAGTTGGCAACGTCGATCTTGGCGCCTATGAGGCCTATTACCAAGACACCTATTCCGGACCTCTCGGCGGAAGACTCGGGCTCCAGTTGAATCTGGCAGTCAACCCCGAGCACCCGCTGCTGATCAGCAATGGCCATTTCAAGTGGCAGGATGCCTACATGGCCTTCAACAAGGATGAGGGGCTCGGGTTTGACCTGGTCGATCTTGCCAACCTTTCCTTCGACTTGCACAAGAACCGGCTGGAGATCGGCTCGGCACTCTACCAGAACGGTCGGGTCAATTTCTCACGCAGCCATGAGGGGCAATGGTCCTTCTTCTCGAGGAACTTTCCGGTTCTGGCCAAATTGACGGAGGCTCCGGGTGAGAAATCTGCACCGGCACAAGCTCAAACTGGGCCGGCATTCAGCTACAGGATCGGCGAGCTCTCCATCATCAACAATGTCTTCGAAATCAGCGACTATCTCCCGGCGACTCCGGTGAAACTCGAGGCCCGCGATTTCAACCTGACGTTTCATAACCTTGCAGCACCGGAGAGGGTCGAGAGCCCCTTCACTCTCACGACCAACTTCCAGAGCAAAGGCCGGATCGAGATCAAGGGCACAGCATCGCTCGCCGACCAATCGATTCGCCTGGACAGCCAGCTCAAACGCATCCCTTTGGCAACTTTTGCGCCTTACCTTGCCGAACAGGCCAACCTGGCCCTCGCCGACGGCATCTTCGATGCACACTTGAAAAGCAGCGTCGATGCAGGGTCAGAAAACGTTAAGGTTGCCTTCTCCGGCGATATCGGCGTCAGCCACTTCCACCTTCTGGACGGCCTCCACCGGGAAGACCTGCTGAAATGGGACAGCCTGCAACTGGCCGGTATCGATGGCCAGGTAGCCCCCCTGGCCATCACGGTCAAATCGATCACACTCAGCGATTATTTCGCCAAGGTCCTGATCGATGAGCAGGCCCGGCTCAACCTGGTCGAAGCTTTCCGCAAACCGGGCACCGGTCCGAGTCCCGAAGGGGCCGCGCCCGAAACCAAGCAAGCGCCGGCAACCGCACCGGAAGAGACGACGACACAGCCTGCCGCGCCGCCCGACATCCGCATCGAAACCGTCACCCTGCAGGGCGGCCAGGTCGATTTTACCGATCGGAACCTCCCCCGCCCCTTCCATGCGGACATGCGCGAGCTGGGAGGACGAATCAAGGGGCTCTCGTCGGCAACGGAGGCACGGGCAACGGTCGATCTGCGCGGCAGCCTGCGCAACCAGTCGCCCCTGGAAATCAGCGGCGAGCTCAACCCCTTGTCTGAGCAGCTCTTCCTCGATCTCAAGCTGAGCTTCAACGACATAGAGCTGAGCCCGCTCTCTCCCTACTCCGGCACCTATGTCGGCTACCTGATCAAGAAGGGCAAGCTCAATCTGGCCCTCGAATACATCATCGAGAACGGCAAGCTCACGGCGAAAAACCAGGTCTTCCTCGACCAGTTCACTTTCGGCGACAAGGTTGAAAGCGAAAAGGCGATCAGCCTGCCGGTGAAACTGGCGGTCGCCCTGCTCAAGGACAGCAATGGCGAAATTCACCTCGACATCCCCGTCTCCGGTAGTCTCGACGACCCGCAATTCAGTGTTGCCGGAGTGGTCTGGACCATTATCAGAAACCTGGTGGTCAAGGCCGTGTCCTCGCCCTTTGCCCTGCTCGGCGCCCTGGCCGGGGGAGGCGGCGAAGACTTCAGCAGTGTCAGCTTCGAGTACGGCTCATCGCGCCTGAGCCCGGACGAACAGGGTAAACTGCAGCACATGGCCGAAGCCCTGGCGAAACGCCCGGGTCTCGAGATTGAAGTCAGCGGATTCGTAGATCCTGAGCAGGACGCTGAAGGCTACCGCAGGGAGCAACTCAGCACGCAGGTCAAACGCCTCAAGTACCTCGACCTGGTCAAGGAGGAAAAACTCCCCGAAGGAACCAGCGAGGATGCCGTGACCGTGCCTGATGAAGAATATGCCGATTACCTCTGGGAGGTCTATCGCGACGCCGACTTCCCAAAACCGCGCAACTTCATCGGGTTGACGAAAAAACTGCCGGCCTCGGAAATGGAGAAGCTGATTTACACCAACACCACGGTGACCGAGAGCGATCTCGCCGACCTCGCCCAGGCACGGGCCCTGGCCGTGCAGAACTACCTGACCAAAGAAGGGCTGCTCGCACAGGAAAGGATCTTTTTGCAGGAGTCCGATATTACGTCAGTACCGGACAAGGAAATCCACTCCCGCGCACGGGTCGAATTCGGCGTGGCAGTTCGTTAACCATCCGTCATTTGGGAGACAAGAATGGCCGACGCACTCCTGATTATCGATATGCTTAATGATTTCGTTCAGCCGGGGGCACCCTTGGAGGTTCCCGAGACCCGCTCGATCATCAAGGCCATCCAGAACCGGATCGCTGCGGCCAGGGCCGCCAAGCGGCCGGTCATCTACATCTGCGATGCCCACGCGCCTGACGATCCCGAATTCTCACGTATGGGCTGGCCGCCACATGCCGTACGCGGCACCACGGGGGCACAGATCATCGATGAACTGGCTCCCGGGGAGATGGACCCCGTGATCGGAAAAACCGGATATTCAGGGTTTCACCAGACCGGCCTGGAAGGTTTGCTGCAAAGCCTCAAAATCGACCACCTGACACTGACCGGGTGTGTCACCAACATCTGTGTCCTGTTCACCGCCTACGACGCAGTCATCCGCGGCTACGATGTCACCGTGCCCAGGAACTGCGTCGCCAACCTTGCCGCCGTAGACGGCGCCTTTGCCCTGAAACAGATGTCGGAAGTCCTCGGGGTAAAAGTTGAGTAGACAACGTGCCTTAGGGGTCAGGTCTACACATTTCACATTTTCTGCAAATTGTGCATTTTTTGTGAAATGTGTAGACCTGACCCCTATTCTTCCGGGTTCTTTGTCAGCCGTTCCCTGAGTTTGAGCAGCCGCTCACTGATACCGACTTTGTAGATATGCGGGTTGACCAGGCGCAGGCTGCCGTCGGGCATCCTCTGCAGTTGGTCAGCACAGTAGTCGGCCATGGTAGCCAAGGCCGGGGCTGGGCTCAGAATTCTACCTTGATCCATGACCACCGAGCGACAATCGACGATGCGGCATCCTGTGGGAATTGTTTTATGCCGCTGTGAATTGGCAGGGTCGTAAACCACCTGGCCGGTGGCAAAAGGTTCGCCTGAACCATCCTTGAGGTCGAGGACATCCATCACGAACCGGTCCTGGTCGTCGATCACCCGCAGCACGCGCTTGCAACCGGGCAAGGTGCTCTTCGCCGGATCACTGGTGACTTTCATACGCGGTTGGCCGGCGTACTCCACCAGCTTGTAGACACCGCCGAGGGCGCCTCCGCCCGGGCCGGCACAGGTCGCCAGGCGTGTTCCCACACCATAAATATCGATGCGACCGCCTTCGTTGCGGATCGAATCGATGACATGCTCATCGAGCTCATTCGAGGCGACGATCCTGACCTCGGGGAAGCCGGCATCATCCAGCATCCGACGCGCTTCGCGGCTGAGATAGGCCAGGTCGCCGGAGTCAAGACGAATGCCGAGCAGCTCGTGCCCGGCCGCGCGCAGTTCCCGAGCCACGGTGAGGGTATTCGGCAGCCCGCTGGTCAGGGTGTCGTAGGTGTCAACCAGCAGCACGCTGCTGTCGGGGAAACATTCCGCATAGGCGCGAAAGGCGCTCAGTTCGTCGGGAAATGCCATGACCCAGCTGTGCGCGTGCGTCCCCTTGAGCGGCAAATCGAAACAGCGCCCGGCCAGGACATTACTGGTGGAACGAACACCGCCGACCGCAGCCGCGCGGGCGACGCTCAGGCCGCCGTCAGGGCCCTGGGCCCGGCGCAGGCCGAACTCGATGACCTGGCTGCTGCGTGCGGACAGGGTCAGACGGGCCGCCTTGGTGGCCACCAGGGTCTGGAAATTGATTATATTGAGCAGGACGGTTTCCACGAACTGGGCCTCGGCCAGCGTGCCCTCGACGGACAGCAGCGGTTCCCCCGGGAAAACCACCTCCCCTTCGCGCGGCGCGGTCACCCGGCCGTGAAACCGAAATTCCCTGAGAAAATCTAGGAACTCCCGGGAGAACAGATCAAGGCTGGCCAGATAGCCCAGGTCAGCATCAGAGAAGCTCAAGGACGACAGGTAGTCGAGTGCCGGCTGCAGGCCGGCAAAGATCGCATAGCTCCCATGGTACGGCGCCTCGCGAAAGTACAGGTCGAAGGCCGCGGGCTGTTCGTGCATCCCCTCACGCAGGTATCCAGCCAGCATGGTCAATTCATAGAGATCCGTCATGAGTGCCTGAGGCATGGCGTTTCCTTTCCAAACTCTCTCGAGCGCCGTACCGGAAGACTGCGCTGCGAAGTGATGGCATACTTACAGAGCAATATTATCGTGAATTTAGGTGATTGAAACCCTGTTCATCCTGACTTTTTTGCGTTATCCTAGGCTCCGAACTGTAATTTTATCGAGGAGCACTTTTCATCATGTCCCGACTCATCTTTTTCATTCTGATCGCCGGCCTGGTTTACCTGAACTACACAGTCCCGAAAATCGAAGATCACAAGGCCTTCCTGCTCTCCCAGTTGCAGCAGAACTACCCCATCCCGCCGGACATGCAGGACAAGATCTGGAAGGATATCGATTACTCAAATTTCCTGGTCTGCTCTTTCATGAAAACCAAGGCTGACAGCAAAATGATTTCTTCCGGCTACCTCAAAAAGGTCAAGCTGATCAACAGCAAGTGGGCGGAGGAGACCAAAACCGCCCTGCAAAAACAACTCAGCTACTAGTCGGCGATTATGGACTCGGCTAGTCAGCGGGCAGCCGTTGCACCATAACGCATCACACCACCTGACTGTCAGGAACTGACGAGAGACAAGCCCTGTAACCGTGGCCAACCTTGACACCCTCCTCAATCCCCTGAAAAAACTCGACTGGCGCGTGCTGACCCGCCCGGTCATCCTCAGCGTGCTGGTCGGCCTGGTCACCGGTAGCGCAGCGGTCCTGTTTTACTTCGCCACCAACAGCGTCGAACACCTGTTCCTGAACAACCTGGCCGGTTACCATCCGCCGCGCGAGGGGACTGAGGGGATCCTCGCCATGGGCGACCACATGATCGACAGCCTGTCCATGGATCATCGCTGGTTCCTTTTCCTGGTACCGATCGTAGGTGGCTTGATTTCAGGCTTTTTGGTCTTCAAATTTGCCCCCGAGGCGGAAGGCCACGGCACGGATGCGGCTATTGACGCTTTTCACAACAAGGGCGGCATCATCAGGGGCCGGGTGCCGATCATCAAGGGCCTCGCCTCCATTGCGACGATCGGCACCGGCGGTTCGGCCGGTCGCGAGGGGCCAATTGCACAGATCGGCGCCGGTTTCGGCTCCTTTATCGCCACCAGGCTCAGGCTGACCTCTTCTGACCGGAGGATTCTGTTACTGGCCGGCATGGCAGGTGGCATCGGCGCCACATTCCGCTCCCCCCTGGGTGGAGCCCTGTTTGCCGTCGAAGTGCTTTACAAGAACCCGGAATTCGAACATGAAGGATTGATTCCGGCGATCATCTCCTCAATTACGGCGTTCTCCCTGTTCGGCGCCACCACCGGCTGGAAGCCGTTGCTGGCCACACCGCAATTCAGCTTCGAGCATCCACGGGAACTCATCTGCTTCCTGCTGCTCGGCATCATCTGCGCTCTCTTCGGCAAGCTGTACGTGAAATGTTTCTACGGCATCCAGCATAAATTCAAAGAGTGGGACTTCCCGGTGATGCTCAAACCTGCCGTGGGCGGCTTGCTGCTCGGCCTGCTGGCCATGGCCGTGCCCCAGGTGCTTGGATCCGGCTACGGAATGGTGCAGGCCGCCCTCTATGGCAAGGTCGCCCTGTGGATCATGCTGATCGTTGCCCTGGCCAAGATACTCGCCACCAGCCTGACCATTTCCTCCGGCGGTTCCGGCGGCGTCTTCGCCCCCAGCCTGGTCATCGGCGCCATGCTCGGAGGGACGTTCGGCGCCTCGGCGCAGGCACTCTTCCCGGCGATGGTCCATGACCCGCGGGCCTACGTGCTGATCGGCATGGCCGGATTTTTCGCCGGCGTCTCGAATACGCCGATCGCCACCCTGATCATGGTCAGCGAACTGACCGGGAATTACGGGCTGCTGGCGCCCTTGATGCTGGTCTGCACCGTGGCCATGATCGTCTACCCGCGCAATTCGATTTACCAGAAACAGGTCAAAAGCCGGATCGATTCACCGGTTCATCTCGGCGAATTCATCGTCGATGTTCTGGAGGGAATCCGCGTCACCGACCTGCACGAGCATGGTCGCAAGCCGACCCTGATTGCCGAACATCTGACCCTACCGGAGATTCTCGAAAAAATTGCCATTGCCGACGGAGCCTACTACCCGGTTGTCGATAATCAGATGCGGATGACCGGCATATTCTCGGTCAACGACATCCGCCGCATCCTCGCCGAAGAGCTTCCACCGAGCCTGGTCCTGGCCAGGGATATCGCCGTGTCCCGGGTCATCACCACCAGTCCCGACGAATCCCTGACGGAAGTCATGCGCAAGCTGTCAAGCCGCGGGCTGGAGGAAATTCCGGTGGTTGCCGATGAGGACCCCCATCATGTGCTGTTCATGCTGACCCGCCGCGCCGTACTGGCCCGCTACGCCATGGAGATGGAAAAGAAAAAGGAGCACTATTCGACGGATTGATGGCGGCTGATTGACTCCGGCAAAGGGCTCCTGAGATACTGAAGGACAGATCATTTAACGAGAGGCACACCTGAAGACCATGCCGGCGACCTACCCTTTCACCGCCATTCTCGGCCAGGAGACGATGCAGACGGCGCTGCTGCTCTGCGCAGTCGATCCCGCGCTTGGCGGGGTCCTGGTGCGAGGCCAGAAGGGGACGGCCAAATCGACCGCTGCCAGGGCTCTGGCAACGCTGCTCCCGGAAGTGGCGGTCGTTTCGGGCTGCTCCTACCACTGCGACCCCGAGCGGCCTGAAGAGCTGCACGACGGGTGTCGGGCCAGACTGGCCGCGGGAGATATTCTGCCGCGGGCATTGATAGAGACCCCTTTCGTCGACCTGCCCCTCTCGACCACAGAAGATCGCCTGGTCGGCACCCTCCACCTGGAACACACCCTGCGAAGCGGCCAACGGCAGTTCGAAGCGGGCCTGCTCGCAGCCGCCCATCGCGGCATTCTTTATGTCGACGAAGTCAACCTGCTGCCCGATCACCTGGTCGACATGCTGCTCGATACGGCCGCTTCCGGCCTGAACCTGGTCGAGCGGGAAGGACTGCAATTCAGTCATGCGGCCCGCTTCATCCTGATCGGCACCATGAACCCCGAGGAAGGTGAGCTGCGCCCCCAGTTCCTCGACCGCTTTGGACTCTGCGTCACCATATCCGGGCTCGACGATATGGGGCTGAGGCGCCGCATCGTCACACAACGGCTTGCTTTTGACCGTGATCCGACAGCTTTCCGCAAGGACTACCGCGACCGCGAAGAGGCGCTGCGGCAACAGGTCATAACCGCCAGAGACCGCCTGGAGGACGTGACTATCCCTGTCGAGGTGATCGATGGCGCGGTTGCCATTGCGACCGCACTCAGGGCTCAGGGCCACAGGGCAGAACTGGCCCTGGTGCGTGCGGCCAGAGCCTTGGCCGCCCTGCTGGATCACGACAGGGCCACCCTGGACGACCTGGCTGAAGTTGCCGGCTTTGCCCTGGCGCACCGCTGCCCCGGGACTGCAATCCTCTCGCAGGCTGAGATCGACGGCAAGCTGTCCGGATGGTTGAAGGACCAGGGACGAGTTGGGTTGGCTGCTGCGCATGACGCAGAGGGGCCTGGAGAGCACGATGATCTGCAGGAACTCGACAATATGGACTTCCCAGGTGCCGCTGCAGCTGGCAGCAGGTTGTTTACTTATCTAAAAAAAAAATTGAAGACCGCTATTATTGCGCCGACGACTCCCTCGACCTGAGCACAATCGACCTGTATCTTGAGCAGCTGTCCCGGCCACAACCTGGCCGGCGCTTTGAGCCAACCGGGGCACCTGCCACCGGCAGACGCATCGGCAGCCGGCCATGGCAGCATGCAGAGCCCGGCACTCCACTGGACCTGGGCAGAACTCTTAATACCTCGATTCTGCGCCAGGCGCGATCAGCCGGGGCCGATCAGGAGCGGAAACTCACGAAAGAGGATTTGCATCTGCAGCTGCGCAGCCGGTCAAGGCGCCGGCTGGTGGTTTTCGTCATCGACACCTCGGATTCCATGGGTGACGGCCCCAAGGCGCGCATCACGGCGGCTCTCGGTGCCTGCCTGGCGCTTGCGTCCAGAGCCTATCTGAACCGCGACCAGGTCTGTCTGATCACCTTTCGCGGCCGAGAAGCACGGCTGGCTGTCCCGCCCACAGCAAGCGTCACGCTGGTCAGACAAGAGATGCACCATCTGCCCGTCGGCGGCGCAACCCCCCTGGCCGCGGGGCTGCAAAAAGCCCGCGAGGTGATTCGCCAAGCCAGGATAAAACATCGGGGTGTCACCCCTCTGATGGTTCTGATTTCCGACGGCGAGGCAACCGTTTCGCTGGAACCTGGAGCTGACCCGGTCGACGAGGCGCTGGCCCTGGCAACTCACATGCACCGGGAGAGGATCCCGGCCCTGGTTATAGAAACCCTTGAGCACCAGAAGCGTCAGAACCTCATGCCGCGACTGGCACGTGCCCTTGGCGTCGAATGCCGGCACATTCACGACCTGCGCTCCGAGCAGGTGCTGCAACTTATCGAGCAATCAGGACCCTCGCAAACGTCATGACAGCGAAAAGCAATTTACAGATCACCAGCATCGCTCAACACCTTGGGAACCAGAGCCCGATCATATTGTCTCCCGCTGATCGCGGACATGCCGCCGTCACCATGCTCCTCAGGGAAAGGGCCTCTTCGCCTGAAGTCCTCTTTATCGTGCGTGCTGAGCATGATCACGACCCATGGTCGGGAAACATCGGGTTCCCGGGCGGGCGGCTCAATCCGAGCGGCGAAACACCGCAGCAGGCAGCCGTACGTGAGACCTTCGAAGAGCTGACGCTTGATCTCAGCCAGAGCCAATATCTAGGCCGCCTCGATGATCTTTACGGTTCGGTCATGCCTGTACTGGTGTCCTGTTTTGTCTATCAACTGCTGGGTCCGGTAAGATTGCAGCCAAATCACGAAGTCGCCAGGGCCTTCTGGTGTCCCCTGCAGAAGCTCCTGGAACCTGAGCGACAGCAGTATCGGACCTTCTTTTACCGTGGTGTCGAGCGAGCTCACCCCGTGGTTGAACTTCTGGAACCGCAGGAGCCCCTCCTGTGGGGGCTCACCTACCGGCTGATACGCAACTTTTTCTCCAGGTGCAATCATGATTTCGGCCTGCCGGACACAACCAACGAGACGCGCCCCTGAGAATTATTTGCCTCGCCGTCATTCTGCGTTAAACTGCCGGGGAGATCTTGAATCAGCAATTGTCCGGCAGAACCTATTGACGAGAGAGAATTCCGATGCACCGTCGCTTCCGCAGATTTCCGTTTGCAGCCGAAGTCACCCTGAGCAACGGCCAGAAGGTCTGGTCGGCTAAATTGCTCGAGATTGCATTGAAAGGGGCCATGGTCGGCACAGAAACCCCACTGCCCCTCGATCCCGGCAGCCGCTGCAGCCTCTGCATAACCCTGCCGGGGACGTCGATCTCCCTTGATTTCCAGGCGGAGCTGAAGCATTGCGAGGAGAACCATTACGGATTCAAGTTCATCAGCGAAGACCTTGACACCCTTATCCATCTGCGCAAGCTGGTCGAACTTAATACCGGAGATGCTGAGGTGACCCGCAGCGAACTGTCAGCCTGGCTGAACGACTGACCCGCCGGGCATCAGCCAGGCGGCTAAAAAGGTTGCCTGATTACCGGCCTTTTGGGCTGGACTGAAGCCCTGTCGAGAGGAAAAAAAGCGAGACCTGTTTCTTAAAATGTGTTATGAATATGCCCGGTTAATTTTTGAGCGGAAACCGTGCCAGTAGAGGAGGCTTACAATCATGGGAATCATTGACGTGCAAAAGGCGATCAAGGACTCCATCCAGACCGAAAAAGACGCCATGGATTACTACAAGTACGGCGCCGAACGCATGGCGGAGGACAAGGCACGCCAGACCTTCGAAATCCTTGCCCGAGAAGAATATCAGCATGCCGAATCGTTCTTCAGAATCTATCCCGGAAAGGACATTCCCTCTTTTCATGAGTTCATGAGTGCCCCGCCGAACACCAATTCGACCTGGTGGAAGAACCTGCAGAGCCTCCTGGTGCAGGACTTTGACGAGCGCAAGGCCCTTGAATTAGCGATCGAACAGGAAGACGCGCTGGAAAAGGCTCTCCGCGAAATGGCCGCCAAAATAGACGACCCCGATATTGCCCGGGTCTACCTTGCCAACGCCACTTCGACACACAACCACCTGGAACTGGTCGAAGACGACTACAGGGCCATGTTCGGTATGAGTCGATAGCAACGTTCCGATCAGCCAACAAGCAAAGGCCGCTCTCATCAGAGAGCGGCCTTTTTTATTGCCTCTGTTCATGACCGGGCGGAGGCCCGGCAATTGTCCGGTGAACTAGTTGAACATCTTGGCGCCGAGGTAGGCGAGCGCCGGCCAGGCGATCAGCACGGCGGAGATGAAGGCGAACACGCCGAGCAGGCCCATGATGGCGATGGTGTAGCTGGCTTTGACGGTGCTGAGGATCGTGGCTGCGGTTTTCATGGTGTGCCTCCTATGGGCTCTCCCGCCGGGCGGAAGGGTGGATGGTTAAAGTGACGTCCTAGTTGAACAGTTTCGAACCGATGTATGCCAGGGCCGGCCAGGCGATCAGCACAGCGGAGATGAATGCGAACACGCCGAGCAGGGCGATGACCAGAACCAGGTAACTGCTTTTGACGCTATCCATAAAGCGACTTTGAGTTTTCATGATGTCCTCCTATTTCTTAATGTTTTTTAATTATCTTTGATTAAACTTTTAACATTAAATAAATCTCATGTCAATAAGAAAAGTTAAAATAATTTCATAATTTAAAAAATACTTAAAATTCTGTTTTTATTAAGTTTTTTAAAGTATAGAGGCAAAATACTCCGCATATACGTTGGTTTTTTTAAATTAATTTTGCGATTATGTTCATGGTCGCGCAAAGATAATCAGCCAAAACAGCGGGCTTGCGGGCACCTTGTCCGTGGGCATCAGCCAGCATTTGTCACCCTTGCAGGAAACTGCGCCAATTTTGATTAAAATTGACTTGCACCGCATGGGGAACATGATTAAAATACAACTTCTTGTAGCAGAAAAAACAACCACCCCCATATATAGAGGCAGTTGTGAGCGAGACGAAGATGCAGCAGTGTAAAGAATGCGGCAAGTCCTATTCGGCAGCCTGCCGTCAGTGCCACGCCCCCAAACGCAGCATCGGCAAACGCTGATCAGCCTCTCGGCCACTGTTGTGGCGACGCCCGGCAAGTTGATAATAACCGGCACCCCCTGCCGGGCTTTGCAACGCTGTCTTCTGCTTGCCGGGTAAAAGCAAACAGCCATAGTCCGGTTTACCAATAAATCGCGACTGGGCCCCATCCGGACTTTGTACCCTGATTGATCTCTTCGTAACCTCTGATCGGCCACCCGTGTGATGATAAGACCAGCTGCGACATAGCCGCAGGAACAAACCGACCGTTCCCTGGTCACCCATTTTTGTGAACTGTTTGCGTTGCTCTCCCCATGATTTGCCGGCTTGCCAGGGTTCCGGCCCTAACCGGGCAACGTCGCCCAAGATCCTCCTGAGAACAAGCGCACTAATTTGTCGACCGCTTCGGTGTAATACTTGTTCAGACAAAAAAGAACGTGCTATTTTAAAGATTTTCATCCTCCAGAGAAATAATCATGCGCCGCCGACTTGCCCAGCGCAGCCAAGCAGCGACATGCGGGACCTCATGACAAATCAATCATCGCTCTACCAGTTGAACCGCCCGGCCCGCTACCTGGGCGGTGAGCGCGGCAGTATTCACAAGGACCTCAGTCAGGTTGAGGTGACCTTTGCCCTGGCCTTCCCTGACGTCTATGAAGTCGGCATGAGCCACATCGGTTCGGCCATCCTCTACCGGGTTCTGAACGACAAACCATGGATCGCTGCAGAACGTTCCTACGCACCCTGGCCTGATCGTGAAGCCCAGTTGCGCGGCGGCGACACTCCACTTACTTCCCTGGAAAGCGGACGTGCCCTGGCCGAGTTCGACATCATCGGCTTCTCTTTGCAGTACGAGCTCAGCTACTCTAACGTCCTGATGATGCTCGACCTCTCCGGCCTCCCCATGCGCGCGACCGAACGCAGTGACCAGGCCCCCCTGATCGTCGTTGGCGGTCCCTGCGCCTTCAACCCGGAGCCACTCGCCGACTTCATCGACTGTGCGGTCATCGGCGACGGCGAAGAAGTCGTGGTCGAATTGTGTGACGCACTCCGCACCAGCAAAGCCGCCGGCGAGAACCGGGCATGCCTGTTGAAACGCCTGGCCGCTATCGAAGGTCTCTACGTTCCGAGCCATTTCTCTGTCAGCTACCTGCCGGATGGCCGGATTGCAGAGATTACTCCGCTCGACCCGCAGCAGCCGAAGGTCCGCCGCCGGGTCCTGGCCGATCTTGACTCCGCTCCATACCCCGAGCAGCCGATCGTCCCTTTTCTGCAAACCATTCATGATCGGGTGGCGGTCGAGGTGGCCCGGGGCTGCACGCGCGGATGCCGTTTCTGCCAGGCCGGCTACATCTACCGGCCGGTGCGGGAACGAAGGCCGGAGACGATCCGCAACCTGGTCGAGGAACTGCTGCGCCATTCCGGCTACGACGAAGTCTCCCTGCTATCCCTGTCAACCGGCGATTACAGCGCTATTGAATCCCTGATGCAGGACCTCATGGCGTGTTATGCAGACCAGCGCGTGGCAATCTCCCTGCCGAGCCTGCGGGTCGGCTCCCTGACCCCCGAATTGATGAACGAAATCAAAAAGGTGCGCAAGACCGGCTTCACCCTGGCTCCCGAAGCAGGCAGCGAGCGCTTGCGCAAGGTCATCAACAAGGGGATTCTCGCCGAGGACCTGGTTGAAAGCTCCCGGACCGCCTTTGAGCTCGGCTGGCGGATCATCAAGCTGTACTTCATGATCGGTCTACCGACCGAAACCGAGGAAGACCTGGCTGAGCTGGTCGATCTCGCCGCCCGCGTCAAAACCGCCGGACGCGGGACCCAGGGTGGTGCGGATGTCAACGTGTCGGTTTCAACCTTCGTCCCCAAGGCCCACACACCCTTTCAGTGGGAAGCCCAGATCGGACTGGACGAAACCCTGCTCCGCCAGGCCAAGCTGCGCGAGGCCCTCAAGAAGAAGCGCATGCGTCTCAAATGGCACGACGCGGAACTCTCCCTGCTCGAAGGGGTTTTCGCCCGAGGTGACCGCCGCCTAGGGGCGGTCCTCGAGACCGCGGTTACCCGTGGCTGCCGCTTCGATGGCTGGCGCGAGCATTTTCGTTGGGATCTTTGGCAGGAAGCGTTCGTGCTCGCCGGCCTTGACCCCGCCTGGTACCTGCGCCAGCGACTGCCGGGAGAGACCTTCCCCTGGGACCATATCGACGCGGGCGTCAGCAAGGACTTTCTGCTACGCGAACTCCAGGCCGCGCTGCTCGGCATAGCCACCCCGGACTGCCGGCACGGCCAATGCAGCGACTGCGGCCTCTGCGACTTCGAGACCGTCCGCCCGCGGCTTTCAGACAACCGGCGCCAGCAACCGCCGCCTGCGACAACGAAAACCGCCGAGCCCACCCAGGAGCAACCGGCCATGCTGCCAAAGGTGCGCCTGACAGTGACTAAAACCGGGCGAACGGCCAGCCTCAGCCACCTCGAGTACATGACCTTGATCCACCGGGCGGTCCGCCGGGCGGGCCTGCCGATCAGGTACTCAGGTGGGTTTCATCCGGCTCCCCGCATCAGCTTCGGTGACGCTCTGCCGCTTGGTGTCGCCAGTCAAGCGGAACTTATCGACTTGGAACTGATCACATGGTGTGAACCGCAGGAGGTCTATGATCGGCTTAACCGCGAATTCCCGGAAGGGGTTGCGATTCTCAAGGCTGAACCTTGGCCGCGCAAAAACGATGCGCCAGCCAACAGCATTGTCTCAGCAACCTTCAAGGTTCCTCTCCCCGGTGACGTGGACGATCAACTCGAGGATCGGCTGACGGACTTCCTGGCCCAAGACCGGGTTATTGTTGCCAGGACGAAAAAGAACCGCCAGGAGGAGATCGACCTGCGGCCCTGGGTCATGGACCTTAAGCTGCAGCAGGACCTGCTCTGGATGAAGATGCCCTCAGGAAGCCCACTGTTCCTGGCAGCCTACCTGCTGCAAAGGGAGGTTGAGGACGTTCGCAGTCTGGGCATCTGCAAAACCGGTATCGAGTTGAAAGATACCGGAACACGGGTAGATTTATAGAGCAATACGCACCGCAGACGCAGGCACGGTCAGTGCCGTGGCGAAACTCGACGATCAAATCATTGAGAATGCGCTCATGCTGTCACTGTGCACCATTACGTATTCAAGTTCTCTACTTTTATATTTTTTACTAAGGAGTCCCGTCATGTCCAAGGAACTGGTCATCAATACCACGTCCCATGAGACGCGAATTGCGCTTCTCGAGAGCGGCCATATTGCCGAACTGTACATCGAGCGCATTCGTGAGCTCGGCATTGTCGGCAACATCTACCATGGCCGTGTCATCCGGGTCCTGCCCGGCATGCAGGCGGCCTTCGTCGATATCGGCCTGGAGAAGGCGGCTTTTCTCTATGTGGCCGATGTCCTCGACGAGATGGAGGCCGTTGAACACTTCGTGGAAGTCGGCCATCGTCACGACCAGCAGACCGAGGAAAGCGGCGAAGAGCGTCCGCCGCTGCCGCCGATCGAGGAGCTGCTGCAGGAGGGACAGGAGGTCCTGGTCCAGGTCGCCAAGGAGCCGATCGGCACCAAGGGGGCCCGGATTACCTCGCACATCTCCCTGCCGGGACGCAATCTGGTCTACATGCCGACTGTCGACCATGTCGGCATCTCCCGCCGGATTGAACAGGAAGAGGAGCGCGAGCGCCTGCGTCACCTGGTGGATGTCATGCGCCCCGCCGGGACCGGCTTCATTGTCCGCACCGCAGCGGAAAGTCGTGACGGCGAAGAGCTCAAGGCCGACATGGACTACCTGGTCAACCTCTGGGATCACATCAGTGAAAACTGTGCCGGCAAAAAAGCGCCCTGCCTGATCCATTCGGACCTTGACGTCACCAGCAAGGTGCTGCGCGACATTCTCACCGAGGACGTCTCACGCATCGTCGTGGACAGCCCAGTCGAGTACCGCAAGATTATCCAGTTTCTTGAAACCTTCATGCCCGCTTACAACTTCCAGGTCGAGCTTTACCTCGGCAACGAGCCGATTTTCGACACCTTCGGCCTCGAGGTGGAAATTGCCCGTGCTCTCGGCCGTAAGGTTTGGTTGAAGAGTGGCGGTTATATCATCATCGAGCAAACCGAAGCGCTCACGGCGGTCGACGTCAATACCGGTCGATTTGTCGGCAAGCACAACCTCGAGGACACGATTCTCAAAACCAACCTCGAGGCGGTCAAAGAGGTCGCCTTCCAGCTGCGGCTGCGCAACATCGGCGGGCTGATCATTATCGACTTCATCGATATGGAGAAGGAGCCCCACCGCGAGAAGGTTCATGCCGCCCTCGAAGAGACCCTCAAGAACGACAAGGCCAAGACCAACATTCTCAAGATTTCCGAGCTCGGACTGGTGGAAATGACCCGCAAGCGGGTCCGCGAAAGTATCGGCCGGACCCTGTGCGAGGCGTGCCCCTACTGTGACGGCAAGGGCTATGTGAAAAGCCGTACGACCACCGTTTATGAAATCTTTCGCGAGTTGCAGCGCGAAATGGGGCCGGCACCGGGCTACCGCATGACCCTGCTGGTGCACCCGGACATCGCCTCGCTGCTCTACGACGAGGAACGGCACGGTATCGAGGAACTGGAAAAGAAATTCGAGAAGCAGATCACCATCACGGCTCGCCAGGGGTTTCATCTCGAACAGTTCGAGATCATCGTCGGCTGACTTTTTCCGCCCTGCGCTCAAATCCACCCCCCCTGCATTAGAAACCAGGGAGGAACGGGATTACTGGTCAAGGACACCAACAGGAAAGCCCCCGATCAGTCGATCGAGGGCTTTCCTGTTTTATGGATACTGACATGCTGGACGCAGCAATAAACCGTTTTTTAAAGCGGGGTAAAACTGAATTTCTGCCCGCCGATACTGATTTCATACATCAAGCCGCCCTTGGTGATGGTGTATGTGGCCATGCCTTTATAGTAACCTGCACTGCCCACATTAGCATTATTTTTCCCCCCGCTGGCGACCGCGGAACTCCCCGCCGTATTGGCTGAGGCCCCTGCGGCTGCGGTGATTGCTGTGGCCTGTGCTTCGGCACCGAACTCGAAGTTACCATTGGTGAACTCGGTAAGAGCCCGTTTGTCCTGGAAGAATACGACCTGGCTGTAACCTGACGCACCGAGCTGCAAACCGACCGTACCCTGCATCATATTCGAATTGCCGATGTGTTTGCCTTGCTCGTAAACGCGACCTTCTCCGTAAGCCCCGCCCACGACGGCAATACCAACCTTGCCTATGGTTGGGAACAGCGCATAACCGTATGCATTTTCAAACATGATAGCAATGCCGGCATCATCGAACATTTTCTTCGCATCTGCATACGAATCAGCATACACAGTTGTGCAAACGAGGGACATGATGAGTCCAACCAACAGAGTCTTGAGTAATTTCAATGGAGTTCTCCTTTGCCTAATTTTTTGAATGTGCAGTATGTTTTTAAGTGGCAAAATCGTGATGATCTGTACGTTGCCACGGCTTATGGATATTGGCTCATAAATACAGAAGGAATTGTAGCTTATCCTACCAATTAATCAATGGTCGGCTTCTGCAGGCTGGATTGCGCCCCAACCGTGGCAGGGTTACGGCGCTCAGGATGAACGCGTCTATCTTGGAATCAAGACCAGGCACGGCTTGAGACATTATGAATGGCCAACCAGCAGTCGAACCAGGGGCAATCCTTTACGGATCAGGAAGCATCCGAACTAGCTTGTCGAGAACACGGCTGTTTTTGACCCGGTCTCCTGAAAACGAGAAAGCCCCCGGCCAGAAGGTCTAAAGCAGTCACATCGGGCAGGGGTGGGGTCGATTTCTAAACAGGTTCTGTATTAGAATGAAAATATAAACTACGATGGTGACTCCACACAAAAGGAAAAGCAGATGGGGCAGAAAATACATTTCAGCACGAGTGCGCAACTATACGAGCATGAATGCGGTGATCTTGCCATCAGGTTTGCCGACAACCTGGTTTTTGAGTTTGTTGGCGTACGCCCTGGGAAGAGCTTCGTTACTGAAGCTATTGAGCTGATGAACAGAGGAGAGCGCCCTGTTGACTGGCGCATGATCCCATACCGAAAATTCTTGCAAGATGGGCGTAAATGGCGCCTGGTCAGCAGCCTGGGGTTCCTCGACGGTGATGAAAAGAAGCCTGCGGTCGGCCTGGAAGTCAGGCCTGAACAGCTTGGCAAACAAGCCAGAATTTACCTGCAGCCTGATATACCGGTGATCCGCGCATAAAGTGCCGCCGGTGACGTGCTTTGGCCACCCGGCAATCAAACTGGATGGCCTGGAATATTATCGGAATGACTGTTTAAAGGGACTGCCGCGCGACAGGCCACGGGGTGTCCAGAATTCAGTATCCGGTCAACAGAAAAAACGCACAGGCGCCGGGGGAGGGAGAAATTAGCCCCTCGGCCGCATCAGGCTTGCCAGCGTGCGCCCCTTGATGACGACCTCTCCACGCTGATTCTCGATCCAACCGGCCAGTTCGATGCAATTGTTCTCACGGTCGATGGAGTCAATCTCAAAGATCGCGGTAAGAGTGTCCCCAATCCGGACCGGTTTCAGAAACTCCAGGGTCTGGGAGCGGTAGATCGCGCCGATTCCTGGCAGATGCATCCCTACCAGAGTCGAGAACAGCGAGGCCGTCAGCATACCGTGAGCGATGCGACTGCCGAAGAAGGTCCCTTGAGCAAACTCATCGTCGACGTGGAGAGGGTTGACGTCGCCGGTAATCGCCACGAAATGATGCAAGTCAGCATCGCAAATGGTCTTGGCGAAGCTGGCCCGCTGGCCCACATGCAGGTCGTCGAAGGTCGTCAGTCGGTAGTTCATAGAGTGTTCACCCCACAGGGCCGTCGGCTGCTGATCGGCAGGTCAAGGCATGAGAAACCATCCTCTCTCTTGGATGGCTTGAGACCATAGCTCAATACGGCTCCAGGTTTTTCAGATGGCGGCATTAGATAACTCAAAACCAATGTATCGAAATAAATTCAGCCGGTCAATTCCGGGCCTTCCCGGAAATTATGTTATTGAATTCCCGTGGCAAAAACAGCAAATTCAGTCAGAGCGTCAGCCGCTCTGAAATTCATGAATCGGCCCGCGCAGAAGGATCTCAGGAACACTGCCAACAGGCCCTCTTCCATTGATTGCACTTTGGTTGCGACTGCCCAAGGAGAGCCCCGAACATGACCTTCGATTTAACCGATAAGATCGCCGTCGTCACAGGCGGCGGGCAAGGGATCGGCCGGGCAATTACCGAGGCGCTGCTCAACGCCGGGGCCCGAGTCTGGATAGCAGACTGCGATGCCGAAGCCGGGGCCGAAACGTATGCCGAGTTCGCACATCTTGGCCCGATTGAGTTTTTGTTGACCGACATTTCAGAGGAACAGGCAGTCGAACGGCTGCGGCAACAGGTTGCTGTTGGCGGCGGACTGGACCTCTTGGTCAACAATGCCGGACTCATGGTGCGAAAACCGATAGAGGAGTTGTCGCTCAAGGAGTGGCAGAGAGTCCTGGACATCAACCTCACCGGCCCGTTTTTATGCAGCCGCGCGTTCGTCCCGTTGCTGCGCACCCGGCGCGGCAGCATAGTCAACATTGCATCGACTCGTGCAGTCATGTCCGAGCCGCACACAGAGAGCTACTCCGCCTCCAAGGGGGGGCTCGTTGCCCTGACCCATGCTTTGGCGCTCAGTCTTGGTCCCGAGGTGCGCGTCAACTGCATCTCTCCCGGATGGGTTGACGTCACGCCCTGGGCCAGCCGCTCCCGCCGTTCCCCAGCGCAGTTGAGCGAGCAGGACCACGCGCAGCACCCCTCGGGCCGAGTGGGTCGACCGGAGGATATTGCCTCTATGGTTCTCTACCTCGCTTCGGACGAGGCTGGTTTCATCACCGGCGAGAACATCGTCATCGACGGCGGGATGACGAGAAAGATGATCTACTTCGAAGGCGAATGACCGGCAGCAGACAAACTGGCTTGCGAGCCCCGCACTTCCAGATGGCGGTCAGGTGGCCGGAGAGACCATGCCCCGTTGTGACGATGCCCCATGAAACAAGCCCCCCGGTCCGAAGACCGGGGGCTTGGGTGTTTGCGAGAGCCAGGACCAAACCCGGACGTTCTGAGCAACAGGTGCGACTGAAAACCCGCTGTGCATGTCCTGGGCATGACCTGCCATCGAGTCCAAGACGTCTTTCCCCATACGCGCTTTCCAGAAGGGGCCGCCTGTCAGTCAATTTTTGCTTGACATGCACTCATTGGCGGACGTATAAGTACCAGTTCCTGAGCGGACCTGCGTCCGCAATCCAAGGCAAGAAAGCGAGGTGAACCGGCATGTACGCGGTCATTAAAACCGGAGGAAAGCAATATAAAGTTTCCGCAGGCGACCTGCTCAAGGTCGAAAAACTGGACGGTGCGGTGGGCGAGACCATCGAACTGAACGAGGTCCTCATGGTTGGCGGAGAAGAGGTAAAAATCGGAACACCTCTCTTACCTGAAGCGAAAGTCAAAGCGCAGATCGTCGAACAGGGCAAGGACAAGAAAATCCTGGTCTTCAAGTCGAGACGGCGCAAAAACTATCGCAAGATGAACGGCCACCGTCAGCCCCTCACCCGTTTGAAGATTACAGCGATCGAAGCTTAAGGAGTAAAATCATGGCTCACAAAAAAGCTGGAGGCAGTTCCAGGAACGGCCGTGACAGCGCAGGAAAACGCCTCGGGGTCAAACGTTACGACGGCCAGCTGGTTACCGCGGGATCGATCCTGGTTCGCCAGCGCGGCACGACCATTCATCCCGGCAACAATGTCGGCTGCGGCAAGGACTACACCCTCTTCGCCCTGGTCGAAGGCAAGGTCAAGTTCGAGCGTCTCGGCAAGGATCGCAAGAAAGTCAGCGTCTACGCCTGAGGATAGGCTCCTGAACAACTTAAAAAACCCGAGGTTCTCAGTGAGCTTCGGGTTTTTTATGTTAAATTCAAAGAAACGCGAAGCGCGAACAACTTTACCCTGCGCACTTCGCGCTTTTTAAGTTTGGACTATGAAATTCATCGATGAAGTCAAAATACACGCCAAGGCCGGCGACGGTGGCCGTGGCTGCCTCTCCTTCCGCCGCGAGAAGTTCGTGCCGCTTGGTGGTCCGGATGGCGGCGATGGCGGCCGTGGCGGGGATGTTCTTTTTGAAGTGGACATGGCCCTCTCGACCCTCCTTGACCTGCGCTACAAGCAGCATCTCAAGGCCAAGAACGGCGCACCCGGCATGGGCAAGAACATGCACGGCAAGAGTGGCGACAACCTGGTCATCAAGGTCCCCCCCGGCACCCTGGTCTATGACGACGAGACCGGCGAACGACTCGCCGACCTGACCAGGGCCGACCAGGGGTTTCTCCTGCTCAAGGGTGGTCAGGGCGGCCGCGGCAACGCCCGCTTCCTGACCTCGACCAACCGGGCCCCCAGACATACCCAGCCGGGGACTCCCGGGGAAGAGCGCACGCTGCGCCTGCAGCTCAAACTGCTCGCCGATGTCGGCCTGGTGGGCCTGCCAAACGCCGGAAAATCGACATTGATTGCATCCGTGTCCGCGGCCCGACCGAAGATTGCCGACTACCCATTCACCACCCTGGTGCCAAATCTCGGCGTGGTCCGGCATGGCGATTTCCGTTCCTTCGTCATGGCCGACATCCCCGGTCTGATCGAAGGGGCCAGCGACGGCCAGGGCCTGGGCGTACGCTTTTTGCGGCACATAGAGCGCACGGACCTGTTCCTCCATCTCGTCGATCTATCAGGCCTTCAGCAGGGCGATCCGGTGGAGAACTTCGACACGATCAACCGCGAGTTGGCACGTTATAACCAGGCTTTAAGCGAGCGGCCGATGCTGGTGGTCTTCACCAAGCAGGACATCACCGAGGTGCGTGAGCAGACGGCAGAACTGCGGCCGGCCTTCGAGGCCCGCGGCTATCGAACCATGGCCATCTCCGCCGTCACCAGGGAGGGTCTGGCTGAACTGGTCACGGTCGTCGCCAGGGAACTGGACCGCATGCGCCAAGCCGGAAAACTTGACAGCCCTGCCGTCGAACGTTAATATTTTTTCTGTTTTTTCAATAGGTTCCACAACCAGGCAAGCACACATACCAATGCGCACAATTCTTCTGGCACATGTCAAACGGGTGGTCATAAAGATCGGCAGCGGCGTCATCACCAACAGCGCCGGTCTCGACCTCGAACGCATTGCAACCTTCTGCGAAGATGTTCAGCAGCTTCGTCAGCGAGGTTATGAAGTCATCCTGGTCTCTTCAGGAGCGGTTGCCGCCGGCAAGGCCGACCTGGGGATCGTCGGCAGGCCCAAGACCATCCCACTCAAGCAGGCGGCCGCCGCCATCGGTCAGAGTCGCCTGATGCGCGCCTACAAGGATGCCCTGGGGCATCACGGTCTTAAAGCCGGTCAGGTGCTCTTGACACGTGACGATCTCGCCAACCGACGGCGCTACCTGAATGCGCGCAACACCTTGATGACGCTTCTGGAATACGGCATCGTGCCGATCATCAACGAAAACGATACCGTGGTGGTTGATGAAATCCGCTTTGGCGACAACGACAATCTCTCGGCCATGGCCACCAACCTGGTGGAAGCCCAGCTGCTGGTCATCCTCTCTGACGTCGACGGCCTCTACGACAGTGACCCGCGGAGTAATCCCGAGGCCCGACTGATCTCAGATGTCGAACGCATCACCCCGGAGATCGAAGCCATGGCCGGCATCGAGGGATCCGACCTCGGCACCGGCGGCATGGTCACCAAGCTGAAAGCCGCCAAGCGGGCGACCCTGTACGGTGCCGGGACGGCCATCATCAACGGCCGTATAGCGCACAACCTGCTCTACCTCTTCGACGGCCACGAACTTGGCACCTATTTTCTGCCGGCCCGCGACCCGATGGCCGCCCGCAAGCACTGGATTGCCTTTACCAAGAAGCCGAAAGGCAAACTGATTCTCGACGAAGGCGCGCAAAAAGCCTTGACCGAGAGGGGCAAAAGCCTGTTGCCATCAGGGATATACAAACTCGACGGCAGCTTTGAGCGTGGTGATGCAGTCCGCCTCTGCGACCTCGATGGCAATGAATTTGCCAAGGGCGTGACCAATTACACCTCAGCGGAGCTGAGCCGGATCATCGGCAGGAAGACCAAAGAAATTGCAGAGATCCTGGGCTACCAGTACGGCGACGAGGTGGTACATCGCGACAACCTGGTCATGAACACCAGTGACGAATGAGATGTTCAGGATTTGCAATCGACTCCGGCAGGCATGAGTGGCCAGTGGCAATGTGAAGGAGCAAAAAATGAACATAGCCGAACAGATGCTGAAAATCGCACAGGATGCCAAGACTGCCTCCCAGACCCTGGCCAGCCTCTCCTCTGCAGTCAAGGACGAGCTGCTGATATGCATGGGCAATAGCCTGCTGGACCACACCGAGGAACTGATCGAAGCCAACGAGAAGGACCTTGCCGCGGCCCGCAAAGAAGGGCTGGCCCCGGCCATGGTCGACCGCCTGACGCTCGATGCCCATCGCATTCGCGCTATGGCCGACGCTTTGCGGGAGGTTGCCGGGCTGCCCGATCCGGTCGGTGAAGTGACCGGGATGTGGCGCCGTCCCAACGACCTGCAGGTCGGCCGTATGCGCATACCGCTCGGCGTGATTGGCATCATTTACGAATCGCGGCCCAACGTCACCGCCGATGCCGCCGGGCTCTGCCTGAAGAGCGGCAACGCCGTGATCCTGCGCGGCGGCAAAGAAGCGATCCATTCCAACCTGGCAATCGGCAGGATCCTGAGAAGTGAACTCGAACGGATGCGCCTGCCCGGAGCCGCCCTGCAGGTGATCGAGACCACCGACCGGGAGGCCGTGATCGAACTGCTCAAGCTCGAAGAGCAGATCGATCTGATCATCCCGCGTGGTGGCGAGGGACTGATCCGTTTCGTCAGCGAACATTCGCGGATTCCGGTCATCAAGCACTACAAGGGGGTATGCCACACCTTTGTCGACGCCAGCGCCGACTACGAGCAGGCCGAAAAAATCTGCATCAACGCCAAGGTACAACGTCCGGGAGTCTGCAATGCCATGGAGACCCTGCTGATCCACCAGGACATCGCCGAGACCTTTGTGCCGCGCATCGCTTCAGCCATGCGGGCCCAGGGCGTGGAAATGCGCGGCTGTGAGACCACTCGTGAACTCATGGCCGAGGTTCTGCCGGCCACTGAAGACGACTGGTACGCGGAATATCTCGATCTGACCCTCGCGGTACGGGTCGTCGAGAGCCTCGACGAAGCCATTGCGCACATCCGCAAGTATGGTTCTCTGCATACCGAGGCCATCGTCACCCGCAGTTACGAAAACTCGCAGCGCTTCCTGCGCGAGGTTAATTCCAGCGTCGTCATGGTCAACGCCTCGTCACGCTTCTCCGATGGCAACCAGCTGGGCCTTGGGGCTGAAATCGGCATCTCCACCACCAAGCTGCACTCCTTCGGCCCCATGGGCCTGGAGGATCTGACCACGCGCAAGTTCATCGTCCTGGGTGATGGCCAGGTTCGCATTTGAAGAGACGGGACCCGATGAAGACCGGCATTCTCGGCGGCACATTCAATCCGATTCACCTGGCCCACCTGCGCATTGCCGAAGAGGTGCAGCAAGCCTGCGAGTTGGACAGGGTGCTGTTTATCCCGGCCGCAGAGCCTCCCCACAAGGACGTTGCCGGGGAAGTGTCCTTCAGGCATCGCCTGGCCATGGTCAAGGTAGCGGTCCGCGGCCATCGGGGCTTTTATGCCTCCGACCTGGAAATCCGGCGCAGTGGCAAAAGTTTTTCAGTCGATACGCTCGAGATTCTGCGCCGTGAAGACCCGGAGGGTCAACGCTACTTCATTATCGGACTCGACTCATATCGCGACATCGCGTCCTGGAAAGACTTTACCCGGCTCTTCAGTCTTAGCCACCTGGTGGTGACCACCCGCCCCGGCGTGGTCGTTAACGAACCTCTGACCCCCCTGCCCGTTGCGATGCACACGGACTTCTGTTACGATGACCGGACCGGCAGGATGCAGCACAAATCTGGCAACTATTTGATATTTCTAAAACAAACTTACCTGGATATTTCCTCGACCCAAGTCCGGGCCATGTTGGCCGAAGGCCGATCGGTCCGCCACCTGGTTCCTTCGGAGGTCGCTGATTATATAGAAGCACATGGTCTTTACCACAGGGGGCCACTGAAACACCGGCAAATAACAACCAAAGGGAGTCACTGATTTGCAATCGCAAGACCGGGCGCAAAAATGCGCCGCCTTCGTCCTCGACAAAAAAGCCTTTAACGTCCGCATCCTCGACGTTCGCAAGATTTCTTCTTTAACCGATTTCCTGGTCATCGCCAGCGGCAGCTCAGACCGCCAGGTCAAGGCCGCTGCCGAAGCGGTGCATCTCGGGCTGAAAAAAGAGTATGACACCATGCCGATCGGCATCGAAGGCCTCAACGAAGGCCGCTGGGTCCTGATTGACTACGGCGATGTCATGGTGCACGTGTTTCACGAGCCCGTCCGGCTTTTTTACGACCTGGACGGACTCTGGTGCGACGCCGAGGAGGTCACAGTACAGGACGATGCACCGCAGGCGGTTCGGGCCTCCTCGTGAAGTTGCATCTGCTCTGCGTCGGCCGACTGACCCTTTCCTACCTCAATGAGGGCTGTGCCGAATTCGCCGAGCGTCTCAAGCGCTACCTGCCCCTGTCCATCACTGAAATCAAGGAGCACAAAACCGGCCGCAAGCAGGACCTGCCACGGATCATCGCTGCGGAGGGTGAAAATCTTGCCCAGCGGATCCCCAACGGGGCCTTTGTGATCGCTCTTGATCAGCGTGGCAAGGGCTTGCGTTCGGAGCAGCTGGCCGACCTCATGCACGAACACATGGTGCGCAGCATCCCGGAATGGGTTCTGCTGATTGGCGGCCCTTATGGCCTGAGCGATGCCATGCGCGATCGGGCGGACCTGGTCATGTCCCTGTCACCGATGACCCTGACTCATCAGATGGCCCGACTGCTGTTGCTCGAACAACTCTATCGGTGCTGCACCATCATCCGCAATGAACCCTACCACCATTAACATGGCCAGCACGCCGCCTGGCGAGGCGGTTTGGCCGCAGCAGCGATATTTTTTTTTCGCCTGAAACCCTGTTTTGTGGTTAACTGTGACGATATATTTTACAATAGGTTTTACCGGTTAATGAGGAGAACAGCATGAGTAAACAGTTTGCCCAGGTCAAAGAAGAGCTGCTTAAACAGCGCCAGGAGTTGCTGCAGGAAGTCAGTAATTCTTACGCAACCTGCCGTGAAATAGGACAGGATGGCGTGCCTGACATCGGCGACATGTCCTCTGTGGCTTACAGCCGCGATGTGCTGTTCAACCTCTCGGAAACCCAGCGTCGCCGCATCCACGACATCGACGTTGCCCTGGAGCAGATCGATAAAGGTGAGTATGGGATCTGCATGGGCTGTGACGAGGAAATTTCGCCGCGACGCATGGAAGTCCGGCCTTTTTCGCGCTATTGTATTGAGTGTAAGACGGATATTGAAAAATACGGGGAGTAACAACCCCTCACACCTGATGGGGTGCATTCCAGGAGGAAACGATGACATTCATGGCCGTGATTCTGCTGTTTATTTTCTTTGTACTCTTCTTTCTCTATTTCTGGGGACTCAACCCCCACATGGTTACGGTTTTTTACCTGCCTGAGCAGAGTCTGTCCTACCCTGCGGCAATGATCGTGATCGGCTGTATCATTATCGGCTTGATCCTCGGTTTCGGCGCGCACATCTATAGCACGATGGCCGGCTGGATGAAGCATTGGAGCCGCGATCGTACCGAGAAGAAACAGCGTGAAATCAGCACTATCTATCGCGAAGGCGTTGGCCGTCTGTTGTCCGGCGACCTGAAAAAGGCGCGGGTTCTGCTCAAAAAGGCCCTCGACCGCGACCCCAGGAGGGTCGATACGCTGATCGCCATGGCCAGCCTGGCCAGCCAGGAGGGCAACCCCTCGGAAGCTCTGGAGTCACTGCGCAAGGCCCTTGACATCGATCAGAAGAGCATGGAAGTCCTCTTCAAAACCGCAGCGATTCAGGAAGAGACCGGCCACGACGATGAGGCCATTGCAGCCTACCAGGCATTGATCGCGCTGGAAAAAGACAATCGCAAGGCGTTGCGTTCCCTGCGGGATCTCTATATGAAACACGATAACTGGAAGGAGGCCCTGGAAAGTCAGCGCCAGGTCCTCAAGGCAGGCCCCGGCGCCAATCGCATCGCCCAGGAGAAGGAAATGCTCCTCTACCTGCGCTATGAAGTGGCCCAACAGGCCATCAGCAGCGGAGGTGCCGATGAGGCCAAGTCCGAGTTGAAAGACATCCTGCGCCAGAAGGCCGACTTTGCTCCGGCACAGGTTTCACTCGGTGACGCCTATATCACCCTGGGGCGCGGTGACGATGCCGTCAAGACCTGGCAGGATGGGTACAAGAAGCTTGGCAAAGGGGTCTTCCTGGAACGGCTCGAGAATTATTTCATGCAACGCGAAGACCCCTCTTCGCTGCTCAACTTCTTCCGTGGCCAGGTCATTGAACAGGGTGATGACCTGCTGTTCAGAATATTCTACGGCAAGCTCTGCCTGCGCCTGGAAATGATTGATGAAGCCAAGGAACAGCTGCAGGCCGTAGAAAGTTCAGGAGTCGAGTCCTCGCAAGTCCACCTGCTGCTCGCGGAAACCTACCGGCGCTGCCGTGAACCGGAACAGGCGATCATCGAATACCAGAAGGCCCTGGGCATTTCCAAGCGTCTCCAACTCAGCTGCGTCTGTGAAAAGTGCCAGCACGTGACGTCCGAGTGGAAAAGCCGCTGCCCGGCGTGCGGCGAATGGGACACGTCCAGCCTGATCGATCGCAAACTCTTCCAGAAAGCCCGTCCTCTGGAACTCGATAAAATGATCATCCATCACGGTGAGCAAAAAGAGTGGCAGGGGGCATGAGAAAACCGGTTACATTGATTATCCTCGATGGCTGGGGCATCAACGAAAACTGTGATAACAACGCCGCCTGCCTGGCGCGCACCCCGCGTCTCAAGGAGTTAGCCGCCAGCTACCCGACCTCCTGGCTCAACGCTTCCGGGCTCAACGTCGGCTTGCCGGAAGGCCAGATGGGCAATTCGGAAGTCGGCCACCTGAACATAGGCTCCGGGCGGATTATCTACCAGGAGCTGACCCGCATCAATCGCAGCATCGAGGAAGGCGACTTCTTCACCAACCCGGTGCTGCGCGAGGCCATGGGTAAGATTCGCAAGGCCGGCGGCAGACTGCACCTCATGGGTCTGGTCTCGGATGGTGGCGTCCATTCCCACCTCAAGCATCTCTTGGCCCTGCTTGAACTGGCAAAACGCGAGGCGGTCACCGTGTATGTCCACGCCTTCATGGACGGACGGGACACACCACCGCAGAGCGGGGCCGGCTACCTCGAGCAACTCGAGGCAGAGATGACGCACCTGGGCCACGGATGCCTGGCGACCGTCATCGGGCGCTATTTTGCGATGGACCGTGACAATCGCTGGGATCGCGTTGAGCGAGCCTGGCAGGCAATGGCCCTGGGGCAGGGGCACCCCGCCGACTCAAGTGCCGATGCCATCCGGTCGGCTTATGCTGCCGGCCAGACCGATGAATTCGTCGAACCACGGGTCATCCAGCAGAACGGCCTGCCGGTCGGCCGCATCAGCGACCAGGATGGCGTGATTTTTTTCAACTTTCGCGCCGACCGGGCCAGGGAGATCACGCGGGCCTTCACCCAGCCAGGATTCAACGCCTTCGCAAGACCCCAGGTCCCACAACTGTCGGTGTTTGCCTCCCTGACGGAATATGACGAGACATTCAACCTGCCGGTGGCCTTCGCTGCCGAAAGTTATCCCCGGCTGCTGGGAGAGGTCGTCGCAGACGCCGGCCTGCGTCAGCTGCGTATTGCGGAAACTGAAAAATACGCTCACGTCACCTTTTTTTTCAATGGCGGCAACGAGGTGCCGTATGCCAACGAAGACCGGGTGCTGATCCCGTCGCCCAAGGATGTCGCCACGTATGATCAGAAGCCGTCCATGAGTGCTACCGAGGTCACCGACGAAGTGATCCGGCGCATCCAGATGGGTTGCTATGGCTTGATCATCCTCAACTTTGCCAACCCCGACATGGTTGGCCACACCGGAGTGCTTTCAGCGGCCATCTCTGCCATGGAAACGGTGGACAGCTGCACCGGGCGGGTCGTCGACGCTCTGCTCGCGGCCGGCGGCAGTGCCCTGATCACAGCCGACCATGGCAATTGCGAGCAGATGGTCGACAGCAACGGCGCACCGCACACGGCGCACACAGCCAACCGGGTGCCCTTGATCCTGGTTGACCCCGACCGCCGCCATGCCAATTTGCAGTCAGGAATCCTCGCCGACATTGCGCCGACCATCCTCAACCTGCTGGGGCTCACAGCCCCGCAGGAAATGACGGGCAAAAACCTGGTGGGGTAACTGGCCGCCCGAACTGTCGGGCGGCAGCTTTGAGCCGCGGGGCTCTATGTTATTTTGCAGTGACCGAGGGGGGGGGCCGTGTGGACCAGATTTTCCCGGGCATTGGCGACATGCGTTGACCTGCTGTTGCCGCCGGCATGCCTGCTCTGCGGGCAGCCTCTGACATCGAAGAAGCCCTTCTGCAGTACCTGTCTGGCCGGCATGATGCCTCTCGGCCCGGCCCATTGTCCCTGCTGTGCCCAGCCATACCCCACCGGCAGCTCAAACCACCTCTGCGGCACCTGCCTGAGACGGCCGCCGGCCTTCTCAGTTGTCCATGCGGCCCGCATCTATCAGGGAGTCACCAAAGAGGCCATACTGCGCCTCAAATATCGCAATCAACTCACTCTGGCCAAACCGCTCGGCCAGTTCCTCGGCCAGACCGTCATCCAGGGGCGCGAGGCATTTCTCCCGCACTGCATCGTTCCGGTGCCGCTGCATCCCCGGCGCCTGCGAAAGCGCGGCTACAACCAGGCCTGCGAAATTGCCCGGCCGCTGGCCAGGCAACTGGAGGTGCCCCTCGACATCAGACTCCTGCAGCGCATTCGTCACACCCCCCCGCAACAAGAATTGCCGGCGGCGTCACGTCGCAGTAATTTGCGCAACGCATTTACCCTGACCTCGAGTGCCGCAGAGCTGAGCATTCTGCTGGTCGATGACGTCATGACGACCGGCGAAACGGTTCGGGAGTGCAGCCGGACCCTGCGTGCAGGTGGCGCAACAGAGGTCCAGGTAGCGGTCTTCGGCAGGGCCTGACCAAACAACCATTGTGGAACGGCACGTACTTCTGTTAAGATTCTCGTTAGTTACACGGAACTTGCCATGAATATGACCGACAACCATTCAATCATCGCAAACATCACCCTTGCACAGGCCCTGGGAACCATCCCGAGCGGTCTTTTTGTCGTCGACCAAGAGATGCAGATAACCTACTGGAACCCCGCAGCCGAAAGAATTACCGGATTCCCCGAAGAGGAGGCTGTCGGTCGGCACTGCTCATTTCTGCAAGGCGTCCCGTGCGGTGATGGCTGTGGCCTGTACAACCAGGCGATTCCCAAACCGATCATCGGTATCGAATGCACCATCGTGACCAAGGCGGGCGGGACCATTCAACTGCTCAAGAACATGGATTACCTGCGAAACTCTGCGGGGGAAATCATCGGCGGCATTGAATCTTTCATCGACATCACGCGGCAAAAAAGCCTGGAAGACTCGCTTCGCGAGCAGGCCGCAAATCTCGAGACCCGCGTCAGGGCGCGGACAAACGAGCTCAAAAAAAGCGAAGCGCGCTTCCGCAGCGTGCTCGAAAACATGGACGATTTGGCATATATCGCCACGGAAGAATACCAACTGACCTATATGAACCGGTCAATGCGGGAAATCTTTGGCGACCGGGTCGGAGAGCCCTGTCACGAGATCTTGCACAACGAACGAACCGTATGTCCCTGGTGCCCCATGGACAAGGTTTTCAAACAGCGCACGGTTCGAGACGAACGCAAGCTGGGCAGCCAGGGGAGGCTCTACGAAATCAGCCACACTCCGCTTCCGGACGCAGACGGCATTCAGCAGAAGCTTGCGGTCTGCCGGGATATCACAACACGGAAGAAAACCGAGACTGATTTGCGGGAGGCCAACCGCGAGCTTGATGCGTTCGCCCATTCCATCTCCCACGACCTGCGTGGCATCCTTGCCCCCGTGGTCACCTATATGGACTTTCTGCAGACCAGTTACGGCAAAGCCTTCGACGACCAGATTCTGCAGATTCTCAGTGATGTTGAACGGCAAGGCGAACGGGCCATCACCCTGCTCGATGATCTTCTCGACCTGGCCCATGTTGGCCATGTAACTCCTGCCCAGTATCCCACCGACGTCAACAAGGTTGTTGACGAAGTTATCAGAGAGCTCGACCAAGAAGAAGGCGGCAACCGGCAGGTCGAGCGAGGGAATTTATTTGAGACCTGGATCCCGGAAACCCTGGTGTACCAGATTTTTGTCAACCTGCTCGGCAACGCCTACCACTATGTTCCGCGAGACTGCGGAGCCCTTGAAGTAGGCTGCTGGGAGGATAAGCAAAACATCATCTACTTCGTCCGTGACCACGGTCCGGGGATTCCCCACAACGAACGGGAAACAATCTTCGAGATCTTCTACCGGGGGAAAAACGCCAAGGATCAGCAGCGCGGAACCGGAGTCGGCCTGGCCATCGTGCGCAAGGCCGCTTTGCGCTGCCGCGGCGAAGTGTGGGTGGAGCAGACCCCTGGGGGAGGAGCGACCTTCTGTCTCTCCCTGCCGAGAAGCTCGGCCTTCGACACCCTGCCCGAAGGCGGGCCATGAGCCAGTACGGCAAGACCGCCGCCAGCCCCGGATCATCACCGGCCTGACATGAACAATCAACCAGACAACCTTATCAGCCAGATCCAGAGGCGGCTTCACGATCATTTCGGTCCTCTCCAATGGTGGCCCGCGGAGAGCCCTTTCGAAGTGGTCGTCGGAGCCATCCTGACGCAGAATACCGCCTGGACCAACGTGGAACGGGCGATTGACAACCTCAGACGGGCCAGGGCTCTGGGCCCGGAGCCGTTGACGGCACTGACCGTCAGTCAACTGGAGGAGTTGGTCAAGCCGGCCGGTTTTTTTCGCCAGAAAGCGGCGCGCCTGCACAACCTGGCCAAGCACTTGTCGCAGGACTGGAATAACGATCTGGCCGCCTTCTGCAGCGGCCCGCTCGACCAAGCCCGGGCCAGGCTCCTGGCCATGCCGGGTGTCGGCCCGGAGACAGCCGACTCGATTCTCCTCTACGCCGTCAACCGGCCGTCCTTCGTGGTCGACGCCTACACCAGGCGGGTTTTTGGACGGATCGGCCTTCTGCATGGTGCGGAGACCTACGACCAAGTTCGCTCGATGTTCATGCTGAGCATTGCCGAAGATGTCGCCGCTTACAACGAGTATCACGCCCAGATTGTGCAACTGGCCAAGAGCTGCTGTCGCAAGAACCGCACATTATGCCAGCAATGCCCACTCAAGGGAGTCTGTCGCACGGCAATAACCAGCGGTCCGTAAGGGAAGCAGCCAAACGCCCAGGACCCGGGGGAGAATAGACGCTCAATCGGGAATCCAGGTCCGGCCGATTGTTTCGCTCCCCTGGTGCTGCCGCGCAGGTTTGGGAATCCTAAGGACCTGCAGCTGCGCCCTTCTGCTGAAGGCCCGCGCCCGGTTGATCATTACGCAGGCCCGGCCGCTGCCCCGCCACGCGAAAGGCCCGATTTTCCTTGACTTATTCAGTAGTTCTGGTATTGTTCAGCGCTTTAATCGACTGCATCAGGGACCTTTGCGGAGTATGGCCATGGACTATAAAGAGACACTCAATCTTCCGGTAACCGACTTTCCAATGCGCGGCAATCTGCCGCAGCGTGAACCGGAGATCATGCAGCGCTGGGCAGAGCTCGACCTTGACCGACTGGTCACCGAACCGGGCAAAGAGAAGCCGAACTTCACGCTGCACGACGGCCCCCCCTATGCCAACGGCAACATCCACATCGGCCATGCACTGAACAAGATTCTCAAGGACCTCGTCATCAAGAGCAAGCGCATGCAGGGCTATTATGCGCCCTACGTTCCCGGATGGGACTGCCATGGTCTGCCGATTGAACTGAAAGTGGACCAGAAACTCGGCAATAAAAAACGTGACATGAGCAAGGCCGAGGTCCGCAAGGAGTGCCGCAGCTATGCCCAGGAGTGGGTTGCGGTCCAGAGCGAAGAATTCCGCCGCCTGGGGATTTTTGGCGACTGGCAGCATCCCTACCTGACCATGACCACCGATTACGAGGCCGCCACCGCTCGCGAACTGGCGCGCTTTGCCGAGCGTCAAGGGCTCTACAAGGGGCGCAAGCCGATCCACTGGTGTTCATCCTGCGTCACCGCTCTTGCTGAAGCCGAAGTCGAATACGAAGACCACGTTTCGCCGTCCATTTATGTCAAGTTCCCTTATCGCGATGAGCTCCCCCCCGGGTTCGAAGCGCTGAGCGGCAAGCCGCTGGCCTTCGTGATCTGGACCACGACGCCTTGGACAATCCCTGCAAACCTCGCAGTCTGCCTGCATCCGGAGCTCCCTTACGTGGCAGTCGATACCGGCAGCGAACTGCTGGTCATGGCCGAAGGCCTCTACGGCAAGGTCATGGCTGCACTCGATATCAAGGACTTCAAGGTCGTCAAGACCTTCCAGGCAGACCACTTTGAAAAACGCACCTGCCGCCACCCCCTGTACGATCGCGACTCGCTGCTGGTGCTTGGCGACTACGTCACACTTGAAGCGGGCACCGGCTGCGTGCATACCGCTCCCGGGCACGGGCAGGACGACTATCTGACCGGCCTGCGCTATGGGCTCGAGATCTACAACCCGGTGGACGATTACGGCTGCTACCGGGAAGACCTGGAATTCTTCGGCGGCGCCAGGGTGCCGGACGTCAACCCCCGGGTCACAGCCAAACTGGCCGAAGTCGGCGCCCTGTTGCAGGAAAGCAAGATAGCCCACAGCTACCCGCACTGCTGGCGCTGCAAGAAACCGATCATCTTCCGCGCCACCGAGCAGTGGTTCATCTCCATGGAGGCCAACCAGCTGCGCCAGAAAGCGCTCAAGCACATCAACGATGTGCAGTGGATCCCCCATTGGGGACGGGACCGCATCTACAACATGATCGAGAACCGTCCAGATTGGTGCATCAGCCGCCAGCGCAGCTGGGGGGTGCCGATCACGGTCTTCTATTGCAATCACTGTGACGAGGCCCTTGCCGACGGCAGGATCATGCACCATGTCGCCGACCTCTTCGAGGAGACCGGCAGCGACGTCTGGTTTGAAAAGGAGGCCAGCCAACTGCTGCCCGACGGCACCGTCTGCCCCGCATGCGGCGAGAACGACTTTCGCAAGGAAATGGACATTCTCGATGTCTGGTTCGATTCCGGCGTTTCGCATGCCGCAGTGTTGGAACAGAACGGCCACCTGCATGCGCCGGCGGACATGTACCTGGAAGGCAGCGACCAGCACCGTGGCTGGTTTCACTCCAGCCTGCTGGCAGCGGTCGGCACCCGTGACGCCGCACCTTACAAAGCGGTGCTCACCCACGGCTTCGTCCTCGACGAGAAGGGCCGGCCGATGTCGAAATCGGTGGGCAACGTGGTTGCCCCCGAGAAGGTCATCAAGCAGTACGGCGCCGAAATTTTACGCCTCTGGGTCGCCACCCAGGATTACCGCAACGACACCCGGGTCGGCGATGCCATTCTCAAGCAGGTCTCCGAAGCCTACCGCCGGATCCGCAACACGGCGCGCTACATTCTCGGGAACATTCACGATTTCGATCCGCTTACCGACAGTCTGGCCGACAGCGACCTGCTCGAAATTGACCGCTGGGCGCTTTCCCGCCTCGAGGGCTTGGTGAAAAGGGTTCTGAAGGCCTACGAGGCCTACGAATTCCATGTGCTCTATCATGCCGTGCACAATTTCTGTGCCGTTGACATGAGTGCCTTTTATCTCGACGTGCTCAAGGATCGTCTCTACACGTCACCGGCCACCAGTCGGGCCCGCCGCAGCGCCCAGTCCGCCATGTACCGCATCCTCGACGCGCTCACCCGCATGATGGCCCCGGTCCTGTCTTTCACTGCCGAGGAAATCTGGGGGTTCTTGCCGGGCGAGCGCGAGGTGAGCGTTCACTTGGCCGGCTTCCCGAGCTTCGCCGCCAGCCTGATCGATGCCGCACTCGAAGAGAAATATGAGCAACTGCTGGCCGTGCGCGGCGACATCGCCAAGGTCCTGGAACAGGCCCGTTCCGAGAAGACCATCGGCCATTCCCTCGACGCCCGGGTGGAGCTTGCCGCCGACGGCGACCTGGGCCTCCTGCTCAAGAGCGAAGCAGGCCAGCTCGCCGAGCTGTTGATCGTCTCCCAGGTCGAAGTCAGCGACAGTCTGCCGGAGGGAAGCGCCGGCGAGAGCCTGCCAGGGTTGAGAATCCGTGTTCGCAAGGCCGACGGAGAAAAGTGCTCGCGCTGCTGGAACTATGCCACCACGATCGGCGAGAGCGACACGCATCCGGAAATTTGTCACCGCTGTATTCAGGCTCTGGCCTGACGACAGCCGGGGCGTGCAGCGCGGGACGCGAGCCAGGGAGAAGCACTTAGAAACCCCGGCGATCAATCAACAACCTGCCCGCTGCACGGAAAGGCTTTCAGGTTGTCAGCGTTGCGCATAACGCGTCCCGCGTACCGGGGTTCTATGTCCAGATACCGTACCTTATCGATCATCGCCGTAGTCATCCTGGTCCTTGACCAGGCGACCAAACTGTACGTGGACGCCAACTTCCGGCTGCACGAATCGGTGCCGGTGATAGATAACGTCTTCCACCTGACCTACGTGCGCAACAAGGGTGCCGCCTTCGGCATTCTCTCCGACAGTGCCGTACGCATCCCTTTCTTTATCTGTGTATCAATCGTTGCCATGCTCGGCATCCTCTGGTATATCAGGCGCATCAGGAACGACCAGAAACTTGCACTTACCGCCCTTTCGCTGGTTTTCTCGGGCGCCTTCGGCAACCTGATCGACCGGATCCGCCTCGGCGAGGTGATTGACTTTCTCGACGTCTTCTGGCGCCACTACCACTGGCCAGCTTTCAATATCGCCGATTCGGCCATCACCGTCGGTGTCACCCTGCTGTTGATCGACATGTGGCTTGAAGATCGCAATAAATCCTCGGCTCGCACCGCAGGAGAACCATAAGGAGAACCCCGTATGAAGAAAATCTTGATTGCTCTGGCCGTCGGGATGATGGTGTTGACACTGACTGCCTGCGAAACCATGAAAGGGCTGGGCAAGGACGTGGAAGATGCCGGGGAGTGGGTCCAGAAAAAAGCCAGCTGAGTTGAAGAGGCGGCCCTTTGGGGGGTCGCCTTTTCTCTTGTAGCGAGGGATTCCAACCCATGACGCCCATGACTGAAACGGTGGGGCAATGGAAGCTCTGGACTCGGAACGACTTGAAAAGCCGCAGTGACTATGGGATATTCAGCCACACCCGCTTGAAAAACGGCTGACACTGATCGCCGCCACAATGAGCTGCTGGCTGCGCTCTGCTTGACCAGAGCCAGGCCGCTGACTTGGAATCGACAGGAGACCAGGCCTTGGCAAGCCCCACCGACATCCGCCTTGCTCAGCGCGTCAACGACGTGACCCCGTTCCTGGCCATGGAAATCATGGAGCGCGCCAAGGCGCTTGAGGCCGCAGGTCGCGAGGTTATCTATCTCTGCCTGGGCGAGCCCGACTTCCCGACCCCCGAACCGATCGTCAAGGCCGCGCGTGAGGCGATGGCGGCCGGGGAAACCCGCTATACCCATTCCCTCGGCCGGATCGAACTGCGCGAGGCCCTGGCAGAACATTACCAGAAACGTTATGGCGTGACGGTTGCTCCGGAGCAGATCATCGTCTCGTCAGGCACCAGTCCCCTGATGCTGTTGCTCTTTGCCGCACTCTGCAACCCCGGTGATGAAGTCATTCTCACAGATCCGGGTTACGCCTGCTACCCGAATTTCATCCGTTTTGTAGGCGGTGTGCCCCGTTTCCTGAGGACCCGCCCGGAGTTGGGATTTCAGCCGCAACCGGAGGAGGTGCGGGCACTGCTCGGCAACCGGACCCGCGCCCTGCTGATCAATTCCCCGGCCAACCCGGCCGGCTCGGTCCTGTCCGCTGCACAGATGGCGGAACTTGGTGGGCTTCCCGTTCCGCTGGTTTCCGACGAGATCTATCACGGGTTGACCTATGAGGGGGAAGAGCACAGCATCCTGGAATTCACTGACGAGGCCTTCGTACTGGGCGGCTTTTCCAAGGCCTACGCCATGACCGGCTGGCGGCTCGGCTACCTGATCGCACCCAAAAGTACCGTCAGGGCCCTGCAGACTTTTCATCAGAACGTGATGATCAGCGCCAACAGCTTCGTACAACTGGCCGGAGTGACAGCGTTACGCGAATGCGAGCCCTACGTGGCCAGGATGCGTGCCGAGTATGATCGCCGGCGCCGCCATTTGATCCCACGCCTCGAGGAACTCGGTCTCAAGGTCCACACCCGTCCGGCAGGGGCCTTTTACGTCCTCGCCGATGTCCGGCACATTTCGCACGACTCTTTTGCCCTGGCCAGGGAGATCCTCGAGGCCACCGGCGTGGCCCTGACCCCGGGGATCGATTTTGGTCCCGGAGCCGAGGGGTTCTTGCGTTTTTCCTATGCAAATTCACTGGAGAACCTCGACAGGGCCGTAGACCGGCTGGCCGACTATTTTCGAGAACACGGCTGGCTTTAGGGCTGGCGCAGAAAAAAAAGGCCCCACGACCGGGAGGGTGGTCGTGGGGCAAAGGGTTTCTAGCTTGTGGAGGTTTGAAGGAGGTTATCTTGGACTTGCCTGCCAAGGCAAGGCCTCGATGGTTGTTAAGATACCTGACTGTCGCATAAAGATAAACGTGAAGTCTCGTAAAGTTTTCGTCGGCATCGCGTGAAATCAAACTGTGCAAAGGCACATTCCGACAGGACGACGCTCATGGGTCAACCATCGAAGCGGCCCGGAGGTCAGACGGGCGGGAATCAATCACCTCGACAGCCAGAGCGTGTCGGTGACGACTGCATCTCGTGGAAGACTTGCATCGGCTCCAAAGGGCGAGCAGGTCAGTGCCGTTCGCTCAGCGCCTCATGCCTGACGTGAACCTTTGAGTTCCCAGCAGTGCAAGGTATAATGAGAATGCTTGGACCACAGGCCCCTGGTTCCGGTTCGGTTCCACACCGTGCCGGCGGCCTGCAGAGAGGCACAGGGAAGACAACAGTGGTGTCATTTTCGTTACATCGCGACCAGCACATGGGCCAACATGAAAATTGACCTGTTTTACGGAACCGGGACCTTCCCGGTTCACCTCGATGACCGTTGGGAGGTGGAGGTCATCCGCAAACCGGTGATGCCGGTCTCCCCTGATCCGCAAGCCGCGGTGCGCAAGGCCCTGAGTCAAGGGGCCGGATCGCGCTCCCTGCTCGAAGAGGCCCGTGGACGGTCGAGTGCCTGCATCCTGATCTGCGATATCACACGACCCGTTCCCAATGGGCTGCTGCTGCCCGTCATCTTGCGCCAGCTCCTGGACGCCGGCATTCCCAAAGAGAAGATCTGCATACTGGTTGCCACCGGCCTGCACAGACCCAACGAAGACCAAGAGCTGGAAGAGCTGGTCGACAGTTCCTGGGTGCTGGAGAATTTTCGCGTCGAGAATCATTTCGCGCGCAACGACGACGATCATGTCGATCTCGGCACCACGCGTGCTGGGACACGGGTGAAGCTCGACCGCCGCTTTGTTGAAGCCGACCTCAAGATCGCCACCGGGCTGGTCGAGCCGCACTTTATGGCGGGCTACTCCGGCGGCCGCAAGCTGATCGCGCCGGGGATCGCCCATCGCCAGACCATCACCACCTTTCACAATGCGCGCTTCATGTCCCATCCCAGGGCCGACAGCTGCATCCTCGACGGCAACCCGCTTCACGAAGAGCAGCTGGAGATCGTTGGCATGCTCGGACCGGTCTTTGCCGTCAATACGGTCATTGATGAACACCGCAAGCTGTCTTTCGTGAATTTCGGGGAAATCGTCCAGAGCCACCTGGAATGTGTCGCCTTCACCCGCGACTTTGTGCTCGTTCCATCGAGTCGGCGTTACCGGACCGTGGTCACCAGCGCCGCCGGCTACCCTCTCGACAAGACCTACTACCAGACCGTCAAGGGGATGGTCGGCCCGATCAATATCCTGGAGCCGGGGGGCAATCTGATTATCGTGTCGGAGTGCTCCGAAGGTCTGGGCTCCACGGAATACGCCGAAGCACAGCGGCGTTTGATCGATCTCGGCATGGATGGTTTTTTTGCGGAGATTAGCCGCAAGGATTACGCAGATATTGATGAATGGCAGACGCAAATGCAGTTGAAGCCAATGCGCGCCGGGCAAGTCTACCTTTACGCCGGGAAGTTGTCCGCAGCAGACCAAGCGCTGACCGGCGTCCACCTCATCGATTCCGTGGACGAAATGCTCCGAAAATGCGTCAACGAGTGCGGCGATACGGCCGTCGCCGTGATTCCCGAAGGGCCTTACGTGGTCCCCGTGTACCAGCCTGGCTGACCCATTGCCGCAGGGGATACAGGCGAAGATGACCGCCTGATTGCTGTATCAGTTTGTGCCGCATGGCGCCTTGCCGCTCATCAGCCCCCCTTGCCGAAGGCCGCCAGGAATTCCTGCAGACCAAACGGGTCGTTCGACTTGATCGCACCGGACAGGAAATCCTGCAGACCGGGCCGATAGCCTTCCTGCCACACTTTGAGAAAAAATTCCGTGCTGGTCTTGCAGACGCAATCGGCAGCGTCCACGGTTTTGCCATGGTCCACGCGGACCCCTTCCGGCGCCAGGGCCACGGTCCTCTTCACGTCATCCACAGAGAAATAATAGACCTTCGGTCGCACGACCTTGTCCGCCTGAAAACTTTCCCCCAGACGAGCAAAAATCTCCTCTACCATAAGAATCTCCTTCGCATGAGCAGCCTGTTCGGGCGCTGCTGCAGAAATCTTGACCCGGGGACGCATCAATGTTAATGAATAGTAAGTTTACGTAAAGGGAAGGCCTATGACCACCCACCACGAGCCGATGATACAGATCGGCAAGCTTGCCAAGCAGCTTGGCATCACCACCCGCACCATCCGCTACTACGAGGAAGTCGGCCTCATGGGCCCTTCCGACAGGAAAAGTGGAGGGGCGCGCAGTTACAACCGGGAGGAGGTCCTCAGGCTCAAGTTCATCCTCAAATTGAAAGAACTCGGTATCGGCCTGAAAGAGATGCTCAGCCTGGCCGAGACCTTCGACACCCACAACCAGGATTTCGATACGATTACGCCCCAGGTCCTCGAGATTCTCGACCTGCATATTGGCAAAATTGACGACAAGATCTCGCGACTGGCCTCGCTGCGCAGAGACATCACCAGCTACCGCAGCCGGATTCAGGCCCTGCTCGAGAACCCGCCCGACACCTCGCCTGGGACGCTTCCCGAGCAGGACCTGACTGCGGGATAGACTGTCACAGGGCTAGCCTTTCCGCCTCTGCAGCATTCGCCGCGCCCTCTTCTTGGCTCCGCTCACGAGATAAGGCGTCAGCCGCCCCTTCTCCTTCAAAATTGCGGCAAACATATCCTTCCGTTTCGCCGGCGGCAGCGGCCTGTCGACCCGCTCGACCAGGGAGACGGCTCCCAGGGGGCAGGCCGGCACACACGCGCCGCAGCCCAGGCACTGAGCCCTATTGATCATGGCATGCATACGGGGCGGATCGGTTCCCAACGAAATCGCGCCCACGTTACAGGCCGTAAAGCACAGCGTGCAGCCATTGCATTCTGCTGTATCGACGACCGCCATAAAGGGTGTTTTGGCGACCCCGTCGCTGTAACCGGCCTGGACTCCGGCCATCAGTTCGCAGCAACAGGAACAGCAGTTGCAAATGAACGAAGGTTTATGACGGACATTGTCGGTAATGTGCGTCAGCTTGAGGTCCCTGGCCTGATCGAGAATCGCCAGCAGCTGATCGGTGCTCTTCTCTTCGGCAAAACCGCGACGCACCATGAATCTTGCCGAGGTCCCCAGGGAGATACAGGTCCCCTCGACGGGGGCTTGCTTGGCGCAGGTTTCTCCAAGGTGTTCCTTCTTGTGCCGGCAGTAGCACATGCCGACTGCGCCGTAGCTGGCGGCAGTAATGATCCTGCGGGCGCTTTCATAAGGAGTGACTTCCGAGCTGACCGGCACGGCATCATCATAGACCAGCGAGCGGGTCAGACTGGTTTTACTGCCGAAGAATTCCCTGGCCTGCCCTTGAGTGGCGTCTTCGAACAGGTACTCGGACATCAGGCGGGCCAGCTCGGGCAGCGGCAGATCGGCGCGCTTCTTCATGAAGGTGAATTCGAAGAAGCCAATCAACCCCGGCATCAGCATGAAATAAGTCGTGCCGGCATAAGGCAGATCCATGACCAGCCCCTTCTCGGCCATGGCATCGAGAATCGGCGTCAAGATCTCGGCAGATAAACCCGTTTTCAAAGCGAGTTCATCGAGGGTCGCCTCCTCCAGGGGAAATTTCGAAGCGACCAGGGCTTCCTCCTCACTGAACAGCATGGCCAGGATTCGGCGCAGCTTTTCATTATCGACCAGGCCAATCGGGTTCTTGTTGAGTCGATCGATGAGGGGGATGATGCTGCTTTTGCTGCCGAGATGATGGCCCATGCTGACTCCTTAAGAACTCACGCTGGCACGGCCCGGGGATTTGGCCGTTTGCAGGAATTTGTCGGCAACAGGCTCAAACAGGCCGATCTGCTCGAGTGCCATGCGCAATTGATCCGGATCGGACAGGAAATCCCGCATGAAAATAATTTCCGACGCTTTGAGATAGTAGAAAAAGGGCTCTCTCTGCCCACCGCCAAACAACTGGTCGACAATCTGGGGCACATCCTCCAACTGGGGAAAGCGCGTCAACTGAGCGGCCCGATCCAGCAGTTTGCCGACATAAAAGAGGATCGATTCGTCAATCGAATCAATCGAGGTGCGATGTCCCGGAAGCACCCGCCGTCCCCGAAGGGCCGCCAGTTTGCCAAGGGTTGTGCAGTACGCCTCATAATTGCGAAAACGCCGGCCGGTTTCCAGGTCGATATCAAGCAGCGGCACCTGGAAAATCCCCCTTAGCAGGACATCCCCGGTCACCGCCCAATCCGGTCCGACCAGAACCAGATCGCTCTGCGAGTGCCCCGGACAGGCGACGACTTCCAGGCCCAGGTGCTTCGGGAGATCGCTCTCGACCGTCTGAAATCTGTCCGGCAATTGTGCGAACACCTCGCCTTCATCCAGCTCCCGGCGAAAAACCTCCAGGAACTTGTGATCGAAGCCTGCCTGCAGCAGCAGTTCAGCCAACTTTGCCAGGCGCTCTTCATGCCGGGCAAATTTCAGGATATCCCGGTAAGGCAGGTAGAGGGTCGCACCCGTCTGCTGTACAAGCCAGGAGATGAGACCGCAATGATCGATGTGGCAGTGTGTCACGACAACATGCTTCAGCCGGGCAAGGTCAATCTCCTGGCGCAGGCACTCCCTGGCGCCCCGGGTCGGCGGCCCGGTATCGAACAGAACCAGGTCCCCCCCAAGTTCGCCGGAATAGCAGTGGACCGCGCCGACATGATAAATCGTGTCAATGGTATGCTGACGAATCACCGTATCACCGATTCAGTCCGGATCAAAACAGGTACTTCTCCTCGTCGCAGACCGCCTGCGCCAGGAACCGCTTGGCCTGCAGCAACCCGGTCGCGTCATACTTGGCGAAGCGGCGCACACCGGAGAGAATCATCAGCAGGGCATCTCCCTCCTCGATGTAGAAAGCGCCTTTCTTGGCGGCCGTACCGGCAATTTCAGTGGCGTTGAAGGCAAAGACCTTCACTGCCGCCGCGAGCAGTTTCTGCTTCTGCTCTCCCGCATTCCGTGTCGCTTTTTCTGCCCGCAGGACGACACTTTCAAGGGCAAAGATCTGGATCGCCATGTCGGCCGCAGCAAGCAGAATTTCCTGTTCATTGGCCAGTTTGTCCATGTGCTTCTGGACCGCGGTTCCGGCCAGGATGAGAAAGAGCG
>JAHEDT010000041.1 GCA_024641085.1 Geobacteraceae bacterium | reverse complement strand
GACTGATCCAGAGAGAGATCGAGAAAGCCGGCATCCCCACCGTCGGGGTGACGATCATCCGCGAGTACACCGAAAAGGTCCAGCCGCCGCGCAGCGTCTTCATCAAGTGGCCCTTCGGCCACCCGCTGGGCGAACCGGGCAACGCCCGGCAGCAGCGCACCGTGGTCCTGGAAGCCTTGAAGGCGCTCTATGCGATCACCGTGCCGGGGGAGATCATCGACCTGCCCTTCCGCTGGCGGCGTCACGACTACAGCACCTACCAGGAGCCGGGGCCCCTGGTGCCGCGCTCTGGCGCATGAACCTTTCCGCCGCAGGCATCGGGGGACAGGCCGGGTTGCGGATCAAAGCGCCAACGATCTCTGTGCCGGGCTAAATTTCCCTTTATATCCCGCTCCCCCTTGGTTATTCTTGCGCCATGCGCACCGTCCTGACCACCCTGCACAGCAAGTTCATCCACAACAGCCTGGCCCTGCCCTGCCTGGCGGCCTACTGCGGCAGCGACTGCGGTGAGCTGCTGATCCGTGAATTCACCGTCCATGAACCGCGCGAATCGATCCTGGCCATGCTCCTGGCCGAGCAGCCGGACGTGGTCGCCTGCTCGGTCTACCTCTGGAACCGGCGGGAGACCCTCGACCTGGTGGACGCCCTGGCCGTCGCCCGGCCCGGACTGCGGATCGTCCTGGGCGGCCCCGAGGTCTCCTTTGACGGGCCGGACCTGTTCGCACGGCACCCGGGGCTGACCGCCCTGGTGCGGGGCGAAGGGGAAGCCGCGCTGCGCGCCCTGCTGCTGGCCTGGCATCAGGATCGGCCGCCGGGGGCAATCCCGCGGACGGTGCTGCGCCGAGACGGGCAGCTGGTCAGCGGGCCGGACAGCCCGCCGCTGCTCGAACTCGATCGGATTCCCTCACCTTTCGAACGCGGCCTGGCCGACCTCGCGCGCGGCTTCGTCTATTATGAAACCAGTCGCGGCTGCCCGTTCCGCTGCAGCTTCTGCCTGAGCGCCCGGGACGACCGGGTGCGCTCCTATGCGATGGAACGCATTTTCAGCGACCTGCGCCTGCTGATGCAGCAACGGGTCGCCAAGGTCAAGCTGGTCGATCGCACCTTCAACTACGACGCCGCCAGGGCCAGGGAGATTTTCAGCTTCATCCTCGCACACAACCTCGAGACGCATTTCCATTTCGAGATCGCCGCCCACCTGCTCGATGAGCCGACCCTGGAGTTGCTGGACAGGGTTCCTGCGGACACCTTCCAGTTTGAAATCGGCGTGCAGTCAACCCTCGAGAGCACCCTCGAAACCATCGATCGCCGGGTCAACCTGGCGAAGCTCGAGGACAATGTCCGCCGCCTGCGCCAAAGCGGCCGCATCCATCTGCACCTCGACCTGGTCGCCGGCCTGCCGGGGGATGATTACACCGGCTTCCTGGCATCGATCGACCGGGTGATCGCTCTCGAACCCCACCATCTGCAGATCGAACCGGTCAAGCTGCTCCCCGGTTCGCCGCTGCGCGACCAGGCCGCCGGGCTGCAGATCCGGTTTGATCCGAACCCGCCCTACACGGTCCTGGCCAGCCCGGACCTCTCGTTCAGCGAACTGCAGCAGATCCAGGACCTCGGCCGGCTGGTCGACCTGACCTACAACAGCGGCTGTTTCATGGCCGTCCTGCAGGAATTGACTGCGGCCAACGGCTCCTTTGCCGCCGCCATGGCCTGGCTGGCCGCAGCATGGCGACGGCGCGGCCTGTTCCGTTTCCCCTGCAACCGCCAGGCGCTCTTTCAGAAGCTGTTCGAGATTGTCGAGGGGCATTACCAGGGGCGGTTGCGCGACCGCCTGGTGGAGAGGCTGGCTTACGATTATGCCCGCTGCGAGCGGGTCGTCACCAACCGTGTTCCGGTTTTTTTCCAGACCTCGCTGGGGCCGGAAGAGCGGCACTGGGTTCAGCAAACCGTGCAGGCCAGGACCGACCAGATCAGGGGCAAGGGGATCAAGCTGCAGTATTTCGCGGCGGTCTTCACGACCATCCACAGTTCCGCACCGCGGACCGTGCACCTCTTCCTTTACCTGACGCAAACCGGTGCCGGGATGCAGGTTGAGGAGCGTCGTTTTGTGCAGGAGGGGCCCCGCTCGGGCCAGGAATAGCATCAGGGGCAGTCCCCGGATGGGAGCTGCCCCTTTTGTAGTGCGCGGCGCGCAGCGAGAGTGGCACGTCAGGTCAATTTTCAAGTTCGAGCGGCCACCAGGCAGAGGCTCCTGGAATCGACGCTCAGGATTCCGCCAGGCGCACGATCAAGCCGCCGACAAAGCGCGGATCGATCTCCTCGAAACCGACCGCGCAGAACTCCTCTTCCCAGATATCCAGGCAATAGGTGGCGAATTGTCCGCCGCCGGGGAGCAGCGCTTCGAGCCACTTGACGGTTTCCTGGCGCAGCAGCGGGTGCAGTTCCCCCGAGCGGGACGCCATGCCGTGCAGGCCGGCAAGCTCCTCCTCGGCGATCGGCAGCGGCAGGAAATCCCGGCCCAGCAGCTTGTTGGCCAGGGCGGTCAGGAAGAATTCCACCAGGGTGAGATCCTCGGCCCGGTCAGGCTGGCAGCCGCCGAGGTCCAGGGCGGCCGGGTCGGGCAGGACGAAGTGCAGGGCCTCTTCGAAGAGCTGCTGCTGCAGCTCCATTCTCTCCAGCCAGCGCTCTACGGCATGGAGCTCGGCCAGCGCGGCAAACAGGCGCGTGCCGCCGCGGGTGGCATCGGTGACCCCTTCGAAAAAGAGCGGCGGGTGGCCGCCGAGGGCTGTGGTACAGGCCCGGGCCTTCTGATCGAGATACGGAGCGACACTGGTCCTGCCGATCGCCGCGGCCCGCCGCTGGAGTCTCAGGGTCAGGCTGTAGCCGAGGCGGAACAGGTCTTCGCTGTAACAATCCGCCAGGCACTTCCCGGCCACGGCGACATCCTCGCCAGCCAGCCATTCCAGCGCCAGGTTCAGACAGGCATCCACCTTGCTGATCACCTTGCCGACCTGCTCCAGGTCGCCCATTGCGATGCGGTCGGCGATCATCACCTTGTTGACCAGGTGGGCCAGCTCCCAGGCCAGGGTCTCGTCGAGGCCATCCGCCAGCACCGCGGCCAGCAAACCCCTGGGACGAACCAGCGTCAGGGTGAAGCCGGGGGCGCTGCCGGCACATGAACCGGGAGCGAGTTTACCGGGACGCTCCTTCCGGTACTGATCCGGGTCGAGCCAGGCATAAACTTTGCGCGCCTCGAAAGGCTCCGGTATGCCCATGTCCTGAAGCCGCCCGGTCCGCTGCTGGTAGACGCTCTCCTCGATCAATCCCAGCGTCTCGGCACGCACCGCCTCCAGCAGGTAGACGAAGAATTCCGGCTCAAAGCTCTGCAGGATATCGAGGACCTTGCCGAACAGCTTGGCACTGTTTTCGCTGCGGTAGGAGATCTCGTAGCCGCCATCGCGCTTGACCGCGTCGATGCGGGCATCGCTGTTCTCGTCCGCTTCAGGTCCCGACAATATGTCCAGTTCCGTCTTGAACACCAGGACCAGCTGCTCGAAGTTCATCTCCCGAAGGACCTTGAAGACGGTGTCCTCCTCGGCCTGGAGCAGCGCAATCAGCCAGCGGTGCGTCCGGGCCGCCTCGAAGTGGTCTCCATCCCAGCAGTCGAGGTCGATGAACCCGCTCCACTGCCCGGGCGTCGCCAGGCTGAGCAGCTCGGGCAGATGCTCAGGTCCGCGCTCGACCGCCAGCAGGTACACCTCCTGGGTCGACAGCCCGGCCATCAGTTCGGCGCCGTTTTCGGCATCCAGCAGCAACCGGGTCTTCTGCCGGGCATCCAGGCTGCGCAGGACATCAAATTGGGCCTCGGACGAGAGCCGGGAAAAATCCTGCGGACTGATTCCGGACTGGCTTGGCTTGAGGGACATGTTCAGACTCCGTGGCTCTAAGTAAGGTGCACACGTTAATCGATGTCTCCACGCGGGTCAAGCGGTCATAGGCCCCGGCAAACCGGCGGGGCGGAGATCATCAGAAGCAGTGCCTTCATGCAGATGGCATGCTTGCAAAAACATCGGCAATGGTCACGGCGGTTCATTGAGCGAATGGGTAAGCGCGGCCACGCGCGCACAGCTTGCTTGACGCCCACAAACTCAGAAGTAATCCTGCAACCCCTCGACGATACGCTCATATGCGATGGCACGCGAGCCGCCCCGGTCCTGAGGGGGGAGCGGCTCGTTGCCGTGACGCAGGTGTTGAACGAAGCTCTCGAGTGCCCCATCCCGGAACTCGAGTTCATCAACCTCCCAGCGTTCCACAACGATTTTGCGACCGCTTGGCAGCCTGGCCTCCCGGAAAGGGTTGCGGTAGGAGAGATGTTCGCGGATTGCCGTGTCGGCATAAGCAACGAGCAACTTGAAGGACGAGAAATCGACCAGGTTCGCAAGACTACCCGCGAAGCTCAGCCGACCGCGTGAGGGATTATGATTCCAGAGACCCGGATCGCACCCTGCGTCCCGGAAGCGCTCGACCTGCCGGGACAGCTCCGGCGCACCGCCGACCAGAGACAGGCACCGCAGGTAGCCTGCTGTGGTCACGCATTCGAACGGTTTGCCTATGAAGGCGGCACTGCGTCGGCGGGCGGCCGCCTTCTGATAGCGGTGTTTGTAGACGAAAGAGCAGTAATTGATCGGCAGGTCGATGCCGGCAGCGCGGCCATGGTGCAGCAACTGCAGGGCCGCGAGCTCCGATTCGAGGACCGTCACTTTCTCGCCGTGCAGATAGGTATAGGGGCGACCGGCAAAGCGCTTCAGGTTGTAGGGTGTCAGGCGCAGCTGGTGCAGGTTGAGATGGTTGATACCGACATCTGCCATCTCGGCCATTTTCTGCTCGAGCACGGGCAGGTCCTCAGGGACCGCCGGGATCTCGACCGTCACTGTCGGCACGATACCAACGGCCATGGACGCCCTCGCCAGGGAGTACGAGGTCGCCCCGATATCAAAGCGGATCTCGTCAAGCCCGGCATCACGCAGGCGCAGCAGGATGTCACGATCGACCAGGGTGCCGTTCGTATAGAGCCAGCTGTGCAGGCGCTCGCCGAAGTGTTGCTTGGCGGCCGCCAGGAAAGCGATGCTGCGATTGGGCGTCAGCAGCGGTTCCCCCCCGGAAAGGCTCATGCCACGGAAGCCGAACTGCTCGAGATAGGCGACATAGTCGGCCGGGGAACGGAAGGCGACGGCGTTGGTGGTCGGCAGGCCGGTCTCGTCCTGTCGGCTCGGGCAGTAGAAGCAGCAAGCATTACAGCGCCCGTTGATGAACAGGCACGACCAGTCCCCGTCAACGCAGATTCTGCATCCGGGGGAGAGCTTGCGCATATCCAGCTTGGTCCCGCCGCAGCCAAGCACGGAGATGCCGGCAAGAGAAGCAACCAGGGCGTCGCGCTCGGCGGTACGCCGCTGCCCGGCCCCCTGGGGGAGAAAGTTGAGGTCTGAGTAGGATTCTCCGTACTCGAGGCGATTCAATTCGATCAGGTGAGCTTGCTGATCAGCAAGAGAGGTAACTGACATCGAGCCCTGCGCGCCATGGGAGGATTGATTGTCGCTTTAGTAGCCGAGATACCGTAAAAACACAACAGAAAAGATGTGCGGCTATTTGGTGCCGTGAGGAAGAGGCTGGAGCCAAGCCGACGCACCAAAAAAGGGGTGCCCCGAGAGGCACCCCTTTCTACTTGCATATGGACTGCTGGTGATCAGACCCCGGCAGCTTCTTCCAGCATCGCCGTGGTCACGGACTTCGGCCGCTCGATGCCGTAGCCGAGGGCGCGGTCCCAGGTGATGTTGGCGAGGCAGCCCAGCGCCCGGCCGATGCCGAACAGCACGGTGTAGAACTCGTACTGGGTCACGCCGTAGTACCACTGGATGACGCCGGACTGGGCGTCGACGTTCGGCCAGGGGTTCTTGGCCTTGCCGTGCTCGGTGAGCACGCCCGGAGCCACTTCGAAGATCATCCTGATCAGCTGGAACAGCGGGTAGTCTTTGAGACCTTCGGTCTTCATGCAGAACTCGCGCTGCGAGGTGTAGCGCGGGTCGGTCTTGCGCAGCACGGCATGGCCGTAGCCCGGGATGACCTGGCCGCTGTTAAGGGTGTCCCACAGGGCTTTCTTGAGACCTTCCTCGGTCGGCACCTTGCCGCCCAGCTGCTGCATGAAGTTCTGGGTCCAGCGCAGCACTTCCTCGTTGGCGAGGCCGTGCAGCGGGCCGGCGAGGCCGTTGATGCCGGCGCTGTAGGCGTAGTAGGCATCGGACAGGGCCGAAGCGACCAGGTGAGTCGTGTGGGCAGAGACGTTGCCGGACTCGTGGTCGGAGTGCAGGACGAAGTACATGCGGGCCACATCGTCATAAGGAGCGGGGATGCCCATCATGCGGGCGAAGTTGCCGCCCATGTCGAGGTTCGGGTCGGCGGCGATATGGGTGTCGCCCATGTACTTCATGCGGTAGATGTAGGCACCGATCGGGGCGAGTTTCGCCATCAGGTTGGTGGCGTCCTCGTACATGTCTTCCCAGCAGGTCATCTTGTTGAACTTGCCGGCGGCGTAGTTGCCCGCGAACACCGAGTCGCGCTGCATGGCAAGGATCGCCGAGGAGAACATGGCCATCGGGTGGGAGTCACGCGGCAGGGCGCGCAGCACGTCGATGACGTACTGGGGGATCTGGGCGCGCTTCTTCCAGTCCTCGACCACGTCCAGGGTCTGCTTCATGGTCGGCACGTCGCCGGTCATCAGCATGAACCAGAAACCTTCGACATAGGGATAGTCGCTGCCGGGCACTTTCGGCAGAGCGGCGAAGGTTTCGGGAATGGTCTTGCCGCGGAAACGGATGCCCTCATAGGGGTCCAGATAGGAGATATCAGTCACCAGACACTTGATGCCACGGGCGCCGCCGATGGCCTGACTGATAGTAACATCTCCCAATTTGATATCGCCGAATTCCTTAACCAGGCGGGTAGTACGGGGGCGATGCTCGTCGATTTTCTTACGTAGGATTTCCTTCAGTGTCGGCATACTCTCTCTCCTTTGTGGAATGAAATGGCGGCGGCTCACAAGGTCCGCCAGAGAAACCTGTCCCTTGTGCGGGAAACATCCAACTGTCACATGACAAAGCAACCCGCCGATACCCCGGTCTTGATGCGTTCAACCCGCACCAGATATACAGAGCAATACAGCGGGAAAAATTGGAATCCGAGCAAAGCAGAATCATGCTTGCAATTCTTTATCTTTTCTCATTTTCCAAATAACGTTCTAACAAGACACCCTGAAAGTGTCAAGCCGATTTTGTATACAGTATGCGATTTATTTTTTCTGCGGCACAGATTCTTTTCATTTGCATTACCCTGCAAGGATGCTAAAATGCACAAAATTTAGGCAATAACCCATGAATATCGGCACGCTCAAACTCAAAAACCCAATTATTTCGGCACCCATGGCGGGCATATCGGATTTGCCGTACCGGCTGATCATGAAGCGCCACGGCGCCGCGCTGGTCTTGACCGAAATGATCAGCGCCAACGGTCTGTTCTTCAACGGCAAGGCGACCCGTGAGCTGCTGAGATCTGCCCCGGAAGAGCGCCCGTTGGGCATTCAACTGTTTGGCGAAGAACCGCAGCGACTGGCGGAAGCGGCCAAGTCGGTCGAGGAATACGGCGAATTGATCGATCTCAATCTCGGCTGCCCGGTCCGAAAAGTCATCCGCTCCGGAGCCGGCAGCGCCCTGCTGCGCGAACCGGACAAGGTGGCCCGCATCATCGCCGCAGTGCGCAGGGCCACCAGCCGGCCACTGACCATCAAGTTCCGCTCCGGCTGGGACCAGGACTCGGTGAACTACCTGGAGATTGCCCGCATCGCTGTCGCTGAGGGCGTCGACGCCGTCACCCTGCACCCGCGCACCCGCGCGCAGATGTTCGGCGGCCAGGCAGACTGGCAACAGCTCAAGGAGCTGAAAAAGGCCCTGTCGATACCGGTCATCGGCAGCGGCGACCTGTTCTGTGCCGAGGACGTTAAAACCATGTTTGTGCAGACCGGCTGTGACGCGGTGATGATCGGCCGGGGCGGCTACGGCAATCCCTGGATCATCGGCCAGGCCCTCGACCTGCTCGCCGGCCGACCGGTGACGCAGCCAACGCTGGCCAAGCGCCTGGAGGTGGCCCGCAGCCACTTCAACCTCTGCCTCGAAACTTTCGGCCCCCAGAAAACCCTGGCGCAGATGCGCAAGCATTTCTGCTGGTACGTGAAGGGGATAGAAAATGCGGCCGGGTTCCGGGCAGCGATCAACCAGACCGTAACGATCGAGGAAATGAGCATCCTGCTCGAGGATTTTTTTGCCGATGCCGCGTGATCATGCAACAGCCAATGGTCAGGTCAAGGGTGCCGCCCCGGGTAATGAGTCGGCTCTCTACGGCATGATCCTCGAGAACATCGACCGTGCCGTGATCGCCTTCGATCACGAAGGTTGCGTGACGCTCCTCAACCCCGCGGCCGAGGCGCTCATGGAGCGCTCTTCGCGGCAGATGAGAGGCCGCCACTGCCAGGAGCTGTTCAAGGACCAGGAGACCCTGCTCTACCTGGTGAGAGTCGCCCTGGAGGAAGGCCGCTCGATCACCGACGACGAAGGCCTGTACCTGCACCGGACCAGCACGGCGCCCCTCCCGGTCAATGCTTATGCGGCGCCCATTTTTGCCAGCCGGGGCAACCAGGAGGGGGCGGTCATCATCATCCGCGACCTGTCGCGAATCCGGGCCCTCGAGGACAGCCTGCGGCGCGCCGACCGGCTGTCGATGCTCGGCACCCTGGCCGCGGGTCTGGCCCATGAGATCAAGAACCCGCTGGGAGGGATCAAGGGCGCGGCGCAGCTGCTCTCCATGGAGCTCGGCGAAGAAAGTTCATTGCGGGATTACACGCAGATCATGATCAAGGAAGCGGAGCGCATCAACGTCATCATCGAGGAGCTGATGGACCTTGGCAACCCGCGACCTCCTGAGATCGGTGATGTCGACCTGACCAAGGTTCTCGACGACATCATCCTGCTGCAGAGAGAGGCGGCCCGCAGCCAGCAGATCCGGTTCGTTTTGAAGTTCGACCCGAGCATCCCGCCGGTGCAGGGGGACGAAGGCCTCCTGACCCGGCTGTTCCTGAACCTGGTCAAAAATGCCAGGGAGGCGATCAACCATGACGGAGAGGTCCTGATCGAAACCAGGATTGCCTCCAATTACCACATGACCGGCCCGGGCAGGCGCTCATCGCCGATGGTCGACATCGCGATCAGCGATACCGGCTGCGGAATTGCCCCGGAGGAGAGGGACCGCATCTTCACCCCCTACTTCACCACCAAGAACAAGGGGAGCGGCCTCGGGCTGGCGATTGCCCAGAAAATCATCGAAGATCACCAGGGGTTGCTGAAGATCGAAAGTTCACCCGGGCATGGGACGACCATGACGGTTTCATTGCCGTTGCGCCGCTAGGAGTTTGGGTCCATAGCTACGGCTATGCACCTGCAAACGAGCTAAAAACTGTTCTCAAACAGCCCAATGTTCGCTACGGCCCGGATCGTCCGACAGGCTCGTAGGGCACTTTTTTCGAGGAGGCACAAAGAGATGTCGATCAAACGGATTCTGGTCGCGGATGACGAAGAGAGTATCCGCTGGGTCCTTTCCAAATCCCTCACCAAGCAGGGGTTCCAGGTCGACCTGGCCAGCGACGGCCAGGAAGCGCTGCTCATGAGCAGGAAGCAGACGTACGACCTTGCGGTCCTCGACATCAAGATGCCGGGGCTCTCCGGGTTGGAGCTTTTGAGCAAGTTCCAGGAGGAATGCCCGCGGGCACTGGTGATTATCATGACGGCGGAATCCTCGATGAAAAACGCGGTCGAGGCGATGAAGCGCGGGGCTTATGACTACCTGACCAAGCCGTTCGACCTGGACACCCTCGATGCCATCATCTACAAGGCCCAGAAGGCCGCAGACGTCACCGCCGAAGTCTCGCTGCTCAAGCAGGAAATCAAGCAGCACTACCAGTTGGATCGCACGATCATCGGCCAGAGCCAGCCAATGCAGAGGATTTACAAGATTCTCGGCAAAATTGCGCCCTCGGATGTCACCGTGCTGATTTACGGTGAAAGCGGGACCGGCAAGGAACTGATCGCCCGGGCGATTCATTTCAACAGCCCGCGGCTCGGCAAACCGTTTATCGCGCTCAACTGTGCGGCGATCCCCCGGGAACTGCTGGAGAGCGAACTCTTCGGTCATGAAAAAGGGGCCTTTACCGGCGCAACGGACCGAAAGATCGGCAAGTTCGAGCAGGCCAAGGACGGCACGCTGTTTCTCGATGAAATCGGCGACATGCCTCTTGAACTGCAGGCCAAGCTCCTGCGGGTCTTGCAGGAGAAGGAGATCACCAGGACCGGCGGCAGCGCAACGATCCAGGTCAACGCCCGCATCGTCGCGGCAACCAACCAGGACCTCAAGGAGAAAGTCCAGAACAAGGAATTTCGCGAGGACCTCTACTACCGCCTCAACGTCGTCCCCCTGGAATTGCCGCCACTGCGTGAGCGCCGCGAAGATATCCCCAGCCTGGTGGACTTCTTCCTGGCCAAGGCCAACGAAGACTACGGGACGGCTGCGACCGGGCTCACCAAGGAGGCCATGACCCTGCTCTGCAATTTCGCCTGGCCGGGCAATGTCCGCGAATTGGAGAACATCATCCAGCGTGCCGCCCTGCTCTCCCCCGACGCCCTGCTCAATGCGGCCGACTTTCCGAGCCTGGCGGGCGGGCATGTCAGCAGCGGCAACAACGCCTCCCTCGAAGGGCTGATCAACCAGAAACTGCAAAGTGCCCTGGCACAGATCGACCTGCAGGACATGAACAACCTCTACGATATGGTCCTGCACCAGATGGAACGCCCGCTGATCAACATCGTGCTGGAAAAGACCCGCGGCAACCAGGTCAAGGCGGCGGAGGTCCTGGGGATCAATCGCAACACCTTGCGCAAGAAAATCCAGATGCTCAACATTGCCGCCAAGCGCGGCTAGATCCACCTCCGGCAGTTCGCGCAGCCGCGCGGGGAGTTCCGCCGCACAGGTTGTTCAGCGGCAGGACCAGGGCGGCCAAAAGCCCAGGAGATCATGGCCACTGTCCGCTTCAGCCAGCTAATTTTGTAAAAACGTCCCCTTAGGGGTGGCAATTAATTCAAACTGTGTTATTAAAAAAGTATAATCTGCTGCCTTAGCAATTCCCTCCTTACAAGGCACAGAGAATTTGCCTCACTCCTCCCCCCAGGCGAGTGAGGCTTTTTTTCTCTGGCCAAGCACCATGCTGGCGGCACCCTGATTGTCTTTACGAGCGGACCCGGTGATCCCCCGCCTTTCAAAAAACTACCGATCACTGTCTATCGTCTGGGAGGTCCCGGCGCGCCGAGCAGCCCTTCTCCCCTTTATCTCCACTGGCGGCAATGCTATTCTGCAGCCATGGGACCAGCGTATGACAACCAGGCACAGGCAGACCAGCCACAGGTGGCGATTATTGTCGCCATGACCAGGGACCGGGTCATCGGTTCAGGCGGTGGGATCCCCTGGCACCTGCCTGACGACCTGCAGCTTTTCAAGCGCCTGTCTGCCGACGGGACATTGATCATGGGGCGCAAGACCCACGCCTCCATCGGGCGCCCCTTGCCGGGGCGGCACAACATTGTCCTGAGTCGCACGCGACAGGAGTTGCCAGGCGTACAGCTCTGCACAAGTTTCAGGGCCGCCCTGTACGACGCCCGGCAAAGGCAGCGTCCGGTGTTCGTGATCGGCGGCGCCGAGCTCTATCGCCAGGCCCTGCCGTTCGCTGAAGAGCTGCATATATCCTGGATCGAGCAGGAGGTTTCCGGGGACACGCGCTTTCCGGCCTTTGAGCTTGCCGAATGGTTGTGCTGCGAGCAACACGACTTCCCGGGCTTCCAATACGTGCGTTATCGCCGCAAACCCACCGGTCAGGGCCCCTGCGACACCTTCGACAGGAAAAAGCGGCTATAGACCTTGAAAGAAAGTCAAGCTGGCAACAAAGACACCAAGGCACCGAAAAAGACGTTATTCAGGGTAAGATCGACAGATCAGGCCAAGCAAAAGTGTCGCTGGTTAAATAATCCCAGTGATCACTTCGTGTCTTAGTGACTTAGTGGCGAAGCTTTGTTCCGGTTATAAGTCCGCAAAAGAACCACGTCCTGCCGGGCATCAGCCCGGAACCGGCGGCCCTGAGTTTATCGTACAGGAACCGGCCGGGAGTCCGCCGACCAAATGATGCGCAGACCGGTTGACCGTGCCCGACGGGCACCTTTTCGAGAGCCAAGCAGATGCCCAACCATCAAATACTGATCGACCTGCTGATTTTACTCGCCCTGGCTCTGGGCAGTGCCCTGATCTTCACCCGGCTGCGGCTGTCACCGGTCATCGGCTACCTGGTGTCCGGAGTGATCGCCGGCCCCTACGGCCTGCACCTGATCAGTAATATCGAAGAGGTCGAAGTCATCGCCGAGTTCGGCGTGATCCTGCTGCTCTTTACCATCGGACTGGAATTTTCGGTCTCCCGGCTGCTGCGCCTCAAGCGCCTGCTGCTGGGCGGCGGCCTGGCGCAGATGCTGATCTGCGGTGCAGTCTTTCTCGGCCTGGGCAGCCTGTTTGGCCTCGACAGCAAGGCTGCCGTTACGCTGGCCATGGCCCTGGTTCTCTCATCAACGGCGATCGTTCTCAAACTGCTCGGCGAGCGTGGCGAGGTCGACACCGCCCACGGCCGCATGTCGCTGGGCATCCTGCTGGCCCAGGACCTGGCCGTGGTGTTTTTCCTGGTCGCCCTGCCGCTGCTCGCCGGACAGGACCTGACGTTCTCGATCTGGAAAATTGCCAAGGTCGTGCTGCTGCTCGGCGGGCTGCTGGTTTTCTCCCGCTTTCTCCTGCAGCCGATGCTGCTCAGTATCCTCAGGTCACGCTCCCAGGAGCTGTTCCGCCTCACCATCCTGGCGCTGATCCTGATGACCGCCTGGCTGACCGGTGAAGCCGGACTGTCGCTGGAGTTGGGCGCTTTCCTGGCCGGGCTGGCCCTGGCCGAGTCGCCCTACGCCCATCAGGCCCTGTCTGACATCCTGCCCTTTCGCGACACCTTCCTTGCGATCTTCTTCGTCTCCATCGGCATGCTGGTCAATCTCGACATCGTGAGCGCCCAGTGGCCATTGGTGCTGGGCACAACCCTGGCCGTCGGTATTGTGAAATTCTCTGCGGCGGCGCTGGCCACCTTGCTCTGCCGTTATCCACTGCGCATCGCCCTGCTGACCGGCCTGCTGCTCTTCCAGGCAGGGGAATTCTCTTTCGTTTTCCTCAAAGACGCCACCGATCTGGCGCTGCTCCCCGAAAATACCTATCAGGTGATCCTGGCCGTCATCGCCCTGAGCATGATTGCAACCCCGTTGATTGCCGGACGGGCGGAAAACTGGGCGGCACACCTGGCCGGGCTGTTCGGCAAGTCGGCCGAGGACCTGCACCCGGAACTGCATGAGCGAACCGCCAACCTCACCGGACACGTACTGATCGCCGGCTACGGGCTCTCGGGACGCAACGTCGGACAGGTCCTGCGACGCTTCGACATCCCACACCTGTACGTGGAGCTTAACGCCGAGAACGTCAGCCGGGGGCGACGTGTTGGTGAATTCGTCGTATACGGTGACGTCACTTCAGGCGAGGTTCTTCATGAACTCGGCATCGACCGCGCCCGCGCCCTGGTGCTGGCGATCAACGACCCGGCCGCCCTGGCGCGGACCATCAGCGTCGCCCGGCAGAGCAACCCCGACCTCTACATCCTGGCACGAACCCGCTACGTCGCCGAACTCGAACCTCTCTGCAGGCTCGGCGCCGACGAGGTCATCCCCGACGAGTTCGAAGCCAGCCTGCAACTCGGCGCCAACCTGATGCGACGCTTCAGCCTCAACGAGGGGCGGATCCTGCACGTACTTTCCGAGCTGCGCCAGCAGCACTACGCCTCGTTGATGCGTGCAGACGCCCCGCTCCACGGCCTGTCGGTACTCGAGGGCGGCCAGCTCGACTACCTGGCGGTTCCCGACGACTCGCCGTGCCTCGGCAGCAGCCTGGCCGAGATCGACCTGAGGATCAGCACCGGCGTCACCGTGGTCGGTGCCATTCGCCAGGAACGCACCATTTACAGCCCGTCTGGAGCCTTCCGCATCGAACCGGGCGACACCCTGATGCTGCTCGGCAGCAGGGAGGATTTGCGCAGAGCCGGCGAGCTTCTGCACGGTCATCCTAACTAGCGGTTTCCTCCTGTGCTTGAGGATGTTGCTGACGACACGGTCAGGAACAGAATGTCATGCAAGATGTACAGCTGCAAAAATTCGGCAAAAGCGCGTTCATCGGACTGTTCCTGTTGACCGCCCTGCCCTGGGTGTCTGCCCCGGCCGCCCTGGTCGCCGGGTTCGCCTACAGCTTCCTGTTTGGCAACCCCTTCCCCGGGTGGACCAGCAAGACCAGTAAATCGCTGCTCAAGCTTTCGGTGATCGGGCTCGGCTTCGGGATCAATTTTGTCGAAGTGCTCGAGGTCGGCAGGAGTTCCCTGCTGCTGACTTTACTCACTATCACGGCGACCATCGCCTTGGGAGAAGTGCTCGGCCGGGCCATGAGCATCCCGGCCAATACCCGGCGGCTCGTCGCATTCGGCTCGGCGATCTGCGGCGGCAGCGCCATCGCCGCCATGGCACCTGTGATCAAGGCCAAAGACGATGAAATCGCGGTGTCTCTCGCCACGGTCTTCTCCCTGAATGCTCTGGCCCTGCTGATTTTTCCCCCGCTGGGGCACCTGTTCGACCTCGGCCAGCGCCAATTCGGTCTCTGGGCGGCGTTGGCAATCCATGACACCAGCAGCGTGGTCGGCGCTTCGGCCGCTTTCGGTGCCGTCGCCCTGGGAGTCGGCACGACCGTCAAGCTGACCAGGGCGCTCTGGATCGCACCTTACACCCTGGCCGCGGGGTTTCTGCTGAAATCACAGGAGCGCCCCGCCATCCCCCTCTTCATCATCGGCTTCATCGCTGCGGCCTTTATCAACACGTGGCTGCCAGCGTTCGACGTGCTCTGGCATGGCGTGCACATCCTTGCCAAGCAGAGTCTGGTCATGACCCTCTTTCTGATCGGCTCCGGGTTAACCAGGCAGGTCCTCAGACAGGTCGGGCTGCAACCGCTGCTGCTGGGCGTCATCCTCTGGCTGGTCGTCGGCACCACGACCCTGGCGCTGATTTTGGAGAACTGGATCAGGTGATGCGGTCGGCAATGCCCCGATGCAGATGAAAATAGGGTATTGACCGCCGTCGGCAACGCGGATATCCTACCTTAAACACAAGTTATGATCCTCTGGTCGCATCCCCTCCATAGTATGCTCAGAGGTTTTGCCCTGCTCCCACCCCCTCCGGTGAGCGGGGCATTTTTTATCGGTTCTACAACCCAAAAAGGTGATGCTGGCCACGAAGACACGAAGGCACCAGAAAGAACAGGACATGAACTGCCCCTCGGCACGCCACGGGGTATCCAGAACTTAGTATCCAGTAGACAAAAAAACGCGCGGTTCCACCTGGATGTCGAGGCTTATTGCGGATTCTGGATTCTTGGTACTGGCTTCCCTCAAGAAGGCGCCAACCAAGCGGCAATCCACACATGGCGCAGGATGCTGCGGGGAATCAACCCTCTCGTCGATTCAATAGCCCTGCAGGCGATCGACCCGGTTGGACAGGCGCTGCCCCTGCACGGCCCGGTGGTAATTTTCAACGACCTGCAATGCTGCGGAACGGGGATTCGTGACGCTTGCTATATGCGGGGTGATGGTGATCCTGGCGTGTGCCCAGAAGGGGTGCTCTTTCGGCAGCGGCTCTTCCCTGAAGACGTCGAGCAACGCGCCGGACAGATGGCCGGAATCAACGGCCGCCAGCAGGTCGGCATCCACCAGGTGAGCGCCCCTGGCAGCATTGATCAGGTAGGCCCTCCGCGGCAGCCGACGGAACGTTTTGGCATTGAGGATGCCATGCGTCTCGGCCGTCAGGGGCAGCAGGCAGACGAGGATGTCAGCGTTGGCGAGGAACGCACCCAGGCGGTCTTGCCCCGCGAACATATTGACACCCAAGACCTGCTGCGGCCTACGGCTCCAGCCATGCACGGTAAAGCCGAAAGCGGTTAACTTGTCCGCTACGTAACGGCCGATTTCACCGCAGCCCATCAGACCGACGCCGACCGTGGAGATAGGGGGAACCGGCTGCGGGATCCATTCGCCACGCTGCTGCTGCAGGCGATATTCCGGGACACGTCGCAAATGTTCAAGAATCCCGAGCATGACATATTCTGCCATGGACTGTTTGAGGCCGGTGTCGACCAGGCGGACCAGGGGGATATCCGGCGGGCAGGTGGCGTCATTCAGCAGGTGGTTGACCCCCGCTCCCAGCGAGGAGATACATTTCAAATGCGGAAAGTCCTGCAGGACCCCCTCAGGGTGATTCCAGCACAGCACGTACTCGACCCTCCCGGGGTCACTGATCTCCGGCCAGACTTCAACGGTCAACGTCGGGTCGTGCGCCTTCAGGGCGGCAACCCAGGCGCTGACATCCCGATTCGGGTAAATGATCGCTATGGACATATTATTTTCCCCATGGCGCGCTAATATCGTCGCACGGACATTGCCCCCGGAGAGGCCATGCCGGAGGGCTCTCGGGGCCCGGCAGGCCGTCTCCCCGGCCCCCTGTCAAGTGGTCTGCGCCGCCTTTTTGGCGACGATGCCGGTGAATTTGTCACGCTTGATGGTGAACCTCTCGTGGGTCCCTTCTCCGATCACTTCCTGTTCATCCCTGGCAACGATCGACCACCTGGTGCGCGGGCCATCGACGTCCAGCAAGGTGACGGCGACCTCCACCAGCATGCCTGGTGGGGTGGCTGCCGAGTGGGTCACGCAGATATTGGTGCCGAGGCTGATCTCCCCCTCTTCCAGATAAGGACGCAGGGCCTCCATACAGGCCCACTCCATCAGACCGACCATGAATGCGGTCGCAAAAACCGCTGGCATGGCCTGGAAGAGCTCTGCTTCCCGGTAAACATAGGGGACGGTTTTTTCTTGCGGGACCCGGTATCCAAGGGTGAACTGCAGGCCTTTCTGCAGGGGCTGTTTCATGGGGGACTCCTGTCTGGACTGGGTGTGGATGATTGCCTACGACCAAGCCTAGCGCATTTTCCTTCGCTATCAATCGAAACGCCGCGGTCACAACAGGCGGGCAGGACAAAAAAAAGCCGGCCATCCCTGGCCGGCTTCAAGCTGCGTAATCATCGTCTCGCCGCGACTGGCTCTCGAAGCGCGTGTACTCGCCGAGAAAAGTCAGCTCTTCGATCCCGAGCGGACCATTTCGCTGTTTGCCGACAATCACTTCGGCGCTGCGCTCATGCCCCTTGTCGCAGCTGTTGTCGCGTTTCCGGCAGGCGTCGCAGTAAACCGCCTCCCGGTAGAGAAACATGATCACGTCGGCATCCTGCTCGATAGCGCCCGATTCACGCAGGTCAGCCAGGATGGGCCGCTTGTCGGTCCGGCTTTCCAGGGAGCGGTTAAGCTGCGACAGGGCAATGACCGGCACACTCAACTCCTTGGCAAGAGCCTTGAGCGAGCGTGAGATCTCGGAGATCTCCTGCTGACGGCTCTCCGTGTTGCTGCCTTGCATCAGCTGCAGGTAGTCGACGACGATGACGCCGATATTCTTTTCCGCCTTGAGGCGGCGGGCCTTGGCCCGGAGCTCCAGGATCGAGATGGCAGGGGTGTCGTCGATATAGATGGGCGCTTCGGCAATGATGCCGGCAGCATTGACCAGGGTCGGGAATTCGGACTGGGCCAGCTTGCCGGTTCGGACCCGGCTGGCGTCGATACGCGCCACCGAGCAGAGGAGCCGCTGGACCAGCTGTTCCTTGCTCATTTCCAACGAGAAGACGGCCGATGCGATCGGCGTGCTCGCATGCATCGAAGCGTACTCGATCAGGTTGAGACAGAAAGCCGTTTTGCCCATGGATGGCCGGCCGGCGATAATCACCAGGTCGCCGCCCTGCAGGCCGGACGTCATGTTGTCGAGATCGGTGAAACCGGTCGGCACACCGGTGATCTGCTCTTTGCGATCGTACAGCCTCTCGATCGTTTTGATCGTGTCCTTGACAATGTCCTTGGTGGTATAGAAGGACGGTCTGGACTTCATATTGGCGATCTTGAAAATTTCGCCTTCCGCCCAGTCGAGCGAGGCTTCGACCTCGCCGCCCTGGTAGCCCCGGCTGGCAATTTCCGTGGCAACCTTGATCAGTTCACGGGAAATGGCCTTCTCTTTGACAAGCCTGCAGTAGTAACTGATGTTGGCCGCGGTGGGCACAAAATCGACCAGGGTCGCCAGATAAGAACTGCCGCCGATCTCGTCAAGCGTGCCCCGGTCCTTGAGGGCCGCGGTCAAGGTGACCAGGTCGGCAGGTTCACTGCGGTCGGAAAGCGTGATCAGGGCGGTAAAGATCTTGCGGTGTGCTTCGCGGTAGAAATCCTCGGGGCGCAGGACTTCCAGGGCCCGATTGAGGGCCTCGTTCTCCAATAGGATCCCTCCCAGAACAGACATTTCTGCTTCCAGGTTCTGAGGGGGCAGGCGATGTTCGGTGCGATCTGGCACGTTCGCCCTCATGGGAAATGAGGGGCCTGCAGCACAGGCCCCTGTGGTCCGTTAACGATTATTACTCGGCAGCCGTCGCAGCCTGGGCCTCTTCGCTGACGACATTGACCTTGATCGTCGCATTGACGCCGGCATTCAGCTTGATTTCGACCTCGTGCTTGCCCAGGTCCTTGATCGGCTGATCAAGCAGGATCTTGCGGCGGTCGACCTCGATCCCCTTGGCAGCCAGGGCTTCGGCAAGTTCCTTGGTGGTCACCGAACCGAACAGTTTCCCCTCGTCGCTGGCCTTGTGCACGAAAGTGCACTCAATGGCCTCGATGCGGGCCTTGACGTCGGCGGCCTCCTTGCTCAGCTTGGCAGCCTTGCGGGCCAGTTGGCGCTTGTGATGATCGAGCTCCTTGATATTGCGCTCGCTCGCTTCCACGGCCAGGCCTTGCGGGACCAGGAAATTACGCCCGTAACCGGGCTTGACTTTGACCACTTCACCAATGGTTCCGAGGCCTTTAACGTTTTCCGTCAGAATGACATCCATCTTTTTATCCTCCCAAAATCTTTATGATTTAGGTTCTCTTGGTTTACGAAAATCAGCCCAAAGGTCGAACACGCCGAGACCGGTAACCAACAGTGGCAACGGGTTGACCAGGGTAACCATTACGTAGCCGACCGCTCTGAATATCGGCGAAAAAGCCTTGCGGCGGAAAAAACAGTCGATGACCGCCAGACCCTGCAGGAAATAAACCGGCAGCAGGATAACCAGCAGGTTCAGGGCAAAGGTCGCGGGCAGTCCGTCGACGAAAACCACCAGGAAGCCGGCGACTATCAGCACCCAGACCAGCGGCTCGGGAGCCTTCCACTCCGGGAAAGCCCGGCCCGGGACAGTATACCTGCCACGGGCAAACAAGGACAATAGAAAGACCAGGCCGAGGGTCATCAGGCCAGCGACGGTCATCGCGATGCCCGGGTAGGCCTCCTGCAGGAACGCCGCCATACTGTCTATGGCCTGGTTGACGTCATGCCTCTGGTCGGCCGTCATGTCGGCCACGGCAAACATCTCCTGCATGGCCGTTCTGGTCTGGGCGATCTCGGTCCCGATCAAGTCCCCGGCCATGGCGACAGGCGACTGTCCGGAAACGGATGCGACGACCAGCAAGCCAACCAGACTGACCGCGACCATGGCCCAGAGCACAGCCAAGGTTGCTTTGTCCCAGGCCATGCCGCGATTCAACAGCACCGGCAGAACCGCTCCCGGAAGGCCGAACTGGATCAGGTACATCAGTGCTGTGGCCTGGGTTCCGGTCAGCAGCACCACCACGGCGGTCAACAGAACAGTGACGCCCGCCGCTGCTGACCCGCAGCGCATACCGACATAGGCGGCCGGGAACGGTGTCAGCAGATTCACGGCGACGGCGGCAAAACCCAGGGCGGCAAAAGTGCCGAACAGTACATACCCGAGCAGGACACCGAGTACAATATAAAGTCCCCGCTGTATCATCAGGCGGTCGCTTTAGTTAACCTCTCTCGAGAGAGTGGCTGGCCGTGAACGGCAGCAGCGCAATGTTGCGCGCGCGCTTGATGGCTTCAGTCAACTTGCGCTGATGATCAGCACAGGTACCGGAGATCCGGCGCGGCGTGATTTTGCCCCGCTCGGAAATGAAATAGCGCAGGGTCCGGATATCTTTGTAATCAATGGTCGCTTTCTTGTCGGCACAGAAACGGCAAACTTTGCGACGGCCAAAACGCCGGCGGGGTCCACCAGCGGTACGATTCCCAGCAAAAGCCATGATTATTTCTCCTTCTTCATCGTCGTAGGTTGATACGGAATTCAGTCTTCTTCCGTGGTCTCTTCGGCCTCGGCATCGGCCTCAGTCAGTTCCTCGTCAGTGTCCTCGGCGTCTTCCGCTGAGTCCTGAGGAGCCTCCTCGACCACGGGAGGAGCTTGGTAGCCACCCTCCATGATGACCGTCTGGAACTTGATCACCTTGTCGTCGATCCGCATACGGCGCTCGAATTCGGCGATCACTGTGGGCTGGGCGTCAAAGATGACCAGGACATAACAGCCCTTGGACTGCTTCTTGACCGTGTAGGCCAAGGTCCGGGTTCCCCAGTTCTCTACCTTGAGGACGTTCGCGCCCTGATCTGTCAGGATCGTCTTGTACTTGTCGATCAGCGCGGTCTGGTCGTCCCCGGTCACTTCCGGGTGGACGATGAAGATTGCTTCGTAGGTACGCATTAATAGCCTCCTCTTGAGTTGTTAGCCCCGGCTTGGCGGAGCAAGGAGCGAAAGCATCCAACATGCTTCCGTCGAAAGAACTTTGTTTTTTACCACACCCCGTAATGCGAGGCAATGATTTTCATAAAGAACCTGCGTGTCTGCGACAGAATCCAGGAATGGCTGGCAACCCCGCCTTTCAGACATTGAAGCGAAAGTGCATGACGTCGCCATCCTTGACGATGTATTCCCTGCCTTCAAGGCGCATCAGGCCTTTTTCCCTGGCGCCGGATTCGCCACGCGCGACGATGTAATCCTGGTAACCGATCACTTCTGCACGGATAAAGCCTCTTTCGAAATCGGTATGAATCACCCCGGCGGCCTGGGGAGCACGGGCACCTGCATTGACCGTCCAGGCCCGGACTTCCTTGACCCCGGCCGTAAAGTAGGTGTTCAGGCCGAGGAGGCGATAACCGGCGTGAATCATCCGGTCGAGCCCCGCTTCGACGAGGCCGAGTTCGCTGAGAAATTCTGCTTTCTCGTGGTCGCCAAGCTCAGCGATCTCAGCTTCGATTTTTCCGCAGATGAGGACCAGTTCCGCGCCCTCCGCGGCAGCGTGTTCCTTAAGTTGTGCAACGAACGGGTGATGGCCTGCCAAGTCATTTTCGGCCACATTGGCAACGTAGAGAACCGGCTTGGCAGTGATCAGACAGAGTTCGCGCAACAGCGGCCATTGCCCGGCGGCCAGTTCGACTCTACGGGCCGGCCTGCCGTTGTTGAGACACTCCTGAACCTTTTCCAGAAGAGTGAGCTCTCCCTGCATCGGCAGGCTGCCGCTCTTCGCCTGCTTGGCAATGCGATGGATGCGTTTTTCAACCGTGTCCAGATCAGCCAGGTTGAGCTCCGTCTGGATCACCTCAACATCGCGCAGCGGATCGATACTGCCGTCGACATGGATGACATTGTCGTCTTCGAAGCAGCGCACGACATGAGCAATCGCATCCACCTGTCGGATATGACCAAGAAACTGGTTGCCCAGCCCCTCGCCGCGGCTGGCGCCTTTGACCAGTCCGGCGATGTCGACGAACTCCATGGAGGTCGGCAGGACCTGCTGAGGTCTGACAATATCAGCCAGCACAGTGAGACGCTGGTCCGGAACCGAAACAATCCCGACATTCGGCTCGATGGTGCAGAAGGGGTAATTGGCCGAAGCTGCACCGGCCGAGGTGATCGCGTTGAAAATGGTCGACTTGCCGACATTGGGCAGGCCGACGATACCGCATTTGAAGCCCATAGCGAGTTCCGTGGTCAGTAACAATGGTGACGTGCTGGCGGACGCAGTTGATTGCCGGCCGGTCGCTCGCGCCTGACCGGTCATGATCTATGCTTCTGCGGTTTATAAAAGCGATAGCCGGGGAAAACCCCGGCTATCGGTTTCTGCAATATTTTCTGCTGGGATCTATCAGACCAGCAGCGGCGCGATAACCAGAGACACAACGCTCATCAGCTTGATGAGGATGTTCATAGCCGGGCCGGAGGTATCTTTGAAGGGGTCGCCGACGGTGTCGCCAACGACAGCGGCCTTGTGCGCATCGCCGCCCTTCTTCTCGCCGGCCAGCTCACCCTTCTCGATGAACTTCTTGGCATTGTCCCAGGCACCGCCGGCGTTGGACATCAGCAGGGCGAGGAGCACCCCGGCCAGAGTGGCGCCAGCCAGCATCCCGCCCAGGGCCTGTTTGCCCAGGAGAAGCCCGACCAAAACCGGGGCAATGACGGCGACCACGCCCGGCAGCACCATTTCACGCAGCGCTGCGCGCGCCGAGATGTCGACACACTTCTCCGGTTCGGGCTTGGCGTCCGGCTTGCCTTCAAGCAGGCCCGGGATCTCGCGGAACTGACGGCGGATCTCGTCGACCATCTTGCCGGCGGCACGGCCGACGGATGTCATGGTCAGAGCGCCGATAAAGAACGGCAGGGCGCCACCGATCAGCAGGCCGATAACGGTCAGCGGCTCGATCAGGTTGATCACCTCGAGTTTGACGGCCGTGGCATAGGCGGAGAAGAGGGCCAGGGCGGTCAGGGCCGCGGAGCCGATGGCAAAGCCCTTGCCTACCGCTGCAGTGGTGTTGCCGATGGCGTCCAGGCCATCGGTGATCTTGCGCACTTCGGGGCCGAGACCCGCCATTTCCGAGATACCACCGGCATTGTCGGCAATCGGTCCGTAAGCGTCGACGGTCATGGTGACGCCGACCGTGGCGAGCATGCCGACGGCAGCAATGCCGATGCCGTACAGGCCGGCGAAGTGGTTGGCCACAAAGATGCCGACACAGATCACCAGGACCGGCAGGGCGCAGCTCTCGAGGCCGACGGCGAGGCCATGGATGATGTTGGTGGCCGGGCCGGTCTTGCTGGCTTCAGCGATCCGGTTGACAGGCGACGAGGCCGTGTAGTACTCGGTGATCAGGCCGATGGTCACGCCGGCCAGGGTGCCGGCAAGGACCGCCCAGAAGACGCCGTTGCTGATGTGCATCGCCCGGGTGATGAAGAAGGTCGCTACCAGGAAACCGCCCGCAGCGACGAAAGTCGTGTAGCGCAGGGCAGCCGCCGGATCGATGTTCTTGAGAAACTTCATCGAGCCGACGCCGAGCAGGGAGAAGACCAGTCCGGCCATGGCCAGCACCAGCGGCAGCAGCATGGCATTGGCCTGGGTCAGCCGGAACAGATCGGAACCGACCGCGACCGTTTCACCGGCCAGGGTGCTCATCAGTCCGCTGCCTGCTGCGGCAGCGATGGCGATGGTGGCAATGATCGAGCCAACGTAGGATTCGAAGATGTCCGCACCCATGCCGGCAGTGTCGCCGACGCAGTCGCCGACGTTGTCGGCAATGACTCCGGGATTGCGCGGATCGTCCTCGGGGATGCCCGCCTCGACCTTGCCGACCAGGTCGGAACCGACATCGGCGGCTTTCGTGTAGATGCCGCCACCGACGCGGGCGAACAGCGCGATGGAAGAGGCGCCCATGGCAAAGCCGTTGATGTAAACCGAGGTTTGGGGGTCACCGCCAAAAATGATAAAGGCGATACCGACCCCGATCAGGCCGAGAGAGGCAACCGACAGCCCCATGACCGCCCCGCCATTGAAGGAAACCATCAGCGCCTTCCCCTGGCCGCTGGCGCGTGCCGCTTCGGCGGTACGGACGTTGGCATGGGTCGCAGCCTTCATGCCGATGAATCCGCACAGCATCGAGCAGGCCGCCCCGCCCACAAACGACAGGGCGGTGTTGAAGCCCAGGCTGGGGGCCAAACTGATCAGGAAAAAGACCAGCACGATGAAGATCGCGAGCACCGAGTACTCACGCTTCAGGAAGGCCATGGCACCGCCACGGATGGCGTTGGCAATCTCGTGCATCTTCTCGTTACCGACCGGCTCCGACTTGATCATGTTGTAGATCACAATAGCGATCACAAAGCCGATCACACCAAGAACTGGCGCAAACATCTGAAGTTCCATCTTGTTCTTTCCTCCCTAGTTTTGTTGCTGATTTGAAGTGGTCGTACTCAGGTCAATACTTCACGGTTGTTATAACTGTTCATGGCTTCCTGCGCCCCGCGCTTCACGAGCAACTCGAGGGCATCGGCAGCCGTCTCCACATATTTTTCCAGCAGGGCCCGCTCCCCGGCGTTGAAACGGCTCAAGACATGTCCGGAGACGTCGCCGCCGAGCGGCGGCCGGCCGACCCCCATGCGCAGTCGGTTATAGTCTGCAGCACCGAGAGCCGCGCCAATACTTCGCAGGCCGTTGTGGCCGCCATGACCGCCCCCGACCTTGATGCGCAGGCAGCCGAAAGCCAGGTCGATTTCGTCGTGAATCACAATCAAATCCCCCGGTTCAACACCGAGGGATTGACAGGCAGGGGCAACACTGGCACCGCTGCGGTTCATATATGTCTGCGGCAGGAGAATCGTCGCCTCTTCACCAGCCACTCGCCCGACGCCATAGATGCCCTGGTAGCCCTTGCGTTTCAGGGATATCCCGGACCGCCCTGCCAGGCTTGCTGCGACCATGGAACCGATATTGTGGCGGGTTTCGGCATACTCCACACCGGGGTTGCCCAACCCGACAATGAGCTTCAAAAGTGTCCTGCCTAATCTTCTTCTGTGGACTCTTCCTCAGTGTCCTCGATCTCTTCGCCTTCTTCGCCCTCTTCGCCTTCTTCGACCTCTTCAGCCTTGCGGCCCATGACCGTCAGCACTGTGTAGTTGACGTCGTGAGGGGCTTCGACCCCTGCCGGGAGGGTGACATCCTGGAGATGCACGGCATCACCGACGTTCAGAGCGGTCACGTCGATCTCGATTGCGGTCGGGATGTCGGTCGGCAGGCAGAAGACTTCCAATTCATGGCGAACCAGCTGCAGAGTGCCGCCTTCCTTTTCACCCAGGGATTTTCCGATCGGGTGGACGGGAACCATGACGGTGATCTTGTGCTTCAGGTTGATCGCCAGGAAATCGACATGCTGGACATCACGCCGAATCGCATCGAGCTGCAGATCCTTGAGGATGACAACCTTGCCGTCAAAAGGACCGTCGCCCTTGAGGGTGATCAGGGTATTCCAACCGGATTCGGTGGCGACTGCCTGCTGCAGGGCCTTTGGATCAAGACGGAGATTGAACGCTTCCATCCCCTTGCCATAAACCACAGCCGGCACCAGGCCGTCACGGCGGACTTTGCGAGAGCCGCCCTTGCCAATGCGAACCCGCGGTTCGACGTTCAGTACCGATTTGGCCATTTATTTATCCTCCATCCTTGAGTAACTTCTTGTCGTGTATTTTTTCTGCAGCCCACTAGACAAAGAGGGAGCTGACAGATTCATCACCATGGATACGGCGGATCGCTTCCGCCAACAGGTTGGCCACGGAAATCACCCGCAGCCGTGTGCAATTCTTGATTTTGTCTTCTACGGGAATCGTGTTGCAGACCAGCACTTCCTTGAGCGAACTGTCGTTGATCCGTTCCAGTGCGGGGCCGGACAGAACCGCGTGGGTTGCCGTGGCATAGACATCGCCGGCACCATGCGCCTTGAGTGCTTTGGCGGCCTGGCAAAGGGTTCCGGCGGTATCGATCATATCGTCGACGATGATGCAGGTTCGCCCGTCGACTTCGCCGATGATGTGCATGACTTCAGAAACGTTGGCGGCACTGCGGCGCTTGTCGATAATTGCCAGACCGGCATTCAGGCGCTTGGCGAACGCCCTGGCCCGCTCGGTCCCTCCGGCATCGGGCGAGACAACGACCAGGTCCCCGCTGAACCGTGCCTTGAGATCTTCCAGGACCACCGGTGCAGCATAGAGATGATCCACCGGAATATTGAAGAATCCCTGGATCTGCCCGGCGTGCAGGTCGACGCACAGGACCCGCTGGGCCCCGGCGGTCGTGATCAGGTCGGCAACCAGTTTACTGGTAATCGGTGTCCGCGGTGCCACCTTGCGGTCCTGGCGCGCATAACCGAAATAAGGGATGACCGGAGTGATGCGTGCCGCAGAGGCGCGCTTCAGCGCATCGATCATCACCAGTAGCTCCATCAGGTTCTGGTTCGCCGGCTGGCAGGTGGACTGAACGACAAAAACGTCTCGACCGCGGACGTTTTCGTTGATTTCCACCATGATTTCACCATCGGAAAACGTCTTGACGGTCGCTTTGGCCAGAGGGACCGACAGGTGGCTGCAGATTTCCCGCGCCAGGGCAGGATTTGCATTACCGGAGAAGATCTTCAGTTCTTTAAACACACTTACCACCTGTTTCTGGGCAAGCTGAAAGCCACGCCATTCATGGCCTCTCTTGCAAAACATCAAGGTTGTCAATAGCCCCCGGCGAAACGGGAGGCACAGAAGACTGACAAGTGGCAGGGGCGCCAGGGATCGAACCTGGGAATGCCGGAATCAAAATCCGGTGCCTTACCGCTTGGCGACGCCCCTTTATTGACTTGTCAGTACATCGAGGACTAGAGAGGGTCAACAACTTTAACCCACCAGTCCGTTTCCATCGAGAGGATGCGAGCTGCATGCTCAGCTCGGAGACGGTCCGCGAAGAGGCCAAAAACAGTCGGCCCGCTGCCAGTCATGAGCGCTCCGTTGGCCCCACAGGCAACCAGACGTTCCTTGATAGTTGTGATCACAGGATGACGTTGGCAGGTGACAACTTCAAGATCATTATGCAGCAGACGGACCAAGCCATTCATTCCCTCGGGAAACCTCGGAATTCTAGCTATTGCCCCCGGGTGTGTCAACCTTAAATTTTGGAAAACCGCCGCCGTAGAAACTGCAATGCCCGGATTGACGAGTACCAGCACAACCGGCGGCAGTCCCGGCCAGGGCTGCAGGCGCTCACCGATACCGGTTGCCCATGCCGTTTGACCGTACAGGAAAAAGGGGACGTCGGCACCGAGCCGCACCCCTAGCTGAAGGAGCTCCGCGCGTGGCAGCTCGAGTGCGAGGAGCTCGTCGAGAGCCAGCAGCACTGCGGCGGCATCGGAGGAGCCGCCGCCGAGTCCGGCGGCCACCGGAATATGTTTGGCGATTCTGATCGACACGTCCCGCTGCAGTCCGGCATGCGCCAGCAGCAGCCGGGCCGCACGTTCGGCAATGTTCGACTGGTTGTCGGCCAGTTCGCAACCCGGGCAGACAACGCTCACCCGATCGCCGGGGGTGAGTTCGATCGTGAGCCGGTCGTACAGGGCAACCCGCTGCATGAGCATGGCCAGGTCATGGTAGCCATCGCCGCGCCTGCCGAGGACGTGCAGGCAGAGGTTGACCTTGGCTGGCGCCAGTATTTTTTTAATCTTCAGCATGACGAACGGCACCCAAGGAACACAGCCACCCCCTGGTGAGTAGATACCATGACCGCCACCGGGACGGCAACGCCAATCGGACGGACCTGCCTCAGGGTCGGCAGGCAACCCACCTGGCGGCC
>JAHEDT010000040.1 GCA_024641085.1 Geobacteraceae bacterium | reverse complement strand
TGTTGCGGATTGATCCGTAGAATGATCGCGCAAGACATGCCCACCGCGAGGTGACGGCACTTTTGCATACTTTTGCTGCCGGGCAAAAGTATGGCGTCCGGCGGGACGCGACCCGCCGGTTTTAAATCATTTAAATCATGTGGCGAGTGGCGCGTGGCGCGTGGCGCGATGTGATGAGGAGTCCCACCGTCACCTGGGCTTTGGCGAGACAAGCACGTCTACACAACGTGCACATCGAACCTTGAGCCAAAGACTTAAAAAGATAAAACGTTATCATGTCCAGCGCTCGGGGGCAGTTTCCGGAGAGACGATAAAAAACGGGGGCAGCAATCAATTCTGCCCCCGCTCACGTTTATTTATTGCGAATCCGCGCCCCGTTATTTCAGCCCGAGATCCTTGGCCAGTTTGTCCCAGGCCGCCAGGCTGCGTTCGATGATACCCATGTCGACGCAATAGGCGATACGGAAATAGCCCGGCGCGCCGAAGCCCGAACCCGGCACCAGCAGGATGTTGTGTTTTTGTGCCTGGCGCACGAATTCGACATCGTCGGCCAGTGGTGATTTCGGGAAGAGGTAGAACCCCCCGCCCGGCTTGACCATCGAGAACCCGAGCCCGGTGAGGTGATTGTAGAGAATGTCTCTTTTTGCCTGGTACTCGCTGACATCGACCCCTTCTCCCTGCAGGACGGCCACCAGGCGCTGCATCAAAGCCGGTGCGTTGACGAAGCCGAGGACCCGGTTGCAGAAGACGGCTCCTTCCATGAACAGCTTGACGTCGTCCATGGCGGGGTTGGCCGCGAGGTAGCCGATCCGCTCGCCAGGCAAGGCGAGATCCTTGGAATGGGAAGTCACCAGGATGGCATTGCGGATGTATTTGAACACCGGCGGCACGCTTTGGCCGTCGAAGGCCAGTCGCGCGTAGGGTTCGTCCGAGATGACGTAGATGCTCCGGCCGAGTTCCGCCTGCTTGCGCTCCAGCATCCGTCCCAGGGCGTCGAGAGTCTCGGCGCTGTAAACCGCACCGGTCGGGTTGTTCGGCGAATTGATGATCACCGCCCGGGTGTTGTTGTTGATGGCCGCAGCAATCGCAGCGATGTCAGGCTGGAAGGTCTCCGGGTCGGTCCAGACCTCGGTGGTGACGCCCCCATGGTTGTCAACGTAGAATTTGTATTCGACGAAAAACGGCGTCAGGATAATCACTTCTTCGCCAGGGTTGAGAATTGTCTTGAGGGAGACATTGAGGGCCCCGCCGGCTCCGCAGGTCATGACCACGTGGTTGGCCTGGACCGGCACCCCCGAGTGTTCGGCAATCCTTCCGGCAATGGCCGCCCGGGTCTCTGCGTACCCGGCGTTGTTCATGTAACGATGCATGCCGGTGTAAGGGTGCTCGGCGATGCGCAGCAGTTCGCGATGAAAGGCAGCCGGAGGCTCTACGGACGGATTGCCGAGAGTGAAGTCGAACACGTTTTCTGCCCCGTATTCGGCGATCAGGGCGGCGCCTTCCTCGAACATGCGGCGGATCCAGGATGAGCGCTCAATGGCACTGCGGACCTTGATGGCGACGGTCATGGTGAACTCCTTGAGATGAGCATTTGATTGGCGGTAAAATCTGAGCTGCGAGTTTAGCTGTCCGGCCCCTGTTGGTCAAGGGATGTTCGCTGGCGCGTCTGCTTGCTTTTTCACGACTCATGGGATAAATTCACACTTTCAAATTTACCGGAAAGGATACCCTGCGTGGACGAAAAGACCCTGCAGCAGCTGCGCCAGCAGATCGACGCTCTCGATGACCAGATCCTCGACATGCTCAACCGTCGCGCCGAAGTCGTGGTTACGGTCGGCAAGGCCAAGCAGGAGAGCCGCGGTGAGTACTATGTGCCGAGTCGTGAAAAGGCCATTTTTGAGCGCCTGATCGCCAGGAATCGCGGGCCCTTCCCAGAAGAGGGCATTCGCCGTGTGTTCCGGGAAATCATCTCGGCATCGCTGTCTCTGGAGCAGCCCCTCAAGGTCGCCTTTCTCGGCCCCCAGGCGACCTATACCCATGTTGCCGCCATGCAGCAGTTCGGCTTCTCCGCGCAACTCGTGCCATTGAAAAGCATCTCTTCGATTTTCGAAGAAGTCAGTCGGGGGCGGGCCAGCTACGGCGTGGTGCCGGTGGAAAATTCCAACGAGGGGGTGGTTTCCCACACCCTCGATATGTTCATGTCATCGGACCTCAAGGTCATCGCCGAGATCCTTCTGCCGATCTCTCATGACCTGCTGAACCTCTCCGGGCAGGTTGCCGATATCCGCAAGGTGATCTCCCACCCCCAGGCGATTGGTCAATGCCGCAGCTGGCTTGAGGAAAACCTTGCGGAGATCCCGCTGGTCGATGCGTCGAGTACCGCATCCGCCGCCCAGCAGGCTGCGGAAGACGCCAGCGTCGCCGCGATTGCCAGTGAAACGGCCGCCTCGCTGTACGGTTTGCGGGTGGTCAAGCACAAAATCGAGGACAACCCCAACAACGTCACGCGTTTTCTGGTTATTGGCAGTGAAATGCAGGGCCCGAGTGGCAACGACAAGACCTCGATCATGTTCAGCGTCAAGGATCAGGCCGGCATCCTCTACCACATGCTGGAACCCTTCAGCAAACGCAATATCAACCTGGCCAAGATAGAGAGCCGCCCGACCAAGGGGAAAGCCTGGGAATATATCTTCTTTCTCGACATGGTCGGTCATGTCCAGGAACAGAACATTGCCGAAGCGGTCGAGGAACTGCGTACCCATTGCCAGTTCATCAAGGTGCTCGGCTCCTACCCCAAGGCCAGATGACCGCCGTGACGGGGGCCGTGGAGAACCATAGACAGAGTCACAGGACCATGACGGATTTTTATATCGATAAACTGGCAGTGGTCGGGGTCGGCCTGATCGGCGGCTCTCTGGCCCTGGCACTCAAAGAGGCCGGTGCCGTGGGCCACGTGGTCGGGATCGGTCGCGGCCTGCCGAACCTGGAAACGGCCCTGCGGCTCGGCGTGGTGGACAGTATCACCCGGGACCTGGCTGAGGGCGCCGCCGCCGCCGACGTGATCTTCCTGGCAACCCCGGTGCTCTCCCTCGGCAGCGTGGCCGCTCAGGCTATACCGCATCTCAAACCCGGGGCGATTCTCACCGATGGCGGCAGCGTCAAGCAGGCGGTGATCGATGCCATCGAGCCGTCCTTGCGGGATGACATCCAGTTCGTCCCCGGGCACCCGATTGCCGGAACCGAAAACAGCGGCGCAGAAGCGGCGTTTCCCTCGCTCTATCGAGAACGGCGCTGCATTCTGACACCTACGACGCGGACCTCCCCGGACGCCCTGGAACAGATACGCCGCATGTGGCAAGTCGTTGGCAGCCAGGTCGTGGTGATGGATGTCGCCAAGCACGACCGGGTCCTCGCGGCGATCAGTCATCTGCCGCACATGGTGGCCTATGCTCTGGTCAACGCAGTCGGTGCCTATGACCGCTACGATGAAAATATTCTCGAGTACTCGGCCGGCGGTTTCCGTGACTTCACCCGGATCGCTTCTTCGGATCCGACCATGTGGCGGGATATTGCCCTGACCAACCGTGAGGCGTTGATCGAAATGATGGGGCAGTTCGAAACTTTTTTTGCCGAGCTCAAGAAGGACGTCGCCCTCGGCTCGAGTGATCAGCTCTTCGAGTTCTTCCGGCGCTCCAAGGAGAGCCGCGACGAAATCCTGTAAACTCCCGAAAGCGGGGCGCTGGTCGAAGAGCGCGGAAGAGTTAAATCGGTTTACGCGCTTTCGATGCTTACGCAAGTCATTTGTAAAACTTGCCGCCAAAGTCCCTAGACACGAAGAGAAGCAATGAATTTAGTGGTTTCATTCGTGCCCTTGTGTCTTGGTGGCAATTGTCCGGCTTATTCGAAACTGTAATTGTCAAACCATGATAAAGAGCCATTTATGAGTGATCAGCCGTATCAAAAAAGAACTGTCGCACCGGCAGCCGCCCTGCGTGGTGAAGTTGCCGTGCCCGGCGACAAATCCATCTCCCATCGATCGATCATGCTCGGCTCTCTGGCCGAAGGCAGGACCCGGGTCCGGGGCTTCCTGATGGGGGAGGACAACCGGTCCACCTGGAAAGCCTTCGAGGCGATGGGCGTGGCCATTCGCCAGACCGGTCCAGACGCCCTGGAGATAGACGGGGTAGGACTTGACGGCCTCAAGGAACCGGGCGATGTCCTCGATTGCGGCAACTCGGGTACGACCATGCGCTTGATGACTGGTCTTTTGGCCGGCCAGAACTTTTTCTCGGTCCTGACCGGAGACAAGTACCTGCGGCGGCGACCGATGAAGCGGGTCGTGGCCCCCCTCACGGCTATGGGCGCCCGCATCTGGGGGCGTGATGGCGGTGAGCGGGCTCCACTGGCAATCCAGGGCGGTTCACTCAATCCGACCAGCTTTGTTTCGCCGGTGTCCAGTGCCCAGGTCAAGTCAGCTGTCCTGCTGGCCGGGCTCTCCGTGGCAGGGGAAACCACCGTGACCGAGCCGCATCTGTCCCGTGATCACAGCGAGCGCATGCTGGCGTGTTTCGGTGCAGATGTGCGCCCCTTCCCAGGGGGCGTCAGCCTGACCGGCCGGCCGCGCCTGGTCGGCCGAGAGGTCGTGGTTCCAGGTGATATCTCTTCGGCGTCGTTTTTGATGGTCGCCGGACTGGTGACACCCGGTGCCGAGCTGCTGATCCGCAATGTCGGCATCAACCCGACGCGCAGTGGCATCATCGAGATCTTGACGGCCATGGGCGGTCACCTCGAACTGCTTGACATCCGCGAGCAGTCAGGCGAGCCCGTGGCTGATGTTGCGGTCCGCTACAGCCGGCTCAAGGGGATTGAGATCGGTGGTGACATGGTCCCGAGGGCTATCGATGAATTCCCCGTCATCAGCGTGGCGGCGGCCCTGGCGGAAGGCACCACGATCATTCGTGATGCGGCGGAGCTGCGTGTCAAGGAGACGGATCGGATCGCGGCCATGGTCAGCGAACTTGGCAGGCTTGGCGGCCAGGTCGAGGCCCGCCCGGATGGTATGCTGATCAACGGAGTCGAGCAGCTTGATGGCGGGACGGTGTCCTCTCACGGTGATCATCGTATCGCCATGAGCATGGCGGTTGCGGCGCTCTCGGCAAGCGGGGCTGTGACGATCGAGGATACCTCCTGCACGGAGACGTCGTTCCCGGGGTTCTGGGAGCTGATCGGGAAAATCCGCGAGGCGAAAAGCTGAACGCGGATTACGTAAAGAGTCATTCCAAACCAGCAAGCGGTCTAACAACAGAATGGTTTCTCATGTTACTTAAGATTGTCGATAATAAAATATCCCTTCGTCCCCAAGGGCCATGTAACGGGTCGCCCGTATCGCGGCCCTCCTCCCGGTTGTCCCGATGAAGAAACTCATCATTGCCATAGACGGTCCGTCAGGGGTTGGCAAAAGCACCTTGAGCAAAATCCTCTCCCACGAGCTAGGCTACCTCAACCTGGATACCGGGGCCATGTATCGGACGGTCGCCCTGGCGGCCACCCGCAGGGGGATTGATGCCGGCGACTATGCTGCCTTGCAAGCGCTGTGTGATGAGATTGTGATCGGGTTTGCCCGCAAGGATGGAACCGAACATGTGTTCCTGAACGGGGATGATGTCTCCTCCGCGATCCGCACTCCGGAAATCAGCCTGCTGACTGCGGCTGTGGCCGCCTGTCCTGATGTGCGCGAGGCGATGGTTGCCAGGCAGCGTGAATTGGGTGCCGGCGGCGGTGTCGTCCTAGAGGGGCGGGACATCGGCACGGTCGTCTTCCCCGACGCGGACGTGAAGTTCTTCCTTAAGGCTTCTGCGGAAGTGCGTGGTCAACGGCGATTCCTGGAGCTGCGGGCCAAGGGTGTTGACGTCGACCTGGCCCGGACCATTGCCGAGGTCGAAGCCCGCGATTCAGCGGATACCAACCGGACAACGTCGCCCTTGCGAAAGGCTGATGATGCCGTGGTTATCGATACCACGGAACTCGATATTCCCCAGGTCCTGGAACGGATGTTCGCCGTGGTGGCCGATCATCGCGGCAGAGCGCAGCAGGAGTGAGATATGGAGATCATCCTTGCCAAAAGCGCAGGCTTCTGCTTCGGCGTCAGAAGAGCCACCCAGATGGCCTTCGAGGCGGCTGCCGAGCATGAAGCGATCTGCTCCCTCGGACCGGTCATCCATTCGCCCCAAGTGGTGAAAGGTTTAGCAGAGCAGGGCGTCAAGGTGGTTGCTAGCGTCGACGATATTCCGCCAGGTTCGGTTATCATCCGCTCCCATGGGGTGACCGCATCAGAAATGGCCAGGGTTCAGGAGAAAAACCTGACCATAGTCGATGCCACCTGTCCGTTCGTCAAAAAGGCTCAAGAGTATGCAACCCGGCTGAGCGAAGAGGGTTATACGGTGGTCATCGTCGGCGAGCTCGAGCACCCCGAAGTCCAGGGGATCGTGTCCTATGCCGGTGAAGCGGTGGTGCATGTGGTCGCCGATTCCCAGCAGGCCGCTGCCTTGCCGCGCATGAACAAGGTTGGCATTTTGGCACAGACCACCCAGCTTTATGAAAACCTCAAGGACATCATGGAGATCTGCCTGACCAAGTGCCAGGAGCTGAGGGTTTTCAATACCATCTGCGACGCAACGTCCGTGCGTCAGAATGAAGCCCGGGAGATCGCCCGCACCGTCGACCTGATGTTCGTGATCGGCGGTCACGCCAGCGCCAATACCTCGCGCCTGGCGCGAATCTGCCGGGAACTTCAGCCGCATACCTGGCATATTGAAACCGCCGAAGAGATTGAATCGGGCTGGTTTTCCGGGGTGCATAAAGTGGGAGTGACTGCCGGTGCCTCGACCCCGCGCTGGTTGATTGACGAAGTTGTGGCGAGGATCACCGAGCTGGGAAAATAAAAGTTTGAATATTCATAAGGGTTATGCTATCTTCACCGACCATGGCCTAGAGCCATACCACCGTTTTTACGGTGGAATTTGTTAGGGGGTAACTGGTTGATAATGGAACGTAACGACAAAACAACTGAAGAAACAGAAGGTCAGGAGATGGATCAGGATCTTGACATGGAACAGTCTTTCGAATCGTTGTTCGAAAGCAGCATGCAAGAACTGAATGTCGGCGATGTCGTCGTGGGAACGGTCGTCCAGGTCAATGATGACAACGTGGTGGTCGATGTCGGCTACAAGTCCGAAGGGGTGATTCCACTCGCCGAATTCAAAGACGAGCAAGGCAAAATCGACGTCAAGGTCGGCGACGAAATTGATGTTCTCTTTGAGCGGCGCGAGAACGAGAGCGGCCTGATCGGTCTGTCCAAGGAAAAAGCCGATCGCCAGAAGATCTGGGGCTCCCTCGAAGAAGGCGCCGTGGTCGAAGGCAAGATCGTTGGCCGCATCAAGGGCGGTCTCACGGTCGATATCGGCATCAATGCCTTCCTGCCAGGCTCCCAGGTTGATCTCCGTCCGGTCCGCAACCTTGAGAAACTGCTTGGTGCGACCTTCGATTTCAAAATTATCAAGCTCAACAAACGGCGCGGCAACATCGTCCTGTCCAGGCGGGTGCTGCTTGAAGAACAGCGTGAGAGCATGCGCTCCGACACCCTGGAAACGCTTGCCGAAGGGCAGGTGGTCGAGGGGATCGTCAAGAACCTGACCGATTACGGGTCATTCATCGACCTCGGTGGGATCGACGGTCTGCTGCACATTACCGATATGTCCTGGGGTCGGGTCAACCATCCCTCGGACGTCCTCTCGGTCGGCGAGAAGATCAAGGTCAAGATTCTCAAGTATGACCGTGAACGCGAGCGCGTGTCCCTCGGCCTGAAGCAGATCACGCCCGATCCGTGGCTGGAAGTGGAAAGCGTCTACCCGGTCGGTGCCAAGGTCAAGGGCAAGGTCGTCAGCCTGACCGATTACGGTGCATTCGTTGAACTGGAAGACGGGGTCGAGGGCCTGATCCATGTCTCGGAGATGAGCTGGACCAAGCGTATCAAGCATCCCAACAAGCTGCTGACGGTCGGTGACGAGGTAGAGACCGTGGTTCTGGCGCTCGACATCCCCAACCGCCGCATCTCCCTGGGTCTCAAGCAGATCGAACCGAATCCCTGGGAAGTGATCGGCGAGAAATTCCCGGTCGGCACAATCATTGAAGGACAAGTGAAGAACATCACCGATTTCGGTGTTTTCGTAGGCGTTGACGAAGGGATTGACGGGCTGGTTCATATCTCCGATCTTTCCTGGACCAAGCGCGTCAAGCATCCTTCCGAGCTGTTCAAGAAGGGTGACACTGTCAAGGCGGTCGTCCTGAATATCGACCGTGAAAACGAGCGCTTCTCCCTCGGGCTCAAGCAGTTGACCCCTGATCCATGGGAAGCGATTCCGGTCAAGTACGCCCCGGGCACGATCGTGCGCGGCAAGGCGACCTCGGTGACCGACTTCGGCGTCTTCCTGGAGATCGAGGAAGGAATCGAAGGCTTGATCCACGTCTCTGAACTGAGCCAGGAAAAAGTCGACAGCCCCAAGGATGTTGCCAAGGTCGGTGATGAGTTTGAAGCTGCTGTCCTCAATGTCGACACCGTGGATCGCAAGATTGCGCTTTCTGTCAAGCAACTGACACATCACAAGGAGAAAGCGGAGGTCCAGGAGTTCCTCGGTGCGCAGAAAAAGGCGACCTCAAACCTGGGGGCCCTCCTCCAGGGAGCCATGGACCGCAACGAAGAGGAGTCTGGCAACTAAGCCTGTCGCAACCTGCAGCGCGTTCCCGCATCAACCGGGAACGCGCTTTTTTTTGGTAATCCCATGAAGAAACGACCGTTTCTACTGGCTTTAGCCCTTTTGGCAGGCCTGTTCGTATTTTTTCTGGCCCTTGTCGTAACCCTTGCCAGTTACATGGGAAATCCCACTGACTTTGCGCTTGGCGACAAGGTCGGGGTCATAGAAATCTATGGAGTCATCGCTGACTCCAAGCAAGTTATCGAACAACTCCACGAATTTCGTGACAATGACAGCATCAAGGCGCTGGTCTTGCGCATTGATTCTCCCGGAGGCGGGGTCGGTCCTTCGCAGGAGGTCTACGAAGAAGTCAAGCTCGTTGATGCGGTCAAGCCGGTTGTCGTCTCCATGGGTTCGGTCACTGCTTCGGGCGGTTACTACATTGCCGCCGGGGCCCGCGAGATCGTCGCCAATCCTGGAACCATTACCGGTAGTATCGGTGTGATCATGGAGTTTGCCAATGTCCAGGAATTGCTCAACAAGATCGGTTTGGGCAGCGTGGTCGTCAAGAGCGGTGAATACAAGGACATCGGTTCGCCGACCCGTGACATGACGGCCGTTGAGCGGACGATCCTCCAGGAACTGATCGACGACGTGCACAGCCAGTTTGTCAACTCGGTTGCCGAAGGGCGTCATATGGATCCTGAGAAGGTCAATGCAATTGCCGATGGCCGGATTTTCACCGGCCGCAGGGCCATGGAGCTTGGACTGGTCGACAGAATGGGCAATCTTGAGGTTGCCATAAAACGTGCGGCGGAACTGGCCGGTCTCGAAGGCGAACCGCACGTGGTCTACCCACCGGGCAAAAAGCCGCGCTTCATTGACATGTTTATCGAGGAAACTTTAAACCAGCTGCAATTGGCTTTACAGAAAGAGCGTTCGGTTGGTTTGCAATATCTCTGGCGAGGATTTAATTAGGAGGTCTGTCATGACGAAAAGTGAGCTGATTGAACAACTGACGTACGACAATGAAGTTCTCAACAAGCGTGAAGCTGAAATGATTGTCAATTCCATCTTTGACAGTATCGGCCAGGCGCTTGTCGAAGGCGACCGGGTTGAAATCCGTGGTTTCGGATCCTTCACCGTGCGCGAGCGCGACGCCCGCGAAGCCCGCAACCCCAAGAGTGGAGACATTGTGCGGATCTCGGCGAAGAAGACCCCGTTTTTCAAAACCGGTAAGGAGCTGCGGGAACGGGTCAACATCCCCTGATCCCTGCTGCCCTGAACAGCAAAAGCTTTTGCAACGCAACGAGGCCCCGTTTGCATAAACGGGGCCTCGTTGCGTTGCCGCACTGTTGGTGAAGCAACCTCCAGAATGCCGACAGTTACTTCTTAGAGAGGGCCTAGGATCAAAATGTTACCCAGGCTGGGTGCTTCAGGCGTCCCGCTCGAGGGCGGGCTTGCTCACCACAACCCGACTCCAGGCAAAGAGATCGTTAGTTGGCCAGCACAATCGGAAATATGTCGCGCATTCCAGAGGTTGTCAAAGATCTTGGTGTTAGCTGACTCTCATAATAGCATACTGCTGATGCCTGTCAATAGCCGGAATCTAACACAGGTTTCACCGTGATGCGCAAAGGTCGCAGAGGGAAAATTCATAGATCTGACAAAAATATCAAGACCTTGGTCTTGTTCTCAGTGCCTTTGTTTGGGTGAGAGGCCCGATAATTTATGATTCATCCTGAAAAAAATCTTGGTCCGGGGGCGTACCGCTTTACGGTTGCCGCACAATCTGCCGGACAGCGTCTCGACCAGTACCTTGCCGACAACAACGAGGGCCTGTCCCGCGGCCTGGCCAGGCGCCTGATCGAGATCGGCGGCGTGCACCAGGCCGGGCGAAGGGTGCGCCGCTGCAGCCAACCGGTCGCGGCCGGCGATCGGATCGAAGTGTTCATCGACAGCAGTCCGGCCGTTGCGATGCCTCTGGAAGAAACCAGGGTGCTTTATCGCGACCATGATCTGGTCGTTATCGACAAGCCGCCCGGCATGGCAACCCAGCCCACCCCGGCCCGCTACCAGGGCACGGTCTACGCCGAACTGCAGAGGCTGCTCCAGAACCCGCAGCGTCCGGGGCAGCGCCCGAGTATCGGCATGGTGCAGCGCCTCGATCAGGATACCTCGGGGGTGATGGTTTTTTCGATCCATCAGCGGGCGCACAAAAAGATGACCGAGGCTTTCCGCGGGCGCGATATCGGTAAACTGTACTGGGCTTTGCTGGCGGGGAGGCCGCAGGCTGAGATGGGACAATTTACTTCGCAACTGGCCCGGCGCCGATCGACCAACCTGGTGGTTTCGGTCGAGCATGGCGGCAAGCCGGCCGAGACGCGCTATCGCCTGCTGCAGGACCTGGCCGGGGTAAGCCTGGTCGAGGTGGAACTGGTGACCGGCCGTTCACACCAGATTCGCGCTCATTTCTCGGAAGCGGGCCTGCCCCTGATCGGCGATGTCGCCTACGGCGGCCCCGCTGACGTTGCCGGACAGGCCGTGACCCGCCAGATGCTGCACTCCAGGGTGCTCACCTTCTGTCACCCGGTGACCGGTCAGCAGATGACCTTCACGGCACCGCTCCCGGAAGATTTTACCCGCCTGCTGCAGCACCTCGGAGGTGGCTTGAATGGACTTGATGAATAAGGTATGGTAGCGACCGTCATGCTGACTTACCCACACATAGATCCGGTGATCTTCCATCTTGGCCCCCTGGCGGTTCGCTGGTACGGGATGATGTACCTGCTCGGTTTCGGCGCCGCCTACCTGCTGATCCGGCACCTCTCCCGCCTGCGCGCCCTGCCCCTGAGCAGGGATGGCGTTTCCGATCTGCTTTTTTACCTGGTGCTCGGCGTTGTCCTGGGCGGTCGCCTCGGATACATCCTGTTCTACAATCTCGGCCAGTACCTCGCCCACCCGCTGGAGATCTTTGCCGTCTGGCAGGGGGGCATGAGTTTCCACGGCGGGCTGCTCGGCGTGGCGGCCGCAACGGTGCTCTTCTGCCGGCGCCGCAAGCTGCCGATCCTGCTGACCGGGGATATCCTGGTGACGGCCGCGACCATCGGCCTTGGTCTCGGCCGCATCGGCAACTTTATCAACGCGGAATTGTGGGGGCGGGTGACCGATCTCCCCTGGGGGATGGTTTTCCCCGGTGGTGGCCCTCTGCCGAGGCATCCCAGCCAGCTCTACGAGGCGATCCTTGAAGGGCCGCTGCTCTTCCTGATCCTCTACCTGCTGAATCGGCGCAAGTTCGCCGAGGGGGTGTCGTTCTTCTGCTTCTTTATCGTTTACGGCGTGTTCCGGTTCATGGTCGAGTTTGTTCGCCAGCCGGATACCCAGCTTGGCTTTCTCTGGTGGGGCGCAACCATGGGCCAACTGCTGTCCCTGCCGATGGTTCTCTTCGGGGTGGTCGGGATTGTTTACCTTGCGCGCCGGAGGCGAGACCAATGAATGGCATCTGCGGGATTATCTTCGATTGCGATGGCGTCCTCTTCGAAAGTCGCCAAGCCAACCTGGCCTACTACAATGCCGTGCTTGAACAGTTCGGCGAAGCGCCGGTCGACGCTGCCGACCATGCCCGGGCGCACCTCTGCCACACCGCCGCCAGCCCGCAGGTCCTGGCACAGCTGCTCGGCGCGGAGCGCACACCCGCAGCTCTCGCCCTGGCGGCGGGCCTCGACTATCGCCAGTTCATTCCCTTCATGGAACCCGAACCCGGCATGCGGGATGCCCTGGCCCGGTTGGCCGAGTGCTTTCCTCTCGCCGTTGCGACCAATCGCGGCTACAGCATGCTGAGCATTCTCGAGCATTTTGGACTGAGCCGGTTTTTCCAGACGGTGGTCACCAGCCGGGATGTCGAACATCCGAAGCCGGCACCGGATATGCTGCACGAGGCGGCCAGGCGCCTGCAGTTTGCACCGCGGCAGCTGCTCTTCGTCGGTGATTCGGAACTCGACCAGGCCGCCGCCACGGCCGCCGGCATGCCATTTGCCGCCTATCGCGGCGATCTCCAGGCTGAGCTGCGCCTGGAACACCATGGGCAGCTGGTGGACATCTTCGGCGCCGGGAAGGCGCGGGGCGCCCAGCCAGGCTCCTGTTGAAGAAAGACCTGGGGACACAGCCCCCTCATCATGAAAAAGGACGGTCCCTGGTGGGGCCGTCCTTTTTTTTGCCGGGCCCGTGCCAGCTGCCGGGCGCTGTAGTTTAAAGATTCTTGACAAGCTCCAGGACGTGTCCGGAATCGGTTGGCTGATAGGTGATCTCATCCATAATCGTGTGCATCAGGTAGAGGCCCCGGCCGTGCTCCTCGAGAGGGTGCCGCGGGTGCACATACTGCTTCACATCGAAGCCCTCGCCGAAATCGAAGACCCGTATGACCAGGCGCTGGTCGACAATGCTGATTTCGATATGGACTTCCTTGGCAGGGTCGCCTTCGTTGGCATGCTGGATGGCATTGGCCATCGCCTCGGTCAGCACCAGGTTCAGGTCATAGGCCAGTTTGTCGCGGTCTCCGCCGTAGTTGCGCAGGGTGCGTGCGATGTTCTCGCCGATGTGGCCAATCAGGCGCAGGTATCGTGTCTGGTTGGGCACTTTGATGTCGACAGCGATCCGGTCAGTGATCATCTCAATCTGCCTGGTTGCGGGTTATATTGTCCTGACGCGGCAAAGACTTACTGCTGAAAGCTCGCCAGCGCTTCATTGGCGTCGGTATAGATTTCAAAGACCCGATGCAGCCTGGTCAATTCGAACATCGATTTGACCTGCAGCTGCAGGCCGGCCAGTTTCAGGTTGCCGTTGCGTGAGCTGGCATTCTTGAAACCGGACACCAGGGCGCCGAGCCCCGAAGAGTCGACAAACCGCACCGCCTGGAGATCCACCACCAGGTTACTCTTGCCTTCTTCGAACAACTTGAGCATCTGGTTTTTCAGGTCGCCGCTGTTATGGGCATCCAGGCGTTCTTCCAGTACTGCCAACAGGACCGCTGCCCCTTTGTCATCAATCTGCAAATTCATTGTTTGCTCCTTCTCGCAAATTTGGCTTGTCTCACAGGAAGACAGCTCACGTTGACATATTAGCACATGGCAGAGTGATGCACGTGATTTCTCTGCCTTCCTCATATATATGGCTAATCGACAATCTTCATGATGACCATGGACAGGTCGTCCTCGAATGAATGGTGACCCGTAAAGAGCTGCACCTGTTCCACGATGTAGTCGATCAGCTGCTTGGGCTCCAGCTGAGATTGCTTGTTGAGCAGGTCTGCCAGGCGCTGATCGCCGAACAGCTCCTTCTGGTCGTTTTCCGCCTCGATCAGGCCGTCCGTGTAGAGCAGCAGGATGTCACCGGACTCCAGCGTGACAGACTCCTGCTCATAGGGGAATTCTTCCCTGACGCCGATAATCAGGCCCTCCGGGTCGAGGCGCAGGCATTGCCGCGTATTCGCACGCCAGAGCAGGGTCGGCGAGTGTCCGGCGCTGGCATAGTGGATTTCACGGCTGTCAGGCCTGAATTGTACGTAAAAAAGCGTGATGAAAAGCTCCGCCTTGGTCAGGTCCTCGTAAAAGAAACGATTCAGCTCGTAAAGGATGTCCCGGGGATTGTTGAACTGGCTGCTGCGTGAACGGATAATAGTCCGGGTTTCCGCCATGATCAGCGCGGCTCCCACGTTATGGCCCGAGACATCGGCGATCACCAGGTCGAGGCGGCCGTCTTCGTGGTGCAGGTAGTCGTAATAGTCCCCGCCGACCTCCTTGGCCGGGAGGCAGATGCCGCCGATCTGGATCCCTTTTATCTCAGGGGTCTTGGTGGGGAGCAGCCCGAACTGGATGTTCTTGGCAATCGCCAGTTCGCGCTGCTGTTCGCGGGCTGCGATCAGGTGGTCGGTCTGCTGGGCATTGCGCCAGGCAACACCGACCTGCCCGGCGAGACTGGTGAAAAGTTCGATGAATTCCTTGGTGAAGATGCCCTTCGCGGTCCGCGAGAATGCGGAGAGGACACCGATGGGCTCCCCTTCGACGGAAATTGGCGCGTGGGCAAAGGAGAGAATCTTCTCCCGGTGGATGACCGCCGCGGTCTTCGGTTTGCCGATGAAGTCGCAGTCGTTGACGACATTGACACTGTTGGTGAGGAAGGCCTCACCAATGAAGGTGTCGGTGGAGAGATCCCGTTCCGATTCGCCGAAATGTTTGGACGTCATCCCTCTTTGACTGCGCACGGTCAGGGTTTGCCGGTCCTCGTCGAGGATGCGGATCACGCAGAGGTCAAACTTGAATTGCTCGGTAAAGATCTGGAGGATTTCATCGAGGACCGACTGCAGGTCGTTGCCGCTGGCGACCGCGCGGGCCGCATCGTAAAGGACGCTGAGCTGCTCGCGGCTTGCGTTGCGACTGATATTGATCGAGCCGAACAGGTCGAAGACATCCTCCATATGGCTGCCACGCGCCGACAGGTAATTGTCGATGATGATGCGGGCCGGCGCAGCGCCGACCGATCCAGCCAGGGTCAGCTCGGTAAAACGCTTGAGCTTGGGCAGCTCGTATTCCGACAGACTGCCTTTTTCATCGATCTCCCGGTTGCCCAGGTAGGTGCTGATGGCGGCATGGGCCGGTTTCTCGCCGATGAACTTTGCCATCAACTCGACGAATTCCATGACCGAAGGGGCCTTGGTGATACGGGTCCGCTCCGTTGTCCCCGTGATCGGACGGTAAACATCGACAAATTTACGGACCTGCTCCAGTTCCTCGTCGCGCGGTGAGGTGAGCAGCGAAATAGCCAGGTAGCTGCCGAGGTTGACGAACATGGTCCAGGACAGGGCGTGGGTCCAGATGTCGAATCCGGTCAGGCCGAAGAGCTCGGTCGGCTTGAGGATGGCCAGCCCCCAGAGGCCCTGTTCCATGATGGATGCGTCGATCCAGCCGGACTGGACAAAAGAGGGGATGATCAGGGTGTAAAACCAGACGAAAAAGCCGAGCACCAGGCCGGTGGTTGCTCCGCGGCGGGTGGCCTGGCGCCAGTAGAGACCGCCGATCACTGCCGGCGCAAACTGAGCCGCGGCGATGAACGAGATCAGGCCGATATTGACCAGCGCGGCAGATTCCCCCAGCAGGCGGTAATAGATGTAGCCGAGCAGGATCACCGCGAAGATGCCGAGTCGCTTGAGATTGATCAGCAGCCCGGAAATGTTCTGGGCCCCGGTCTGCACCTTAAGGATGATCGGCATGAGCAGGTGGTTGAGAATCATCGTCGACAGGGCCACGGATGAGACCATAACCATTCCCGCCGAGGCGGAGAAGCCGCCGATAAAAACCAGCAGCGCCAGCCAGGGATGGCCGTATTGCAGCGGCAGCGTCATGACGAAAAAGTCGGCATTGTGGGTGTCGCCGTTGTTAAGCAGCAGACCGGCCAGGGCGATCGGCAGGACAAACAGGTTGATGATCACCATGTAGGCCGGGAAGCGCCACATGGCGCTGAGAATATGTTTTTCGCGGCTATTTTCGATCACCATGATGTGAAACTGGCGCGGCAGGAACATGACCGCCATCATCGAGATGAAGGTCATTGACATCCAGTGAGCGTAGGAGTTCTCTCCGCTGCCGATCAGCAACAGGTGCTGGCGGTGCGGGAAGCGGGCCAGGAAGTCGTGGTAAATGTCGGTGAAGCCGTCAAACAGGCCGTAGGTCACGAACAGGCCGGCCGCGACGAAAGCGACGATCTTGACCACTGACTCCAGGGCGATGGCGGCAACCAGTCCCTCGTGGCGATCCGATGTGTCGAGGTGGCGTGCGCCGAAGAGTACGCCGAACAGGCCGAGGATCAGTGCGGCGACCAGGGCAGAGTCGAAGTGCAGGTCAAGTCTCGGCAGGACATGCATGGTGTTGCCGGTGACAATCGGGTAGACCAGCAGATCGAAGGTTCTGGCCACCGCTTTCAACTGCAGGGCGATGTAGGGCATGATGCCGAGCACCGCAAAAATGGTGACGATCGCCCCGAGCAGGGTGGACTTGCCATAGCGGCTGGAGATGAAGTCGGCGATACTGGCGATATTCTGTTCTTTGCTGATGCGGACGATCTTGCGTAGCAGGAACCACCAGGAGAAGGCGATCAGGGTGGGGCCGAGATAGATCGTCAGGAAATCGAGGCCATTGGTGGCGGCGCGGCCGACGCTCCCGTAAAAGGTCCAGGAGGTGCAGTAGACCGCCAGCGAGAGCGAATAGACCGTTGGGTTATCGATCAGGCTGTGCCCCCGCCTGCGCTGACGGTCGGCGTAGTAGGCAAGCGCGAACAGGATGCCGAAGTACACCAGGGACGTCAGGGCAACAGTGGAGACCGCGATCATCTCGTTCCCCCGCGCGAGTTACCGCCGTTGTTGTCCTCGTCCGATTCCTGGTCGGAGTGGCGGCCGAGATAGACAGAGAAGAGGTAGATGACGAAGATGGACATCGGCCAGCCGACGAAGAAGTAGAGGGCCGTCAGGGGGATGCCGAATACCAGGACACTCTTGTTGAAGATGTGCAGGAAAGGGTAGTTGATCATGACAATGCCAAGCACGAACCAGATGACCCAGGCATCTTTTAATGGCAGTTTGCGCTCTGATTTCAAAGTGACCGCTCCTGTTTGGCCAGTGCCCTGCAAAGAATCGACTGCACATTATAATCCACGGATCGTGACGTGTCGACCTTAACGACGCGGCTGGTCGCGGTTATTTGACTAAAATCGGCCTTTTGCCGGGCAAACAGCTCCCGCCGGCCGTCAGAGGCGTCGCCGCTGCGCCGGTCCAGCCTGGCCAGGGTCAGTTGGTCAGGGCATTCGAGGTGCACCAGCCAGACCGGGCGGCCCAACCGTTCGGCGAGGTCCATGAACCGGCGTCGTTGGTGGTCGCCGGCAAAGGACGCATCGACCAGCACGCTGCCCTCCCTGGCGAGCAGTTCAGCTGTGGTCTTGAAGAGCTCCGCATAGGTTTGGTCGGTCATCTCTCGGCAGTAGAGGCCAGTTGCGTAATCGTCCCGACGGGGCTGCTCGACCGGTAGGGCGGCCAGTCGCTTGCGGAACACGTCAGAGCGCAGGTGCCTGGCCCCGGTGGCCAGGGCCAGGGCCCGGGCCAGGGTGGTTTTGCCGACGCCCATCAACCCCGCGGTCAGAAAGAGCGTCGGTTCGAGTTGATAGCCGAGGGCCAGGTTGAAGTAGCGCCGGGCCATTTGCTCAGCATTGCGCCTTATGGCGGGGTCGGCTTTCGGCTCGTCAGCCAGTATAGCGTCGACCTTGCCGCGCACCCAGGCGCGGTAGCGTTTATAGAATGGCAGCAGTCGCATGAAGTCGCGGTCCGTCGCGTGCGCCTGGTAATCTGCGCACAACAGCCCGGCAAGGTCCCGGCGGCCGAGGAATTCAAGGTCCATGATCAAAAAGGCCAGCTCCGCGGCAATGTCGGCGACCCGGAACCTGCGATTGAACTCGATGCAGTCATAAATGCAGATCGGCTCGGTCAGGCAGATGTTCGCCGTATGCAGGTCGCCATGTCCTTCGCGGACAAACCCCCCTGCTTCACGGGAGAGCATGAGCTCGGCCAGATCCTCGAGATCGTTCTCGGTTGCTCTCCGGCTCAGGGTGTGGGCCTCTGCCGAGAGGGCCCTGCCGATTGCCGACCTGGTCTGGCGGAAATTCTCGGCACAATTCTCCCTGACCACGTCGAGGTTGCGCACCGGCTCGTCACGGCAGACTGAGGACTGGTCCAGCAGGGTCGTCAGAGCCCTGCCGAGGCGCGGCATGGCCTCCGCCAGTTCCGGGGCCCCCCTCTCGATCAAGCGGTTCAGCATGCGCTCCTCGGGCAGCCTGCGCATCTGCACGGCGTAATCAATCACTGGACCGTGTCCGCCGAAGAGCACTTTGCCGTTGCCGCGACGCAAGGCGACCACGCCAAGGTAGGTGCCGGTGGTGTAGCGCCGGTTGAGCCGCACTTCCTCGCAACAGAAGTGGTGGCGTTTCTCGAGGGTGCTGAAATCCAGGAATCCCAGGTCGAGGGGTTTCTTGAGCTTGTAGGCGTGAGCGTCCGTGAGGTAGATCCGGGAGATGTGGGTCTCCTTGAACGTGACGCTATGCGTCTCTTCAGGATAGCTTGAGGGATCGAGCAATTGCTGATGGAATTGTTCCATGGCATTTAATGCGATCAGCGGAACCCGTTTCCCGGCGGCATTCCAGCCAGATGGAATGCAATCTTATTATTCGGCCGCACGAGTTCCGATTTCTTTAAAGATTATCAGAAGATATAGGCATGTAAAGCCAGCCGTTGAGAAGGGCGGGCAATTGACCGTACCGGTTGACTGTGTTACTTTCTCACTCTACACTTGACCTCACAACGGATCTTTTATGGCCCTGCTCCGCACCTGTCTAAGCCCCCTCCTGCTGGCACTCCTGCAGTGGGGCTGCGTTGCCGCCGACGTCCATAGTGACGCCGCGGCGAGCCCCCCGGTTGACGCCCCTTACGTGTCGCATCTCAACGAGCCGCAATCGAATGCGTATTTCCAATATGCCCTTGCCCGCATGCTGCTGGCTGACGGCGACCATCAGGGGGCCGCACAAGCCTACCAAAGCGCGATCGACTATGACCCTGACAATGAAGAGCTGCGCTTCGAGCTTGCAGAACTTTATCTTGCCACGGAACAGCCGGAGAACGCGATCAGAACGGTTGAGGATGTCCTGCTGCGCAACCCGGATTCGATCAGGGCTAACCTGACCCTTGGTAACGCCTACTTCAGCAGTCGCCAGCCGGCTCGCGCGATCCCCTATTTTCGGCGCGCTCTGGAGCTGGACCCGCAGAATGAACAGACCCATCTCCATCTGGCCATTGCGCTGATGCGGGCCGGAGAGGTCGATCTTGCCTCAGATGAGCTGAAAGAGCTGTTGAGGCGTCATCCGGATTCGATATCGGGGCGCCTGGCCATGGCGCGCCTGTATCGGGAAACCGGCCTGACCCAGCTGGCGGTGGATGAGTACCTTGGCCTGATCCAAAACAATCCCGAGGTCAGCCAGGCCTATCTTGAACTCGGTCTCCTCTATGAAGAACGCGAACAGTGGCAGGATGCTCTCGATGTCTACACCGACGTTCTGCAGCAACGTCCGCTTGATTTCGCACTTCGTCACCAGCTGGCGCGTGTTTATGTGGGCATGAAAAGATATGATGACGCTCTGGAGCAGTTGCAGATCATCGTCGAACTCAAGCCGGAAGATTTCGACGCCCGCCGCAAGATCGGGCTGATCTACCTGGAACAGCAGCAGTGGGCGGAGGCCATCAAGGTCTTTAAGGAGGTCCTCGCTCTGAGCCCGGATCTCGACCCGGTGCGTTATTACCTGGGAACGGCCTACGAGCGGCAGTCAGATTGGGCCGCCGCTCTGGACGCTTTTCTCGGCATCGGTCGTGACTCGGCTCTCTACGACGATGCCATGGCGCATATCGGTTACATTTACCTGGAAACCGACCGCCTTGAAGAAGCGATCAAGCTGCTCGAAGGGAGATTGGCGGAGGGCCAGCCACGGCCCCAGGTCTTCAATTACCTGGCCTCGCTTTACATGGCCGGCGACCGTCAGGACGATGCCCTCGCCACCATCGAGCGTGGCGTCAAGCTCTACCCTGATAATGTCGAACTTATTTACCAGCGGGCGCTGCTCCTGGAGCGCTCCGGCCGCCATGCAGAGGCCATGCAGGTGATGACCGGTTTACTGGCCCTGGATACCGAAAACGCCGAAGCCTTGAACTTCGTCGCCTATGGACTGGCGCTCGACAACCGCGACCTCGAGGCCGCCCTGGGCTACGCCGAACGTGCCATCACGTTGAAGTCGGCACCGCATATCCTCGACACCCTGGGCTGGGTCTACTACCGCTTGGGGCGCCTGCACGAAGCGCTCAAGGTCGTCACTGAAGCCAACCACCAACTCCCCAAGGACGCCGTGATCCTCGAACATCTCGGCGACATTCATCTGGCGATGAAAAACCTGCAGAAGGCCCGCGCAGCGTATTCCAAAGCCCTCGAACTGCAACCGGACAATGCCGAACTTCGCGCCAAGCTGAACCAGCTGGCCGATAAACCGTAAGGGGCCGCCCGTGTACCGTTCCGCACTGCTGGTGTTGCTGCTGGCCTCTGCTTTGCTGGCTGCCTGTGCCCCGTTGCGCAGCAGGCCCATCGGTGCGCCGGTCAGCCAGACCTTTGCCGAAGAGCTTATCCAGGAGTGGTCTGCGAGCGCCGTGCGCTTCACCTCGCTCAAGGGTCTGGCCAAGTTCAAGCTGCAGGCTCCCGGGAATTCACTGAACGGCACCCAGGTCCTGATCGCCGAGAAACCAGGGCATTTGCGCGCCGAGACGTTGAGCCCCTTCGGCGCCCCTTTGCTGCTTTTGGTGGCCGACGGAGCAAAGCTGGGCGTTTTGGTCCCGCAGCAGAATGTTTACTATACAGGTGCGGCAACCGCAGAAAACCTCGGCATGTTTGTCAACCTGCCGCTGCGCCCGGCCGCCCTGGTCGAGGTCCTGCTTTATCAACCACCGTTGCTCAAAGGCTGGAAGGAAGAAGCGTTTACTCTCGCGGAGGGTGGCTGGCTGCTGGTGCGACACGGTGCGCTGCGCCGCCAAGAGCTGGTTTTCAACCTGCGGCGGCAACTTGTCGAGGTCAGTTATTTTGAGGACAACGACCTGGTCATGCAGGTCAACTACGCACAGTTCCCTGAGCAGGGCGAGCCTTTTCCACACTTGATGAGCATCGCGGTTCCCGACAGGTATGCCACCGTCAGCCTCGAATTTACCGACCTGGAAACCAATGCGGTTTTACGCTCCGGGCTTTTTCAATTAGCCCCTCCGCCCGGCGCAAAGGTGGTATATTTGACTGACGAGTAAAGCCCGGTTGCCGGGTCACCCCGCGAACTCGGTTGCATACCGGCCCGTTTTAGTGAAGGAGAGCCTTGTGAGATTTGTCCTGATCGCCCTGTTGTTCCTGCTGTCCGCCTGTGAACAGCAGCAGGCTGTGGTCCCGGCCGAAGGCGAGGCGGCGAAGCCGGTTCACGGCGACACTTTTATCGAAGCGTCGATCGGCGAACCGAACAACCTGCTGCCGGTGCTCTCGTCCGATTCGGCTTCGAGCGATATCAACCGCCTGGTCTACAACGGCCTGATCCGCTACGACAAGAATCTGCAGCTCGAGGGTGAACTGGCCGAATCGTGGGAGATCTCCGAGGACCAGCTGACGATCACCTTCCACCTGCGCAAGAATGTCACCTGGCACGACGGGGCGCCGTTCACCAGCGCCGACGTGCTGTTCACCTACCAGATGTACATCAATCCCGATGTGCCGACCTCCTATGCCGAAGATTTCCTGCAGGTGGCGAGGGCCGAGGCGCCCGACCCCTACACCTTCCGGGTCACGTACAAGAAGCCCTACGCGCCGGCCCTGGAAAGCTGGGGCACGGCCATACATCCCAAGCACCTGCTCGAAAACGAGGTCAACAGCAAGACCATTACCAAGAGCCCCCTGGCCCGCAGCCCGATCGGCACCGGGCCCTACACGTTCTTCAAGTGGGATGCCGGAGAGAAGGTCGAACTGCTCGCCAACCCGGATTATTTTGAAGGTCAGCCCTATATCCACCGGGTGGTCTACCGGGTGATTCCCGATACGTCGACACAGTTCCTCGAGTTGCAGTCCGGCGGTCTCGATTTCATGGGCCTGACCCCGATCCAGTTCAAGACCCAGACCGATACGCCGGCATTTGCAGGCAACTTCAGCAAGTACCGCTACCTGTCGTTCAGCTACACCTATCTCGGCTACAACCTGACCAAACCGCTTTTCCAGGACCAGCGCGTCCGCCAGGCGATCACTTACGCCATCAACAAGCAGGAGTTGATCGACGGGGTGCTGCTGGGGCTCGGCCAGGCTGCGACCGGCCCCTACAAACCGGACACCTGGGTCTACAACGGCAAGGTCAAACGCTACGCTTTCGATCCCGGGAAGTCGCGGGCGCTGCTCGCCGAGGCCGGCTGGACCGACAGCGACGGCGACGGCATCCTCGACCGTGGAGGCGACAAGCTGGCGTTCACCATCGTCACCAATCAGGGCAACGATCTGCGCTCCAAGACCGCTGAAATCATCCAGCGGCGGCTCAAGGAAGTCGGTATCGTCGTAGAAATACGCGTCGTCGAATGGGCGACCTTCCTCAAGGAGTTCATCTTTACCGGCAACTTCGATGCCACGATCCTCGGCTGGAGCGGCGGCCCGGAACCGGACCAGTACAATATCTGGCATTCGAGCAAGACCGCGCCGCGCGAACTGAATTTCGTCAAGTTCAAAAATCAGGAAGTCGACGACTTGCTGGAGAAGGGACGACGCACCTTCGACCGGGCCGAGCGCAAGCAGATCTATGACCGCTTCCAGGAGATCCTTGCCGAGGAGCAGCCCTATACGTTCCTCTATGTCGGCGAAGCCCTGCCGGCAGTGGCCAAGCGCTTCCGCGGCATCGAGCCCTCGCCGGCCGGGATCACCTACAATTTCATCAAGTGGTGGGTGCCCAAGAGTGAGCAGAAATACGCCCGCTGACGCGGGTGAGGCGCGAGGTCTGCAGCGAAGGACGCGCAGTTCAAAAGCTTGTGATTTTCGGTTCTATAACCCAAAAAGATGGTGATGCTGGCCACGAAGACACGAAGGCACCCAAAAGGACATGATTCAGGACTATGACCGCTTGGTCAGGCCAGGCAGGGGTAATGCTTGGTGTCTTGGTGACTTAGTGGCTAACCTTTGTTTTGGTTCTAAAGCTTTTGATTTTGCACGCCATGCGTCCCGATAGTGAGACGTTGAGGGTCAGCAAGTCCTTCTGAGAAGAAACCATGCTTGTCTATCTGGCAAAAAGACTGATTATGATGATCCCCCTGCTGATCGGCATCACGCTGATCAGCTTCGTGGTGATCCATCTGGCACCCGGCGAGCCGACCGACATGCAGACCGACCTCAATCCCAAGTCGAGCGTCGAGATGCGCGACCGCCTGAGGCAGCAATACAATCTCGACAAGCCGCTCCACGTCCAGTACGGTCTCTGGCTGAAGCAGATCGCCACCCTTGATTTTGGCGAGTCCTTCGCCCAGGACCACCGGCCGGTCCTCGACAAGATCAGCGAACGCATGCCGATCACCATCTTCATCAACGTCCTGTCGATTGTCGTGATCCTGGCCGTTGCCGTGCCCATCGGCATCCTCTCGGCGGTGCGCCGCAACAGCATGTTCGATCGAGGCACCACGATTTTCGTGTTCCTCGGCTTCGCCATGCCCTCGTTCTGGCTGGCACTGCTGCTGATGGATTATTTCGGTGTGCGGCTGGGGCTCTTCCCGGTTGCCGGCCTGAAGTCGATCGGTTACGACTACATGAGCCCGGCGCAGCAGCTCTGGGACATGGCCCGTCACCTGATCATGCCGGTCTTCGTCTCCGCCTTCGGCGGACTGGCGGGCTTCTCGCGCTACATGCGCTCGAACATGCTCGAAGTGATTCGCCAGGACTACATCCTGACCGCCCGCGCCAAGGGCTTGTCGGAACGGGTCGTGATCTACAAGCATGCCCTGCGCAACGCCCTGCTGCCGGTGATCACCATTCTCGGCTTGTCCGTCCCCGGGTTGATTGGCGGCAGCGTTATCTTCGAGACCATCTTCGCCATCCCCGGCATGGGCAAGCTCTTCTACGACGGGGTCATGATGCGTGACTACCCTCTGATCATGGGGATCCTGGTGATCGGCGCCGTCCTGACCCTGGTCGGCAACCTGTTGGCCGACATCAGCTATGCCATGGCGGATCCGCGCATTCGCAAAGGCTGATTGCCCCGCGCCCGGTTAACCAGCCCTTCCGCAGGACTCCCGCTCCGCCGACTGTTTGCCCCCCGAGCTACCCGACCTTCAGGCGCCGCAGGCTGCGACGGATCACGGCCCGTTCAACGGCCCCGTCGATTGACAAGCCAGGCGCGTTCGCTAAAGTTTACAATAATGGTAATCCAACGAGGGATTGGCAAAGGAGACCCGTCATGACCAAATCGATCCGTGACGTACTTGGCAAAAAGGGGGACAAGGTTTTCAGCATCGCTGCGGATGAAACTGTTTACCAGGCCTTGCAAACGATGGCGACTGAGAATGTCGGTGCTCTGATCGTGATGGACAAAGGGCAGGTGGCCGGCATCATCACCGAGCGCGATTATGCACGGAAAGTGATTCTCGAAGGGCGCTCCTCTCTCAAAACCGACGTTCGCAACATCATGACCACCAGGGTCCTGTACGCCACTCCCGAGATGAGTGTTGAAGAGGGCCTGGCGCTGATGTCCGACAAACGCTGCCGCCATCTGCCGGTGTTCGAGGACCGCAAGCTGGTCGGGATGGTGTCCATCGGCGACCTGGTCAAGGCAAACGTCGCCGAGAAGGAGTTCATGATCAGCCAGCTGGAACATTACATTCTTGGCAACTGAACGTCGCTGCTGCCCAACAGGCCGGACTGGTTCTCAGGTAGGTTGATTGACAGGGATTGATACGTCGTGGCGTTCAGCGATTCGGCATCTCGACGACCATAATGCCCACCCGGCTCCCACAGGCGCTCATAGTCAACTGCCGTGACTCCAAACATCGGCGTAAACCTGCTGGCCAATCACGTCATTGGTGACCTGGAACCGCCCCAGGATGACGTGCCGATTGCCTGTGCCGAGTCCCGTCCGAGACAAGCGGGCGCCGGCTACTGATTGTCGGCCTGCAGCCTGCCTTTTTCTACATCCACTCCGATCAGCAGAATCACCCCGACCACGAAAAACAGGGCCAGGGCCAAAATCGCAATCCGGTTGGAACCGCTCAAGTCGATCAGCAGGGCGAAGACCAGCGGCCCGAAAATCGAAGCGAACTTCGAACTGATGGCGTAGAAGCTGAAAAATTCCGCACTGCGTTGTTTCGGCACCATGCTGGAAAACAGCGAACGGCTCAGGGCCTGGCTGCCGCCGAGCACGATGGCCACGGCGAAGCCGAGGATCCAGAATTCAACGGCGCTTTTCATCACCGAGGCGTATATGGTGATCATGGTGAAGAGCACCAGGCTGACCATGACCGCCCGCTTGGTATTGGAGCGTCCGGCCAGGCGCGAGAAGAGCAGGGCTCCGGGCATGGCGACGAACTGGATCATCAGGAAGCAGCCGAGGATCGTGCCGGTGCCCAGCCCGAGTTCCTGGCGGGCAAAGATTGCCGAGACGGCGATGATCGTCTGGATGCCGTCGTTGTAGAGGAGAAAAGCGATCAGAAAGCGGCTGAGATCGCGATAGCTGCGCAGATCGGCCAGGGTCCTCAGATAGTCGCGCGGCGTACGCAGAGCTTGCTGAGTGCTCAGAGCGACCGGAACATCCTTGAGCCAGGCAAAGACCGGCAGGGAAAAACCGAGCCACCAGGCGCCGGTGAGCAGAAAGCCGAGCCTGGTCGCCATCGCTATGTCGGGGAGTCCCAGCAGGGCATGCTGCTGGATCATCAGGAAGACGACCAGCAGCATCAGGCCGCCGCCGATGTACCCGAGGGCAAAGCCCCGTGCCGAGAGCTGATCGGCCTCAGCGCCGGACGCCAGGTCGGGTAGGTAGGCGTTGTAGAAGATGTTGCCGGCGGCAAAGCCGATATTGCCGAGAATGAACAGGGCTGCGGCCAGCAGGTAGCGCCCGGGTCCGGCGAAGAACAGGCCGCAGGTGGCCAGGGAGCCCAGCAGGCAGAAGATGATCAGCAGGCGTCTCCGCCAGCCGCGCCGGTCGGCGAGATTGCCCAGGCCCGGGGCCGTGATGGCGACCAGGGTCATGGAGAGCGAGACGATGTATCCCCACAGCGCGGTTGCCGGTATCGGCTGCGTGCTCCAGAAGAGTGTGGCGCCTTCTGCCGGGACCAGGCTGGCAAAGTATACCGGCAGGACCGCAGCCAGGATCACGGTGGCAAACGCCGAGTTGGCCCAGTCGTAAAGGCACCAGCCGAACTGCGCTCTGTTGCGAACCTGTAGCTTCACATGCACACCTTAATCGAAAAGGCCGGCACGCGTCACGCGTCCCGGGTCGCGCGGTATGCGCAATCCTCTGGAAGCCAGTCGACCGTGTCGACGATCTCCGGCGTCAATTGCACGCATCCTTCACCGACCTCGAGGCGTTTGTGGTACACGCGGCACAGGCGGCTGACGATGTCCAGGTGACGGCAGGGGACCCTGGTGGTGACGAAGCGGCCGCGCCGATCGACAGATTTCTCGAAACAGCAGAGCCCGCAGCGTTGGCAGGTTGCTTCCCAGTTGGTCATTGCTGCGGCAGTGTTACCAGGATCCGCTGCTGGTAGCGGGTGACCAGGGTCGGGCCGGCGCCGTCGATCACGTCCCAGAAAAGTTTGGAGACCGGGAGGGTGTCGCCGCTCACCGCTTCGCTTTTCTGGTTGTGCCAGATCCTGACCAGTGCCAGAGCCCTCTCCGGGGTCTGCCGACCCAGGCTCACCGCCAGGAACAGCGGCATCCTGCCGGATCCAACAGGGTCGAGCGGTTCACTGGTCGAGACCAGGACCGGACCATCAGGCAGATTCTCCTGTAGTTCGAGGCGGCGCAGATAAGCCTCGTTGAGTTTGAAATCGTAGGGTTGACGTGCCAGCTTGATCAGAGATTGCGGTTTCTCGACCGGCACCAGGAAGCGGTTGGCCAACCCGTCAGGGATGTCGTTGGCTGGCACGGTTTCAATGGTCAGGATGAAATCTTCCAGAACACCGATTGCCGAGGCATTCGCAGCATCACCCTTGAAGAGCAGGTAGGTGTAAATGCCGAAGTCGCCGGGGGAGGTGGTCGTCTCGTCGACCGGCAGCCAGTTGACCTGCCCCGCTGGCGTGGGCTTTGTCCCGGCCCCATCGCCACTGGTCTGAACGGCGTCCTTATCCTCTTTGCGACGTTCCAAAACGCGCAGTTTCTCCTGCAGGAGCTTGAGCTTCTCCTGAATGCTTTCGATCCTCTGAATAGTCTCCTGGCGCTCGGTTTCATCGAGCTCCTTTTTGCCGAGCAGGTCGTTCAGGTTGGCTGCATTGGCGAGGGCAGGGGCCAGAATCAGCAGGGCCGCCAGCAGGGCGAGGGTGCGACGGCATAGAGCCTTGAAAGTGGGCATGACAACTCCTGGGAGATACGATGAATACGATTTTTCGAATGTTGTATTTCTAGCAGACTTTATGAACGGTGGAAAGGGATTTCCACGTCTGTCGGGAGACTCGCCAGGAGTGCCTGCACCGTCCGATCGAGTTTGGAATAACCAGGAGTCGAGAAGCTCCCGCCATGATTGACCAGCATTCAGACACCTGGGGACACTCAAAATAGAGTGTCCCCAGTTAAGTAACTTCAGGGTTTGCCTTTTCCCACTTCGCGCCACCTGCCATGCGCTACCCGATGTTAAAACCGGCGGG
>JAHEDT010000142.1 GCA_024641085.1 Geobacteraceae bacterium | reverse complement strand
ATGTCTCCGTTATGTGAGATGATCTTATCGGTGCCGATGAGTTGGGCCGCGAAGCCCACCCGCCCGACCAGGGGAGCGGTAATTGCCTCGACCTGCGCGGCCAGCGGGTCTGCCTTGTCTTGCGCTGCCGCCGGCATGGCCAGCCACGGCAAGAGGAGCGCGCAGATCAAAACCAAGATAGGTTTCTTCATGTTGCGTTAACCATTTCTTGTTAGTTGAAACCTATTTCTCAAGACGGAAGATCCGGTGCTGCATGCTAAGAAGCGCCGGCTTTCCGGACTTGTCACGCCGCAACTGACCAACCACACCTTTATAGGGACCATCTGTCATGATAACCAGGTCTTCACCCGCGCTACTCATCGAAGCCGGTGGAGGGTTCTCAAAAACTTGTACTCCTCCTACTGGTTTGATTAAGCGTTGAGCCATGAGCTGGTCGTTATCAAAATAGAGTTTGTAGTCTTCATTATCCCCTAACCAAAGACCTACGAAAGGTTCAAGGGAACTACGATCTGCAGTGATTGCAACCAAGGGTATTTTCTCAATATCTAAATATTTTTTGAGAGCCAGTGCGATTACCGCATCGTACACCTCAATACCACGGTCGCCGTTGGTAAGAACAACGATCCCGAATTTCTTATCCGGTGCAAACAGCATCTTGGCGGTAAGCCCTGCCGTCCGACCGGCATGAGAAACGGTTCGAACACCGCCGATATCCTCAACGAACCACGTAACGCCGGTGTGTTCAGTCAGTTCGCCTTCGACCAAGGGACTGTGCGCCATGTCCAGCAACTCTGGAGACAACAGTTGATTGCCGTCCTTGTCCTTACCGTCGAGCTGAAATTGGAGCCACTTCATCATATCACTGGCATTACTGAGTATGCCTCCGGCCGGCCAGACGCTGCGCGGAAAAGGCACAAAGCTGACCTTAGGTTCGGACTTCCCGTCAAATACTGCGCCATGGCCAACAGCAAAGCGGTCTGCCATTAATTCCGCCATGAAAAAGGAACTGTGCGTCATGCCCAGGGGCACAAACAACTCGTCCTTGACTTTTTGTTCATAAGATTTTGCACGGCTTACGACTTGAATGAGGCGTCCTGCAATGATGAAGTTGTTATTGTTGTAGGCCCAGACCTCGCCATAAGGTGTGCGTTGCGGCAGAAATCGAAAAGCCCGCACGGCCTTCTCCAAGGCATCTTCCCCCGAACTGGGATCCTCAAAGTAGTCGCCTTGCCAGCCAGTGCGGTGCTGGAAAAGGTCGATTACCTTCGCCTTTTCTGAAGCCTCACTATCCAGGACCGAAAACTCCGGGAGATACGTACGAACCGGGGCTTCGAGGTCGAGCTCTCCGCGTTCTGACATTTTAAGAACTACGGTGGACGTAAAAGGCTTCGTCATGGAACCGATATAGAACAAGGTGTGTTCAGTGACAGCCTGAGGATCGTCAATATTGGTAATGCCGAGGCCGGCCATCTGGACCTTGCCATCGTTAATGATCCCAATGGCTATACCTGGGACCTTTATCTCGTCCATGAGTCGCTGAGCTTCGCTCTTAATTTCCTCAAACCGCGTGTCCATGTTTTTCTGGGCAGCTGCTTGCACCGGAGCGGTCAGCATTGCGCCGATGACTAAACCAGTGAATAGCAAATGCAGGGCTGGCGCCCCAGCGCCAGCCTTCTGTTGAATTGCCTTCATATCAGATCTATTTCCTTTAGTTCTTGTGTCCTCCGACCATCTGCCCGGCGCCGGAATCGTCCATATGTGGCAAGATCTGGTCGCTGATCGTGTTCTCGTTGAGCCAGCCGTCCGGCGAGATCGGCGCGAAGCGGCCCTTATCTTCGACCGGAAAGCGGATTGGTTGGCCCGGCCGCACGTCCAGCACTTTGCCCCCGTCAACCACTACTGTACCGTTGACGATGACATAGGGAATGCCGACTGGCGGCAGCCCGTTCTCGCCCAACTTATAGCTGGCCCTAGTCTCAACTTTCATGGGATCGAACAGTGTGAGGTCGGCCACCATGCCTTCCTGAACCCGGCCACGCTTCTGCATAGCCTCGAGCCCGGTGTCGCCAAGGTGTTTTGCCGGCCAGTAGCTAAGTTGTGACAAGGTGAACATCAGGGGCACATTAGCTTCACGCGCCATTTGGAGCGTCTTCGAGAAGCTGCCTGCAGTACGAGGATGTCCTGAATATTTCGAGATATCCGCCTCCCAAGGCAGGAAATTTCCATTGGCATCGACGCCTGGCATCGCATCCGAGGCGACGGTCATGTGCGGGATGGTCAGCCAGTGCTTCA
>JAHEDT010000141.1 GCA_024641085.1 Geobacteraceae bacterium | reverse complement strand
GATCGTCCTCGGCAAGCCGTTCGTCAAGGCGCACGACGGTCTTCAGGTCCTCCAGCCGTTCCGGCCCCATGGCCAGATAGGGGTCGTCGAACTGGCGGGCAGCGGGATCGGCGAGATCGGCAAACCGGACTTCGTCCGGCAAGTCGCCACCCTGCGCGGCACCCGCGCAGAGCAGCATGACGGCGAGGATCAGACGCATTGCGCCCCTGCGCCGCTCAGTTGCCGCCCTTCGGCGGAATACCGGGGGCGATGTCGGGCATACCGGTGGAGAACTGGAGGTCCCACGCCTCTTCGCTCACCGGCTCGAAGCGCGGGCTGGCCTCGGGCTCGAAGCGGATCGGCTGGCCCGGGAAAACGCCGAGCAACTCGTCGTCGCGCACGGAAACAGTACCGTTGACCACCACGGCTTTGAACCCGGTCGACGGGATCAGCCCCTGGGCATAGGTCGAGTTGTCCGTCACCGTCTCGGGATCGAAGACCACGATGTCGGCAACCATGCCTTCCTGCATGCGGCCGCGTTCCTGCATCGCCTTCAGACCGGTGTCGCCCAGAGGCTTGGCGGAGTTGTAGCTCAGGATCGAAATCAGCTGCATCAGCGGGATGTCGTTCTCACGCCCCAGACGCAGCGCCTTGGCACGCGCGCCCGCGGTGCGCGGATGGGTGTTGCCGATCTGGTCGGCCGGTGTGTCCCACGCCCCGAAATACGGCGGCGCGAACATGGCGTCGCTGGCCATCGCCACGCCCTTCAGCGTGAGCCACTTGGCCGCGTCCGACTCGGGCATCTTGTAGACGACGACCTGGCTCGCCGGTTTGTTTTTGTGCGCATCGGCGAAGGTCTCCGAGGTATAGAAGTCGCCGGTGACCGGATCCTGTATCGAGTCCTCGTACTTGTGGCCCAGTCGGTCGACCCAGTTGTCCTCGGCCAGGAAGACCGCGCCTATCGTGGTTGCGCCTGCGGCATAGGGATAGATCTCGCCCCAGACGTTGAAGCCCTGCTCCTGGAGGCGCTGGATCAACTCCTGCGTCAGGCGCCAGCCCGGATTGTTGAAGTGCAGGATAGATACCGGCGCGTCGAGCGCGAGCGCATTGGCGATAACTTCCTGTGCGCCGACGTTCTCATGGTCCGCATCGTCGGGGGTGAAGCGCGTATGCGCGCCAAGGTGCCGGCCATAGCGGGCGGCGACCTTCTGCGCTTCGAACATCTCGCGCGTGGTCAAACCGTTGCGCATGTAGCCTACCGTGCTGCCGATGCCGATGGCGCCGTCCTGCAGCCCCTTGTCGATGATGCGCAGAACCTCGTTGCCGCTGTCATAGTCCGATTTGGTCATGGCCCATCCGGTGCCCTTGCGGGTTTCCAGGGCCGCCAGAGGGCCATTGAGCAGAACGTCACCGCTGACTCCATCGTGAACGATGGCCCGTGCGAACTCGTGGCTGACCGCACAGCCGTAGTTGGAGAGCGTGACACCCTCGCGCGCGGCGTACCACTCCGGGATGGTCGTGCCGGGGCAGCCCATCTCGAGGTCCATGGGGCTGGTCAGCCCGTCACGCAGCCCAAACCTGTAGCCCAGCGGCGCCTGCCAGTGAAAATGCGTGTCGATGAACCCGGGCGCCACCACATGGCCGGTCGCGTCGATGGTTTCCTTGCCCGTGATTTTTTTCTTGGTAATGACGGCGATCCGGCCGTCTTTGATGCCGACGTTGGCGACACTGTCATAGAGCGTTTCGGGGTCCATGACCCGGCCGTTGTTGATGACCAGGTCGTAGTCCTTTGCGACCGCCGTTGAGGCAATGGCCACACCCATAATGAGAGTGGTCAGCGTGGTGATTGATTTGCTTAACATGTAACTCTCCTTGCCAGACTTCCGGCTTAGTTGTCTTACCCAGTCAGGCGAGTGGCGTTGGAGCGCCACTCCCTGTCACCGGGCCTGGTTTTCACTTGTTGATTGCCGCCCCTGCCCCGGAGTCGTCCGGACCTTTGACAGGAAACATTTCAGGGTTAGGGGAAATGGTGGTTTTATCGATCCAGGTGCCGACATCGATCGGCTCGAAGCGGCCACTCTGCTCGACCGGGAAGCGAATGGGTTTACCCGGCTTGACCGGAAGGACCTTGCTGTCCTTGACCACGACCACGCCATTCACGACCACATACGGGATGCCTGTCGATGGAATGCCGTGCTCGCCCACCTTGAAGGTGGAATTGTCGGTAATCGTTTCCGGGTCGAAGATGGTGATGTCCGCCACCTTGCCCACCTGCAGGCGGCCACGTTCCTGCATGCTCTTGAGGCCGGTATCTCC
>JAHEDT010000140.1 GCA_024641085.1 Geobacteraceae bacterium | reverse complement strand
AGGAGAAACAACTTTGAGTAAAGAACAGAGCTTCACCGACCGGCTGTGGGATTTTTTCTGTTCCCTGAAGCTGGCGATCGTGACCCTGATTCTACTGGCTCTCACCTCGATCATCGGTACGGTCATAGAACAGAACCTGCCCGCCCAGGAATACCTGCAGAAGTACGGCATGAGCCAGTCGATGTACAAGACGCTCGACGCCCTGCAGTTTTTCGACATGTATCATTCCTGGTGGTTCCTCTCGCTGATGGGGCTGTTTGCCGTCAACCTGATCTGCTGCTCGATCAAGCGCCTGCCGCGCATCATCAAGACGGTCCGCAACCCGGTGCTGGTGGCCGATGACGGCCTGTTCCGGACCTTCTCCAACAAGGATGAGATCGTGACGGCCGGCAGCGTGGCGAGCGTGCGCGACAAGCTGGTTGCGCTGCTCGGCAAGAAGTTTGCGAGCCCGGTGGTCACGGAACAGGACGGCAAGGTCTACCTGTTCGCGCAAAAGGGCGCCTATTCGCGCTTCGGCGTGTATGTGACCCACTCCTCGATCCTGATCATCTTCCTCGGTGCCATGATCGGCAACGTCTGGGGGTACAAGGCGTACGTCAACATCGTCGAGGGCCAGTCGGTCAAACAGGTCTTTTCGCGGGCCGGCCAGCAGCCGATCCCGCTCGATTTCGAAGTGCGCTGCGACAACTTCGAAGTGGTCTTCTACGAGGGCGGCCGTCCGAAGGAGTTTTCCAGCGACCTGGTGGTCCTGGAGAATGGCCAGGAAGTCCTGAAGAAGACGATCGAGGTCAACGACCCGCTGAGCTACAAGGGGCTGACCTTCTACCAGGCGAGCTACGGCCAAGCCGGCGACCCGGTCTACCAGTTCCGGGTCAGAAACCGGGCGACCGGCGAGACGGCCGACGTGATGGGCCAGCAGGGCCGGCCCCTGCCGCTGCCGGGTGGCGGCGCATTGATCCCCATGGGGTATGCCGACAGTTATCAGAACTTCGGTCCGGCGGCCCAGGTGAGCATCGCTGCCGGCGACAACAAGCGCGGCACGCCGTTCATCGTTTTTCAGAACTATCCCCAGTTCGACGAAAAACGCGGCGGCGAGTTTGCCGTGACCCTGCTCGGCGCGCAGCAGAGCTACTACACCGGTCTGCAGGTGGCCAAGGACCCCGGGGTCTGGGTGGTCTGGCTGGGCTGCCTGCTCATGGTGCTCGGCTCCTGCAGCGCCTTCTTCCTCTCGCACCGGCGGCTCTGGGTGAGCATCCAGCCCCTGGAGAAGGGGGTCGGAGTCAAGTTCGGCGGCGCGGCGCACCGCAACCAGCCGGCGTTCACACTCTACTTCGATGAATTGACAAAAGACTTCGACGACGCCCTGTCGTCCTGACGGAGGAAAACGGCATGAACAGTTCCCTGTTGTTCAACATCACGACGATCGCCTATTTCGCGGCCATGGTGGCCTTCATCGTCTTTCTGACCTCCCGCAGCAAGGCGGTGGGGTTCGGCGCGACCCTGATCTGCTGGGTTGGTTTCGTTGCCAATACGGCGGCCATCGGCATGCGCTGGTACGAGGCCTATGCCATGGGCTACGAGCAGGCACCGCTTTCCAACCTGTACGAGTCGATCGTCTTCTTCGCCTGGTCGATCCTGATGATCTACCTGCTCTTCGACCTCAAGTACAAGCAGCGTGCGATCGGCGCCTTTGTCTTGCCGTTTGCCTTCGGCGGGATGATCTGGGCGCAGTGGAGCCTCGACGCGACCATCCAGCCGCTGGTGCCGGCGCTGCAGAGCAACTGGCTGACCTACCACGTGATCACCTGCTTTATCGGCTACGCGGCCTTTGCCCTGGCCTGCGGGGTATCGATCATGTACCTGATCAAGGCCGGCAAGGAAGAGAAGTCCGCCGAGCAGTCGCCGGCCGGGGGGCTGGTCGGCATCTTCCCGAGCATCAAGGTTCTGGACGATCTCAACTACAAGGCGATCATGGTCGGCTTCCCGATGCTGACGATCGGCATCATCACCGGCGCGGCCTGGGCGAACTACGCCTGGGGGACTTACTGGAGCTGGGACCCGAAGGAGACCTGGAGCCTGATCGTCTGGTTCATCTACGCCGCGTTCCTGCACGCCCGGTTTACGCGCGGCTGGGTCGGCAAGCGGGCCGCCTGGCTGTCGATCTTCGGGTTTGCCGCGACGATCTTCTGCTACCTGGGCGTCAACCTGGTGCTGTCCGGCCTGCACTCCTACGGGGGCAGCTAGGCCAGTTTTTGATCCCGAGGTAGTGTAATCTTGACCGGCTTTTCTTGCGGGGGGTGAACAGCGTGTTTGCCCCC
>JAHEDT010000039.1 GCA_024641085.1 Geobacteraceae bacterium | reverse complement strand
GGAAATGACGTAGTCGTTGGCTGTGTTGTGGATTGATCCGTAGAATGACGGCGCAAGACATGCCCACCGCGAGGTGACGGCACTTTTGCATACTTTTGCTGCCGGGCAAAAGTATGGCGTCCGGCGGGACGCGACCCGCCGGTTTTAAAGTCTTTGAACTGAGAATTGTGAAGTGAGAAAAGGCAACATCACAAGCAAAGGGGAAAGTCATGAGGACAACAGATTTGCTATTTTTCTCCTTTTAATCTGAATGTTCAGAATTTTATTGCTCAGGCAAGCATTTCGAGATATCCGCAGTTCTTTATGATACCCTGAACATTGATCATCACATCCACACCGGATCGACCATGACCGACTTTCGCGAAAACCTGAGCCGGGCCACTGTCAGAGTCACAAAGACTGACTTACGGGCCATGTTGCGACTGGTCCGCTTACTTGACAAACTCAGTCGCGACCCCGCCTACCGGCAGCTGGTGTACGGGCAGGTCCCGACGGTGGCGGCGTTCGACCCCGGCCATGATGCGGTGATGATGTGCTACGACTTCCACCTGGCCCCATCAGGTCCCAAGCTCATCGAAGTCAACACCAACGCCGGTGGCGGTCTCCTGGCCTACCTGGCCCTCGACCCGGCGCTGCCGGTCTCCGCCGAATCCCTCAATCCCAGACTCAGGAAACGCCTGCTGCAGACGTTTGCCGACGAAATCAGCCGATTTTCCGGTGGCCGCAAAGCCCGGCCGGAGCGCATTGTGATTATCGACGAAGAACCGGCCGGTCAATATCTTTATGCCGAGATGTGTGCTTTTGCTGATCTGTTCAGGGGTTGGGGCGTGCCCGCTGAAATCGTCGATCCGCAGCAGCTCGACGCTTCTGCCGACGGCGTCCGGCTCGCAGGCCAGACCGTCGACCTGATTTACAACCGCCATTGTGATTTTTACCTGGAGAGTGACCGTCTGGCCGGCGTGCGGGCGGCTTACCTGGCGCGCCGGGTCTGCCTTTCGCCCAACCCGCACCTATACGGTTTGCTTGCCGACAAGCGCCGGATGGTGGCCTGGTCCGATCCGCACACGAGAGCAGTTTTCTCCCTGACTCCCTCCGAACTCGAGTTTCTCGACCAGGTCCTGCCCGCCTGCGCCATGCTGGGCGATCTCGATGCGGTCGAGGTCTGGTCGGCGCGGAAACAGCGCGTGTTCAAGCCGGTCGACAGCTTTGGCAGCCGGGGCGTTCTGCTCGGGGAAAAGATCAGCCGCAAGCGTTATGACGAATTGCCTGCGGCCACAACCCTGGTCCAGGAATTGGTCCCCCCCTCTATGACTGACGTCCCCGACGCCGAACCGATGAAGACGGACCTGCGGCTCTTCGCCTACCGGGACCGGGTGTTCGGTGTGACGGCCCGGCTTTATCGTGGCCAGGTCACCAACATGCGCACCCCGGGTGGTGGTTTTGCCCGGGTCAGGGTGGTCTAACCGAGCAGTCGCCCAGTCCGTTTCGTTGTCCCCCGTCTGCAGAAGTGTGCTTCGCCCTGCCGATTGCCTGCCTGGTATGATATCAGCGCCGCAGCTGGTAGCGCCGCACGGCCCGGTTGTGATCCTGGAGCGTGGCGCTGAACTCGTGGGAGCCGTCGCCGCGGGAGACAAAGAAGAGGGCCTTGCTGACTGCCGGGTGGGCGGCCGCATGCAGCGCGGATCGCCCCGGGCTGGCAATCGGCCCTGGCGGCAGACCTTTGATGCGGTAGGTGTTGTAAGGGGTCGTCTTTTCCAGGTCCCTGCGGGTCAGGTTGCCGTTGAAATCAGCAATGCCGTAAATCACCGTCGGGTCGGCCTGGAGAGGGATGCCGGCCTTCAGGCGATTATGAAAGACCGACGAGATCAGCGGCATCTCGGCGACGTTGCCCGCTTCCTTCTGGATGATCGATGCCAGGGTGATCAACTGATGGCGGTCGAGATTGAGGGCCCTGGCATCTGCAAGCAGTTCAGGCGTCAGTTCGGTTTGCAGCTGGGTCACCATGGCCTGCAACAGCTGCTGTGGCGTCGACGATGACGTGTACGTGTAGGTCTCCGGGAAAAGGTACCCTTCCAGGGAGGCCACATCGATTCCCAGCTCGTCAAGGAATTCACTGTCTCTACATAATGCCAGAAACACTTCGGCAGAGCCTATATTCGTCGTTCCCAGGCGCGCCGCGATGTCGCGCAGAGTGAATCCTTCCGGTATGGTGACATGGAATTTTCGGATGTCGCCTGCGACCAGACGGTCGAGCACTTCACCAGGTTTGGCCGTGGATTCGAAGAGGTATTGGCCGGCGTGAATCTGACCTGTCACATGGCGCCAGCGGGCCAGCAGGGAGAAAGGCATGGCATCGCTGATGACGCCCGCTTCCTCGAGCTGACTGGCAGTCCGTGCAAAAGAACTGCCCGATTTGACATCGACCACTGCCGGTTTATCAGGTGCGACCTCGGTGGTGACAAAACTGTACAGCCAGAGGCTGAGCCCCAACAGGGTGATACCAATCAGGGCAAAAACCAACAGGATCATTTTCCTGGCGGGAAAACGCATTGCAGAGGCTCCCCGGTAATGGTGACCAGAAGTCAGGTCATTGTTTGAGGGTTGTCAGGAAAAGTCAAGATGACACGGCGTGGGGCTTGTCATTTAAAGCGGTTTTCGGTGCCATTCATCAGTCGGCTGATGTTGCTGCGGTGCCGCCAGACCACCAGCGTGGCAATAAACAGGGTTGAAAGGAAAATCGGCTGCGGGTGGCCCAGCATCAGGACCAGCAGCGGTGCCGCCAGGGCGGCCAGCACCGAGCCGAGGGAAATATAGCGGGTGGTGGCCACTGCCAGAACAAAGACGACCAGGGCGCCGAGTACGGTCATTGGCGAAATGACCAGGAAGATGCCGAGGGCCGTGGCGATCCCCTTGCCGCCCCGGAATTTCAGGTAGACCGGGTAACAGTGACCGATGATGGCAACCGCGCTGGCCACGCCGAGCTGTGTCGGTGTCGGTGCCAGCCAGCTTTTGCAGGCCAGCAGGGGGAGCAGACCTTTTAAGGTGTCGCCAAACAGAGTCAGCACACCGGCCAGCTTGCCGACGACCCGGTAGACGTTAGTGGCGCCGATGTTGCCGCTGCCCTGCTGGCGGATATCCTCACCGCCCATCAGGCGGGTCAGGACGATGCCGGTCGGGATGGCGGTGATCAGGTAAATAACCAGCAGGATAAAAATAAACAGCGTCGTGTTCATAAATGATCTCGAAAGGGTAGCGAACAGCCTCGATGGCTGAACTTCGTGTGCCCGGCATGCAGCGCGCAGCTACAGCTTAGGTCGGACAAAAGTTTTCTAGCATGGAGCAACGAAAATCACAAGGTCATTCCAGGTGACAGGGCCGTCTGGTCTGTCGCTGCGGGCCCGATCAGGCCTGTGAGTTTCCTCGAAGGGTGCTCTATCGATTGCCATGCGGGGCTTGTTGCCGTGCGAGCAAACCGGCAGGGGCTGTGCTGTTCTTTATGACGTGCTGGCCTTGTCCTGCTTCCCCTGACGCTTGAGCTGGTGGATGATGCCCGATTTCTCGAGCGCGATGGCGGCATGATGCGCCAACTGAACGAGGAACTGCAGGTTCTGCTCGGTGAATGGCGAGTTCTCACCGTGCCCGAAGATGATCATGACCCCGATGGCCCGGTCCCGAAGGTAGAGTGGAACCGAGAGCAGACCGGGGTCTGCAACCAGGTGGTGCTCCTCCGTGGTGACCCGGTCCGTCATGTAGGTGGGCAGCTGTGAAGGGACCACTAGCGCGCTGCCGCTGCGGGCGATGTCAAGCAGCAGTCCTTCAGGGAGCTGTTCAGTATGCTCCAGCGCAAAGTCGACCGCGACACCGCGGCTCATCTTGATGCCGAAGTGACTGCGGCCATTGGCGCGCATCAGGGCCAGCAGGCCGCGTTTGGCATCCAGGGTGTCAAGGGCAGCGTCGAGCAGGCGGCCCAGCAGGTCGCTGACCTCGATGGCCAAGTTGATCTTTTCAATCGCTTCACTGAGTGCGGTCATCATGCTCAACGACTGGACCATCTCCCGGTTGCGGTGTTCCAGTTCGGCCAGCAGGGCCTTGTTCTGGAGGCGCAGATCAATCTGGGCGAAGGCCCGATCGATGACGTTAAAGAGGATTTCCGAGGTGTCGATCGGGCGCACGATGAAATCGAAGGCGCCGTGCCTCAGGGCCTGCAGCAGGTTGAAAGATGAGGCGTTGTGCGTGGTGAGGATGACCTCGGTCTCCGGGTAGCGCTGTTTGATTTTCTGGAGCAGGTACAGGCCGCTGCGGGTTGGCAGGTCTGTTTCCGTGATGACCAGGTTGGCAGGCTTCTGCTTGAGTAGCTCAAAGGCAGCTTCGGCAGTTTCCGCTTCGAGAACGGAGTCCTCTCGTTCCATCAGCATGGTTTTGAGTTGCTGCCGACGCTTGGCAACATCATCGACAATCAGGATGCTGTGATCGTTGGTCAACATGGCCAGTGAATCCCGAAGGCAGTCAAGCTGTTGCTGCAGCCCCGGCGGTGTTGTCAGGGGATGCAAGTGAACACCTGTGAATAATAGCCAAGGCAGATGCTTGACACAAGGGTTAAACGGTTCTCGGCGTCCGGGCAATCGAATGAACTGACTTTGTCCCGATTCCCCGAGTGTTGGCAATCCTCCTGCCCGTTTTAGTATTTGGCCCTAGAACCCAAACAAAGGAGCAACAAAACTTAAGCTATAGACTAACGCAAAGACGCGGAGACGCGGAGAACAAGGCCAAGGTCATGTTATTACCTGAAGACTGATGGGTTTTCCTCTGCGCCTTTGCGTTAAACCTTTTTAGAGGTTATAGAGCCGTTATTATTCCGGTCTTCTCCCTGACTCGCGTTCCAGGCCGGGGTGCTGGCGCAGGAAAAGCGGGGAACGCAAAGTCGCAAAACTTGCAGAAAGACGCTAAAGAGTTGCTCGTTCAAGAAAACAGGTCGTGCTTGCGCTTTTGTCTGCTTGGATCCGAGGGCAAATTTGTTTTGTCATGCCTTTGCCGAAGCGCAGAGAATAACCCGGTTGTTTATTTTCCGGATTGTGCGATGCCCTTCAGGAACGAATTCAAAAGATCGTCCAGGTCTTTGATCAGGGGAGAATTCCTTTTGATCAGCAGGCGCATCAGTTGTTCAAAGCTGTCTTCGAGGTGTTTGATGGTCAAGGCGAGAGGCCTGTCCTCTTCGGCCGTCTCAAAACGCGGTGAGGGTGGGAGTGGTGCATGGGAAACAGTATGACCGGTTTCGGCGCGGCGGCTTGCTGCCGCACCATACTGCAGGTTGATCGCCTTTAGAATCGTGTCAGCAGAAACCATGGCGGGTTTGATCCAGCATTCGGTGATAAACTGCAATGCATCGATGACGTACAAGTTCGTGGGGTCCGGCATGGCGACCACCAGGTGCATGATGCCCCTGATCTCAACCCGGTCGACCGGAATCACGCAAAACTCGCGCGCCTTGGACTCCGGAATGTAATCAAGCACTTCCGCCGGGATTCTGTGCGTGATCAGGTCAATCTCGGGTAAGTCGAACTGCCTGGCCAGAAACATACGGAGATCCTTCTCACTGATATAGCCCAGCCTGACCAGCGATTCCCCCATCCGGCCGCCCCAGTGACGCTTGTAGGAGAGCGCGGCGTTCAGCTGAAACCCATCGATCAAGCCTGCCTTGATGAGAAGTTCTCCCAGCTTGAGGTTCTTTTCCAGAACTCCCTCCTTCTTGCTCTGCGGCATGTCTGCCTGGCCACTGTGGCAAATAACGGGTGCGGCCCTGGCCTGTTGACGCGAGAGATCAATTTAGGCGTTCATGCCGGGCTCCGATGCTCGCTGCCCTGCTCTTGGCCACGCCTGAAAACGACTTTAATATCTCAGAAGTTAACATCAAATCCCTGCAAAGAAAATCGTAAATTCAATTTATAAACACAAACCCCGATATTGCAGGGATCAAGAAGCTGCCCTGGGTTGAGCGGATCAGCCGATCTGTTTTTCAGATGAGGAGCTTCGCCAACAGGGCCAGCCCCATGATCAGCAGGAAAGTCAGCACGAGCTTGCGATGCAGGCTTCCGCTCAGGTGGTGCTGAAGTCTGCCGGCGAGGTACACAGTCAACAGCACAGGGATCAGGCCGGCGATGGCGACCAGGAAGGTTCCGGAAGTGAGCAGTCCCAGGCGGTTCATACCGACAAGCATGATCAGGCTCGAGAGTGTAAAGGAAATGTTGATTGCCTGAACGAAGGCGCTTTTACCCAGGTTGAGCGACAGGAGATAAGGAAGTACGGGCATCACCTGAGATCCAGTGAGTCCGTTGACAAAGCCGGTGCAGAAACCGGCCGGGACCTTGAGGATTCGTTCCCACGCCTCGGATAAGGGAAAGGATTTGTTGCCCAACGCCCAAAGAGCGTAAGTCACCAGCACCAGACCCAGAACGGCCTTTGACGTGTCTGCATTGATCGCGACCAGGATTGCCAGGCCGCACAGGAGACCGGGAATGACCGCTGCGTACAGGGGCCAGAAACGCCTGACGGCTTCTCGGAAGCCCCCGGCCTGCAGCATGACCGCCAGGTTGCTGACGACGGACGGTACGATAACCAGGGGGATGGCGACCTTCAGGTCGAGGCGCAGGGCCATGATCGGCAGGCAGGAGGTCGAAAAACCGATACCGGTCAACCCCTTGATGCCGCCGGCGACGACATAGGCCACCAATATAAATGCATAATCAAGCCAGTCCATTCCGGGAACCTCCTGCCGCTGCCGCCGGTCCTGCCCGGAATCCCCGCCCCGGTTTGTCAGGGTTGCATCACTGTTCCTGGTCAGGTGGGGTTGTTCGCAGCGGCCCGGACAAGTGAGCATGTGCGCTGGATCGGGTCGCTCGTGGCCTGTTCAGGGTGAGCCCTTTTGAATAGTGGCGTGTTTCTTCCAGCAACCCTGCATTTAACCGGTCCGGGTAATAAGCCACACCCCGATGCAGATCACGATGATCCCGGACCAGCGCATCGGCCCTAACGCTTCTTGAAACAGATAGCGCCCGGCAAAGGCTGTGACGATATAGCCTACGGAGAGGAGCGGGTAGGCAAAGCTGACCTCGACGCGGGAGAGGACCAGCAACCAGACGCCGACACTGACGACGTAGCAGACCAGGCCGGCCAGCACGAATGGGTTGCTTGCGACGCCTAAACCGATCGGCACAAAGTTTTCCCAGCGGAAATCAAAATGACCGACCTGGCGCATCCCCTGCTTGAGAGAAAGCTGAGCCATGGCATTCAACAGAACGCCGGACAGGATCAAGGGCAGATAACGAACCATGATAACCTCTAAAATATGTGGGCCTGGCCGTGGAACCCGGGGACTCGGCCAAAAAGGATGCGGGGTTTGAGCTCAATACCGGGCAACCACAACCCCGTCCGCACCATCTTGACGGATTTGTGCCGGAGTTGGTAGCTCTTTCTGCCATTTGGAGAACGTCTTGCGACTGGCCACGAGCACCACGGTACCCGGTTGAGCCTCGATCATTTTCCGCACTTCGGCAAGATCGACCCTGCGCGAGCGACCCTCGGGCTGATTGAGGCCGTAGTCGAGTTCCCCGGCACTCAGGAGGTAAAGGTCATCGCGTTTCCAGCTCCAGCAGACCGCCCGAACAATCCCCCCGTCGGCAACGATCCGGTCGGTCGATGCGATCTCCGGAACCAGCTGCTCCAGGAAGACCTCGGGTGCCTTCTTCTGCAAAGTGACGTCAGGCATCAGCAGAGGAGCTGCCATCAGGAACGGGAGTGGCGCCAGGCTGAACAGGACCAGTTTTCGCCAGGCTGTTCCTGCCCGGACCGACCAGACGAATCCGGTAATCCCGCAGACCAAGGCTACACTGCCGAGCAGCCAGGAGACCGGCTGGCTGTACAGGGGGACTCCATGCAGGCCGATCTTCTGCAGGGCCAGCAAGGCCACCAGCAACAGCAGCCAAAGACCGGCCGCCAGCAGCGCTCCCAGCTTGAAGGCCTTCTGTGCAAGAGTCGACCCGAGGCGATCGAAGGTCAACGCCATGAGGATGGCCAGCGCCGGCAGGCAGGGCAGGATGTAGGTGATCAGCTTGCCGCTCGAAGCAGAAAAGAACAGGAATGGAAAGATCAGCCAGCAGAGGGCGTAGCGGCGCAGGTTCCTTCGCTGCGGGAGGTCCTGAATACTGGTCCGGAGGCCCTGCCAGAGGGAGGGGATCAGGAAAGTCCAGGGGAGGACCATCGCCGGAAGAACGGCCAGGTAGAACCAGGGGGGGCGCTGATGCTGGGCCGAGCCGCTGAAGAAACGCCTGACGTGCTCTTCCCAGAAGAAGTAGTTCCAGAAATCCGGTGCCTGCCGATGTATGGCCAGGGACCAGGGCAGAGCGACCAGGAAAGCAACCAGCAGCGGCAGCCAGCTCATCCTGAACAGGTCTCGCCAACGCTTCTGCCAGAGCAGGAAGCTGCCAGCGACCAGCGCCGGAACCGCGAGGGCGAGAAAGCCCTTGGTCAAAAAGGCCAATCCGCAGCTGATGCCTGCACCGATCAGAAAGCCGCGCTCCCGCCAGGAACCTGCATCGGCTTCGCTGGCCCAGAAAAAACTGGCCAGGGCCAGGGCCAAAAACAGGGACAGGAGATTATCCAGGACCGCAAAGGTGCCGATCCCGGCGACCGCAAAATAGCTCAGGAAGATCAGGGCCGCCATGGGACCGAGAGAGCGGCGCGGGTCGATGCGGGTCGGCACCCAGGCCAAAAGCAACACCAGCAGGCCGCTCAAGCCAGTGGCCAGGGCCGACGGGAACCTCACCGCAAAACGGGTTTCGCCAAAGACCAGCTGCGCGGCTGCGTGCACCCAGTAGCCAAGGACCGGTTTTTCAAAATATGACAGGCCATTGAGATGCGGGACCACCCAATTGCCGCTGGCAATCATCTCCCGCGGGATCTCGGCGTAACGGGTTTCGTCAGGCATGAATAAAGGCCGTGCCCCCAGCGGCAGCAGGTAGATCAAGCTGAAGATCAGCAGCAACAGCAGCAGGTCACGATGTTTCAAGTTCACTTTGCTTGCTCCTGAGAGTTCTGCACCGCCAGCCAGCCGTCACGCCCCGGGATCGACTGCCTGATCACTTCCGCCGTATCGGTTGCCGGTTCATTGCCCAGCAATCTACCGAGGGGCACGAAGTGCAGATCGCGTTGCGAGGCCTGCTGCAGGAATTGTGCGAACAGGTCTCGGGCAACGATTCCTTCGACCTCGGCATGCACGGTCAATACGTTGAGCACGTCCGGTTTCACCCGTTCAAGCACGGCCTGGTAATAATCAGCCGGACTGCATTTCGGCCCGACCATCTCATCATAGGTGGGCAGGGTGGAGGGGATCTGTGGCTGGGTCAAGGTGCGGTTGCCGATTACCGGCCGGAAGATTCCGGTCCCGCGGCAGTCCGAGCCATAACGATAGGGAAAGCGCTCACGTAATTCCAGAGCGCTGTTGGTCATGCGCCAGCCAGGAGCGGCTGCGCAGTCCGGTTCACGACCGATCAGCTCGCAAAGTCTTTGGTGTCCAAGCTCCATCTCCTGCTGCAGGTCGTGCTGCGTCATGCCGGCGACCTTGGACTGCCAGCGTTGATGGTCCCAGGCATGCAGGCCGATTTCGTGGCCGGCCTGGCTGGCCGAGCGGATCAGCTCGGCACAGCGTCTGCCGATGTCCGGCCCGGGCCAGAAAAGTCCTCGCAACAGGATCTCCCAGCCGTAGAGACTGGCCGCACGGGTCCGCAGCATCTTGAATAGAAACGTCGGGCGCAGCAGGCGCCAGAGGTGACGGCCCATGTTGTCGGGGCCGACCGAGAAGAAAAAGCTCGCGGCAATTCCGCGCTCCTCGAATAACTGCAGCAGGTTCGGCACCCCGATACGCGTGCCGCGCAGGGTATCGACATCGACCCGCAGCCCGACCTGTATCAATGCTCCCGCCCCCCCTGGCCTTTGCTCGCGGCGTCCCGCAGAAAGTAGTCGAGGGTTCCGGAGACGGCGGCTTCGAAACCGACCTTTGGCTGCCAGCCGAGCAGTTTGCCGATCCGTTTGATCGATGGCTTGCGGTGCACGACATCCTGGTAGCCCGCACCGTAATAGGCTCCACTCTCGATCTGCTGAATGCCGGAAAAAGGTGGAAATTGATCACGCAGCGGATGCACCTCAAACTGACGCACCAGGGTTTCCGCCAACTCCTGAATACTCGCTTCGCCATCAGGGTTGCCGATGTTGAAGATTTCCTGATTGCAGTTGTCGTCACGATTTTCGATGATTCGGAACAAACCGTCGATGCCGTCAGAGACGTCGGTGAAGCAGCGCTTCTGCATGCCACCGTCGACCAGGCGGATCGGCGTCCCCTCGACCAGGTTGAGAATAAACTGGGTGATGACCCGGGAACTGCCGATCCGGGCCGATTCGAGAGAATCCAGCCGCGAGCCGATCCAGTTGAAGGGTCGGAACAGGGTGAAGGGCAGACCCTCCTTGCTGCCATAGGCCCAGATGACCCGGTCAAGCAGCTGCTTGCTGCAGGAATAGATCCAGCGCTGCATGGGGATCGGGCCGAGGATCAGGTTGGAGCGCATTTCGTCGAAATGCGTATCGCCGCACATGCCGTAGACTTCGGACGTCGAAGGGAAGATGATCCGCTTGCGGTACTTGGCACAGTAGCGGACGATGCGCAGGTTCTCCTCGAAGTCGAGCTCGAAGACGCCGAGCGGGTCTCGCACGTAGGCCGCGGGGGTGGCGATGGCGACCAGCGGCAGGATGATATCGCACTTGCGCACGTGGTACTCGATCCACTCGCGCATGATCGAAATGTCACCCTCGGTGAAGTGAAAATCGGGATGCTCCATCAACCGGCGGATTGAGCGGCCATAAAGGTCCAGACCGAAGACTTCGTAGCGACCGCTGGCCAGCAGGCGTTCGCTGAGATGGTTGCCGATGAATCCATCCACACCGAGAATCAGCACCTTTTTCTTGGTTGCGGCGAGATCGGAGGGCTTCGGCAAGTGACCGAAGCGCATCTTGGGCACCAGGGCCAGGTCCTTGGCAAGCTGCAGCCCGGACATGAACAAACCGTCGACCGGTTGCCCGGTTCTCACCACCAGGGCATCTTCGCCGCAGGCGATAGTCAACGGCTCACAGGTGAGAATGGTTCCGGGAGGAGCGGGTTGTGCGGATTTTACCACCTCGGCAGACCAGATCAGGCACTTGCGGCCGGCAATGTAACTGAAAGCCCCAGGGTAAGGCCGCGTCACTGCCCTGACCAGGTTGCGGATCCGTGAGGCGGGCAATTGCCAGTCGATGCACCCGTCCTCGGGACTGCGCCCGCCAAAATAGGTGGCTGCCGCAGGGTCCTGAGGTGACAGCAAGGCGGTCCCCACCAGGAGCCGGGGCAAGGCTTCGCCCAGCAGTTGTTGCGTGGCTGAGGTCATTTTTCCGTACAGGGTCTGCGCAGTGTCGTCATCGGAAATGGGCACCTCGCGCTGCAGCACGATGTCCCCCGCATCGGCCTTCGTGGTCATTTGATGAAGGGTGACCCCGGTCTGCTGCTCACCGTTGATCAGAACCCAGTTGACCGGGCAGCGGCCACGGTAGCGGGGCAGCAGTGAACCGTGCAGATTGAAACAGCCTTTCGGAGGGATCCGAAGGATATCCTGCTTGACCAGCGACCGGTAGTAGAATGAGAACAGCATCTCCGGTTGCAGGTCACGGATTTTTTCGACCCACATGGGGTGGTTGATGTCATCCGGAGCGTAGACCGGGATCTGTTTCTCAACGGCCAGGTCGGCAACCGATTCGAACCAGAGATTCTCGTTCGGGTCATCCCGGTGGGTAAAGATCGCCTCGATCTCGAAGCCCTGCTCGAGCAGGGCGCGGATTCCGGTACAGCCGATATTGTGGTAAGCCAGAACAACAACTTTCATGAAAACCTCGTTTACTTGGATGGTGAGTCAAAAAACGCACAATTTGCAGTCACTGCTGTTTTGCGCGGACTGTGTTCTCCATGATCCCCGTACGGGGCTCGGCACCGATCACCTGCTGGACAAAGTAACGGGGCCGCCCGCGGACATCGTGGTAGATGCGGCCGATATATTCGCCAAGCAGTCCCAGCCCGACAAACTGCGCGCCCACAAAGATGAACAGGACGGCAAACAGGCTGAAGATGCCCTCGCCAGCCCAGGCCGCGCCGTAGACCACACGCAGCACGAAGAGCAGGACGCCGAAAGCGAACCCGCTCAGGGCGATCAGAGAGCCGATAAACGAGAGTAGGCGCAGGGGAAAGGTGGACATGCAGGTCAGCAGGTCGTATTGCAGTGAGACCAGCTTCCACAGGTTGTATTTCGATTCCCCGCCGGCTCGTTCGGCGTGGCGGACCGGGATTTCACTGGTCGTGCGGGCGAAGCTGTTGGCCAGGATCGGCAGGAAGGTCGATCGTTCCTGGCACTGCAGCATCGCCGAGATGATCGGGCGCCGGTAGGCACGCAGCATGCAACCGTAGTCCTGCATCTTGACGCCGGTTGCCTGGCGCACCATCAGGTTGACCAGCGCCGAGGCTTTTCTTCTGAACCAGCTGTCCTGCCGATTGGTCCGCACCGTACCGACGACGTCGGCGCCGGCATCCGTTTCGCGGAGCAGGTTGGGGATCTCCTCGGGTGGGTTCTGCAGGTCGGCGTCCAGGGTCACGACTACCTCGCCGCAGGACTGCTGCAGCCCGGCGAAGACCGCCGCATGTTGCCCGTAATTGCGGTTGAGCAGGACCGCCACCACTTCGGGCTCCTCTTCGGCTGCCTGGCAGATCAGCCTGGCCGAGTCATCGCTGCTGCCGTCATCAACCAGGATCAGTTCGAAGGGCCGTTCGAGGGGGCGGCAGGCCTCCAGGGTTCTTTTGAGAAGTTCCGGAAGGGTCTCCTGCTCGTTGTAAACCGGAATTACAATCGACAAGTCGGGTCTGTTCATGAGGTCAGCACCTCCTTGATTGCCGCGATGACGTCATCCACATCCTCGCGGGTCATTTGCGGGAACAGCGGCAGGGAACATATGCGCGCAGAGTTCCACTCCGTCTGCGGCAGTGCCCCGGGCGGAAGCGGCAGGCGGTCACGGTAGTACTTCTGGCTGTGAGCGGCGTGAAAGTGCAGGCCGGTGCCGATGTTCTTCTCTTTCAGCGCGGCCATGAACCGGTTGCGGTCGAGGCCGGCCCGGTTCGACAGCAGACGAACGATGAACAGGTGCCAGGAATGACGGGCCGGGTAGGGGACGTCCCCGAGCGGCAGAATCTCGTCGATCTCGCCCAAACGTTCCCGGTAATAGAGCGCAAGCTCGGTGCGCCGGGCAATGAAATCGTCAAGTTTTTTCAGCTGCTCAATGCCAATGGCTGCAGAAATGTCGGTCAGGTTGTACTTGAAGCCCGGTTCCAGGACTTCGGCCTGAGGAGTCCTTCCCTGGGTCTGGCGATCGAAGGCGTCGACGCCGAGGCCGTGGAATTTCAGGCGCCGGACCCTGTCGAGCAGCGTCACGTCGTCGCTGAGCAGCGCCCCGCCCTCACCGGTGGTCAGGTTTTTGATCGGATGGAAAGAAAAGATGCTGGTGCCGCTTTGTCCGATGCGGGCGCCGCAATACTCGGTTCCGACCGCGTGCGCAGCGTCTTCCACCAGGGTAACCTGGTGCGTGTCGGCCAACTGGTGCAACGGTCGGAGGTCGACCGGGGCCCCGGCAAAATGGACCGGGATAATCAGCCGGGTGCGTTCGCTCAGGCAGGGGGCGATGGTGTCCGGGGTGACCATCAACGTGTCGCGGTCGATGTCGGCGAAGACCGGCGTCGCTCCGGCAAGAACGATCAGGTTGACGGTCGAAACCCAGGTCATGGAGGGGGTGATCACCTCGTCGCCGGGTCCGATGCCGAGAGCGGCCAGCAGCAGGTGCATTCCACCGGTCGCCGAGGCCAGGGCCACGCTCTCGCGGGCGCCACAGTAGCTGGCCAGCTGTTTTTCGAATTGGGCCGCCTGCGGCCCGGTGGTGATCCAGCCCGAGCGCATGACCGCATTGACCGCGTCGATCTCCTCCTGGCCGAAGTCGGGTCGGCTGAAGGGCAGGAAGGTTTCTCTCATTTGCTCAGGTAAACTCCAGGGGTGGTGATTGCGGGAACAGCGAGCATGGCAGATCGTGAGGATTCTGTCCAAGCAGAACGGATCGTTAAAAATCGGCTGGGAACAGTCCTCTCTGTCCTGCCGCCTCGGCCAGCAGGAGGGGTGATGCGGCCGCTCCCGGCTGTCCGCTCAATAGTCTGTGTGCATTTTACCCCTTGTCGTTGGTAGCACAAGGAAAATGGATACATCTCTTTATAATTATTTGGAGAAAAAGGCCTTTTTGACCCATGACCCGCAAATTTAAAGACCCCTCAAGCCCCGACAACAGGAACCTCCCGGGGAAAGTATTTTCTCTGCAGCCAGAACGCAACATTGACCAGGGTTATGAGCGCCGGAACCTCGACCAACGGTCCGATCACCGCGGTAAAGGCGACCGCCGAGTCGAGACCGAACACCGCCACGGCAACCGCGATCGCCAGTTCGAAGTTGTTTCCCGCGGCGGTAAAGGCGACCGTCGCCGTTTTGCCGTAGTCGGCACCGATCTTCACTCCCATCATGAAACTGACCAGGAACATGACGATGAAGTAGATAAGCAGGGGGATGGCGATCCGGACAACGTCCATCGGGATAGTGACGATCAGCCCGCCTTTCAGGCTGAACATCACGACAATTGTAAAAAGCAGTGCGGCCAGGGTGATCGGGCTGATGCGCGGAATGAAGACCTCTTCGTACCACTGGCGGCCCTTGACCGGGATCAATATGTAACGGGTCATGATCCCGGCAATGAACGGTATGCCAAGGTAGATAAAGACGCTTTCGGCAATCTGACCGATGGTGACCTCGACGACCGCACCTTCCAGGCCGAGCAACGGTGGCAGCACCGTAATGAACAGCCAGGCATACACGCTGTAGAAAAGCACCTGGAAGATACTGTTGAAGGCAACCAGACCGGCACAATATTCCGTGTTCCCTTTGGCCAGTTCGTTCCAGACGATGACCATGGCGATGCAGCGCGCCAGGCCGATCATGATCAGGCCGACCATGTACTCCGGGTAGCCGGAAAGGAAGCTGATCGCCAGCAGGAACATGAGGATCGGGCCAATGACCCAGTTTTGCAGCAAAGACAGGCCGAGGATCTTGCGATTGCGGAACACCTCACCGAGCTCCTCGTATTTCACCTTGGCCAGGGGAGGGTACATCATCAGGATCAGGCCGATGGCGATCGGGATATTGGTGGTTCCGACGGAGAAGGTGTTGACCAGGTCCTTGATGCCGGGGACCAGCCAGCCTCCGACCACGCCAACCAGCATGGCGAGGAAAATCCACAGGGTTAGAAACCGGTCGAGAAAAGAGAGTTTTTTCGTCAAGCCATGTTCCATGCCATCCTCCTGAAACGCAAGGATCAGACGCCCTTCGTCAGCCTGCCTCGCGGGAGCTTAAGGGATATTGCCGCCGCAGTCGCGACGAATGCAGCCGATACCCAGAGACACGCCACCAGTCCGCCGAGCTGGAAAACCAGGCCGGAGAGCAGAGTCCCGACCAGTCGCCCCAAGGCGTTGGCCATATAGTAGAAGCCGACATTCAGGGCCGCCTGGTCACTTTCTGTGTAGGCGAGAACCAGGTAGCTGTGGACCGAGGAGTTGACCGCGAAAATCACGCCGAACAGTGCCAGGCCGCCGACCACGGTCATTCGTGGCGAAAGCTCGAAACTGATGCCTACGGCAATCAAGGCGGTCAGTCCCGCCAGGACGAAGGCGCCGATCGCGGCCGTGCCGCCGCGCGGAGTCCCGCCGGCAAGGACCCGGTCGAGAAGTCGTGGCGCCAGGGCCTGAATGCCGCCGTAGCCGATCACCCAGATCGCCAGGAAGCCGCCTACCTCGGCGTGGCTCCAGCCCAGGCTGGCAGAGAGGAAAACCGGCAGGCCGACCACGAACCAGATATCGCGTGAGCCGAACAGGAACAGACGTGCCGCAGAGAGCAGGTTGATCTCACGGCTTTTCGACAGGATGCGAGAAAACTTGACCTTGGCACTCGCCCTGCCCATGTCCCCGGGCAGGGCGATGACCGCGGCAACCAGGACGCACAGCAGCCCTGCCGCCATTGCCAGCAACGATCCCGTGAATCCCAGCCACGTCAACAAGACTCCGCCGAGGAAAAATCCAGCGCCTTTCAGAGCATTCTTCGAGCCGGTCAGGATCGCAACCCATTTGAAAAGTACGCCCTCGGCACCAGACGGGATGAGTACCCTGATGGCACTTTTCGAACTCATTTTGGTCAGGTCCTTGGCGACCCCCGAGAGAGCCTGGGCTCCCATCACATAGGCGACCGACCAGGCGGCCGGCCAGGCGGGATCGAGGAGTGCGAGGACCACCAGAGCAATGACCTGCAAAGCCAGTCCGAGAAAAAGCGTCACTTTCAGGCCGATGCGCGCACCAACCCAGCCTCCAACCAGGTTGGTGACGACACCAAAGAACTCATAGAGCAGGAAGAGAAAGGCAATCTGCACCGCAGAATAGCCCAGGTCGTAAAAATGCAGCAGCACCAGCATGCGCAGGGCGCCGTCGGTCAGGGTGAACCCCCAGTAGGCCGCTGTGACCAGGGTGTAATTGCGCAGAGCGTTCATGGTCGAACCTTAACCCAGAGTCAGGGCAACCTTTCTGCAGAGTTCCATCATCCGGTGGACGTATCCCATCTCGTTGTCGTACCAGGCCAAAATCTTGAGCTGGGTGCCATCCACGACCATGGTCGAGAGGGAATCGATGATCGCTGAACGGGTATCGCCCTTGAAGTCGATCGAGACCAGCGGCCGATCTTCGACGCCGAGGATCCCCTTGAGATAGGTTCGTTCGGCCTCTTTGAAGAGTCCATTGACCTCTGCCTCGGTCACAGGACGCTGCATTTCAAAGACCGCATCAGTGATCGAGGCGTTCAACAGTGGAACCCGTACCGCATGACCATTGAGCTTCCCACGCAGCTCCGGATAGATCAGGGTGATGGCGGTGGCCGAACCGGTGGTGGTCGGAATCAGTGACAGGCTCGCTGCCCGGGCCCGTCTCAGGTCCTTGTGCGGAGAATCGACTATGACCTGGGTGTTGGTCTGGTCATGGAGGGTGGTGATGACCCCGTGCTCGATGCCGATCTTCTCGTGCAGCACCTTGACCATCGGGGCCAGGCAGTTGGTCGTGCAGGAAGCGGCGGTGAGCACATCATGCTTGCCCGGGTCATAGAGGTTGTCATTCACCCCCATGACGATGTTGAGGGCTCCCTCTTTGACCGGCGCCGTTACGATCACCTTCCTGACCCCCTGATCAAGGTAGGGCTGCAGCAGTTCCGGGGTACGGAATTTTCCCGAGGCTTCGATGACGATGTCGACTCCCCGTTCTGCCCACCCCACATCTCCGGGGGCCTGCTTTTCGCTGAAACCGAGAGGCGTACCGTCGATTGCAAGCGCGTCGCCGGCAACCTGGATGCCCCTGGACCAGCGGCCGTGCAACGAGTCGAATTCGAGCAGGTGGGCGGCCGCTTTGAGGCCACCCTTGACTTCATTGATGTGGACAATGTCCAGTTCCGGCCAATCCCAGGCGGTCCTGAGTGCAAGGCGGCCCATGCGGCCGAACCCGTTGATCCCGATGCGAATGCTCATGGTGAAATATCCTCAAGGGAGGCGAGGTGAAAAATTTGATCGGCAAGTGGCTTGACCCCCTGTGGCGTACTGCAGGTTCGTCCAACCGGGCAATCCCTGTCCTTTGGTCCGTACGGGCGTGTCTCTCGGCTAAATAAAATCAACAGGCCTTGCTGCCTTGCGCACTCTGGAAGATGCGTAAACGTCTCAAGGCTTCCGCGTGCCCCGGGTCGGGCGTGAGATGTTTTTCGAGCAGCGGCTTGACCCCGCGCCTCAAGCCGGGGGCCCGATCGTTGAGACGATAATACATCCAGATCCCCTGGCGGCGATCCTGGACCCAGTCGCTTTTGCGCAGGTAAGCCAGGTGCCGGGAGATGGTCGATTGCGGTAGCCCGAGTGCGGCGATGATTTCACAAACACAGAGTTCCCCATCCAGAAGCAACGCCAGGATGCGCAGCCGGGTTTCGTCTGCCAGTGCCTTGAAAATGATGGCTTGGTTTTTCATGTAGAAAACATATCCGCTAAGGCGGATATCGTCAAGGGGCCTCGACAGCATGATTGTCGAAACTATTGGAGAAAGGAGTTGGAGCTGATGAGCTTTAGGGGAGAGTCCTGTTTCACATAGCGCGGCCGGACAGCGAATGCTGCCCGGCCGTGTGCTATCGGCATGTTTCAATCGACGAGAGGGTTGATGCCCCGCAGCTTGCTGCGCTAAGCATTGATTGACTCTTGGTTCGAGCCTTAATTGAGGGAAGCCGGTACCCAGAATCCAGAATCCGGAATAAGTTCCTGCCACCAGGTGGGCCCACGAGTTTATTCTGTCTACTGGATACTGAATTCTGGATACCCCGTGGCTTGCCGCGGGGTTAGTTCATTCATACCAACCGCTTTACTCGGAAATTTGGGTCTTATGTGTGGACGGGTCGCGGAGCCGGTCGCGAGTCCTGTCCCTGGACTGGCCTCCGATCCCTGTGCCCGTTTGCGCCCCGGCCATGTTATTTTCCTGGCGATACTGGTAACGGTGCTGTTGCTTGTATTGCTGTTTGTGCTGCTGCTGGTAGGTATTGCCGCTCTGCATCATGTTCATGCCGCCGCCCATGGCGCCACCGCCACCACCGCCGCCGTGACCGCCGCCCCGTGCCAGGGCGAGCTCAGGTGCGGCCGCGATCGCCAGGATTGCCGTGAAAATGCCGATTGCATAAAGGTTGCGACTTTTCATTGTGTTGCTCCTTGCTGTTCGAGTTGAAAGTTCTGGGCCCATTGTCTTGTCCTTTTAGACGGGGTCCATGCAGCAAGGTTTACATTTTTTAATTTTCTTTCACCTAAAAATTGAGCCACGAACAATCAGGACGTTCCACTCTTGAAAGCCTTTGGTGTTGTGTATTAAGACCGCTCTAGAGAGAATCGCTTCTGCGGGTCGCTGCTATTCAGTCGAGTTTCTGGCCCGTAATCAGAAAGACCGGGTAGCGGCGCTCCTCACCACCATGCTGCTTGCTGATCGTGTGCACGGTTCGTGTCCTCAGGGCTTTGAAGCCCAAGCGTTCCAGCTTGTTTATAAGGGCCTGTGGGTCGAAACCGTGATGGGCAACGCCGGCAGGATCGTCGTGGAAGGTCCCATCCTCCATTTCCAGATCGGCGATGGCCAGAAAACCTCCTGGCTTCAGGGCCTGCTGGAAGTTTTGCAGCAGGGCATGGGTCGCAGCGACGTGATGCAGCACCATGCTGGAGAAGACCAGGTCAAAGGCCGCGGCAGGCAGCGGCCAGCTGTCCGGAGAGATCAGGATCGGCGTCACGTTCCCCAGGCCAAGGTCCCGGGATTTCTTGCGCAGTTCATCCAGCATGCCTGCCGAGGTATCGACCGCCGTCAACTGGCCGACTTCCGAGGCCAGCTGCAGCCCGCACAGACCGGTTCCGCAGCCATACTCGAGGACCTGCAATGCACGGTGCAGGTTGACACTCTCAGCAATTGCGGACGTTACCGCTTCTGCCAGCAAACGTCGCTGAGGTTTTTCATCCCAGGTTGCGGCGGCTTTGTCAAAGTCGTGGCGGGATTCTTTGCACATAAAATGATCCTATCTCGGTGCATTCCCCTGATGCTGCCGCCACCGTCATCGGTCAGTGGCCAGGAGGCGGATAATCGATTTGGAGATCGATTGAGAACAGATCCTACTATATCGCGAAACAATGATTTTGCTTTTGCTAGGAATTGCTTATGAAGGATAAAGGCCCAGTTCTTTTGACGAAGGGGTGAACATAACGGCCCTAAAGAGCAGAAGGCGATCCTCCTCTGGTTATTTTTTGCCATGGACCAGCAGATCAGCTCAGGTTGCTGATCAACTTGCCATTGACGTCGTGTTCCAGGATCACCCGCTTGACAGTCTGCAACTCTCGAAGCCGATCGGCATCAACCTGGAAGTGTTGAGCCAGCGCCGCAACCTTGACCGGTTCCGGGTGGTGTATGCGTTTCTCGTTCCGGCCGTAGCGATACAGATTGTAGAGCGACCAACCTTCCAGCACCAGGCCCATCAGAAAGATGATGCCAAAATACCAGGCCAGCAGAGCAAGTAGTGCATGGTAGCCCCCCTGCTCGATCATGATGTCGGTGAACAGCTGCACACCAAAAAACCAGCCGACGATACTGATCAAGGGGCGCATGAAAAAGAAGAAGATGACCCAGAAAAGCACGGTGATCAGGCTCTGGCCGTATTTCTGCTGGTAGGTCTGCAGGTCGGGACGGTTGATGATCGTTTGTGGCAAAGCGGCCTCCTTTTATCGACCAGGGTGGATGCCGCGGTCTTCTGTACGCCAGCGGGCACGCTCACCACGCTCCTTGAGGATCGCCTTGGGCAGGGCGACCACTGAAGTGCACATGTTGAGCAGCCAGAAAGCGAGCGGGTACCAGATCATGACGAAGTAGTACTTGAACAGTCCCTTCTCGTAGCGGTTGTCGAGGGCGAAACTGACGGCGAACTGCAGCAGGCAGGCCAGCCCGAGTACGACGCCTGGCCAGGTCGGGATGATCGACTCGACCCGAAAGCCTGGCGGCATCAAAACCACCAATCCTGCGAAGTAGAGCAGGATCACGGTCAACATGGTATAGCCCCACACGATGCTGGAAAAATATTCTATGTAGACGGGCCACATCCGGCGTTTGGGCCAGGGCCGCAGGTTGCCGGCATAGCGCATCAGCACCTCGTTGCCGCCCTGGGCCCAGCGCAGGCGCTGCTTCCAGAGGCCGCGCAGGGTCTCGGGCATGAGAATCCAGCAGAGGGCGTGGGGTTCGTAACGGATGTCCCAGTAGCTCATTTGAAGCTTCCAGCTGATGTCGATATCCTCAGTGACCATATCGAGGCTCCAGTAGCCGACTTGGTGTAATGCAGATTTGCGAAAAGCCGAGACCACCCCCGACATGGTGAAGATTCGGCCGTAGATACGTTGCGCACGCTTGATCAGGCCGAGGATGGCCGAAAACTCTCCGACCTGGATTTTGCCGAGTAGGGTAGAGCGGGTACGGATTCGCGGGTTGCCGGTGACCCCGGCGACCCGCGGGCTTTTGATGAAGTGTTGCATCATCCAAGTGACCGCGTGGCGGTCGAGCAGGGCATCCCCGTCGATGCAGACCAGAAACTCTGCCTGGCTGAGCATGCTCCCCATGCGCAATGCCATAGCCTTGCCCTGGTTTTTGACCAGGTGCACGACCCTGATCTTGTCATGTTCTGCGGCCATTGTGTCGAGGATCGCCCCGGTTTGGTCATTGCTGCCGTCATTAACGGCGATGATCTCGTAGTTGGGGTAGTCCAGTTCGATCAGTGTCTGAAACGTTTCGCTGATGTTGTCGGCCTCGTTGAAGCAGGGGACGATCACTGAGACAGCCGGGTAGTGGTCGAGCTGCGGCGGGTCGTCCCAGTTATTCTGACGGCGCTCCCAGCGGAAGTAGTAGTAAATCGCGCCGATCATCCAGAGAAAAGCCATGAACAACGGGTAATAGTACGCGAAGTTCAGCAGGGCATTCCCTATTATGGTGGACAGTTCCCTCATGGTCAGGGCCTGTAAGGATAGGTCTGTAAGGACATGGCTCGGTGCAGCTCATTGGCATTTGGCCGGTTGCCGACGAAGTTGTCCGGGTAATAACCGAAATTCACCGCCCCGAGCCGTTGCATGAGGAGCATCTGCCGGGCGATGGTCTTTGCCGGGACCGGATTGTTGTCACGTTGCCAGTCAACGGTCTGGAGCTCAAAGATGGTCCGGCTGAGGGCTTCGGGGTGGCGTTTGACGACTGCGACCAACTCCTGGAGCCAGGAGTCCGGATCGCTGGCCTGTTCCAGATACGGCATAGCCATGATTGCGACATAGTCGTAGCGCTGCAGTGTCTCGGCAAGACTCTGCGCATGCCAGGCCTCGCTAGCCGGATTCAGCACGCTCTCTGCAGAGATGTTGCGCGCGGTTTTGATGGTCGGCCGCCAGGTCCTGACCAGGTTCGCCAGTGCGTCAGTCCAGTTCGTCAGCGCCCGTGTCTTGGCTTTTGTCCAACGCAGCATCATGTCCGGATCGCCATGGATAGCCGCGATGTCGCCTGGCAGGTGCCACTTTTCATGGTACCAGGCCAGTGCCGCCGGGCCGGCATCCTCGAAATCGGTGAGATAAGCGTCGTCGTGGAAAAGCAGCCCCTCGAACTCGGCGTAACGAGCCAGGTCTTCGTAGATTTCCAGGATGATCTGTCGGGCCCGCGGATGGAACGGCGACAGTCGGCGGTAGCTTTCCTGCGCCGGACCGCTTTCGGCCTGCTGCACGGTCATGCTGGTATCGCCCAGGTTGAAGCCGAGCACCGGCAACCAGGCGTAGACGTTGACCCCGGCACGGGTTTTGAGCTGCCAGGCGACCCGGTTGAACAGGTCGGCCCGGACCGGCAGGTGCCTGTTGGGGAAGTAGAGCGCGTCAGCGGTGCCATTGCCGTCCGGGTCGGCAAAGGCCTGCAGGAATACTGTGTTGATATGGAGATCCTTGATACGGTCAAGCAGTCGGTCGAGATTCAGCTGCTGCTGGGCGGGGTCGTCGCTGTAGACATAGTCGAGGTCGACGTGGGCGACGCGGCGCGGATCGATACGGTCGGGATTGTAGAGCTCCCAGACCAGATCCTCGAGTTTCTGGTTGCCAGGGACCAGAACGCGATGGATGTGGTCGAGACGGTCCAGCCGGTTGGGACCGCTCTCCAGGGTCAGGGCCACTGGCATACCGAGGTCCTTGGCGATGGCGACGGCCGGCTGATTGTAACGACCGAAGGGCCAGACCATGACCCGGGGGCGGACTCCCAGGCGGAGTTCAAGCAGGTCGCGGTTTCGGGTGAGGTCGTTGCGGATGCGCTTGATCTGGGTGGTGTCGTCCTCGTAGCGACCGCTCGCTGGGTCGTAGTGGCGGCTGGTCAGGGCCGGCTCGAGATTCCCCTGTGGGTTGGCGACGATCCCCTGGTGCAGGGCGTAGCTGTGTGAAGCGATTTCCACCAGGCCAGAGTCGGCCACTTCACGCAGCTGCTCCCAGCTCATGAAGTGGCCCCGAGGCACCGGCCGGTCAGCGTAAACCACCTCGGCATCTGCCGGGGCGTCGAGCCAGCTGCCAACCAGGGCGAGGACGGCTGGGTAGCCGAAAGCTTTGAGCAGGGGGTAGACGCGGCTGTAGAAGCTGGCATAGCCGTCGTCGAAGGTAAGCAGTACCGCCCGGTCAGGTAGCTGTCGTTCGCCGCGTTGCGCTGCCAACAGATCGTCGACACTGATGACCCGGTAGCCGTTGGCGCGCAGCCAGCTGAAATGCTGGATCAGACGGTCGGCGGAGATGGCGTTTCCTGCTGGATCGCTGATGCTGTCGGCGACCTCATGGTAGCAGAGCGCCGTAAACGCCCGGCATGGCAGCGGCAGGCTCAGCAGTCCGAGCAGAACCAGGCAGATTGTCAGTGCGATTGGGCGGCACCGCATCAGAACCTCCAGTTGATTCGGGTGTAATAGTTGTTCTGGTACTCGGGAGAACCGTCATAGATTCGCCGGAAACGGCTGAAGCCGTAGACCAGTGTGAAGCGCTCGGTGGCCTCCCAGATATGTTCGTAAGCGAACCCGGCCAGGTAGTCGTCATCGTAGCTCTTCTGCCAGTAGTTGCCGAGGGTCAGGGAGAGACGATGGCTGAAAGACTGATCATATCGCCGGTAGAGCCGCTGCAGGTTGTCCAGGGTCAGGGCTGTCGAAAAGTCCCGGTCCGGGTTGAAATAGACGGTGTTGGCGCGGCTATTTGCCGAGGTGTAGACCTCCACGATGCCGGACAGCTTGTACTTGGGTAGGGTCACCAGGCGTTGCTCAAGGCTGCCGTTCAGGCTGCGCCGGACGTTGCCGTCGCTGAAGTCCATGACCTGGGCCTGCAGGCTGACGCGACTCAGTTCGCTGGCCCGGTAGCTGATGCCGATGTCGGCCGCATCAGCGGTGACCTCCTGCTTCAGTGCACGCAGTGGCGTATCACGGCTGAAGCGTTCGACATTGAGCGGTATCGACCAGTGATCGTCGAGTTCGTAGAGCAGCGACAGTCGGCCGCCGAGCTCATTGCCGCCGTCGACGTTGTAAGTCAGCTCCGCCGCCGCCTCGAGGTCGGGCCGCCGGTACTCAATGCCGACCCCGTAGCGCCGGTAGGTCTCATCCCCCTCTGGGAAGTCGGCAGATGCATAACGGCCGCTGAAAAACATGCGGTAGTTGTAATTGAATGGCCGTGAGAAGAGTGTTCCATCGACCAGCATGTCCTGGCTCCCCTGAGTTACGCCGCTGCTGTCCGTGTAGCCAACCGTCAGGCGGAGTTCACTCAGGTTGTGAATCTGCCACTGGCGGTGCAGTCTGCGTACGTGGATATCTTCCGGGTAGAGAGCGTAGAGGCGGTTGATGGACTGTTCGGCGAGACGGTATTCGCGGCGATCAAGGTAACTCTGCGCCAGCCCGACCTGGAGGTCCCTGTGCCGATAGTCGAGACGCAGCCCAAGCTCGTAGGTCTGCTGGGCAAGGCGAGGCCAACCGCGGGCGGCATAGGCGTTGCCCAATTCGCGGGTGATATCGAGGTTGGCCGGGGCCTGCTCGTGCCAGGCCGACAGACGAGCCTCCGCTTCGGCGTTCTGGTCGCCGTAGAGGCGTGCCATGGCCGCGGTGGTTGCGGTCGTCGGTTTGTCAGGGTTGGGCCGGGTCCTGCTGCTGCCGTCAGGCTGGCGAGCCTGGAGCCAGATCGGTTGGCTTTGGTCTAGTCGATCGATCAAAGCGTAGGCGGCATCGAATTCCTCGAGTTCGATCAGTGTGTAGAACAGGCCCAGGTTGGTGTTGAGATCGTCGGGCTGGACTGTTAGCAGGCTGTGGTAGAGGTTGACAGCCTGTTCCGGCTGCTGCAGGTAGAGGTAGGCATCCGCGGCCGCTGACAAGGCATAGGCGGGGATCGTCGCACCTTCATGAACCAGCGATTCGTATTCGCTGACGACAGCCTGCATCTCGTACCGGTTGCGCAGGGCAACCAATCGGTCGAATCGGGCACGCTGGTCAAGGTTTACGGCCCCTGGACTGGCCGGGTCGTGCTCGGCGCGGTTGCGATCCAGCAGGACCAGCGCTCGATCGGTCCAGTCGAAACGCCTGGTTTCGTCCGTTGCCGGTAAGTTCCCCCAGCGCACAGCCAAGGCCGCTTGGTTGCTCAGGATGCGTTGCCGCTCAGAACTGGAGAGCAGGTCTGGATCCCTGTGCGTCAGGTCGACGGCCAGGTCAGCCGCGCCCAGACTGTCCAGGACCAGGATACGTCGTGCCTGAGCCGTGCGATTGGTCGGATCCCTGTCCAGAATCCGGTTGTAGTTTTGCAGGGCTGTGAAATACTCCCGACGTGCTTCCAGGGCGTACCCTTTGGCCAGTTGCAGGGACGGCTCCTGGGGATGCTGCTGCTCCAGCTTCTCCGCCAGTTCCAGGGCGGCCTGGCTGCAGTCGGCATCGACCAGGGTCAAGATCAGCCCGGTGGGTAAATCGAGGTCGCCAGGGAAGCGCTGTGCTCCGGCACGGTACAGGTACTCTGCCTGAATGTAGTCGCCGCGGCGGCGAGCGGAATGGGCCGCTGCCTTAAGGGCGTATTCCGGAGCAGTCTGCGGTGACAGCCGGGTGCTCAATGCGGCAACGCGGTCGTCCTGTCCAGCCCAACTCAGCACTGTGAGGTAGTCGTAGAACACCGCCTTGTCGTCAGGGTGATTGGTATAGAGCGAGGCCAGGATTTCTAGAGCCTGTGCCGTCTGTCCGGTGCGGGCCATCGCGATCGCCTTATCATGATCGGCTTGCTGTGCCCAGCCTGTGGTGACCGCCAAGGTGCTAAACAGGGCGGCAACCGCGAATGTTAACAATAACAGACGTTTGATTGTCCCAAGGGTGTCTTCACGAGTTGAAGTGGGTCTGCGTAGCATCAACAACATCACAAAACGATCGATAACTCCTGTCGTTTCCTGGCCCAAAGTCTTTGTCCCCCGGAGACCGGTCTCTTCAAGTTGTGATCGCAATAGATTCTGTGCCCTCAAAACCGGGAAAAGACAGCAGATACCACCCGGTAAAGTTGTCTCTATACTGTTTTTCGTGAGTTAAGCTGTCCCGAAGAGTTCGTCTGCCATCTTGCATTCGCTTGCTGGGGACGTTTTTAATGGAAAGCCCCCCTGACGTCTTCCTGGATTAACTATTAATTTCATAACTTTAAGGTCATGTGCCGTTGATTACAATATGACTGAAGATGATGGGCTGTATAACTAAAGATATGTTCAAGCCTGCTTGTCCACCTCAAATCTGTTGGCTAGTGTGGCTGACGGAGGGGGCGGCGATAAATCGGATTGGCTTGTTGAGGCATTTACAGGCTGGGGCTCAGATTTTTTTAAAAAGGTTTTTGTCGGGGACTCTTGAGTCTTGATTATCTGAGGACCTGTTTTTATGGTGATCAGACCGAACAAGAAAGGCGGCCCCAAGGCCGCCCGTTTCTTTCTTGATGTATCTGTTGAGAATTACAGGGCACAGGCTTCGAGCGCCTGCTCTTCATTCCAGAGTTCGATCGAATCTTCAAGAGAATCGGTGATCGCCATTTTGTCGCAATTCTCCTTGGAGCAATAAATGCCCCAATGACTGGTCGGGGCGTAACCGCTCGGACCGAAAATTTTAGCCTGCCCGCCGCAACGGCAAGGGACTGCAGTCGTGTAATGATGCGCTTCCATGCTGAGGACTCCTTTCAATAATGTAGTAAATAAATCACCTTGGCCGACTACCTTGTTTGTGATTTTATTCTTTATGTAACATAAGGTGCGCTTGCGTCAAGGGTTATTTTGTTAAAAGCGCAATTAAAACAACAGTTTAAATGTTGGGCTCTGCTGTGGAGGAGATCGCTCGGGTTCAGTCCTCTCGGCGCCCACTCAACTATCTGAAATGGTTCACGGATGATGCCCCGTCAGGAAACCTTTTACGACGTGATCAAAATTGGGCGATTAACCCCTGGCATGATTATTTTCACAAACTTGATTTTAGACTGCTGTTCTCCAAGGTAGAACAATGCCACAACACGCAATCAAAATGGGCCACCCGGCAACATGGTGCCCCTTTGTCGAGCATGGGGGCAATGTCCCTGCTCGTGAGCGTACCCGCCCCGAAACGCAAGAAGGCCGCCCATAGCAGGACCGCCCCAATAACGCTTGGTTGAATCGCCGGGGTGACAGGTTGCGAACTTGCGGCCCTGCGCCCCCGGATCCATGGCACATCTGTTCATGCATGCCATGGGGGGTTGGTGTTGTGTTTTACGAAATCGTTTCCTCTCCCGGCTTACTGTGCTTGAAATGCGCTTCCAGCCATTTTGGGTTGGCCGTAGGACTCCCATTCTGGAGTTTTAACCAGGGATGCAGTTCTTGTGCGAAATCTGGCTTGAGGACTGCGAAGGCAAAAAGATTTCCCTGGCGTTTAAAAAGTTTGGTGATGAGCCAGAGTGCCGGGAAAGCAGCATACAACACCATCAATCCCATTAGGTTTTTTCGCCCCTTCAGAAGTGAGATCGGAGGTGCAAAAGCGTGATACCATAAGATGTTAGGCTGCGAATAGGGTGCAAAGGAGGCCACTGTCTTGAGGACTTCCCGCTCCGTCCAGCGATAGACATAATTTGGCACTGACGTGTTCTTTACACCCCCGAACGCATAGTCGTTATCGACCACCCCAGTCAACTCGTATTCGTCCACGACGTTCAGGTAAACAGCAATCCGGGAGAAAAGACTGTCCCGGGCCTCAAGAGCCAGGGCGCAGTGTTTTGCAACCCGGTAGCTTTCCAGAAGGGCACGATGTGGTGAATGACAGTGATGCAAACCAGCACAGACCACAACGAAGTCAAAAGAATCGTCAGGATAGGTCAGGTTCTCCGCATCCTGAAAAGCCCAATGGTAAGGGGCCGTTTCGCTTTCTGTCATCTCGGAGTCAAGATTGGTAATGGTCACTTTGCTAAAACCCAGTTCTCGGAGGGCATTCATGTCTGTTTCACCGCCACAAATCACCAGTACGCTCATTTGTCGCGTTATGATACCCCTCTGCAGTAGGTCACTGAGAGTACGTCGGTAAAAATTGTAGTAGGGCGGAACGGAATCCATGGCTGCTGCAGCCTTGTCGTTAAGAAAATGCCAACCTGTATAAGCCCATTCTTGCTGTTCAGGGGATTCTTGCAGAATAACGCAACTCCCCGGCAAATTCCTCATATGCCATCTCAAGCATTACGGACGAATCAACTCCTAAGGTTATCGTATTGATTTTCTCTATTTGTCAAGGGAACTGCTTTTGGAAAAAACTCTGCTTGGCTGTTTCCGAGGTTTCGTAATGACTGAGCATCATTGAATGACTGAGGTACGCTGGCGTTGAGCAGAAGCAAAGTACAAGGCAAAATAGCGACCCTGCATTGCATGGCAGGTGCCACCCACTGAACAACGACTAAGCGCAGACGAGTCTTTTGGTCCTGTCTTATGTTTCGTGATCGCAAGCCCTTAAGTCGGGACTATCAATTGGCACCCTCCTGTAAGGGGAAAGTCAGCCTAACGGTTGTCCCTTCCCCCGGGGCGCTGGAGATAGAAATATTCCCTCCGTGATCCTCAACAATCTGCTTGACAATGGTCATTCCAAGTCCCAGTCCCCCGATCTGAGGATTCCTCGGGTT
>JAHEDT010000139.1 GCA_024641085.1 Geobacteraceae bacterium | reverse complement strand
TTCGATTCATTGGCATTCAAAATTACAATACAAAAAACCAATGAGGACTCTTAAAAATAAGGGCCGGCTGCTTTTGCAACTGGCCCTTGAATACTTTTAAATGGCACAAAGAATCTTGTTAAACGGCCCTGGGAGACGTCAGGCTAAGCCGTTCACTTCCCCCAGCGGTAGGTTAGCATCACTCCCGCTAAGAATTGGTTGTCATTGCCCTCATCGTCAACAATCGGACTGTCCTTGGCATCGTTAACCAACTTCTTGTAGGATACCAGGCCCATGAGCCCCCAACTTTCCCAAGGCGCATAATTCGCAACCAAGTTGATGCCCACATCTTTGATACCGGCATCTGCATTATAGTCGGACAGCGTGCTTTTGCCGCGATTGCCAGAGTTTACGCTGAAGTAGGTGGACATGTAATCTTCGTTGGCGTAGGTGAAGAAGGCCTTGGGAGTCAACGTCAGAGTCGACGCCACCTTCCAGCGATAGCCGGCGGCGGGCTGAACGGTATAACCATCATGTGCGTCGGACACGTCAGCGAGTATTTCAATATCAAACAACCAATTATCGATTGCAACACCTCCGAAGACGCCAGCTTCAAGTGCAGCATCAACCTTGTCCATCTTGTCAACCTGGCTGTTGTCAACGTCATTGCGTTCGGAGCGATAATTCAGAACCGGCCCCAGGCTGTAACTTTTGCTGGCGAGCACGTTGACCTTGAGGTTGGGCCCCATCAGCTTAATATAGCGACCGCTGTCAAAGTTTTGATTGTACAGGAACATCGGAACTGCTTGGTAGTCGTCTGATCCTTCATAATCAGGTGCCACACCGGCGCCAAGGCCAACCATTCCGTTGGCAGCCCATACGGGGCTGGCAAGCAAGCCAATAGCCAAACATAAAGCAATAATTTTTGACCTCTTCATATAGAATCTCCTGTCTTCTTGCGTGTTAGATGGGGGTCATTCCCCGATCCAGCCTAAGTGTTTAGAAATAAAACTCTTGTATGCATCTTTAAGGTGTCTTCTTTTCTCAACGATCTAAAAATCCCCACCTGCCTTTAATCAGTCCTGTCAGTCGTGACTTCAAAAAATAGTCTATTTACATTCACCTTGAGAGTAGCTGTCAACGAATAGATCGGAGCAAGCGTTGCAACCGTTAGGGTACGTTTTAAGTGAACCATCGGATAATGTGCCGCAGACCGGGTCGTACTCCGTCGTGCACATCTCTGGGCGTAGCTCAGGGCATTTGGTTGGCTCCATCGGCTCCGACGAATTGTCCTCAATAAAGCGCATGGTCCCGCTATCCAAAGGCAGTTCCAGGAAAAGCTTGTCATCTTGGAGGAAGAAGGTCTTGGCCCGCTGCAAATCCCGCATAAAAACCATATCCTGTGAATCCTCAGGGCAGGCCTTCCGGGTCGAACGCAATGGCCCGAATGACACCTGCCCGGCAGACAGGGTATACGTTCCTCCACCAGTATTGCAGTCAAATCTTGCCTGCAGTTGGCCATTTTCAGCAAAGGCAATCGTATAGCGTTCCGGGTAAGCAACCGAAATTCTCTCAACCGGAGTCACCGTTGCCTGCCACAGCCAGGTACGGCCCAAGACCTTAGCCGGGTCGTGCCTTGGTGAAATCGCCTCCGTTGAAGCAACCGGTGTACAACTGCTGGCAACGAGAACGAGACTGAGCAGCACAAGCAATCGGATCATTTCCTTCTTCTCCTTCAACCTCACACCTGGTGGACGTTTTTTCGCAGCGTTCAGGCAAACACTGCTCCTTGATATATTTGCACTCTGACGGCAAGGCAATGGTTGTCGAGATCCGCACCGTCCTTGTTTTCCCTTTAGCCATGGCATATGCAACTCCCATGGTCAGCAATTATGATCGTTCAATGCAGCAGAGCGGCTCCTCCTCAATAGACCTGGCCGCGCATGCAGGAATCATAATAATACTGATAGTTCATCTGCCGCCTGTCGCTTGAACGAACTCCGCCGCGTACCGCACCGAGTCCGCCGCCGAGGGCTGCGCCACGTCTTGCGCCCTTTTTCCCGCCGACAATTGCCCCGAACAGTGCGCCTCCAGCGGCTCCGCGTACCCCGCCGCCCAGAGTATCTCTGCCGGCTGACCGTTCTGATTCTGCCCTGTTCCGCGCGTAGGTACTACAATCCGCCGCCTGCCCAGCGTTGTTCATGGCGATGACCGGCATTTCCAAGAGCAACACGAGGAGTATGGCCGTCAAACCTGCCATCAATGCTTTCATACCTCTCTCCTCTCTCTATTTTGCAGACTTTGTGAACGCATCCATCACTGTACTGTCAGGATTTGACAGGCAAAAATCC
>JAHEDT010000009.1 GCA_024641085.1 Geobacteraceae bacterium | reverse complement strand
AAATGCGGCGCCGAACAAGATCAACCTGGCCAAATGGGGGGTCTGGTACCATTTTCTTACAGCTTACAGCTTACAGCTTACAGCTTACAGCTTACAGCTTACAGCTTACAGCTTACAGCTTGACGCTTAGATCCGCATTTCAGTCGAGGTCCTTCTTCCTGATGCCGTGTTTCTTGAGCTTGCGGTAGATGGTCGCCATGTTCATGCCGGCTTCCGCTGCGGCTTCCTCGATATTGCCAGCATGCTTGCGCAACAGGCGGGTGAGGTACTCTGTTTCAAAACTGCTGAGTGCCGAAGAATAATCCGCCTGATCGACAACCTGTCCGGCGGGGCCGGTTCCGATCAGCTGTTCCAGTTCCGGCATGCTGATGTAGGTACCGCTCGAGATGGTCATGGCCGCTTCGATGACGTTACAGAGCTGGCGGATGTTGCCGGGCCAGGTGTAGCTACGCAGGGCTTCCATGGCCTCCGGTGTAAACCCCTTGAAATCGGTGCCGAACTTGGCGTTCTGTTTGCGGATGTAGTATGCCGCTAGCAAGGGGATGTCCTCCTGACGTTCGCGCAGCGGCGGCAGGTGGAGGTTGATGACATTGAGCCGATAGAACAGGTCCTCGCGGAACGTGCCCTCGGCGATCTCGGAGGTCAGGTCGGAATTGGTGGCCGAGATGATGCGGACGTCCACCTTGGTCGGAACGGTGTCGCCGAGGCGGCGGAACTCCTGTTCCTGGAGGAAGCGCAGCAGGGTTTTCTGCATATTGTGCGGCAGGTTGCCGATTTCGTCGAGGAAGAGGGTGCCTCCGTTGGCGGCCTCGAGCAGGCCCTTGCGGTTTTCAGTCGCCCCGGTAAAGGCCCCCTTGCGGTAGCCAAAGAGCTCACTCTCCAGGATGTTTTCCGGCAGGGCACCGCAGTTGACCGCGACAAAGCGATGATCGCGGCGCCTGGAGTTGTGGTGCACGGCCTGGGCGACCAGCTCTTTGCCGGTGCCTGATTCACCGGTGATCAGCACCGAAGTGTCGCGGATGGCGACCTTGGCCACCTTCTCGAGCAGGGCGCGGATGGCCGGCGAGGCTCCGATGATGTTTTCGAATTTGAACTGTCCGGACAGTTCTTCACGCAGTTCGCGATTCTCTTCCACCAGCTCATGGTGCTGAAGGGCATTTTTGACCCGGTAGATCAGCTCGTCTGGTTCGAATGGCTTGGTCAGCATGTCGTAGGCCCCGTGCCGCAGGGCCTGGATCGACATCTCCACCGTGGCGTAGGCGGTGATCATGACCACCGGCACCTCGGGGTCGCGGTTGCGGACATGTTGCAGTACTTCGAGCCCGTCCATCTCCGGCATCTTGATGTCGCTGATGATCAGGTCATAATCGCCGGCGGTGAATTCGGCAACCGCCTGGACCGGCCGGGTGTAGCTCTTGACCTGGTAGCCCTGGTCCTTGAGTACCGCTTCCATCATGCGGCAGAGTCCGACTTCGTTATCGATCAGCATGATGCGTCTTGAAGCCATCAGAATTCCTCCCGAACGAGCGGCAGCCGAATAGTCACGGTCGTCCCCTGGTTGAGTCGACTGGTCATCTGGATGCTGCCTTGGTGTTGCTCGATGATTTGTTTGGTGATTGCCAGGCCGAGCCCGGTGCCCCGCTCCTTGGTGGTATAAAAAGGCTCGAAGATGCGTGCGAGGTCTGCTTCGTCGATGCCGCTTCCGGTGTCGGTGAATGTCACTACGGCATCAGTCTCCTCGAGGCAGGTGCTGACGGTGAGCTGGCCGCCGTCAACCATGGCCGCTCCGGCGTTGAGGATCAGATTGATCGCCACCTGGCGGATCTGATCCCCGTCGAGGGACATCACCGGCAGGTCGTCACTGAAATTCTTGACGATCTGCACAGCATGCAGGTCGGTATGGTTGGCCGCAAAGCTGACAATCTGGTCGAGCAGCTGGTTGAGGTCGGTCTCGGTAAATTCAGGCTTGGGTGTGCGTGCATAGTTGAGCAGGTCCTGAACGATCTTTTTGCAGCGCTTGCTCTCGCGTTTGATCTCATGGATGAAGTGATGATTGGGGTCTTCCGGGGCCAGCTTGTTTTCAAGGTAGCCGGCGTAGCCGAGGATGACCCCGAGGGGGTTGTTGATTTCGTGGGCGACCCCCGATGACAGAATGCCCAAGGACGCCATTTTGCCCTGCTGGGCAAGGCTCGCTTCAAGCTCTCGGTTACGTTGCAGGTTGCTGGTCATGCGATTGAAGGTGAGGGCCAGTTCTCCGAGCTCGTCGCGGCTGGTGATGTCCATCTGTCGGTGGAACTGGCCGCGTTTGATGTCGCGGATGACCGACGTCATGTGCCGGATCGGCTCGGAAAGGACCTTGGCGGCAAAAAAGACCATCAGGATGGAGAGCGAGCCGACCACGACAGAAATGACCCCGAGGCTGCCAAGGATACGTCCCTTGATCAGGTTGGTCTCGCGATAGAACTCATCTTCGTAGGACCCGACCGCGACAATCCAATCCCATGGCTGGTAATAGAGATAGCGGACGAGCTTGCGGCGCGGCTGCTTTTCTCCGGGATTCTGCCATGGGTAGTGAATCCATCCCTCACGCTGCCGGCACATCTGTTCGATGAACGGAGTGCCGTTGGAATCCCTTGCATCATAGATGTTCTCACCCTCGGCCTCTGGGTGAATGGTCAGCGTTCCCTTGCGGTCCATGCAATATATGTAGCCGGTCTGGCCGACGCGCTTTGCCTTGATACGGTTTTTGAGCTCGGCAAATGCCTGGCGTTCGGCGGCCGGGTTCTCATAGGTCTCATCTAGGTATCCCCCTGTGGCAATGATCCAGTCCCAGGGCGCAAAGTAGCGGTAGACCACCATCTTCTGCCGGGGGGCCCGGTCGCCAAGATCGGCGTTTCGCCAGGGGTAGATGATCGTCAGGAGCTTGTCGGGCGGAGCCATGGTCGCGGCCTTACACATCGAGCGGATGAAGTGTCTGCCGTCCTCATCGATCTCATCGTAGACATTTTCTCCCTCGCTGGCGATGTGCACCGTGAGTTCTCCCTTGCTGGTCATCGCGTAGATGTAGCCGGTCTCGCCGACCTGGACCCGCTTCAGGGCGCTGCGCGCCGCCTGCTTGGCACTGGAGAGATCTATTTTGCCGTTGCGATACAGCCGGTCCTGGGTTTCGACCATGCCGTAGGCGAAGTTGGTCAGACTCGACAACTCCTGCTCTGTGGTGGCCTTTTTGTCGGCACGATACACCTGGAACTGCTGATTGTGGGAATCGAGGAGGTCAATGGTAAACGCAGCCAAGTGGTCGAGATCGTCCATGCTGGTTTGGGTGATGCCGAGATGCGCCTGGCGATAGGCAATCCAGCCGACCACCGTGCCGACCATGAAGATCGGGATCAAAACCAGCGGCAGAACGACAACCGTCATCTTCCAGCGGATCTTGAGGTTATTGACGAATTTAAACAGATGGCGGCTCATGGTCAGGTTAGCTCTTGTTTAGAAACCTGGCGATTATGCTGTTTGCCAATCAAAAAGGCAAGCTTGCCGAAACGGGCAACGCGCGTGCTAAACAAGCAGTGAGAAGCTGATTTTTCGCGCTGCTCATTGCACACGCCACAACGTCTAATAGAGTTCGTACTTCAACAGCCGACATTCGATTGGACCGTTGAAAAGCACGATGCGCCGTGAGGGTTTGAGACCGATGCGTTTGGCCAGCGCGAGGTTGCCGGTGAAGACCCAGGCCGTCCACCCCTTCCATTGCTGTTTGAAGGTGTCGCCGATCTTGCGGTAGAAGGCTGCCAACTCCTCTTCCTCGCCGAGCCGTTCGCCGTATGGCGGGTTGCAGATCAGCGTACCGTGGTCCGCGGGCGGCTCAAGTTTGGCAAAATCACTGTAAAACCAGCGGATTTTGGTGCCGATTCCGGCACTCTCGGCGTTGCGCCTGGCCAGATCCACCGCGCGTTTGTCCCGGTCGCTGCCGAAGATCAGATTGGCCGGGAGCTCCCTTTTTGCCTGCTCGGCTTCTTCGAGGAGTTCCCGCCACATCGGAGCATCGAAGCCGGTCCAGCGCTGAAAGCCAAAACTGGGTGAGAGCAGCCCCGGCGCGATGTTGCTGGCGAGCAGGGCCGCCTCAAGCGGCAGGCTGCCGGAGCCGCACATGGGGTCGACGAAATGACTGGCCCGATCCCAGCCAGTCAGGGCGACCAGGCCAGCGGCCAGGGTCTCCTTGAGCGGGGCGATGGTCGGGTCGCGTCGATAGCCGCGGCGATGCAGGCCGGTCCCGGCCAGGTCGAGGCTGACGGTGCACTGGTTGCGGGCCAGGTGCAGGTTGATACGCAGGTCAGGGTCTTTCGGATCGACATTCGGTCGCTCTCCGGAGCGGTCCCTGATCTTGTCAACGATGGCATCCTTGGTTTTGAGGGCGGCAAATCGGGAGTGGGTGATTGCCGAATCGCGCAGGTTGGCATCGACCGCCAGGGTCATGCGCGGACTCAGGAGATCCTCCCAGTGGAGGGCGTAGACACCCTCGTAGAGCGCTTCCTGGGAAGGACAGGCAAAAGTGGCGATGGGCTGCAGGACCCGGTTAGCCGTGCGCAGCCAGAGGCAGGCCCGGTAGCCGTCGCTCAGCGAGCCGCTGAAATGGACGCCGCCGTTGGCAGTTTCGACCCCCTTGACCCCGCAAGCCGTCAGCTCGGCGGCAAGGACGTCTTCCAGCCCTTTGGTTGCCGTGGCAAAAAAATTCATCTGCAATCCTGTCTGTAAGCTAATGCAGTCGCTCGCCCTCAAGGTTTGATTCAGGCAGGCGGAAGGTGCGGCGATAGGTGCGAATCTCCAGCATGGCGATCTTGATGACGCTGACGATCGGTACGCCGATGATCATGCCGATGACCCCATAGAATTTGCCGCCGACGATGATCGCGAAAAAGACCATCAGCGGGTGGAGGTTGGCGACCCGGGAGATGAGGATCGGAATCAGGATGAAGTTGTCGATCAGAACCTGAGCGATCAGGATGTAGAGAATGACGATCCACCAGAACTGGCCTCCGGCGCCCAGGTCGACAAAAGCAATCAATATCCCCGGAACCATGCCGATGATCGGGCCGATATAGGGGATCAAATTGGTGACACCGGCGAAGATTCCGAGCATAGGTGCATAACGGATATCGGTGAGCGAGAGACCGCAGCCCACCACCAGGCCGACAATGACCGCCTCGATGATGCGGCCGCGCACGAAATGTGAGAGCTGGCGGCTGACCAGGTAAGAGAGGTCGCGGACCATCTCGAAGTGCCGGTTCGGGGCCAGGGTCACGCAGGCGCGTAGAATCGAGCGCCCGTCGCGCAGGAAGAAGAAGGTGAAGAGTGGTACTATGACGAGCAATCCGCCGACCTTCATGGCCGACTGCGGTGTTTCGGCGAGGACGGCCGACATCAGCTGTTCCCCCCAGCTGTGGACCTTGGCCGGCAGGTCGTACTGGGCAACCATGGGAAAGCGGTCATGCAGAGCGGAGATGACGTTTTTCAGACCCACGATCACCTGCTCGGTATAGCGGGGGAAGTCGGCCCCCATGTTGCTCCAGAACTCTTGCCAGTGAGGCGTCAGCCAGAGAACCGCCAGGCTGGCCAGCATCAAGGTCAGAATATAGACAATGAAAATGCTGCCGGTGCGTGTGAAGAGCTTCTCCAGTTGTGTGACCAGCGGATCGAGCAGAAAAGCCAGTACCAGTGAGAGGAGCAGGGGGAGAAAAAGTACGGAAAAGGCTTCACGGGACAGAACAATCAGCGAGGAAGCCGATGAATAGACCGCCAGGCCGCAAGCGATGGCGGCCATCAGAACAAGAAATGCCAGGGCGACCTGGGCGCGAGTCCAGCCGCGGTGTTTTTGGGCGAAGTTACTCATGTTTCGATGCCCTCAGTCGCGGTGTAGTCACCGATCTGCTTCTTCAGTCTGCGAATTTCCAGGCTGGCTGCCTGCAGCCGTTCACTGACGATCCGGGTCAGGCCGAGAAAGATGACGCTGCAAACGGCTGGATGCTTCTCGGCCAGTTCAAGGATGTCGGCGCGGAACAGACCGACCAGTTCGGTGGCTTCGATGGTCCGTGCCGAGGCGCTGCGCGGTGCGGGTGCGGTCAGGGTGGTCTCGCCGAAGAAATCCCCCACGGCGAGGGACGCCAACTCATTCTCGGCATTGTTCTGGCCTCCGGCAAAGATCTTCACTGTGCCGCTGCGGATCATATACATCCCGGAACCCGGATCGCCCTCCTCAAAGATGGTCTCATTGGCCTTGTAGCTGCGGACGTGCACAATCCCCTCGAGAATCTGCAGGGCACGCGGGGAGAGCTCAGAGAAAATCGGCAGATGCTTGAGAAAGAAGGCCAATGACTCTTCGTCGAGTTTCTTGCGAAAGATGTTGGTCCAGAGAGGATCCATCAGTTTCTCCTGTCAATGGTCTTTGAGCCGTTTCTGGAGGTGTTCGGGAAGCTGCTGGTTGACCTGGTGATCTTTGAAGAAGATCTCCAGGTTTTCCTCAAGCTCCGGCCTGCGGATGACGCGCAGCATGCTGGCTGGTAGAAGGTAGCTTTCAATTTCGGTAAACTCGATTTCAAAAAGGTCGTCGATTGTACCGTCCGGGCTGGTGATCTTGATGCGTTCCGGAATGTATCCGCCGGGTACGGCAAGGTAACGGATTTCGGCGGTCAGTCTCAGGCCGCTGCCGCTGGCGACGAGTAATTCACTGACGGTGTTGGTCCTGGTATCGATGTCGAAAACCAGTTCGGAGATCTGCTCCTGTGGCAGGTGTATCCCCTCCACGTAAAAGGCCCCGTCGAGGTCGGTCGGATTCTGAAAAGAGATTTCCAGGCGTTTTATGAGGTTGTCTGCCAGGACGACCTCGCTGCGCACAATGCTGGCGCTTTTTGCCAAATCGCGGCGCTGTGCCGCCCGCTCGGCCGGCAACAACATGTCGAGAGGTTCGATGGCCAGGCTGTCTGAAAGCAGCTTGACCAGCTGCTCCGCATAAGGTGGTAGCTGGGTCTCTTCGGCGAAGACCAGGATTGAGCCGTTGCGTTGCCAGAACCTGTTGATGACAGGCAGTGGAGGCGTGTCATCTGCCGGCAAAGCATTGGTCAAACGGTTCACAAGCTCCTGAATACGCGGAGTCTCGACGATCGCCAGATAATTCTGCAGCCCCGGCTGAAGCTGTGCGTTGGCGGCCACAACAGATTCAAGTACCTCCATGTTGCTTGCAGCCATCAAGCTCGCAGGTAAGGCGAAAGCAAGACAGAGCAGGGCAAACAGAGAGGGTTTGAGCATGAAAAGTCTCCCGCTGGCAGTGCTGCTGGTTGACACCCCATTTGTGCGTTGTTAACTTGAAAATGCAGAGGTCAAGAGTTGCTTAAAAGCCGCATATCACGAAGATAATCGATTGCTTATAGAGTTGCAAGGAGCTTCTGTGACCAGTTTTGATCTGCGCCGACAGCCGACTTCTACCGGTGTCTACCTGATGAAGGATACCGACGGTCAAGTCCTTTATGTCGGCAAAGCCAAGAATCTGCGTGCGCGACTGCGCAGTTATTTACAGGCCGACCGCGATTCGCGGCCGCAGATCAAGTTCCTGATGGAACGAACCGCCACGGTCGAAACAATTGTCACAGACACCGAAAAAGAAGCCCTGATCCTCGAAAACACCCTGATTAAAAAATACCGGCCGCGCTACAATATTCATCTGCGTGATGACAAGACCTTCGTTTCGTTGCGTATCGATCTGCACGACGAATTCCCGATGCTTGAGGTTGTCCGCCAGGTCCGCAAGGATGGCGCCCGTTATTTCGGGCCATTCGCGTCATCATCGGCACTTCGCCAGACTCTCAAGGAGATTTACCGGATATTTCCGCTCAGGCATTATCCCGTGGCCAAGTGCCGGCAAAGGGGTCGTCCTTGCCTTTTTCACCAGATTGGCCAGTGCAGCGCCCCCTGCCATGGGCTCATTACCAGGCCGGCCTATCATGAACTGGTCGCAGGTGTCATCGCCCTGCTCGAGGGGCGCCAGGGAGACGTTGTCGAAACCCTGCGACAGCGTATGAATGCAGCTTCAGGGGCGCAGAGATACGAGGAAGCTGCTCTGCTGCGTGACCAGATTCGCGCTATCGATGAGACCGTTGAACAGCAGAAGTCGGTGCGTTACGGTGCCATTGACCAGGATGTGGCGGGAGTCTTCCGTCAGGGCGGTGAAGTTGAAGTTGTCATGCTTTTCTACCGGCAGGGCAAGCTGACCGCACGGCGCAATTACAACCTGAACTGGCAGCTGGACGAGGATGAACTCCTGGCAGAGTTCCTCGCCCAGTTCTACGGTCGCGATGTGCCGATCCCGGACGAGGTCGTGCTGCCGTTTCCGGTCGAAGGGATGGAGCCGCTCGCGGAATGGCTCACCGAACGACGAGGCCGCAGGGTCCGCCTGGTGACGCCTCGCCGGGGCGAGCGTCACCGCCTGGTTGAACTGGCCAGCCGCAATGCCGAAGAGGCCTGGAGGGAGCGCGGCAGCCGGGAAGAGGCTCGCCGTAAAGTTCTGGAAGAGCTTCGACAACGTCTGCAATTGCAACGCCCGCCGATGCGGATGGAGTGTTTCGATGTTTCAACGATCCAGGGCCAGGCGACGGTGGCCAGCATGGCCGTTGTTCTGGAGGGTGAACCGGCCCCGGCCGAATATCGTCATTACCGGATCAAAACGGTGGCCGGTACAGATGACTACGCGGCTCTGCAGGAGGTTTTACGGCGGCGCTTGCTGCGTGGTCGGCAGGAGGGCAATCTTCCCGACTTCATTCTCATTGACGGTGGCAAGGGGCAACTGGGTATCCTGACCTCGGTGCTTGATGAGCTGAATCTTTCCGCTGCAATCGATGCCGCCGGAATCGCCAAGAGCCGTGTCAAGGCAAACGTCCGTGGGCGTGCTGTTGAGCGCAGTGAAGAACGCTTTTTCCTCCCAGGCCGTAAGAACCCGCTGGTTTTGAGGCGTGGTTCTGCGGCGCTCTTCCTCCTTGAACGGCTGCGTGATGAGGCACACCGCTTCGCTATCTCCCATCACCGCAAGGTCCGTGGCAAGAACCAGCTGCAGTCTGCCCTGGATGAAGTCCCGGGGGTTGGACCGAAACGGCAGAAGGCGCTCCTCAAGCAGTTTGGCAGCCTGAAGAGAATCAAGGCTGCCAGCCTGGCCGAACTGCAAGCGATGCCGGGGTTGCCGGCGGTTGTCGCTGAACAGCTCTACCAACACTTCCACCCCATTGATCAGGAGCACCTCCCGTGAGTCGGGCTGTCCCTCTCGGTTCAGGTTGGGGAAAAGTGATTTTACAACCCAAACAAAAGGCACAACAAAACTTAAGCGATTGATTAACGCAAAGACGCGGAGGTGTAGAAAGCAAAACCAAGAAACTGACACTCTTGAGATTTTTCAAATTTCCCTCTGCGGCCTTTGCGACTCTGCGTTAAACTGTTTCAGTTTTTAGAACCGTTTTAGCTAATCACCTGGAGATTAAATCCCCCCGGCCGACCTGGCAGATCTAACGAGGTGCCCGGTCAAACGGATGCACAAAAAAGCCCCCGCAAAATGCGGGGGCTTGAGAGTTTCCATTCAGTACTGCAGGAGATTCTTATTCTACAGCCACTTCGGCATCCTCAATCAGCACAGCATACTTGTAGCCGTAACCGAAGTCCTTGTCAGTGGTCAAAACGCCGCTGATGACAACCGTGTCGCCCGTTTTGGCGGTGGCGCTGGTGGTGACAGTGAGATCGTTGCTGCCGGTAGCGCCGGTTCCGTCCTGGACGTGAATCCAGTTCTTACCCATGATCGCAGGGGTGAACTTGACGACTTTGCCGCGCACCTTGACCGGCTTGCCCGACAGTTCAGATTTTTTGGTGAAGACGTCGGCCACGGTCTGGCCGCCCTCGGCAGGTTTAATACCCGAAAGATCAACGTCGGTTTTCTCGACAACCGTTCTGCTGGCGCTGTCCATCGCGGCGGGAGCGGGTTTCTGACTCGCCATCTGTGCGGCGCCGCCGACCAGTACGGAGGGGACGAAATAAACCATATCAAAGGTGCGGTCGAGGGTTTTGCTATGATAGTTAGGCATCGGCATCCCTTCGGGGACGACGACATCATCGCCAACCTTGACGGCAAACTGCGGGGCCGCTGCCCACAACTTTTCGCTGCCGGTGTCGACATTGACATAGGTGTAACCTGCGGAGTCCATGGTTTCTATGACTTTACCGGTCTTGCCGGGCGCTGCTACCGGGGCCGCCTGAGTGGCGGGGGCTGTTTGTGCCGAAGGCTTGGCAGCTTCAATCTTAGGAGCCGGGGCTTCTTCACTGCATCCGGCAAGCAGAGTGAGAGAGAACATGGCGATACTTATCAAAATCATCAATTGTTTCACAGGTAGATCCTCCGATCCTCTTTTTTCTGGGCGGAATGCCCGGTTTTTTGGTGCCGAATTCTTAACGCGGCATTTTATAACATAAACGTTAAGCAGACGGCAAGTACTACCGCCCGCGCGTGCGGTGATATTTTTCGGTGAGGCGGGCCAGGCGTTCCGCCAGTGTGTCGGTCAGGGCGTTCGGGGCCATCTGCCAGCTCCAGTTGCCCGTGGCCCGACCGGGGGTGTTGAAGCGCGCTGTTGTGTCGAGGCCGAGGATGTCCTGGCATGGGATGATGCAAAGGTTGGCGATGCTGGCAAAGGCCAGGCGGATCATGTCCCAGGGCATGTCCGGTCGGCGCTCACCAAGATAATCGCGCACCTGGTCCTTCTGCGGCTTGGCAAGGTTCTGCCACCAGCCCAGGGTGGTATCGTTGTCGTGCGTGCCTGTATACACGACGCTGTTGGCGGTGTGATTGCCCGGCAGGTATGGGTTGCCTGGTCCGGAATCAAAGGCAAATTGCAGGATCAGCATACCCGGGAACCCGAAATCGTCACGCAGCTTTTCCACTTCAGGGGTGATGACGCCTAGGTCTTCGGCGATGACCGGAAGGTCCTTCATCTGAGTGCGCAGTTTTTCGAAGAGTGCCCGACCCGGCACTTCGACCCACCGTCCATTGACAGCCGTGTTCTCTCCTGCGGGGATCGACCAGCAGGCCTGGAAACCGCGAAAATGATCGATGCGGATCAAATCGCTGAAGTGCAACTGGTGACTGAACCGTCTCAGCCACCAGCGGAAATCGTCTGCAGCAAGGCGTTCCCAACGATACAGGGGGTTGCCCCAGAGTTGACCGGTTGCGCTGAAGTAGTCAGGCGGCACTCCGGCGACCTCAGTTGCTCGGCCCTGGTCGTCAAGTTGGAACAGCTCCTGGTTGGCCCAGACGTCAGCGGAATCGTAGGCGACAAAAATCGGTATGTCGCCGAAGATCCGAATGCCGTGAAGGTTGGCGTAGCTTTTCAAACGACTCCACTGCTCGTTGAAAACGAATTGCTGGTAACGGTGGAGACGGCAGCTCTCTGCCAGTTTCGTACGCCATTCTCGCAGGGCCTCCGGGTCCCGCCTGCGCAGCGCCTCGGGCCACTCCGACCAGGCCTGGCCACCGTAATGGTCCCGCAATGCCATGAAGAGACTGAAATCTTCCAGCCAGTCCGCATGCTTGTTGCAGAAGAGACGGTAATCCTCATGTCTTGCCATGAGCGGCCGCCTGAAGAACTCCTGGCCTGCTTCCCTGAGCAAGGTGCTCTTCACTGCGTGCCCCTGCTGGAAATCAATCCCGACGCTGTCTTTGACGGCTTCCTCGAGGCGCGATCTGTCCAGGTCGCCATAGTCGACGAGCAGCTTGAGATCGACCAGGGCCGGGTTGCCGGCAAAGGCCGAGAGGGCATTGTAAGGGGAGTGGCCATAGCCGGTGGGACCAAGGGGCAGAATCTGCCAGACACTCTGGGCTGATTTGATGAGAAAGTCGACAAAGAGGTAGGCTTCTTTGCCGAGTGTGCCAATGTGGAAAGGCCCCGGCAGTGCTGTTGGGTGAAGCAGGATGCCGCAAGCTCGCTGCATGACTCGTCTCTCCTCTGGGCGGATTATGCCATAGAGGGGAAGCGGAGCAAGCAGAAACTGTATTGTCGGGTTGATTCTCCTGCGGCCGCCCCTGGCAACCGATGAGCCTTGGTTAATTATGGATACTCATGTATATTCACCTGTATTGACCGTTGGTCACCAGGCATCGATCTCCCCATGCTACAGAAATTGCCTGCAATGAACGGGTCTCTGCATGCTGCGAAACAAGCTGCTTCGCAATCTTCTGATTCTGTCCCTGGCCATAGCCTTGCTTTTTCCTGGCTACGAGTATCTGTTCGTTCATCCTGCTTATCAAGACCTGCTTGCAGAAGAGACCGAGAGTGAGGCGGTTCGCTATGCCAGTTACATCGTGCGGACGCTCGGCCTGGAAAATCAGTCCCTGACCAGGGTCAGCTTGCCTGAGGGGCTGGAAAAACAACTGCACCCGGCCAGCCGGGACACGCGTCTGATCAAACTGCGCATTTTCTCCGCCCAGGGGGAAATCATCTTCTCAACCGTGCAGGGAGAGATTGGTTCCCTGAATGATAAAGGATACTTCCGCAATATTGTCGCTAGCGGCCGGGTTTACTCAAAAATCGTTATGAAAGACAGTAGAACGGCTGAAGGCGATGTTGCTCGGTTGGATATTGTCGAAACATATGTGCCGTTTATGGCCGGTGCCGCCTTCGGTGGCGCCGTCGAGATTTACTCAGATATCACCGCAAGTGTCACCAGGGTCAAGCGCCTTTCTTTGCATTCCATGCTCACAACCCTGCTCATGTCTTGTGGATTCCTGCTTGCCATCTATCTGGCCCTCTGGCGCGCACAAATTAGCCTGCTCGCGCGTGATAAAGCGAATGAAGCCCTGCGGGTCGCCAATGAAGAGCTTGAACAGCGCGTTGCCGAGCGTACCCGGGAGTTGTCCGATGCCAATCAGGGAATGACCCGCCAGATTGCCGAGCGCAACGAAACGCAAAAAGCCCTGGCCCAGGCCCTTGAGGAGATCAAGATAGACCGTGAAAAACTCGCCGGAATTTTAAGCTCCGTTCCGGATGGTGTCATCGTGACGGATGGCGAATTGCATGTCCTCCACATGAATGCTGCCGCTGAAAGCATCTTGAATCTGCCGCTGGATGAGGTTCTTGGGCAATCTATCGACAGACTCAGTCAGGACGTCGATTTCCTGAAAATGGTCAGTCAGCAGCCTAGCGTCCTTCACGGTTCCGACTCTTTTGATTTCGAACTGTTCGGTGCAGACAACCAGCCGTCGCGGATCTTCCAGGGGCGCATTTCCCAATTCGTTTCTCAGCAGACCGAAGCCCCGGGCATGATCCTGTTGATTCGTGATGTGACCCGTGATCGCGAGATTGAGCGCATGAAGAATGCTTTCCTCGGCATGGCCGCCCATGAACTCAATACACCGCTTACCACGATCATCGGTTACAGTGAACTGCTGACCGCGAAGGAAACCGCGGGCAATTTTGACGCGGCACAACAGAAAGAATACCTTCAGCTGATTCATAACAAGGCTGTGGCCCTGGGGGGACTGATCGATGACCTGCTAGATGTAGGCCGGTTCGAATCGGGGCGCCCGCTGACTCTCAGGTATCAGCAATTCAGCCTTGATGACTTGCTCCGCGAGCTGACCGCAGCATTCAGAGAGAAATACGGCCAGCATCGTTTCGAGCTGACTCTGCCGGACGGGGTGGTGCACATCTGTGCGGACCGGTCACGCCTTGTGCAGGTCGTCGACCATGTGTTCAGCAATGCCGTCAAGTATTCTCCCGGGGGAGGTGCAGTGATAATCAGCCTGTTGGTCCATGATGTCACCTGTGAACTCTGCGTGTTTGACGAAGGAATTGGCATGAACCAGGAACAACTCGCGCATATCTTTGATCGTTTCTACCGTGCCGATTCCTCGGATACCGCTGTCCAGGGTGTCGGGTTGGGAATGAGTATCGTGCGGCATATCGTGCTGGCACACCATGGCGATATCCGGGTCACCAGCCAGCCAGGCTCGGGCACCCGGGTTCGTGTGGTCCTGCCGATGATGCCTCCCGTTGAACAAGAGGAGGGGCGCCTGCCGTTCTCCTTTCCCGATTGACCCGCCTGCCCCGGATGCGCTAAAATCCGACTTCAACGGGCTCTATGCCCGTTTTTTCGGTCCTAGAACCCAAATAATAGGTGCAACAAAACTTAAAATATATCCTAACGCAAAGACGCGGAGACGCTGAGAACAAGCCCGAGGTCACGATATTGTCCTAAAGATTGATGGGCGTTTCCTCTGCGACCTTTGCGCCTTTGCGTTAAACCTTTTTAAGGCTGTAGAACCGTTTTTTTATCAGTAACGACCCAGCACATGAGAAGAGGCCAGTTTGAGTAACCGCTTTCTAGAGGAAATAAAAAAACGTAGGACCTTTGGCATTATCAGCCATCCCGACGCCGGCAAAACGACCCTGACTGAAAAGCTCCTGTTGTTCGGTGGGGCCATCCAGATGGCCGGGGCAATCAAGGCACGCAAGGCGTCTCGGCATGCGACCAGCGACTGGATGAAAGTAGAGCAGGAGCGCGGCATTTCCGTGACGACTTCGGTGATGAAGTTCACCCATCGGGAGTGCGAAATCAATCTCCTGGATACACCGGGTCACCAGGATTTCTCCGAGGATACCTACCGGGTACTGACCGCCGTTGACAGCGCACTGATGGTGATTGACAGTGCCAAGGGGGTTGAGGCGCAAACGGAAAAGTTGATGTCCGTCTGTCGCATGCGCAATACTCCGGTCCTGACCTTCATTAACAAGATGGACCGTGAGGGGCAATATCCCCTCGACCTGCTTGCCGATATCGAGGACAAGCTGCAGATCGAATGTGCGCCGATGTCCTGGCCGGTCGGCATGGGCAAGCGCTTCAAGGGGGTCTATAACCTCTATCGCAAGGAACTGCGTCTGTTCAGGCCGGGCGAGGAGCGGCGAACCGAAGATGTCCGGGTCATCAGGGATATCAACGATCGCCAGCTTGACGAACTGCTTGGCAGCGCTGCAGATGATCTGCGCGAGGACATTGACCTGCTCGAAGGTGCGGCGAATCCATTTGACTTGTCGGAATACCTCAAAGGTAACCAGACCCCGGTTTTTTTCGGCAGTGCCATCAACAACTTCGGAGTCGAGGAACTCCTCGACGCGTTGGTGGACCTGGCACCCTCGCCGGGCCCACGAGAAACTCAGAGCCGCCTGGTGAAGCCGGCGGAGGACGCTTTCTCCGGCTTCGTCTTCAAGGTCCAGGCGAACATGGACCCGGCCCATCGCGACCGGATCGCTTTCCTGCGCATCTGTTCCGGGCGCTTCCAGCGTGGCATGAAGGTCCGCCACCACCGTATCGGCAAGGACGTCAACTTATCCCAGGCGATCATCTTCATGGCCCAGGATCGGGCCAACGTTGAAGAGGCATTTCCGGGCGATATCATTGGCCTTCACAACCACGGGACGATCAAGGTCGGCGACACCTTCACCGACAGGGAGCCCCTCAAGTTTACCGGCATCCCCAGCTTTGCCGCGGAACATTTCCGTCGGGTGCGGTTGAAGTCGCCTCTGAAAGCCAAACAGCTCGAAAAGGGCCTGATCCAGCTCTCCGAGGAAGGTGCCATCCAGGTGTTCCGGCCGTTGATCAGCAACGATTACATTGTGGGTGCGGTAGGTGTTCTACAGTTTGACGTCACCATGGAACGCCTCAAAACGGAATATGGTGTCGATGCGGTCTACGAAAACGTCGATTATGCCACGGCCCGCTGGGTCAGCAGCGGCGACGCCAAAAAACTGGCAGAATTCGAGAAAAAGAGCCAGGCCAACCTGGCCCTGGACGCCGAAGGCAACCTGAGCTACCTGGCGCCGAGTGAATGGCGCCTCGGCTACGTCATGGAGCAGTGGCCGGGGATCGAATTCGCCAAGACGCGGGAGCATGATTAAGGGCCTGGACTTTTTGACAAGCCATTCCCCGTTGTTTATTTGTTGCATTTAAAGACTAGTGTCAGGAAAAGTTCAACAGAACATGTAGAGAGGTGCGGATGGACAGGTCGGACTGGCGCCAGGACCGCTGGCGGGTAAAGAGGATATTGCAGGCAGAGCAGGCTCAAGGCGAAGTCTTCGTCCAGGGGTGGCTGCGTACCGTACGGCGCAGCAAGGGGGTGGTTTTCCTCGCCCTCAATGATGGCTCCTGCCTGGATAGCCTGCAGATCGTGGTCGGTGAGGATTCCCCGTCTTTTCAGGTGGCGGGAGAACTCGGCACCGGGGCCTGTATTGGTGTGCGCGGTATGCTGGTCCCCTCCCCCGGCGAGGGACAGAACTGGGAGGTGCAGGCCGGGCTGATCACGGTTTACGGTGCGACCGACGAGACCTTCCCCCTGCAGAAGAAACGCCACGGTTTCGAGTACCTTCGCACGATCGCCCACCTGCGTCCGCGGACCAACGCTTTCGGAGCCGTGTTCCGCGTCCGCAGTCGCATCGCCCATGCGGTGCACAGCTTCTTCCAGGAGCGCGGCTTCGTCTACGTGCAGACGCCGATCATCACTGCCAACGACTGCGAGGGTGCCGGGGAGATGTTCCGGGTGACCACCCTTGACCCTGAGAACCCGCCGCGGGTCGACGGCCGCATCGCCTGGCACGAGGACTTCTTCGGTTCGAAAACCGGTCTGACGGTGAGCGGCCAGCTGCAGGGCGAGCTGTTTGCTACCGCCTTTACCGACATCTATACGTTCGGCCCGACCTTCCGGGCCGAGAATTCCAACACCAGCCGCCATGCCTCCGAGTTCTGGATGATCGAGCCGGAGATTGCCTTTGCCGACCTGGCCGTCAACTGCCAACTGGCCGAGGATTTCTTCCGCTTCATGGTGTCCTACGCACTGGAGCACTGCCGTGACGACCTGGAGTTCTTCAACAAGTTTATCGACAATGGCCTGATCGAACGCCTTGAGAAAGTTGCCGGGACCGCCTTCCAGTCAATGAGCTACACGGAAGCCATCAATCGCCTGCAACGCAGCGGCCGCAGCTTCGAGTTCCCCGTGGCGTGGGGATGCGATCTGCAGTCGGAGCACGAGCGCTACCTGACCGAGCAGATCGTCGGCGGGCCGCTTTTCGTGACCGATTACCCGCAGGGGATCAAGGCCTTCTACATGAGGCGCAACGATGATGGAAAAACGGTGGCGGCCATGGACCTGCTGGTGCCCAAGGTCGGCGAGATCATCGGCGGCAGCCAGCGCGAGGAACGCCTGGATGTGCTGCAGCACAAGATGGAGGCTTTCGATATTCTTCCGGCGAGCCTTGAGTGGTACCTCGATACGCGCCGCTGGGGGAGTTGTCCCCACGCCGGCTTCGGCCTCGGTTTCGAACGTTTCCTGATGTACATTACCGGTATGGAGAACGTGCGTGATGTCATCCCCTTCCCGCGGACTCCCGGGAATGCGCGGTTCTGATCAACCAGGAATTTGCTGGGCTGTGCGCGGCTGACGGCTGTTCCACAATGATGCCAGGGTATGTGCCACCAGGGTGCCGACGATCAGCAAGCCCGCGAGCAGGGTGGTGGCCATCGGCACTTCGCCGATAACCAGCCAGACCCAGACCGGCCCGACGATTGTTTCGATGAGCAGGATAAGGCTCACTTCCGGGGCCGGCAGGTAACGCGGACTCACGGTGATCATGGTGAAGGAAACCGGCAGAACGATCCCGCCGAGCAATACGAGGTAAATCATGTCCGGCCCTGAGATGGCCAGGGGCTGAGCGCCGGCCATGAGGGCGGCCGGAACGACCAGAAGGTTGCCGAGCAGGTTGGCGGGGACCATGTTGATTGCCCTGCCGCTTCTCAAAGTGACGATGTTGCTCGCCCACATGAAGGTGGCTCCCAGGGCCAGCAGGTCGCCGAGCAGCAGGCCGCTGCTCAAGCTCCCCGAAAAGATCAGCAGAATTCCCCCGAAGCAGATAAAAATCGCTGTCCAGGTGTGTCGTGCGATCTTTTCCCGCAGGAAGAACCAGCTGAGCAGGCTGCTGAACAGGGGGGCGGCCGCGAGAATGATCAGGGTGTTGGCTGCGGCAGTCTGTTTGAGGGAGTTGACGAAAAACAGGGCGCCAATGGCGACCACGGACGCAGAAAGCAGGCCGGTGCGGCCGATATTGCGAAAGCTCTGCAAGAATTGCCGGCGATAGAATATGGCGAGGAAAATGGTCTGCATGATGCTCGTCAGCAGGCAGCGCCAGAAGAGCAGGGTCCAGACATCGCAACGGATCAGTCGGACCAGTAGCGCGTCCGGGCTGAGTACCAGTACTGCTACGAAGGTCAGCAAGAGTCCTTTGAGATGTATCGAACGATCCATAGCGGCGATAAATCGCACAGAAGCCCCAGAAAGGCAAGCCGGTTTTCGGTTTGACACGGTTCAGGGCATATTGTAGAAACATCTGACGAACTGGCTGGTTGCATCAACCCGATCCATTGGCCGCAGAGCCTGCTGCAGGAGGCTTTTCGCCGGTGACAGACATTTTGAAGTTTGGAAAGGATCAAGACAGTGCCTTTGACAACCGTGGGCAAGATCGGTTTTATTGGCGGCGGTAATATGGCCGAGGCTTTTATCAAGGGGTTGCTGAACGGCGGCTTTCCTGCTGACGACATACACTTTTTCGAGCCTAATGAAACCCGCCGCCAGATGATGGAAGAGCGTTATGGCGTCATTTGCGAGGCGAACAACGCGGAACTGGTGACAACCAGTGACATTATCGTCATGGCGACCAAGCCACAGATCCTCGAACGAGTTTTGGAGGATATCGTTGCAGTTTTCAATGATGACAAGCTGCTGATCTCGATTCTGGCCGGCATTACCACGACGACCCTGGAAGCCGGCCTCGGCGGACAGCCGCGCGTGGTGCGGGCCATGCCGAACACCCCGGCGCTTGCCGGCCAGGGCGCTGCGGCCCTGTGTCCCGGCAGAAATGTCAGCCAGCAGGATCAACGGGTCGCGCAGCACCTCTTTGAGACGGTCGGGATCGCACTCTGGGTCGAAGAGGGGCAGATGGATGCCGTGACCGGGCTTTCCGGCTCCGGGCCAGCTTTTGTCTACACTTTCATCGAGGCTCTGACCGCCGGCGGCGTTCAGGAAGGCCTGCGGCTTGATATTGCCCATGCCCTGGCCGTGCAGACGGTGGTCGGCGCCGCCCACCTGGTCAAGGAAACCGGCGAGCACCCCGCCCTGCTGCGAGAGAAAGTCTGTAGCCCGGCCGGAACGACGATCAGTGCGATCCGCGTTCTCGAGGAGCGCGGTTTGCGCGCCATGATGATGGAGGCGGTCGGTGCGGCAACCAGGCGTTCGCGGGAGTTGGGTGCGGAGAAAAAATAGCACAGATCACCAGAGTGAATTGCCAAGGGCCGGTCAAATGACCGGCCCTTTTTTTGATTGAAGACGGGAGGCTCTTTAACCCGGTCAACAGGGGCGGGCCCTTGCTCTTCGCCTGGAACTCTGCCAGCGGTTAATTCTGTATTGCATATTTTATGCTCATATGCATAAAATGCCCGAATGCCGGCGAATGGGAGTTAGAGGGTTATGGAGGCGCAGATGGAAGAATTACGGGTCCTCGCACCAGATTTTCTGCAGGCGCTGTCGGTGCCATTGCTTGTCTGTAACGAGCAGGGGCGTATTGTCTTTACCAACCCCGCTGCAGAGAACCAGCTGAATGCTCGCGAGGGGATCATGCTCGCTGAGACATTGCCCAAACTGGCCGAGGCGGTGGGGAATTTCCGCCGTAGTGCGCCGCCGGAACCACCCGTGACGATTACCCGTGGCACAGGGGCTCCCTACCTGGCCTTACTGAGTTCGGTCAGGGGCGGGGATGGTCACAAACTGACCCTCTGCCTGCTGCCGCCGGCGCCGGACTCGCCAGGCTCAGATCGGCGCGTCGTCGATTTCGAGGCCTTGACCCTTGAATTACATGCCATCATCGATTCTTCGTCGGACGGCCTCTTCGTCTGCGATGCAGACGCGAACGTGATCAGGGTCAATCCGGCATCTGAACGGATCCATCAGCGGCCTGCCTCCGAAATGGTTGGCCGTAACATGCGAGACCTGATTGCGGAGGGCTTTATCGACCGGTCCGCCGCCCTTGAAGCCAGCCTGCAGAAGAAGTGCATCAGCCAGTTGCAGACCCTCCCCAAGGGCGGGAAGCTGATTTCTGTGGCCACGCCGGTTTTCGATCAGAATGGCGAGCTTATCCGCGTTGTCGTCAGCGAGCGGGACATTACCGAGATAGATCGACTGCAGAGGGAACTTGAGAACCAGGAGGCGATCAAGGATCAGTTTCGCCACCAGATGCTCGAAATGCAGCAACTGGAGTTGGAGTCCCGCCGCATCATCGCTCGAAGCCCCAATATGATCAAGGCGCTCCGTCAGGCAACCAAAGTCGCCTCGGCCGATTCCTCCGTGCTGATCCTTGGCGAGTCGGGGGTCGGCAAGGGGGTGATCGCCGATATGATTCATCATAATTCCCGACGCGCCGACCGGCCGCTGATCAAGATCAATTGCGGAGCGATTCCCGAATCGCTGATTGAGGCGGAGCTGTTCGGTTACGAGAAAGGGGCCTTCACCGGTGCCAGCACAGGCGGCAAGCCGGGGCAGTTCGAATTGGCCAACGAAGGGGTGCTGTTCCTGGACGAAATTGCCGAACTGCCGCTGTCGGCCCAGGTCAAGCTGCTGCGTTTTCTCGAAGACGGCCGCATCACCAGGCTCGGTGGCACCGAGCAGCGCAAAGTCGATGTGCGCGTCTTGGCTGCCACCCACCGCGATCTCGAGGAAATGGTCGAACGCGGAACCTTTCGGCTCGACCTCTATTATCGTCTGAACGTGATCCCGATCCATGTCCCAGCCGTGCGTGAGCGCAGGGATTGCCTGGTGCCGCTGATCAGGCACTACATGGATCATTTCGCAAAGATCAACAACACGCAGAAACGTCTGACGCGCGCTGCGCTTGATGCTCTGGCCGGCTATTCATATCCCGGCAATGTCCGTGAATTAATGAATATCTGTGAGCGTCTGGTGGTCATGTCCGAGACTGAGGTCGTCGATATCTCAGACCTGCCGTCACAGGTCGTCGGTCGGACCAGAGCCGGAATGCCGGAGGACCTCGACTGGCCGGAAACGATTTCTCTCCAGCAGGCACTCGAATCGGTTGAACGCACGTTGCTGAGTCGCGCGCGGGAGCGTTATCGCAGCCAGGCCAGCATTGCCGAGGCCCTGGGGGTGAACCAGTCAACGATCGCCAGAAAGCTCAAGCGTTATGATCTGGTGTGACCAGCCGGGCGGTTGCCCAGGTGGAGGCGGGTTATTGACCGGACTATGCGTTTTTGCATAAGGATGTTGCGCTTTCCGCAGTTTTTTCTCGCATGACGTGCCGACGTCGCCTGGTCATGACGCCCCCGATTGTCCGCCGAGAACGTCGCTAAGCTTTTCAACCTATCAGAATGTCAGGCTTAATCCCGTCTCGAATGGCTCCCGAAGGGCCGGCATGACGTCTGGGTGCAATTATTTGTAACACTGTTTGGCATTTCTTTTGCTATGCTTTTACTCAGATTTCTTTATCCCACCGCCTCGGATGAGAGTTGCGCTTTTCCCGAAAAGACCCCGGGTTCCAATATAGGGCTGATATGGGGGGTGGGCGCGACCGTTTCAGTCGAACGTTTAGGGGTGCTGCCTGGAATCTTCGAGGCCTCGCCGATAAAAATATTAGAGCGTAGGTATTGAAAAGATGGTGTAGCGTGTAACAATGTTTGGACGATGTTGCCCTGTGGTGTAGTTTTAGATTACTAACCGATTGACACAGAAGAAAAAGGAGATGCACATGTTCAAAAAAAGTTTATTGATGATGGTCTCGGCTGCTCTCGCGGTAGTCCTTGCCGCGGGTACGGGTCTCGCCGCTGGTGAAGTCAAGGTGGGGATCATGATTCCTACCACCGGCGGAACCGCCACTGACGGCAAGGACATGGAAAGCGCCATCAAACTTGCTGCTGACGAAATCAACGCTGCCGGCGGGTTGCTTGGCAAGACGATTGTCACCACGACCGGTGACGATGCCTGCGATCCCCAGCAGGCGGTTGCTGCTGCCAGCAAACTGATTTCCGAAGGTGTTGTGGGCGTCGTCGGCGGGTACTGCTCGAGCGCGACCCTTCCGACTCTGGCTCTTTACGGCGAAGCCAAGGTTCCGTTTGTGATTACCGCCTCCAACTCCACCGCCCTGGTCGGTGCCAACCCCGGCATCGGCTTCATGATCAACTCGACCGGTGACGCTCAGGCCGATACGGCCGTTGGCCTGTTCGAGTCTCTCGGTGTGAAGAGCGTCGCCATTGTTCACATGGGCGAGGCCTACTCCGAAGACCTGGCCAAGATTTCCCGCTCCAAGTGGGAAGCGAAAGGCAACAAGGTCGTTGCCTATGAAGTGGTCAACAAGGGGGAGCAGGATTTCTCCTCCCTGGTAACGACCCTCAAGGCCAAGAACCCCGATGCCATCTTCTGGACTGCCTATTACGCTGAAGGGGCCCTGCTCATCAAGCAGCTCCGCCAGGCAGGCTATCGCGGCAAGATCGCTATCGGCGACGGCTCCAACTCGCCCAAGCTGATCGAAATTGCTGGCCGCGCCGCTGAGGGCGTCTACTGTTTCTCCAACCCGATCGTCGACTACCTGCCGGCCGCCAAGGGCTTCGCAGAAAACTTCAAGAAAAAGTACAACGTCGCCCCGGGTCCCTACTCCACGCTTTCCTACGACGGCATGATGCTGTTTGCCGATGCCGTCAAGCGTGCGGGCTCTTTCGACAAGGCCGCGGTTGCCAAAGCTCTCAAGGCAACCAAAGACTACCAGGGGATTGCTGGCCCGATTTCATTTACGGACAAGCTGACCCTGGCTCGCAGCAACTTCGTGGTCCTGAATGTCAAAGACCAGAAGTGGCAGCTGCACAAGTAACCATCTGACTGACCAGTCGGTCCATTCCCCCGCTGCGGCAAGCAGCCGCAGCGGGGGCTTGCCGAATGCGCCGCCCGATCTACGGTCGTCGTGTTGGTATCGAAAGCCCGCTTTTCGCTGCATCCGTACGACGGGCTGATGCACATCGCAGCAACAGTTGTTTACCTTCCCAGACACAGCTGCACAGTTTATTTCCTGAACTATCCGCAGTTCGATCATGCTGATGTGGGTGTTGTGGTCCCCCAGCGGAAAGCTGCTCAATCCGTTGCATCAAAAGAAGGGATAACCGTAGTGTCGACACTGGATATCATCTTTCAGCAACTTGTGAACGGCTTGATTCTCGGGTCGTTCTACAGCCTGGTTGCCCTTGGCTACTCGATGGTCTACGGGATCATCAAACTCCTTAATTTTGCCCATGGCGACATCTATATGGTCGGGTCGTTTGTCGGCTTGATTCTGCTTGGCCTGCTGAGCCCGTTCCTGGGTGCCGGATGGGCCGGAATCTTGGTCGCCATGATCATCAGTATGATCCTGGTCGGTCTGCTGGGTGTTTTCATCCAGAGGATCGCCTATGTGCCGATGCTGAGTGCGCCACGTCTGTCGATCCTGATCACCGCCCTGGCGGTGTCCATGGTCCTGTACAACTTCGTCATGTCCATGACCAGCGGCGAGTACAAGGCTTTCCCGGTTGATTTGGGCTACGAAGGCCTCGAATTCGGTCACGTCTTCATCACCTACACCCAGATCATCCTGGTCTCTTCGACCGCACTGCTGATGACTGTGCTGCACTTTTTCATCAACAAGACGATGTTGGGCAAGGCCATGCGGGCGATCTCCATTGACCAGGACGCCTGTCGCCTGATGGGGATCAATGTCAACAGCATTATCGCCCTGACCTTCTTCGTCGGTTCGGCGCTGGCTTGCGCCGCCGGCGTCATGGCCGGCGTCTACTACGGCAGCATCCATTTCTTTATGGGTTTCCTGATCGGCCTCAAAGCGTTTACCGCGGCGGTTATCGGCGGCATCGGCAGTATCCCGGGGGCCGTTCTTGGCGGCCTGATCCTGGGCCTCCTGGAATCTTTCGGCACCCAGCTGCCTTTCATCGGGTCCGAGTGGAAAGATGTGTTCGCGTTCGGGATCCTGATTCTTCTGCTTCTTTTCAAGCCAACCGGTCTGCTTGGTAAGACCGAGATCGAGAGGATGTAGCCGTGTTGGAAAGGAACAAGAAAAAACTGGCCCAGATCTACGGGTTCCTGGCATTCATAGCTCTTGCCCTGCCGGTGGTGGCCAATAACTACGTATTGAATACCTTCTCGGACGTCTTCTTCTACGTTGTCGTCTGTCTCGGTTTGAACATAGTCGTCGGTTATGCCGGCCTGCTCGACCTCGGTTACGCGGCATTCTTTGCGGTCGGGGCCTACACTACGGCGGTTTTGACCTCCCACTTCGGCGTCAACTTCTGGCTGACCATCCCCTGCGCGATCTTCTTCTCGGCGGTGTCCGGGGTGGTGATCGGCGGCCCGACCCTGCGACTCCGGAGCGATTACCTGGCGATCGTGACCCTCGGTTTCGGCGAGATTGTCAGGATCTCAGCCAGGAACCTGAAGATAACGGGTGGTTCCGGTGGCATCTTCGGCATCGATCGCCCCTTCTTCTTCGGCATTGAAATGAAAGACAACATCCATTTCTACTATGCCTTCCTCTGCCTCGCCTTTCTGGCCATCTTCATCAGCCACCGCCTGCAGTATTCGCGTCTGGGCCGGGCCTGGCAGTATGTGCGCGAAGACGAGGACGCTGCGGAAGCGATGGGCATCAACCGGGTCAGAGTCAAATTGGCGGCCTATGTCATCGGTGCGGTGTTCGGCGGCGTGGCCGGCTGCTTCTTCGCGGTCAAAATGACGGCCATCTCTCCGGAAACGTTCATGTTCACGCAATCGCTCCTGATCCTGCTCGGTGTGATCATCGGCGGGAGGGGTAAAATCCCGGGGGTCATCTGCGGGGCCTTCGTACTGGTTCTTTTTCCGGAGATCTTCCGCTTCGTCGGAGACATGCGCCTGCTGGCCTTCGCCATCATCATGCTGATCCTCATGCTGAAGCGCCCGCAAGGGCTATGGCCGGAGCGGCTGGGCTAGAGAACCGCCGTTGACCAGAATATTACGTTTGTGACAGGAGATTAGCTAATGTCCCTGCTGGAAGTTAAGGATATCGTGTTGAAGTTCGGCGGTCTCAAGGTGATCAACAACATGAGCATGAGCATTGCGGAAGGCTCGATCATGAGCCTGATCGGTCCGAACGGTGCCGGCAAGACCTCGATTTTCAACTCGATTACCGGGTTTTACCAGCCCAACTCCGGAGAAATTAATTTTTGCGGCAAGCCGATCCTGCGCAAGAAACCGCACCGGATCACCCAGGCTGGAATGGCGCGCACCTTTCAGAACCTGCGACTGTTCAAAAACATGTCGGTGATCGACAACGTCAAGGCGGGGATGCATTGTCGCTCTCACGCCGGATTCGTGGGCTCGGTCCTGAGATCGCCGGCGCAGCAGCGCGAAGAGATGGCCATCACCGAGCACTGCGAGCAGTGTCTCGACTTCGTCGGAATCCTGGAGTTCAAGAACCGCAACGCCTCCACCCTTGCCTATGGCGACCAGAGGCGCGTCGAGTGGGCACGGGCGCTGGCCACCAAGCCCAAGTTCCTGCTGCTCGACGAGCCGGCCGCCGGGTTGAATTTTGACGAGAAACAGCAGCTCATAAGGCTCATCAAGAGAATTCGCGACGAGCTCGGCATCACCGTGCTGCTGATCGAGCACGACATGGGGCTGGTCATGAAGATCTCCGAGTATATCTATGTCATTGATTACGGTGAGAACATAGCTCAGGGCCTTCCGGAGGAAGTCAAAAGCAACCCGAAGGTCATCGAGGCCTACCTCGGAAAGGATGAAGACTGACAATGTCTGAAGTCATCTTGAAAATTACCGACCTGAATGCCCATTACGGTCACATTCATGCGCTGCGGGGGATAAGTCTCGAAGTCAAGGCCGGCCAGATCGTCACCCTGCTCGGTGCCAACGGTGCCGGGAAAAGCACGACCATGAAATGCATTTCGGGGCTGCTGAAGCCGACCGGGGGAAAGATCGAGTTCCTGGGTGAAAGTATTTTCGGTGTGTCACCCCACGAAATCGTCAAGAAGGGTCTCATCCATGTCCCCGAGGGGCGCAGGATCTTCAAGGGGATGACGATCCAGGAGAACCTTGAGCTCGGCTCTTTTACACTCAAGGACGATGCCGAGCGCAAACGGCGCATGGAGTACGTCTACGAACTCTTCCCGGTGCTTGGTGAAAGACGTCATCGGGATTCCGGGATGTTGTCCGGTGGCGAGCAGCAGATGCTGGCCATGGGGCGCGCCCTGATGGTCGGCCAGAAACTGGTCCTGCTCGATGAACCGTCAATGGGGCTGGCGCCTTTTCTGGTCAAGAACATCATGAAGGTGGTCAAGCAGCTGAACCAGGAAGGGATTACCATCCTGCTCGTCGAGCAGAACGCGAAGATGGCCCTGGAAGTCGCTGATTACGGTTACGTCGTTGAAACCGGTGCAATTGTCATGCACGATGCCGCCCAGATCCTCAAGAGCGACGAGCGCATCATCAACGCCTACCTGGGCGAATAAGTCTGTTCAACCGATTCTTTTCACAGCCAAAGGTATCGATCATGGATTTTTCAGGAAAAGTTGCTCTGGTGACCGGGGCTGCCTCGGGCATGGGGGCTGCTACGGCCAGGGAATTCTGCTCGGCCGGGGCTCAGGTCGTGATAGTCGACCGCAATGCTGAGCTGGCCGTGCAGGTGGCCGCCGAAATTGCCGCTGATCCGCCCCTGGTCGGTGATGTCAGCGACCCTGTCTTCTGCCGTCAGGCTGTTGCCACGGCCCTGGAACGTTACGGCCGCCTCGATGTGCTGGTCAATGCCGCGGGCATTATTGTCCGGGCCGATGCCCTCGGCACCTCCGATGAACAGTGGCAGCGGGTTATGAACGTCAACGTCAACGGTGTGTTCTTCATGAGCCGCGCCGCGGTTGCGGTGATGAAGAAGCAGGGCTCAGGCTCTATTGTCAACTTCGGCTCGATCTGGGGCGGGGTCGGCGCCACCGGGGTGACGGCCTACTGTGCGTCGAAGGGCGCCGTGCACCAGATCACCAGGGCCATGGCCCTGGACCACGTCAAGGACGGCATCCGTATCAATGCCGTCTGCCCCGGCGAAGTCAATACGCCGATGATCAAATCCGAGCGTTCCGGTCCGGTGACTGCCGCAATGATGCAGGCCCTGGCCGATTCAGTCCCCATGGGGCGCCTGGCCGAGCCGGTCGAGATCGCCAGGGTCGTGCTCTTCTTGTCATCGGACGCCGCAAGTTACATGACCGGGGCCATGGTGGACGTGGACGCCGGCTTCACGGCGAGGTAGAGCTATGGAATACCGCTTACTCGGTCGGACCGGGGTCAGGATTGCCCCTCTTTGCCTCGGTTCCGACAATTTTGCCAATCCCACCCCGGAGGCCGAATCGATTGCCATGATCGAGCGGGCCATGGACGCCGGGATCAACCTGATCGACACGAGCAACAGCTACGCCAAGGGCGAGAGCGAGCGCATCATCGGCCGCGCTCTGGCTGCCAGCGGTCGCCGCGACCAGGTGCTGATTGCCACCAAGGCCCACTACCCGGTCGGCCCGGGACCGAACGATCGCGGCAATTCCCGGCTGCACCTGATGAAGGCCTGTGAAGACTCCCTGCGCCGTCTGCAGGTGGATCATATCGATCTCTACCAGTTGCACCGCCCCTCCTTCGAACTGCCCATCGACGAGACGATGCAAGCGCTGACCGACCTGGTGCGCCAGGGCAAGGTGCGTTACGTCGGTTGTTCCACGACCCCGGCGTGGAAGGCGATGGAGGCGATCATGGTGAGCGAGCTGAAGGGGTATGTTCGTTTCGTTTCGGAGCAGCCTCCCTACAACCTGCTGGACCGGCGCATCGAAAACGAAATGGTCCCCTTGTGCCGGGAATATCAGATGGGAATCCTGCCTTGGTCTCCCCTGGCCATGGGGATCCTGGCCGGGCGTTATGCCGATGCCGTGGATATGCCTGCCGAGTCTCGCGCCAGCCTGCGTGGAGGCATCTACGCCGAGCGCGTCACCGCCCGCGGCATCGAGGTCGGCCGCCGCTTCGTACTGCTGGCCAGGGAGCGCGGCATCTCACCAGCACAACTGGCGGTGTTGTGGGTCAAGGACCAGCCCGGGATCACCGCGCCTCTGATCGGTCCGCGGACACTCGAGCAGTTGGAGCACTTTCTCCCCGTCATGGAGATGCAGCTGGACGACCAGCTCAACGCCGCCTGTGACGCGCTGGTTCCGCCGGGAAGCGCTGTTGCCAATTTTCATAATTCCGCGCCCTGGATGAAGATGCAGATCCTCTGATCTTCGCTCACATCGGGGAATAGCTGCCTGGCCCGACCTAACGTTCTCTCCACTGAGGATTCTGAGTGCATGAGTAGGCTGCCTCCAAGTATATTCAACGACGTCGTCGGTCCCGTGATGAGGGGCCCCTCAAGTTCGCACTGTGCTGCGGCGCTGAGGATCGGCCTGCTTGCCAGGGACCTCATGAATGGCATTATCGAACAGGTTCTGGTCGAGTTCGATACGGCCGGCTCCCTGGCGACGACCCATCTTTCGCACGGCAGCGACATGGGGCTTTGGGGCGGACTCCTCGGCTGGGATGCGACTTGCGAGGAGCTGCCGCAGTCGGCAAAGGCCTTGAGTGCTGCCGGCATCGTGGCCGAAGTGCGCATCGGGGCTTATGGCGACCTTCATCCGAACACCTACCGCCTGACTCTGCGCAACGCCAAGGAAACGCACACGCTGACCGCCATTTCCACCGGCGGCGGTATGATCGAGGTCATCGCGATCGACGATCTGTCGGTCTCGATTCTCGGTGACCGCTGCGAAACGCTGCTGTTTCTCGATGTGGATGACGCAGAGGGCCTGGCCGCAATCGCGGCACATTGCCCCGCCGGGCAGAGCGCGATCAAACGCAATGCCGCCCGCTGCATGGTACAGATCAGTGGGGGAGACCCTGCCTGCCGGGAGTGGCTCGATCTGCCCGGGAAGCTGACAGAACGCTTGACCATCAGGACTCTCAACCCGGTTGTCCCGGTTCTGTCACGGTCCGGCATGGCACTGCCCTTTCTCTCCTGCCGGGAGATGCTGGACTATAACCGGAACGCTTCGCTGCCTCTCTGGGCCCTGGCCGCTTGCTACGAAAGCGCCCGTGGCGGCATCTCCGAGGCCGAGGTCTTCGAGAAGATGCGGGGGATCGCACGGGTCATGCGCGGCGCCATTGACAAAGGCGTTGCCGGGACCGACTACGATGACCGGATCCTCGGATGGCAGTCGGGCTCCTTCAGGGCATTGATGGAGCAGGGTGCCCTGCTCGACGGCGGCATGCTCAATGCAATCATTCTCGCCGTGACGGCGACCATGGAATGCAAAAGTGCCATGGGAGTCGTGGTTGCTGCACCGACCGCCGGGTCCTGCGGGGTGCTGCCCGGGGCCTGCTTGGCCGCCGCCGATTTTATGGGCAAGGGTGAGGATGATGCCGTGAGGGCGCTGCTCGCGGCCGGCATGATCGGCGTTTTCATCGCCGAGCATGCCACATTTTCCGCTGAAGTCGGCGGCTGTCAAGCCGAGTGCGGTTCGGCATCCGGCATGGCCGCGGCCGGCCTGGTCACCCTGGCCGGAGGAGGTGTCGAGCAGGCAATCTCTGCGGCATCCATGGCCCTGCAGGCCAGCTTCGGTATGGTTTGTGACCCGGTCGCCAATCGCGTGGAAGCCCCCTGCCTGGGCAAGAACGTGCTGGCGGCAGCCAATGCCCTCTCTTCCGCCAATATGGGGCTGGCTAATTTCGATGCCCTGATCCCCCTCGACGAAGTGATTGCCGCTATGGACCAGGTCGGCAAGAGCCTGCCCCACGAGTTGCGCTGCACAGCCCTCGGCGGTTTGTCGGTAACCGCGACATCGCGGGCGATCGAGGGTCGCTTGAGGCGCCAATGACCATTGAAAACCTGTGACTGGGCTTGTGAGGAGTGATCATGAAAATCAGAATGCTGGGTGCTGACGAAGTCCGGGCGGCACTGCCGATGCCCAAAGCCATTGCCGCGATGAAGCGGGCCTACATGCAGTTCTCCAACGGCCAGGCAACGGTCCCGTTGCGGACCCACGTCCAGACCGAGAAGGGCGTGACCCTGCTGATGCCTGCCTACCTGCATGACAGCAGAAATCTGGGCGTCAAGATTATCTCCATCTATGGTGAGAATCAGAAGCTCGGATTGCCGACGATCTCCGCAACGGTGATGGTGCTCGATCCGGAGACCGGCTTCCCGCTGGCGCTCATGAATGGCGGTAGCCTGACGGCGATCCGCACCGGTGCCGGCGGTGGCGCCGCGGCCGATGTCCTGGCCCGCCAGGATGCCGGGACCGTGGCCCTGTTCGGTGCCGGAGTCCAGGCCCGCACCCAGCTTCAGGCGGTTCTTGCGGTGCGGAAAATTGAGCGGGTCTACCTCATCGACCGGCTGCCCGATGCAGCCAGCCGCCTGGCCGAGGACGTCGCAACCTGGCCGGGCGCACCGGAAGTCATCCTCGGCAAATCTCCCACCGATGCTGTGCGGATGGCTGATATCGTGGTGACGGCGACCACCTCGCCGGTGCCGCTGTTCGATGGTCATGACCTTAAGCCGGGAACCCATATCACCGGGGTCGGCACCTTTACTCCGGACAAGCGTGAAATTGATGAAGTTGCCGTCCGGCGGGCCCTGGTGGTCGTCGACTCGCGCGAAGCCTGTCTGGAGGAAGCCGGCGATATCCTCATCCCCAATGCCCCCATCGATGCCGAGATCGGCGAGATTCTTAGCGGCGACCGGCCGGGTCGGCAGAATGATGAGCAGATCACCTTCTTCAAATCTGTTGGCATTGCGGTCCAGGATACCATGGCGGCCGCGCTGGTCTATGCCGCAGCCGTAGAACAGGGCCTGGGGGTTGAGATCGATTTTTCCTGAGGGCGGCAAACGTGCGCTTGACTGACCATGACCAGGACATTCTCTCCGGAAGCGAGGGGGAAGCGGCGCGGCTCGCCATGCAGATCCTCTGTGATATGGGGGAGATCTTCGCTGCCGATGAGATGATGCCGGTCAGCCAGGTGCACATCGATATGACCCTCTACATGGTCGACGCCGGGGTCGAGTTCGTTGAGCGTCTGGCGGATCTGGGCGGCCGCTTCGCGGTTCCGACTCAGCTCAACCCGAGTGCCGTCGATTTAAGGCGCTGTCGCGAACTGCGGGTTCCTGCCGAGCTCGAGGAGAAAAGCCGGCGGCTGGAACGGGCCTACCTGAAAATGGGCGCAACGCCAACCTGGACCTGCGCCCCCTACCAGCAGGGGATGATTCCAGGGTTTGGCGAACAGATTGCCTGGGGGGAGTCCAACGCCATCGCTTTCGCCAATTCAGTGATCGGCGCGCGCACCAACCGTTATGCCGATCTCGTCGATGTCTGTGCCGGTATCATAGGCCGGGTCCCCCGCTTTGGTCTGCACCTGAGTGAAAACCGCAGGGCTGAGATCCTGGTGACCCTGGAGGGATTTACCCCGGAGATGTTTGCTAACAGCGCAATCTATCCGCTCCTCGGTTATGTTTTTGGAGAAATTGCCGCGGGCCGAATCGGCGCCCTTGAGGGGATACCGAAAGCGGTCACCATGGATGATCTCAAGGCCTTCAGCGCTTCCGCGGCTTCGTCCGGCGCCGTCGGCCTCTTCCATCTCCTCGGCATCACGCCGGAAGCACCTTCTCTCGAGGTGTGCTTCCCCGGGGGGGGCCCAACCCCTTTGGTTCTGACTCCCCGGATGGTTGCCGACGCCGAGGAGCGTCTCTCGGACGGCACGGTCGAGCGACCTGACCTGGTCGCCCTCGGCTGCCCGCACTTCTCCGCCACTGAGTTTATTGCCCTGACCGAGTTACTGCAGGGTCGGCCGGTTCATGCGTCGATCTCCTGCTGGGTCTTCACCAGTCGGGCCGTATATGCCGAGGTCGAGGAGCATGGCGTCCTTGAGTTAGCGCACTCCGCCGGGGTCAAAGTTTTTACCGATGGCTGCCCCCTGCAGTACCCCGTGCAGAGCTGGGATTTTCGTGCGGCGATGTCAAATTCGGCGAAATTTGCCAATTACTGCTATTCGCAGACCGGGCTCAGGGTGGTCTATGGCAGCCTGCGCGAGTGTGTCGACACGGCGGTGAACGGCAGGGTCTGCAGGGAGGCGGGACTATGGCGCAAGAACTAGCCGCCCGCTGCATCGTTGCCGGGGTTGCCTCGGGCGAGGTGATTGCCACGTCTCAGTCGATTAGCTTCTGGGGCGGAGTCGATCCGGCAACCGGGCTGATCAACGATCCGCGGCATGAACTGTTCAAACAGTCGGTCGCCGGTAAAATCCTGGTTTTTCCTTACGGCAAGGGCTCAAGTACCGGCTCACTCATGATCCTGGAACTGGCGCGGGTCAACAAGGCTCCGGCGGCCATGATCAATATCGAGACCGAGCCGATCCTGGCGACCGGTCCGATCGTCTGCAAGCACTTCTACGGCCTGGAGATTCCGGTCGTCACAATGGAAAAGACCCTTTTCGATACCCTGAAGACGGGGCAGCACGCGCAGGTCAATGCAACCCTCGGCCGGGTTGTCGTCTCTGAAAATTTTGTTGATAAAGCGTGAGGAGTTTGTCTGGAGGTTGCTGGAGATGAAAGATTGGCAAGCGCCGCAGCACTGGCAGAAAATAACCACCATTGATGCCCACACCGCCGGCGAGCCCTTCCGGGTGATCACCTCGGGCTTCCCCGAACTACCGGGGACAACGATCCTGGCCCGGCGCCGCTTCGTCAAGGAGCACTACGATCACCTGCGTAGCGCACTGATGCTGGAGCCGCGCGGACATGCCGATATGTACGGTTGCCTGGTGACCCCGCCGATCACGCCGGGAGCCGATTTCGGCGTGCTCTTCATGCACAACGAAGGGTTCAGCACCATGTGCGGGCACGGCATTATCGGGGTCACGACGGTGGCCCTGGAGACCGGCATGGTGACCATGCAGGCCCCACAGACGACTTTGCGCATCGATACGCCGGCCGGGCTGGTCACCTCACGAGCCCAGGTCCGGGACGGCAGGGTGGCGAGTGTCTCGTTTCTCAACGTCCCTTCCTTCGTGCTCAGTCTGGACCAGGTTGTGGATGTCCCCGGCCTTGGTGAGGTGCGCTACGATCTGGCCTTCGGTGGTGGTTTCTATGCCTACGTCAGGGCCGCCGAAGTCGGGCTCACGGTGTCTCCGGAGAATCTGCACCCACTGATCGACAAGGGGAAGGCGATCAAGCGCGCCGTTATGGACAGCCGTACGATTCCGCACCCCTTCGAGGAAGACTTGAGCTTTTTGTACGGAACGATCTTTATCGGTGAACCGAGGGGGGAGGGGGCCCATTCGAGCAATGTCTGCATCTTCGCCGAAGGCGAGGTCGACCGCAGCCCGACCGGGACCGGCGTCAGTGGACGTCTGGCGATTCATCATGCCCGCGGTGAAGTCGGGGTCGGCGAGACCCTCGTCATCGAAAGCATTATCGGCAGTGCATTTCGCTGCACCGTGTCCGCAGAGACCATGTTCGGCCCGCACCGGGCCATCATTCCGGAAGTGGCGGGCAGTGCCTTCATCACCGGTCGGCACGAATTCCTGATCGATCCGGATGACCCGCTGAAGGATGGCTTCGTGATGCGCTGATCCCCGGGGGAGGGAGAATGGAAAGATCGTCGGATGTGCCCGGTATGGCAAGGGCAGGGCTGTCGCCGCTTGACGTCCTCGGATCAGCAGGCCCGGGAGGTGTCGTTGTCGATGCCGGCGGGGCCGTGCTGTATGCCTGGGGACTGGTGGCGCGTTTGCTGGACGATGCTGGTTCTGCCGGCTTGAGCAGCGCCTTGCCAAGGCTTAAGACCCTGCTTGACGACGTGCTTGACTCCGGTTCGCCGTCGTTGAGGCTCGAGCTGGATGATGCTGCGATCGGTTGCATGGCCTGGGCCGGGACCTGCTTCCGCGAGGGGACTGTGGTCGGGGCCCTGGCCATTCTGCTTGAGAACGGCCCGGTACAGCAATTGACTCGTGAATTGGACGCCATCATCGAGTCCTCTTCCGACGGGTTGTTCGTCTGTGACGGCACGGGTCGTATCCTGCATATGAATCCAGCCTCTGCCAGAATCAATCATGTCCCGCCAGTAAAAGTGATCGGTCGGGACTACCTCGATGTGGCTCGGGAGGGGTATGTCATCCTACCTTCGGCGGCCCTCGAATCGATCAAAAAGCGTGAAGTCGTCAGTCTGCTGCAGGAGAATCGTTATGGGCTCAAGCTGATCTCTACGGCAACGCCGGTTTTCGATGACGACGGTGCCTTGATCCGCGTGGTGGTCAGCGAACATGACATTACCGAGATGGACCGCCTGCAGCGGCAGCTGCAAGAGCAGCAGGCGATCGGTGACCAGTTCCGCGACCAGTTCATGGAACTCCAGCAGGAGCGCCTCTCCGCCCAACCCGTGATTGCCAGAAGCCCTGTCATGGTCAGAGCCCTCAGGCAGGCGCTCAAGCTCAGCAAGGTTGATTCAACAGTGCTGATTCTCGGTGAGTCCGGAGTAGGAAAGGGGCTGATCGCCGAACTGATTCATCAGAATTCCAGGCGCGCCGGCCTGCCGATCATCAAGATCAATTGCGGAGCCATCCCCGAAACCCTGGTTGAGGCCGAGCTGTTCGGATATGAAAAGGGTGCGTTTACCGGGGCGGCCACCAGCAAGCCGGGGCACCTCGAACTGGCTGATGGAGGCACCCTCTTCCTGGACGAGGTTGCCGAGCTGCCGCTGGCCTCACAGGTCAAGCTCCTGCGGTTCATGGAAGACAGCCAGGTCATGCGCCTGGGGGGCACCCGGAGCCGCAAGGTGGACGTGCGGATCCTGGCCGCCACCAACCGCGACCTGGAGCAACTGGTGCAAGAAGGGCTGTTTCGCGTTGATCTTTTCTATCGCCTCAGTGTCATTCCGTTGCGGGTCCCCGCCTTGCGGGAGCGCAAGGAATGCCTGGTGCCACTGATTCGTGCCTATGTCGATCAGTTTGCCGAGCGTTCCGGATGCACCCGGCGCCTGACGCGCGCCGCTTTGGATCACCTGGCAGGTTACCCGTTCCCGGGAAATGTACGAGAGCTTATGAACGTCTGCGAGCGCCTGGTCGTGATGAGCGACGCAGATCTGATCGACGTCAGCGACCTGCCGGAGGCCGTCGTCCTGGGGGTTGGCGGTGTCGAGTCCGGCCTTGCCGGACCCTGGCCCGGGACCATGTCGATGCACCAGATCGTGGAAAGTGTCGAGCGGGCAGTGCTCCTCCAGGCAGGCAGGCGCTGGCGTAAGCAGCATGAGATTGCTGCGGCGCTTGACATGAGTCAGCCGACGGTTGCCCGAAAGCTACAGAAATACGGTATCCTTTTGACAGGTCGCGAAGATGCCTGACCCGGGAGGTGAGAGATGGAAGAGATCGCTTGGGAAGATTTCACCAGGGTGGAGTTGCGAGTCGGTACGATCGTAGAGGTCGAGGATTTTCCCGAGGCGCGGGTGCCGGCCTACCGGGTCAAGGCGGATTTCGGTCCTGAAATCGGTGTGAGAAAGTCCAGCGCCCAGGTCACCGATCTTTATGACAAGGAGGTCCTGCTCGGCAGGCAGATTGTCGGTGTCGTCAACTTCCCGCCCAAACAGATCGGTCCCATGCGCTCGGAATTTCTCCTGACCGGATTCTATCGGGAGGACCGCAGCGTGGTCCTGGCCGTGCCCGAACGCGCCGTGCCAAACGGAGCGAAACTCGGCTAGAGCCAACGTCCGTCGCCTGTTTTTTAGTTGTTTTATGTTAAAATGAATAAAACATTCATTAATGAATAAAATGTGCCGCCACTCCCCTCCCGTGCACGGGGCTTTGTAAAAAAAACGTCTCCATTTCAGGCTCTTGCCCCGTTCCAATCTGGCCGGGCTCTTGGTACTTTTCTTGCTGATATTCTCTTTGTGTGCCTGTCTGTTGTCTGGGTTCTGTCGCCGCGGACCTTGTGCCGCGTCGATGAGGCAGGGTAAAATAATGTCAAGCGTATGTTGGTTGCTCGCCAGGGTTAAGCTGGCCAAAGTGAAGGGTTCCGCTCGCTATGGAAAGAGATCTGAAAATCGTCCCGCAACGCAAGGCCGCCGCCGAAGGCAACTTCTATCCTGAAAAGCCTGACGCCATCGGGCCGGGAATGAACGAACGCGTCCAGCGCCTGCGCAAGTTGAGCGTTGAGGTCGAACCGAGCCTGTCGATCGAGCGGGCCCTGCACGAAACCGCATTTTACCGGGAAAATTACGGCAAGTACTCGATTCCGGTGCTGCGGGCACTGAACTTCCTCGACCACTGTCAGAAGAAGACCCTCTATCTCGGCGACGATGAACTGATCGTCGGCGAGCGCGGCCCCCGCCCCAAGGCGGTGCCGACCTTCCCGGAACTGACCTGCCACAGCGTGGAGGACTTCCACGTCCTCAACACCCGCGAACAGCAGCGCTACACCATCAGCGAGGCGGATATCGCCACCTATGCCCGTGAGGTGATCCCCTACTGGCAGGGGCGGACGGTGCGCGAACGGATCTTCGCCCATGTCCCCGGAGAATGGCAGGCTGCTTACGAGGCCGGCCTGTTCACCGAGTTCATGGAGCAGCGCGCCCCGGGGCACACGGCTCTGGACGGCCAGATTTATCGCAGGGGGATGCTCGATTTCAAGCTCCAGATTGCTGCCGAACTGGCCGCCCTCGACTATCTCAATGACCCGGAAGCGACCGACAAGGCCGAACAGCTCAAGGCGATGGACATCTCCTGCGATGCCGTGATCCTGTTCGCCGAACGCCACGCCGAGCTGGCCGAGACCATGGCGGCTGGCGCGATCAACCCGCAGCGTTCAGCCGAACTGCGGAAGATCGCCGAGGTCTGTCGCCGGGTGCCGGCCCACGCCCCGAGCAGCTTCCACGAGGCGATCCAGATGTACTGGTTCGTCCATCTCGGCACCATCACCGAGCTGAATGGCTGGGACGCCATGAACCCGGGTCATTTCGACCAGCACCTGGCTCCCTTCTACGCAGCGGATATCGCTGCCGGCGCCCTGACCCGGGACCAGGCCAAGGAACTGCTCTGCTGTTTCTGGGTCAAGGTCAACAACCACCCTGCGCCCCCCAAGGTCGGCATCACGGCCCGCGAGAGCGGCACCTACAACGACTTCACCAACATCAACATCGGCGGGATCACCGGCGACGGTAAGGATGGCGTGAGCGAGGTGTCCTACATCATGCTCGAGGTGATCGAGGAGCTGCATATCCTGCAGCCCGGCAGCTCGGTGCATGTCAGCAGCAAGACCCCCGATCGTTTCCTCAATGCCGCCTGCAAGGTGATCCGCCAGGGCCACGGCTATCCGTCGGTGTTCAACCCGGATGTGTACGTCGTCGAATTGCTGCGCCAGGGCAAGTCCATCAAGGACGCCCGGGAGGGCGGCTGCAGTGGCTGCATCGAAGTCGGCGCTTTCGGCAAGGAGGCCTTTGTCCTGACCGGCTACCTCAACGTGCCGAAAGTCCTCGAGATCACCCTGAACAACGGCATCGACCCGTTGACCGGCAAACTTGCCGGGATCGAGACCGGCGACCCGCTGGGCTTCACAAGCTACGACGAGCTGTATGGTGCTTTCCTCCGCCAGCTCAATTTTATCGTCGACACCAAGGTGCAGGTCAGCAACTACATTGACCGCATGTTCGCCAAGTACGCCCCGGCGCCGTTCCTGTCGGTGGTCATCGAGGACTGCATCAGCAAAGGCAAGGACTACTACGACGGCGGGCCGCGCTACAACACCAACTACATCCAGTGCACCGGTCTCGGCACGACCACGGACAGTCTTGCCGCTCTCAAGAAGCATGTCTTCGAGGACCGGTCCTTCAGCATGGAGCGGCTGCTCAAAGCGATTGCCGGCAATTTCGCAGGGGAGGATTTTCTGCGCCAGACGATTATCAACAAGACACCGTTTTTCGGCAACGATGACGATTATGCCGATGATATCGCCCTGCAGGTCTACCATGACCTGCTGGCGGCGATTGACGGCAAGCCGAACGTCAAGGGGGAGGCTTTCCATCTCAACATGCTGTCCACCACCTGCCACATTTATTTCGGCAAGGTGATGGGTGCGACCCCCAACGGTCGCCTGGCCGGAAAATCGATCTCAGACGGCACGTCGCCTTCCCATGGCGCCGACACGCACGGCCCCTCGGCGGTGATTCGCACGCTGACCAAGCTCGACCACACCATGTCCGGCGGCACCCTGCTCAACCAGCGCTTTCTGCCGAGCCTGCTCAAGCGCGACGAGGACGTCGCCCGGCTCGGCCAGCTGATTCGCAGCTACTTCACCCTCGGCGGGCACCATATCCAGTTCAATATTGTCGATACGGCGACGCTCAAGGCCGCCCAGGAGACACCGGAGGATTACAAGGACCTGCTGGTGCGCATGGCCGGCTACAGCGACTATTTCAACGACATGAATGCCGACCTGCAGCAGGAAGTGATCGAGCGTACCGAGAACGAGTCCTTCTAAAAATGTCGCAGGGGCTGGTTTTCGACATCAAGCGCTACTCCATCAACGATGGGCCCGGCATCCGCATCACCATCTTTCTGAAGGGGTGTCCGCTGCATTGCCTGTGGTGCCACAACCCGGAGAGCATCTCGCCCAAAATCCAGAAGCTCTTTACCGCCGCCAAGTGTATCGGCTGCGGCGAATGCTGCCGGGTCTGCCCCGTGCATGCCTGTCGCCTGACCTCTGAAGGGGTCATCACCGACGGCAGTCTCTGCACCCTGTGCGGCCAATGTGCAGACGTCTGCCCGACCCTGGCGACCGAGATGTCCGGCCGCTTCCGCTCGGTTGACGACTTGCTCGGTATTATCGAAAAGGAGCGACCGTTTTTCGACCAGTCGGGCGGCGGTGTGACCTTCTCCGGCGGTGAGCCTATGCAGCAGCCGGAGTTCCTCTCGGAGCTCCTCGAGGCCTGTGGTCGGAAGAACATCCACCGTGCCGTTGACACCTCCGGTTTCGTCAAAACCGAGACGCTGCTCAGGGTGGCGAAGTCCACGGACCTGTTCCTGTATGACCTGAAATTGATGGATCCCGACCGGCACCAGAGGTATACGGGGGTCGACAACCGCCTGATCCTGGATAACCTCAAGGCGTTGGCGGCAAGCGGGGCGGCCATCCAGGTTCGTATTCCCCTGATCGGCGGTGTCAACGACGACAGTGCCAACCTCGAAGCCACCGCGGCATTTGTCGCTGCACTGCCCGGGGCGAAAAAAGCGGTCAACCTCCTTCCCTATCATGACGTGGCCCGGGGGAAGGATGTGAAGCTCGGCCAGGTGCGCGACCTGGCGGAACTCCGTGAGCCGGATGCGGCCGAAGTGGCGCTGGCCAGAGAAGTCTTCTGTCGTTTTGGCCTGAATGCAAACGTCGGTGGTTAGGCCCAAATATTAACGGACCTGTAAATCAAGCAAGGGCGCAAAAACTCAAACCATTGACTAACGCAAAGACGCGGAGACACAGAGAACAAGGCCGCGGTCGTGATGCCCACTAAAGATGGACGGGGTTTCCCTCTGCGACCGGTTCGCCCAGCGTTAAATTTTAATCGACTAGAGGGTTGCTTCCCCACAGTTTGCTGGGCCATGCATAGATTTGCACTTGGTTCGAGCCTTATTGAGGGAATCCAGTACCCTGAATCCAGAATCCGGAATAAGTTCCTGCCACCAGGTGGGTCCACGAGTTTCTTCTGTTTACTGGATACTGAATTCTGGAAACCCGTGGCTTGCCGCGGGGCGGTTCATTTTTTTGGGTTATAGAACCGATTATTAATGCTTTTTCGCATACATCGTTCCCTTGAAAAATGTAATGCATATTCGCATAAGTTCAGCAATAATATTTAATTACATATAGTTGTGTGTCAGTCAATGATTGTCAGTCATGCAATTATGCATAATCACCCACCGGGACCTCCCGGCTCCTCTGGCTTGACCTGATCCAGAACCGCGGAAAAATCACCTTGTCCCTTGGGTCGCGAACTTTCGGCGCTCCGTTCTATCTCCTGCAACCCAACGATTTTACATGATTATATGCCAAGGCTCCGGGCCGAGGTACGGGCCCCTGGCGTAAAAGGCGTGCTTCCTGAAAGTTATCACCTAGCCGGGTCGCGGCTTGGCATCCTGCTTGCTCTTAGTATAATCAGAATCATATGCACAGGTGGGCGGTTCTGCGACACGCGGATCGTGTGCCTGACAACATAAATTCGAAAGAAGAAAGGTCGTCGTCATGAATCTGTTAAACAATGCCATTCTCAAGGTCCCGACACCTGTCAATGAGCCGGTCTACGGTTATGCGCCCGGATCACCGGAGCGCGATCTGCTCAAAGCGGCACTCGATGATATCGCGTCGAAGAAGGTGGAGATCCCCCTGATCATCGGCGGCCAGGAAGTGCGCACCGGGAAAATGGGCAAGGTGGTCATGCCCCATGATCATCAGCACGTGCTGGGTGAATACCATATTGCCGGGGAAAAAGAGATCACCATGGCGATTGATGCCGCAATGGCCGCCAAGGCGGGTTGGGCAAGTCTGCGTTGGGAGGAGCGGGCGGCAATCTTTCTGAAAGCTGCGGAGTTGCTCTCCGGCAAGTATCGCTACGTCATGAATGCGATCAGCATGCTGTCCACCAGCAAGAGTGCATACCAGGCGGAGATCGACGCCGCCTGCGAACTGATCGACTTCCTGCGCTTCAACGTCTACTATGCCCAGCAGGTCTACACCGACCAGCCGCTCTACTCTTCCAAGGGACTCTGGAACTTCGTGCAGCAGCGGCCCCTGGAAGGGTTCGTCTTTGCCGTTGCGCCATTCAACTTCACGGCCATTGCCGGCAACCTGGCGACCGCCCCGGCGATTATGGGCAACACGGTGTTTCTCAAGCCGGCCTCGTCCTGTGTCTATACCCCTTACCTGTTCATGCAGATTCTGAAAGAAGCCGGGATGCCTGACGGCGTGATCAACTTTGTGCCGGGTCCCGGCTCGATGGTCGGCAAGCTGTGTCTTGACCACCCGGATCTCGGCGGCATCCACTTCACCGGTTCGACCGGCGTTTTTCACCAGATGTGGCAGACCGTCGGCAATAATATCGCCAGGTACAAGTCGTACCCGCGGATCGTCGGCGAGACCGGCGGCAAGGACTTCATCTTTGCTCACCAAAGCGCCGATGTGAAGCAGTTGGTGACCGGCATCATCCGTGGTGCTTTCGAATTCCAGGGGCAGAAATGTTCCGCTGCATCGCGGGCTTACATTCCGGCCTCTCTCTGGGGCCCGGTCCGCCGGCAGCTGGAAGCCGACATGGCCGCGATCAAGATGGGGCCGACCACGGATTTCAGCAATTTCTTCAACGCGGTGATCGACAAGGCGGCGTTTGCGACCATCACCGAGTACATCGACTATGCCAAAAATGCCAAGGATGCCGAGATTATTGTCGGCGGCGGCTACGACGACCGGAAAGGCTACTTCATCGAGCCGACAGTGATCCTGACCAGCAACCCGCACTTCCGCAGCATGGAAGAAGAGATCTTTGGACCGGTGATGACCATTTATGTCTATGACGACGCCAAGTACGAAGAGACGCTGGAGATCTGCGACAGGACCTCGATCTACGCCCTGACCGGGGCGGTTTTTGCGACTGAGCGGGCAGCTGTCAGTCTGGCGATGAGCAAACTGGAAAATGCCGCCGGCAATTTCTATATCAATGACAAGCCGACCGGTGCCGTGGTCGGCCAGCAGCCTTTCGGCGGGGCCCGTGCCTCCGGAACCAACGACAAGGCCGGTTCCTACCTCAACCTGGTCCGCTGGGTCTCGCCGCGTACGATCAAGGAAACTTTCGATCCACCGACGAACTTTGCCTATCCGTTTATGGATGCAGAATAATCTAGCACTGCGGGCAGCCAGTCTGCCCGCACTAACTCATCTTCATGGCCGAGGACTCTATGTCTCTGTTTAATCTGCTGGTATCAAAAACGATCATGCACGTGCCGGGTCCGATCGTCGGCATTTTTGCCAAGGGCTATATCGCCGGTGAAGAGCTGAAGCACGCTGTCTCGGTCACCCGCGACCTGAACAGCAAGGGGATGATGGCGACCATCGACATCCTTGGCGAGTTTATCAAGACCCGGGATGAGGCCACCTATTTCAAGGAGCAGTGCTTTGACATCCTCAAGGGGATCGACAAGGAAAAGCTCGACGCCAACCTGTCGCTCAAGCCGACCCAGTTGGGCCTGGAACTGGACAAGGAGTTCGCTTTCGCCAATATCCGCGAAATAGTTACCCTCGCGGCCAGCCTGAACAATTTCGTGCGCATCGACATGGAAGACCATCCCTGTACCGACGACACCCTCGAATTCTTCCGTCGTCTGCGCGAGGAATTCCCCGGGCACGTCGGCGTGGTGCTGCAGGCGTACCTGCGGCGCACCCTTGACGATATAGAAAGCTTGAGCGACGGACTGCTTCACTTCCGCCTCTGCAAGGGGATCTACAACGAGCCGCGCGAGGTTGCCTACAAGGATATGGCGATTATCAACCGCAGTTTCGTCTGCTGCCTGGACAAGATGTTCGAGAAGGGGGCCTATGTCGGGATTGCCACCCATGATGAAAAGCTGGTCTTCGAGTCGCTGCAGTTGATCAAGAAATATGGTTTGAAACGTGAGGATTACGAATTCCAGATGTTGCTCGGCGTCGATCCTGGCCTTCGAGAAATCCTGGTGAAGGCAGGCCACCGTCTGCGCGTCTACGTGCCCTTCGGCAAATCGTGGCTGCCCTATTCCAAGCGCCGCCTCAAGGAGAATCCGAGTATCGCCCAGCATGCATTGCGACAGATGCTCGGCATGAAGTCTAAATCTGTGTGACCCATTAAACGTTCGCTGTTTCACAAGGGGGGTGCCACTTGTTGGCATCCCCTTTTTCGTATATAAGGGACTGTCCCGTGAGCAACCGGGCCAGCCCCTGAACCGTAACAGTCACTAAGGTGAGCATGACCCGTCAGGCAACTCTCAAATCAGTGTATCGCCTCTGGTGGCCGCTGGCCTTGACCTGGCTGATGATGGCGGTTGAAGGGCCCCTGCTGGCTGCAATCATTGCCCGCATGCCGGAGAGTGCCACCAACCTGGCCGCCTACGGGGTTACCTACGCCTTCGGCCTGATTGCCGAGGGTCCGGTAATTATGCTGCTGAGCGCTTCGACGCGCCTGGCGCGCAGTCGTTGGGACTACCTGCGCCTGCGTGCGTTCTCCGTGGTTTTGTGCGGCACTGTGACCCTGTTGCTGCTGCTTATACTGTTCCCGCCGGTATTCACCCCCCTGATGACCACCCTGCTCGGCTTGACTGACGATATCGCCGGCCATGTGCACCAGGCCTTGGCTTTGCTCCTTCCCTGGCCGGCCGCCATCGGCATGCGCCGCTTCTACCAGGGCGTACTGATTGCCCATCATCAGCCGGGGCGGGTGGCGGTGGGGACCACTTTCAGGCTCCTGGCCATGTCGTTGACCGCCTGCCTGCTCTGGTCGCTCGGCAGCCTGGCCGGAGCCAGCCTCGGCGCCTGCGCCTTGAGTGTCGGGGTCACCGCTGAGGCTCTGGCAACCCGCTGGCTGGCGCGTCGGGCCATCGCAATATCCCTGAAAGAGCAGGGCGTGGATGTCGCGATGCCCTCATATTCTGCCCTGGGTCGTTTCTACCTGCCGCTCGCCATGACGCCGCTGATCGGCTTGAGCATCCACCCGGTGGTGACGTTTTTTCTCGGTCACGGTCCACGCGCGATCGAGTCGCTGGCGATCATGCCGGTCCTCTATGCCCTGACCTTTCTTTTTCGCGCCCTCGGCCTCTCCTTCCCGGAAGTGGCCATCGCTACGTTGAAAGATGGTGAGCAGAACCGTGCCGTGATCGCTCGATTCGCCAGGTTCCTGGCCCTTGGCCTGGGGGGTGGCCTGTCGCTGATTGCCTTTACGCCGCTGCACACCTTCTGGTATGCGACATTGTCCGGACTGACCGGCGAACTGGTGCAGCTGGCGATTCCTCCATTGCAGATCATGGCGATCTTTCCGGCCCTGACCGTCGCCATAGGTTACCAGCGGGCGCTGCTGATCGATGCCGGCGTCACTTTACCAGTGACACTGGCGACCACTATTGAAGCCTTCGGAATTTTTTCGATTCTGGCTCTGCTTGTACTATACTCGGCGCTTCCGGGCGTCACCTCGGCGGCGCTCGCATACCTGGTTGGCCGAACCATGGCCATGCTCTACCTGTGCCGGCCCTGCGCCGCCGTGTTGCGCCGCAGGCCTGGAACTGCTCTGTAAACCTGTTTTGAGGGGGCGATTTGGCAAACAATACACGAACCGGCATCTGGTTCGTCCTTGCGGCGGCGATATTGTGGGGGACGACCGGGACCAGCCAGGCCTTTGCACCGGCCGGCTTCGATCCACTGGTTATCGGGACCTTGCGCCTGGCCCTGGGAGGTGGTGCCATGCTGGTGATGGTACTGCTGCGCAGCGGGACGACTCAACTGTGCGGCTGGCCCCTGAAATCAACACTCGCTGCAGCGGCCTTTACGGCACTCTACCAGGTCTGTTTCTTTGCCGGGGTGGCCAAGACCGGGGTGGCTGTCGGCACGATTGTCGGGATCGGCAGTGCGCCGGTGGCCGGCGGGGCTCTCGGCTACCTGTTTCGGCATGAGCGGCTCGGCCGGACCTGGTTTGCTGCTACGGCCCTGGCCATTGCCGGTTGCGCTATCCTGACCCTCAGCAGCGGCGGCGAGGTTGTCATCGATCTGCTCGGGGTTCTGCTTGCCATCGGCGCAGGTGTTGCCTACGCTGCCTATACATTGGTCATCAAGGGTCTCCTGGAGCAGCACGAGCCGGATGCGGCCATCGCCGTGGTTTTCTGTCTTGGCGCCCTGATGCTGGCCCCACTGCTGGTCGGCCGGGAAATGGCCTGGCTGGCAGCGCCGCGCAGCATCGCTGTGGTTTTGCATCTCGGTCTGGTCACTGCAGCGCTTGCCTACTGGTTCTTTACCCGCGGTTTGCAGCGTATCCAGGTGGCCACGGCGGTGACGCTGAGTCTGGCCGAGCCCTTAACGGCGGGTCTTCTCGGCGTCCTTTTGCTGGGGGAACGTTTGAACCCACTCTCCTTCTGCGGCATTGCCTTGATCTTCTCCGGATTGGTCGTGTTGACCTGTGGTGGCCGGTCCACCCCGGACACCTCGGCGGAATTCGGAGGCTGAACGGATGGTCAACCAGCGCAAGGCCTATCTCTATGCCTGCAGTGTGGTCCTGATCTGGTCGACGGTCGCTTCGGCGTTCAAGATTTCCCTGCGGACCCTGGCCCCGGCCCACCTGCTGCTCTACGCCAACCTGGTCTCAGTGCTGCTGCTTGGCGGTATTCTTCTTTGCCGCGGTGAGTTTGGTCGTGCCTTACCGCAGGACCGCCAGGAGCTTTTGCGGTCTGTATGCCTCGGGTTTCTCAATCCGTTTCTATTTTACCTGCTGATTTTCAAGGCGTTTTATTTGCTGCCGGCCCAGGAGGCTCTGCCGCTCAGCTACACCTGGGTGGTGACCCTGTCGATTCTGGCCGTGCCTCTGCTTAAACAGCGGCTGAGCCTGCACGAGGTTGCCGCGATTCTGATGAGTTACAGTGGAGTTCTGGTGGTCTCGACCCACGGAGATTTGTTCGCCCTGCATTTTTCCGACCCCCTCGGTGTTGTCCTGGCACTGGGCGGCACGGTGGTTTGGGCGCTTTACTGGATTTACAATGCCCGGGACGAAAGGCCGCCACTGGCCGGGCTGTTTCTGAATTTTCTCTGTGCGTTGCCGATGACCCTTGGCTATTGCCTGATCTTTACCGAGCTGCAAATCCCCGATCTGACCGGGTTGCTGGGCGCTGCCTATATCGGTTGCTTCGAGATGGGGATCTCTTTTTTTCTCTGGTTGCAGGCCTTGAAATATTCGGCCAGCGCGGCACGCATCAGCAGTCTGATCTTTATCTCGCCCTTTCTCTCATTAGGGCTGATCCATTTCGTGGTTGGTGAGGAAATCCTGCCTTCAACCTTTTACGGCCTGATTCTGATTGTGGCCGGCCTGATTCTCCAGCAGTTGGTCAAGCCCCCCGCTATCGACTTGAGAGAAAACCCTGCAGGTTAGTGATCCTGTCCGGTGATAAGCCTGCTACGGTATTTGGGGGGGGCTTGCCGCGGGTTTACTCAGAATGGGATAATAATCTCGGAAAACGGTGCGTTTGATTCTCCTGTGTGCCAGCGGCCGAAGTGGTTGTTTTTGAGATTATTATCAGTGAACTGGCCCATGGAAAATAATGAGTTGATTCCAAGCCTTGGATTTGACAATATGTTACGAGATATGTAATTTCCAGATGATAATCTTTCTCAAATAACCTGTGCCGTTTACACTGGAATGATCATGAGCAAGAAAAGCATTCTGATCATCGATGACGATAAGTTCTTCCGAGAAATCCTCAAAGATGTGCTTAAAGAACGCTATCTGGTCATTGAGTCGACCGGCAGCGAGGATGTCATCAAGCTGGCCATTGAAATTCGGCCGGACCTGATGATTCTCGATATCGAGTTGTCTGGTAAAAATGGTATTGAAGTCTGCAAGGATTTGAAGAAGATCATGCAGACCAGGAGCATTCCGGTGATCCTGCTGTCATCCCGAGCCAGGAAAGAGGAGATCATCCGGGGCCTGCAGGCAGGCGCCGACGACTACCTTACCAAACCGCTATACCCCCCCGAGATCCTGGCCAGGGTCGATGCCCATCTGCGGACCAAAAGTTATTACAGCAATCTGGAGCATCGCGATATGCAGATGCTGCTCGAGCTCTCCGACGCGGTCTCCGTTTTGCGCAACCCGATGAAAATTCTGCGGATTATCGTCGAGAAAATGGCAGATGTCATCGACGTCGTGCGTTGCTCGATCGTCAGCATCAGCAGCAGCGGCGATCTGATCGTCAAGGCGAGCAGCGACATGCCGAATGATGGAGAAATTATTCTCAAGGTCGAGCGTTATCCGGAAATCAGCAAAGTTCTTGAAACCAGACGGGCCGTGATTATCAACGACATGAAGCATGACCCGCTGATGGAATCGGTGCGTTCGTTTGTCTCAGAACTCGGCTTCAACTCGATTATCGTCGTTCCGATCATCAAGAAGGAGAGTGTCATTGGCACCTTCCTCCTGCGTACCGCCACAACCCTGAAGGGTGACGACTCCGAACGGATCAACAAGCTCTGCCACCTGGTTGCCAACATCTCTGCCAACGCTCTGGAAAACGCCACGCTCTTCGAATCCATGAAGACCGCCCAGGAGTTCCTCGAAGAGATGGCGATTCGCGACGGCCTGACCAAGCTCTATACCCACAGGCATTTCTATGATCGACTCGACGAAGAGTTTTCACGGGCGATCCGCCATAAAGAACCTTTGTCACTGATCTTCTTCGATATCGACAATTTCAAACAGATCAACGACAAATTCGGCCATATGTATGGAGATGAGGTGCTCAGGCATATCGGCCGAGTCGTCAGGGAGGTTGTGCGCGAGAGTGACATCCCTGCCCGTTACGGTGGCGAGGAATTTGCCGTACTGCTCCCGCACACTGCGATTGAGGGCGCGCTGGAAATGGCCAGGCGACTGGCTCTGATGATTCGAGAACTGCGCTTTGAGAGCCTCAAAAGCAGGCCGATCACCGTCAGCACCGGCGTGTCCACCTTTACCAACAATAATCTCCTGTCTTATGACGAAATGGTGCGGCTCGCCGACCAGGCAATGTACCAGGCCAAAACATCAGGCAAAGACCGCATTTCAGTGGCGAATGACCCGTCTCAGCACGAAGAGGCTTCAGGTATAAAATAAGTTTTTTTATCTTACGGCTTCTGGTCCAATCGCTTCACATTAAATCCCCGACACAATCTGCCTGGCTCCCGCCCGTCACCGGCCGAGCACAACCCTTGCCGACAGCTGTGACCGCAAGCGGTTTTCAGCGCCCTCGGGCCTGAGAGGAGGGAGACCTGCGTCCCTGCCCTGTCTAACGCCTGCAACAGACCGGCACCCGTTGATCGAAGAGTCCCTGGAGGGGACCTCTCCAATGGCCAAGCGGCCTGTCCAGGGGGAAGGGGCAGGAGCAAGGCAAAGTCTGCATCGGTGAAACCTGGCAAAGGTGGTGATCAGGATCCTGGTTTGCGGGAGACAACCCTGATCAAACCGAGCAGGCCGATCACGGTAAAAAAGAGCCCACGCCACTTCTCCGGTGTTTTCCCTTCGCTGAGGAAGATGACGTCGTCGGCAATCTCAAGGTCTGTTTCCTTGGCCAGTTTGAAGAGTTTCTGCTGATTGCCGCGAGCGATCAGCCCGGCGACCAGCATACCGGTCACCTCTCTTTGACCGCTGAATTCGGCATCGTGTTTGCGGCGAAAATCCTGCTTCTGAGTCAGGGTATCGGTCAAGAAATGGTAGTCCTGAAAGAGTTTCAGAAGGTGCGGGTTGCGGGTTTCGATCAATACCTTGATCAACTTCTGGTCGGGCGTCGTGAGCAGAGGGATCAGTAAGGCCTCCATTTCCAAGGAGCCTGAGGTCGAGATCGCCCGGTCGAGATCCTGGTAACCGTTGACAATCTGCAGCCATTCCCGCGGCGCACCGGCCCTTTCCAGGGTGTCGATCGTCACTTGTCGCGGTGCCTGGTTGTTGTACCAGAGCAGCAGGTCGTGGCCGCCGAGAAACAGCAGCACCAGGCAGACGGCAATCAGAGTATAGCGAAATCGGCGCATGGCATCCTTCCGTGATGCGAGAGTTCGAAAAGGAAATGAAAAGAGAGGGGCCGCCGGGGGCCGCCCCTCTCTTTGTCTATCAGGTTGAACCCTTTGGTGCAAGGGTCAGGCTTCAACACCCTCCTTCACCATGGCTCCCTTCTTCTGAGTAACGAGGGACACCAGGACCAGGGCCAGGAAACTCGCCGGGATGGAGATGGCCGCCGGGCTGTTGAAGGCGACCGGAGCGTCCTGCGGCAGCAGACCGTAACGGACCCACATGTCCGGAGAAACCAGGATCAGGCCGAGCGAGGAGGTCAGGCCGACCAGGATCGAAGCGGCCACGCCCTGGGCGGTGGTCTTCTTCCAGAACAGAATCATCAGAATGGCCGGCAGGTTGGCACTCGCCGCTACGGCAAAGGCCCAGCCGACCAGGAAGGAGACGTTCATCCCCTCGAAGATGATCCCCAGGTAGATGGCGATGGCCCCTATCACCATGGCTGAAACCTTGCCGGCCATAACCTTGCCCCTGTCCGTCATGTTCATGCCGAGGAAGTTGTCCATCAAATCATGGGCGACCGCTCCGGCCGAGGCGACGATCAGACCGGAAACGGTGCCGAGCACCGTGGCAAAGGCCAATGACGAAATCACCGCAAAGAGCACCACACCGAAGGAGAGGGCCAGCAGCGGCGCCGACATGTTGTTGTCGGTGATGTTGATGACACCGTTGGTCATGGCGCCGAGCCCCAGGTAGAGGGTCAGGATGTAAAAGAAGCCGATGGCGGCGATGCCGACGATGGTCGATTTACGGGCCGCTGCCTGGCTGGGAACCGTGTAGTAGCGGATCAGGATGTGAGGCAGGGCGGCTGTGCCGCAGAATAGTGCCAGCATCAGCGAGATGAAGTTGAACTTGTCCATGCCGCTGGCGTTATCGACCTTGAATTTCAGGCCGGGACGCAGGATGCGGCTGCCGGGCGTCGGTTTCTGGTAGTAAATCTCGGTCGTGGTGTCGCCGGCTTTGATGTATTTCTTCCCCCAAAGGACCACGGTGCTGTCCTTGAAGCGGTTGAGGAACTCGAGCGGTCCGACTGCGCCGGTCTGGGCAATCTGCTTGCCGTCGACGGTGATCTCCTTGATGTGGCCGACAGCAAAGAACTTGCCGTCCTCCTTGGGCGCGCCGTTGTACAGTTTGGTGCCGTCCGCGAGGTCGGTGACGTACAGGGTCTCATCGAGGGTGTAGCCGCCGCTGCCGTTCTCCTTGAGGAGCCAGACCGACTCATGGCCGTCACGGGTCAGCTTGACGAATCCGGCCTTGCCGAATTCCGAGTCGAGGCCTGCCACCACATCATAACCCGCCACCTGCAGGGTGCCGTCGGCAACCACTGCCGAGAGGGTTTGGAACTTGTGATACTCCTTGGTGTTGCCCTGGTTCGGGTCGGTGCCCAGGCCGCGGAACAGGAGACTGATGACGACGACGGTCGAACAGATCAGCAGCAGGGCCCCCTTGAAGAACTGCACGTAGGTGGTGGACGCCATGCCCGCGGTGGCAACGATGATCGTCACGACCACGCCGACAATGCAGACGCCGACCCAGTGCGGCATGCCGAGCAGCGGCTGGACCAGCACGCCGGCACCGACCATTTGCGGAATCAGGTAGAAGACCGAAACGGCCAGGGTCGAGATCGCGGCCATCAGCTGGATCGCCTTGGAATTGAACTTCGAGTCGAGGGCATCGGTGAAGGTGTACTTGCCGAGCCGCTTCATCGGCTCGGCCACCAGAAAGAGGGCGACCATCCAGCCGGCCAGGTAACCGATCGAATACATCCAGCCGTCGAAGCCGGCGGTGGCGATCATTCCGCAGATACCAAGGAATGAAGCTGCAGAGAGGTAGTCACCGGCAAATGCGATGCCGTTGGTGAACCAATGGATGTTGCCGCCGGCGGCATAGTAGCCGGATGCGGAGGTGGTCCGGCGGGCCAGGTAGAAAGAGAGGCCGAGGACGAAAAGAACGAAGAAACAGAACAGGCCGATAGCCAGGGGCGATTGTGTGTATATCATGGTCTTTGATCCTCCCCGATCAGTTCATGCGCGCTTCAGCGGCGGTGCAGAAGCGGTTGTAGATAATTGCCAGGACAAAGGCAAAGATGATCAGGAAGAAGCCATAGAGCACGGCCAGGGTCTGTCCGAAGTAAACTTTTTCCATCAGAGCAGGGCTGACAGCGTTGATGACGACAAAGCCGAAATAGGTCAGGGTGTAGACGATGAACATCGTGATGCCAATTCTCGCTTTGTAAGCGGCAGCGTTGTCCTTGCCAAGTTTTACTGCTGGTCCGTGTCCCATGAGTTGTGACTCCTTTTCCAGGATTGATTGACTAACTTGTCTCTGAAAAAACTAGATCTGGTAATCGCCAAGCCAATAAATGACGGAGACATCCACACCACTCCGTATACAAAAACCCGAAGGATTCCTATGGCATACAACAGGCAGGCAGTATTTCAAGGGGGCTTCTCTGCCAAGTCGTGAGATTTTGTTAACGGTACTTATTCGGGAAAAATGACCACATAGTGTGGTGGTAATTTCTGCGACATGATACGTCGTTCTAAAAAGATGTCAACCTAAAATTTTCGGTAAACCGACCATTGCAAGGGGGTGCTTGGTAAAACTATACGAAATCCCGAAAGAATTAACTTTTATTAAAAATCGTGTCGGGGGCGAGGATATAATAACGTTTTATCTTATAAGATAAAACGTTATTAATATGGTTTTTGATGTGCCAGCTAGACGCTTTACCTCGTTCCTGCAGGCAAGCTATAAATAAATAAGTTCTATAAACTGGAAAAGGAGGATACGCAGAAGGGCGAAGGGCGCCGAGGGAAAGTCCATTAATTTTCGGTTCTCTATCCCATAAAATGGTGATGCTTGCCACCAAGACACGACGACACCATATCGTGCTTTATTTCGGGTTAAGATCGATTGATCAGGCCAAGCAAGGGTTCAGCTTGCACAACAAGACCAGTGACTGTTTCGTGTCTTGGTGACTTGGTCGCTAAGCTTTGTTTTTGGATAAATGTCCGTAATTTAACAGAAAGGGTCAGACGATGATCGAATACAAGGTCGTGGAGCTTGCCGTCGTTACGGATGAATCGATCGAAGCAGTGCTGAACAACTGGACGGTGCAGGGCTGGCACTTCGACAACGTCCAGTTCGTGGTCCGCGAAGCCAGCAAAAGGCCAGCCATGGCGTTCGTAATTTTTACCCGCGCAGTCGAACCGGGGCATTAGTTTTGGGCAAGAAGTCCCGTCGCCAGCCATCCGGTTCCCGGCGTTTTCAATCTTCCCAGTTGTTCTCATCCCGGTAGGCAATGGTGTGGCGGGGATCGGATGAGGGTGAGGCGCCGCAACGCTGGCAGGCTGGTTCGATAGGTTCGTCTTCGGCTGTCTCCACTGCCGTGAGCTCAACCGGTTTGCCTCTGCAGTTGCAATACCATTTGCGGTAGATGGTCATGGCGGCCTCCCTGAAGATTTCATGCCTGTTAAGCTTTCTTCATTATGGCAGGGAACCCGGGAGATGCAATCCCCGCTCGTCAGGGCCGGCATACGACCCTCCACATCCGCTAGAATACCCCTGATTTTCGGTTGTGTTTTCTGAATCCTTGTTATAATGATTTTCGGCCACAAACCGTCATGCCAATCATGGCTATCCGAGGATGTGGCCCGTAATTTCAATGGAGACTAGGCTCTCACTCAACATCCTGCCGCAGCCGGACGAGATCACCTGCGGCCCGACCTGCCTGCAGGCTGTTTACGGGTACTATGGAGAGAATTTGCCGCTTGACCGGGTCATCGGTGAAGTTCCCATGCTGGAGGGGGGAGGCACGCTGGGTGTCTGGCTCGCCTGTCATGCCCTGCGCAAGGGATACCGCGTTACGATTTACACCTACAAGATGCAACTCTTCGACCCGACCTGGCTGGAGCCGCAGGGGCCAGATATACGCGAGCGGCTCGTGGCGCAACTGGCCGTCAAGGCTGACCCGAAGCTGCACACGACGACCGAAGCCTACCTCGAATTCTTTAATCTCGGCGGCCGCTTGCGCATGGCCGACCTGACTCCAGCACTGATCCGGCGTTTTCTCAAGCGGAAGCTGCCGATCATCACTGGCCTGAGCGCGACCTTCCTCTATCGCAGTCCTCGCGAGTTCGGCCCGAATTGCGATTACGACGATGTTCGCGGTGAACCTTCGGGGCATTTCGTGGTGCTCTGCGGATACGACCGCGAAACCCGCGAGGTCCTGATTGCAGACCCCCTGCACACCAATTTCCTCGGTGTCGGGCAGAATTATCACAGCCCGATCGCCCGCGTCATCAATGCCATCCTGCTCGGGGTGCTCACCTATGACGGGAACCTGATCATCATCGAGCCGCCTGTGCACAAAAAGGAACCATATGCCAACCTTGATCGTTGTCGATGACCCCGTCGATTGGTCCCATGCCCTGCCGGATGTGGAAGTGGTCGCCGCGCGCCAGTATCTGACCGACTCGAGCTTTACCGTTCGGCGTGCCCTGAAGGTCTTCAACCTCTGTCGCTCCTACCGCTACCAGAGCCTGGGTTATTACGTCTCTCTGCTCGCAGCTGCCCGCGGTCACCGGCCGCTTCCCGGGGTCCAGACGATCCAGGATCTCAAATCCCAGGTGATCGTGCGGACCATCTCCGAGGAACTCGATGCCCTGATCCAGAAGAACCTCGGTCCGCTGCAGAGCAAGGAGTTTACTCTGAGCATCTACTTCGGCCGCAACCTGGCGAAACGCTACGAGCGGCTCAGCCAGAAATTGTTCGGGCTCTTTCCGGCACCCTTACTGCGCGCTCAGTTCACCTGGAGCATCCGCATGAACAAGTGGCTGTTGCAGAGCATTGGCCCGGTCGCGGTCAGCGATGTACCGGAAGACCACCACGATTTCATGCTCGAGGCTGCCCGTACCTACTTTGCCGGGCGCTATCATACGCCTAAGGCCAGGGTCCGGGCGCGCTACGATCTGGCCATCCTGGTCGGCAACAACGATGGTGATGCCCCCTCGGATGCCAAGGCCCTGCAGCGCTTCGAGCGCGCCGCACAGAAGCACGGTTTCGCCGTGGAGCAGATCACCCGCGATGACTTCGGTCGTCTCGCCGAGTTCGACGCGCTCTTCATTCGCGAGACGACCAGCGTCAACCACCACACCTACCGTTTCGCCCGCCGAGCTGAAGCGGAAGGACTGGTGGTGATCGACGACCCCGAGTCGATCCTCAAATGCACCAACAAAGTGTTCCTTGCCGAGATCCTCGAGCGACACAAGGTGCCGACCCCCAGTACCCTGGTTGTGCATCGCGGCAACCGCAGTCAGATCGCCGATGAACTCGGTTTCCCGGTGGTGCTCAAACAGCCGGATTCCTCGTTTTCCCAGGGGGTTGTCAAAGCCGCCGATCAGGGGGAGCTCAAAGAAAAGCTCGACCGTCTGTTCGCCAAGTCGGACCTGGTCATTGCCCAGGAGTTCCTGCCAACGTCCTTCGACTGGCGGGTCGGGATCTTCGACCGGCAGCCCCTGTACGGGTGCCGCTACTACATGGTCAAGCAGCATTGGCAGATCCTCAAGCGTGACGGAGACGGTGCCAGAACCGAAGGTCGTTTCGATACCCTGCCCGTGGAACACCTGCCGACGCCCGTTCTGCGCATGGCCCTCAAGGCGGCCAACCTGATCGGGGACGGTCTCTACGGGGTCGATCTCAAGCAGGTTGGCAACCAGGTCTACATTATCGAAGTCAATGACAACCCGAACATCGATGCCGGTGTGGAAGACCAGGTCCTCAAGAATGAACTCTATGACCGAATCATGCGCGTGATGTTCCGTCGTGTCGAGCAACACAAAGGGAGGGGCTGGTGACACACAAGAAGCTGGGACTGTTCCAGGGTTACGGGGTCGAACTCGAGTACATGATCGTTCATCGCAAGACGCTGGCGGTCCTGCCGGTTACCGATGCCCTGCTCAAGGCGGTCGCCGGACGCACTGTCAACGAGGTCAAGCGCGGGGCACTGCGCTGGTCAAATGAACTGGTTCTGCATGTCATAGAGCTGAAGACCAACGGTCCTGCACAGTCCCTCGAAGGATTGGCCGGGGAGTTCTCACGGCAGGCGCGGGAAATCAACCGTATGCTCGAGCCGTTCGCAGGCATGCTGATGCCCGGTGCCATGCACCCCTGGATGGACCCCGATCTCGAAACCAAGCTCTGGCCCCACGGCAATCGGGATATCTACAATGCCTATAACCAGGTATTCGGCTGCCGCGGACATGGCTGGAGCAACCTGCAGAGCGCCCATCTGAACCTGCCATTTGCCAATGACGATGAATTCGGCCGGCTGCATGCCGCAGTGCGCCTGGTCCTGCCGCTGCTGCCGGCGATCGCTGCGGCCAGCCCGGTGGTGGGCGGCAAGGTGACCGGCCTGCTCGACAACCGGCTCGAGGTTTACCGCTTCAACCAGGCGCGGATCCCGTCGATTACCGGTCAGGTCATCCCGGAAGCGGCGTTTACCAGGCAGGCCTATACGGAGGTTATTCTCGAGGCGATGTACCGGGATATCGCACCTCATGACCCGACCGCTATTCTCCAGGAGGAGTGGCTGAACTCGCGGGGCGCTATCGCCCGCTTCGAGCGCAATACCATCGAAATCCGGCTGCTCGACGTCCAGGAGTGCCCGGCTGCCGACCTGGCGATCCAGCAGCTGGTGGTGGCGGTGATCGGGGAACTGGTGGCGGAAACCAGGGCGTCGCGGGAAGCTCAGCAGGCCTGGCACGAATCGCAGCTGGCCGGGGTTTTCACCACGGTGCTCAGGGAGGGACGCGGCTGCGTGATTGACGATGCGCGTTACCTGGCCATGTTCGGTGTGAGTGACCCCAGCATGACGGTGGGCGATCTGTGGAGGACCCTGGCGGAACGCCTGATTCCAAGGGAGAACGAGGCCTGGTCGGCTCTGCAGGTGATTTTCGACGAGGGCCCGCTTGCCCGACGCCTGCTTGCCGCGCTCGGCGATGACCCGGATCGTGACCGCCTGGCTGCGGTCTACCGGGAACTCTGTGACTGCCTGCAGGAAGGGGTCTTGTTCCGTGCCTGAGCCGGTTCTGCTGATCAGCTGCGAGCATGCGGTGAACCATGTTCCGCCGAGATTCCATGGCCTGTTCGAGGGGCATGAGGTCGTCCTGCAAAGTCACCGTGGTTATGATGCCGGCGCCCTGGAACTGGCCGAATACCTCGCCGGAGAGCTCCATGCCCCCTGCTTTAAAGGGCAGGTCACGCGCCTGCTGGTCGATCACAACCGGTCACCGCACAACCGGACTCTCTGGTCGGAGTTTAGCCGTCAACTCGACACGGCCGATAAAGAGTGGCTGCTTGACTCCTACTACCGGCCATTCCGGGCGCGCGTCTCTGCCTGGATTGCTGCACACCACAGGGCAGGGGAGAGCGTCCTGCATCTGGGGATCCACTCCTTCACCCCGGTGCTCGACGACAAGCCGCGCACCACGGATATCGGCATTCTCTACAACCCGCATAGAGTCGAAGAAAAGACCTTCGCCAGGTTGCTGCAGAGGGCACTGCAGAGCGCCAGGCCCGATCTGCGGGTGCGCATGAACGATCCGTATCGCGGCGTTCATGACGGCCACCAGTCGGGCTACCGCCGGCAGTATGCCGGGGATCGCTATCAGGCGATCGAACTCGAGATCAATCAATCCCTGGTGTTCGGTGCGCCTGAAGCCTGGCAAGCCCTGCAGGGGGCGGTCGGGTCAAGCCTCCGGGCGGCGCTGTCGGCAGGGGCCTGACGACATGACCCTCGGTTGCCACGGGATGAACTGACAAGGGCGGCAGATATCCAATCTGCCGCCCTTGATTTTAATGCTCTGCTCGCGCTCTATTTTGATCCCCTTGAATATCGGACATTCCATGCCGCGGAGATATAGCTTGAGTGAGTTTCAACTTGCATCATCTATAAAACACTCAAGCCCTCGGTCTTCGGATCGGGGTCTTTCACTATTTATCTGGATTTTTATGTACATAGCTTTTTCGATCTATTTCATGGCACTCAAACAATGCAGGATGTTATTAAGACTATTGAGAGGCATCCAAAACATTCCTGATTGGAGTCGCGATAAAAACTAAGAGCGCCTCCTGGGAGGTTGCTCCCAGGTCAAGATTGAGCGCTCTTATTCTGCCAGCTCTTGTCCAGATCCTCCAGCGCCCTCAGGAAGATCTTTAAACTTGGGCAACCCATCTTTCATCGGGTGAACAGTCTCCTGATAGTGCACATGGAAACCAGGTTCAAACTTAAACCCCTCTATTAACACGGCAGGCACATCAACGACACCCATCGAAGGATGATCAATGTACACATGGCCACCGCAGGTCTTGCACCATTGACGATTGCTCATGCCTGCTTCGTTTTTTGTGGCGGCGGTTTTGTCATATGCGCCAATGTAGTCGGCTCCCTTGGTAATTTTAAAGTTCTCCGGTTGCCACAGGGTAAAGGCGTTAACAGGTCCCGCAGACCAATGACGGCATGAGCTGCAATGACAATAGGCCATGGCGGCCGGGGCCCCACGTAAAGAGAACTCAACTGCTCCGCAAAAACAGCTTCCTTTATAATCCTGAGATAGGCTCATCAGTCTTCTCCTCTTTGGCTTGTGATAAGTGCTGACGCTAAAATTCTAGACGTCAAATTGTACGGGCGTTTGTGGACGAGTGTTTACATGCAGGGTAAAAATGTCTGGCCGCGCATAGTGTCCGACGACATCAAGGGTCCTTTTGGCGAGACCAACTTTTTGCAGATCAACCTCACAAAATAGAATCCCCGCCTCTTTACGCATTGGGCCGGCCGCAACTTCGCCGTCGGGGGCGATGACCACAGAATCTCCCGGATTGACCCACTCATCGTCTGGAAACATCATGGTTTTCTCCGGGAGGTCAGCCGGGAGGTCTTTGGTGTGCATGAGATTCCCGCAACCGACGACCCAACAACGGCCTTCTCTGGCAATGTGCTGCATGGTGCCGATCCAGTTGTCGCCACTGTCGTAGGTCGGAGCGATATAGATTTGCACTCCCTGGGAATAGATGGCGTACCTGGCCAATGGCATGTAGTTTTCCCAGCACAACAATGTACCGACACGACCTGCCGGTGTATCGACAACTTTCAGCCCCGAGGCATCTCCGAATCCCCACACCATCCGTTCAGGATTGGTGGGCATCAGTTTTCGATGTTTGTTGAGTAGTTTGCCATCTGCGCCGATAACGATGACGGTGTTGTAAAGGGTGGACTGGCTGAGCTGGCTGTCTCTCTCTTCGATGCCGCAAATTACTGTAACATTCTGCCTCTTGGCCGCTTCATAGATTGGGTTCAAATCCCCGGAATCTATATGCACTGCGTTGTTCAATAAGCGCTTGTAGAGTTCTTCTGAGAGGTTCCAGTCTCCCCTTGGCCTGAGTCGCCAGATCCATGATGGGTAACCGGGGATGAACGCTTCGGTGAATATGACGAGGTTGGCGCCACTTGAGGCGGCTTCTGCAATGGATTCAACGGCACACTCAATGCATTTATCTTTGTCCAGAAACGCCGGAGTTCTCTGAACTACGGCTAGCTTGGTCATGTTCAACATCCTTTCTAAGTCGTGAGCTTCTTAATTGACAATGTGACGAATTTGCACTGTTGAAGAAGCAGGCGGACTAACACCGTTCTCGTGACTTTGTTAAATGGTGGACTAAAAGGTCTGTTGTCGGCGTACTCTTTTGAAGTAAACCAGGTTTGAGCATTGTGTAACCATAACAGCTATTGATGACCTGACAAGTCATTTTTCAGGAGATGCGATATCCTGAGTTTAAAAGGAAAGAAAAAACCCCAGAGAAGTACCGGCGCACGACCCTGGACCAGAGTCCCAAAAACTGACAGCGCCCCGAGAAGGGCGCTTTCATGAAATGAATGGTCGGGCTGGCTGGGCGCGAACCAGAACCCTCCTGTTTAAGAAACAAGGTGGGCTATCAAACGACGCTATTACTTATAAATCACTAAAGCCCCCAATCTTCGGACCGTGGGTTTTTCTCACATTGCAGGGTTTCTAAGTAAATTGCAGCTTGGCCAATTTCTCGTCCTCCGAACACATGGAGGAACATAAGCAAGAAACCCACTCTTTTGACCTAAAGTCTCCACTGGGTATAATGAGCATTATTGAAGCTTCGCAAAGGCCTCATGAGAAGCCCCTTTTTTCTTTCTGAGCTAGATTGCATAAGGAGAATCATGTCTTTTCGTTTATGGATCGTGGTGTGGCTGATGACTGGTCTATTTTTGGGCGGGACCGCACTTGCCTTAGACAAGGAAGTCGTGGTCCCACAGTTGTTAGAAACCCTCCGTTTGGAACAATCGTTATCTTTTTGTGGTGAGGCGGTCCCCCTGGAAGATCCCGAAGTGCGCGAGCGTATGGAAAAGGAACTTCTGCTGTCTCTCTGGGGTCGGGATCAGGCTATTTTATGGCTGAAGCGATCCACCCGCTATTTCCCCGACATCGAAGCCATGCTGTCTGAGGCCGGGTTGCCCGATGACCTGAAATATATCGCACTTGCTGAGAGCGCCTTGCGGCCGCATGTCGGCTCACCCAAAGGGGCTATCGGCTTTTGGCAATTTTTGCCAGCGACTGGTCGTCTTTACGGGTTGACCATCAATGACCAAATTGATCAGCGAAGAAGCCTGATCGCTTCGACCAAAGCTGCGGTGGCCTATTTCTCCAAACTTCACGAAAAATTTGGATCCTGGAGCCTGGCGGTAGCGGGATTTAACATGGGGGAGGAGGGCCTGCAGGCAGAAATCCTGGCCCAGAGTGTCAGTAACTTCTACCGACTCTACTTACCGTTGGAAACCCAGAGGTACCTATTTCGGGTGCTTTCGGCCAAACTTATTCTGACGCAGCCGGAGCTTTACGGCTTTCATTTACAGGACGGGGATTATTATCCGCCTATCAAGTTTACCAATGTCGAATTGACCTGCTATGAGGAGACCAGCCTGACAGTGGTGGCGGAGGCGGCGCAGACCGATTTTAAGCGGATCAAGGATTTGAACCCGGAGTTGCGCGGTCACTATCTGGCGGCGGGAACCTACACGTTAGCCGTCCCAGAAAACACGCCACTTGATTTTCAAAAGCGTTTCGACAAGATCCACCAGGAATGGAGCCAGCAGAGGCAGGAGCGGATCTACATCGTTCAGCCCGGCGATAACCTCTCGACGATCGCGGAACAATTTCGGGTGCCCTTGGCCGCGATCTTGATATGGAACCGCATCAATATCAATCGCCCGCTTTATCCCGGCGACCGTTTGATTATCTACCCAGATGGGAGTCGTATCGACAACCCCTGAGGGCAGTTCTTTCATTGAAAAAGTGCTCTTGACCGGGCCCTCCCTTTTAGGCGGAGAGATAGCTTGTACCCCTATAAATTGGTCATTTTTGATTGTGACGGCGTGATCGTCGACAGTGAGCCGTTAGCCGCGGCGGTACTCGGTGAAATGCTCGGGGAACTAGGCTTGCCGCAGAAGAATGATAAGATTCAAGAACGATTCAACGGCAGGAAGGTCGCAGAATGGGTCGGCGAGATTGAGCGGGAACTGCAACGGCCAATCGCGGATTGGTTTATCCCAGAATTTCGCAGGCGCTCGGCGGATAAGTTTTGCACTGGGGGGCTCACCCCTGTGCTTGGGGTCGAAAGAATACTGGAAGAGCTCCCCATCCCCTATTGCCTGGCATCGAGCGGGCCGATGGAGAAAATCGAGCTGACACTCGGGCTGACTGGGTTGCGTCGCTTTTTTGAGGGAAGAATTTTCAGCGGCTACGAGGTTGGTTCCTGGAAACCAGATCCGGACCTGTTTCTGCATGCCGCCGCTAGTTTCAAAACGGCTCCTCGGGAATGTGCTGTGATTGAAGATAGCCAGGCGGGAGTCCAGGCAGGGCTGGCTGCCGGGATGACAGTATTCCATTATCAGCCCCAAAAAATGACGCCAGTTAACGCGCGCTGCAACCTGATCACCTTCAATTCCATGGCTCACTTGCCGAGTCTTCTGGGCGTATGAATTACGAAGACTCTAGACCATTAGTCTAGGGTCTTGACGGAGCCGATTACTCCCCACATATCAGGATTTGCTGGCCACGCCATTTTAGACGCAAAAAATCACGAGCTAGCGATGTGAGAAGATTTGTGAAAACTTGAGTTGTTCTTCAACCGGCAATAGGTCAGCCCGCACGATTGAGTGGCTCCAGCCCTTTTCCCAGGCGCTGAATATTCTCGCAGACACTGGTGGCAATGCCCTGGATCGAGACATCGGTGCAACCGGCCGAGTGCGGTGTGGCCATGACGTTGTAGCGGAAAATCGGGTCCTGCGGATCAGGCGGCTCTTCCCAAAATACATCCAGACCGGCACCTGCGATCTGTCCCGTCTTCAGAGCCTGCTCTAGAGCGGCACGGTCAACTAGTCCACCACGGGCCAGGTTGATAAGATAAGCACTAGGCTTCATCAGGGCAAAGGTCGAGCGGTCGAACATCTGCTCACTGCGGACATCGACCGGCAAAGCGAGAACGACATAATCCGCCTGAGCCAGCAGTTCCGGTAATTGCTTCGGGCGGCCAACCCAAGACATTCCAAGTTCTCTACAGGTTTCATCGGGTTGCTCCTGTTTCAGACCGATAAGACGTACTCCGAAGGGTTTCAATCTGTGAACCAGCGCCCGACCGATCCCGCCCAGACCGATTATGGCAACGGTTTTGCCCCGCAGCGCCAGCCCTTTTGGCTCTCCCATCAGTCCCAGCCCAATATTTCGGGTCATGGCCGCCACGTTGCGCGACAGGCCGATCATAAAATAGATTCCCAGTTCGGCAACAGAATCAGCATTACCGGAGAGCGCGGTCGGGACGTTGGCAACATGGATTCCCCGAGCTTTTGCTGCTGCAATATCAACCCCTTCAAGGCCGGCGCCGCACTGCTGAATCAGCTGCAGACGATCCGCCGTCACTAACAGTTGAGCGCTGATCCGCCCCATGGTTGGGATGAGCACGTCATAACCCTTGAGTGAGTCGATCTCAAATGAGCCATTTATAACATACTCATGTTCAGGCAACTGATCCCGGATCAGGTGCAGGACCCCACCCCAGGCATCCTCTTGGGCTGCATACAGAACTTTCATAAATCTTCTCCCTCTCTAGTAAAATACATTACATGAATAATTCCAGATAATTAATCTTCTATAAAGCACAAAAGCCCTCGTACTCCGGACCGGGGGCTTTTGAGCTTTATCAGGGCATTCTGGACTTGCGATCCTATTATGTTTCTTTTTCTATAACGACTTATTGTATTAACCACAAAGCGTAGTAGTGTAATGATTAATGGCTTTCATCGAGTCCGAAACAGGAGGTGTAATATGCGGGAGATAAAATTGTTCGTTGGCTTACTGGTTCTGGCAATGTTAATGGTCGGTTGCGCCTCTGGTGTTTCTAGAACAAAGGAAAGCACACAAGAAAAATTCTATTGTTCGGTCGATAATCCCGTCGGAGACCTCCAGGTAGTTTTAACCGAAGAAGGCAAGGCAGACTTAAAAGACAATCTGAAATTTAATCCTGATGAATTAAAAAATCATCTTGAACGTGCGTTCATGGCAAGTTCTCTGATGAAGCAAGAGTTAAAGGGTGATTTGCCATCTTTAGTTGTAGAAGTTAAGGAGATCAGGGTGCGCAGCAATTTCTCCGCGATTATGTGGGGATTTATGGCAGGTAATGATCACATCACTGGGGATATAGTTATAAAAGACAAAAATGATTTAGAGTTGGACAGGTTTGAAGTCTCTGCCTCTTATGCTCTGGGTGGCCTTGGAGGAGGACAAGATTCGGCAAGGATGGATTGGCTTTATGAAGCTTTTTCAGAAGAAACAGTTAAAGAACTCACAAAAACAGGTCGTTAACAAAAATCTTCCGATGCGAAACGAGCTAATGATTGAGCTAAGCCAATCAATTAGGGCTTTGCCACTCATAGCCAGCTAAAAAATTATTATGCTGCTTCGGATATCAGGATAGTTTTTTTAGGGTAAGAATTCATTTTTTTAACTTAAAAGCCCTCGATCTCCGGACCGGGGGCTTTTTATTAGATTGCAGTACCTTTAATAACACCCCATTAATCATAGACCAAGACTCTCCAATCAATGCGGGAGGATAAATAAGACCCTTTCTACTTTTTCCTCGACTTCTGATCGGGTACAATTGGCAACATCTTTTTTGTGTGGGTATCTGAGAATTTTAAATGGCAACCATATGAGACGATTGTAACAGTCCTGGGAGTTAGGCAATCAACCCAATTTAGAAAGGAAAAGTAAATGAATAATAAATTTTTGAAGGTAGGGTTAGTCCTTGTTTTTCTTTTCTGCCTGTCGGCTTGTGGTGGCGGGTACTATAAAGTCACAGACCCATCGACCGAAAAGACATATTACTCAGAAGAGGTCAAACAGGAAAAAGGTGGTGCTGTAAAATTATTGGATGCCAATACTGGGAGTTCAGTTACTCTGCAAAATTCGGAAGTCACAGAGATCAACAAGGAAGAATTTAAGGCCAACACAAAGAAAGAATAGTCTAAGGTACAGGGGTTTTTAGTTTTATAAAATCATTTACTTGAATGCGAAAGCCTTCAGCTTTCGGAACGAAAGTTTTCCTGTTTATCACTACCTGCAAGACACGAAAATGGCCCTTCCACTCTGGGGGGGGCATTCTTGCTTTGCATTAGTTCAAGGCGTGTTCAATCAAATTACTTTTATACCACTGTGAATGAGAATGCCATTAGGTAACAGCTGGTTAGAGGCTGAACCAGTTTTTTCATTCTGCCACTGTATGCGTTTACATTCTGAGTGGAGATCACCATCGCAGTATCTTTTGACTAGATACTGATATTTTATGTCAGTCATTTGGTAGTTGTAACGCAAGAATAGTTTACATTTTTCGTAGATTGGACAACGCATAGCGAAACCTCTTTCATGAATGACTCTTAGTATTCAACTAAATTTGATTTAATGGCCTCGGCCTTGGTGCTAAATCTGATGACAAAATCACCATTTGTAGACAGAGGTACAGCATTCTGAAATTTAATGATATCAAGCTGTTCCTAGTTCAACCTCATGCAAAAAACGCGGATAAAAATAACAGCGATTGATGCAGGACAAAAAGTTTCTTAATCTGTGTATTGCCCTTCGCAGTCCTCGTACGCCCAAACCTCTGTCTCATTTTCTATGAGGACCGTAAAACCATTTCCTTCCGCGTTGATTACATTCCCTTGTTTATTGGTCTTGATGTTTTTGACTTTGCGTAAATGACCGTGCGCTACCGCCTGACAGACGTTAATAACCCCTTCCGAGCTCATTTGTATTAGAGTCTCCTTTGGCAAATGTGGTGATAATAAAATCTTCACCCATGATTGTTTTGTCTACGTTGCTTGGAGTAATGAAAATCTGCTCAATCAGCTACATGGCCACATCTCTTCAAATGCGTACCCTGCATCTTATTAAAATTTTAAGATTACTTATTGCTAAGGTAAATACAACTATTTTACACATATAATACCTATGCAAAATAGGCATTGTATGTGAGAAGCACAGCAGTAAACAATATAGATAAACAACATCAATCTTATGTAGGAACATGCCTTGTATTGGGAAAGCAACGATGGTGTATTTTGCTTTACAACAAGAACATAGCAGTTATTCCTGTGAACAGTTGGAGGCAGGCTGGGGACTGGAAGGATCGCGCTTTAGATTCAAATTATGGGATGTGAACAATGGACGAGGATCCCTGAGAACGGACTCGGCATGGAGACGTTTGCATAGCACTTCAAGCTCAGGGTCTGCTTAAATAGGAAACCAGGTTCACTTTGGAATTGGTTATCCCAAGTTTACGACGAATACTCTCCCGGTGTCGATTCACCGTCGATGGCGAGATTCCCCGAACCTTTGCGATTTCCTTCGTTGAAAAACCGTGCTTGATCATATTGGTGATCTGCAACTCTACTGGGCTGAGTGTCGGCAGAGTTTTATTATCACCTTCGGCAAAGGGAGCAATAATGTCATCAAGGTTTTTCTTGAGTAACACCAAGTATTCCAACTGACTAGGAAGCGAAGCCGCCTGCAGCGCATAAAATATTGGTGAGATGATCTTGTCAACTTTGGACTGTATCGAAAGCCCAAGCATCTTTTTTTCTTTCTGGCTCTGAACCAGGGCGTCATGAAATGCGGCATTAGCATCCTGAAGGGCTTGACGCTCTAGCTGCAATTGCTTTTGCGTGTTAATTCTTTCTGCAGCTCTTGCAATCCGACTACTGACAGCATCAATCAGTAGACGCTCCTCTTTCAGAAACGGGCCCTCATCCAGGTCAGGCATTTTTTTGAGATAGCGGACCTCAATCATCCCTTCCACGCTCCCAGAAATGATTATCGGGGATTCCTGTCGCCATTGAGTCTTTTTAAAATTAACAGATGTAAAAACCTGGCTTTGATATCTGATTCGTGCACAAGTAATTTCAGGGTACTGCCAGGAAACAGGCAAAAGCTCGACAGTTTCCTGTAAGATTTTATCAAGCGCTCCGCTGTACTTTTCGATCAGGTTAGTCAGTCGATAGAGACAGTCAAGTTCCTTGATGCGCTCTCGAAGCTGAGCTTCAAGTTCCATCAGAGATCCATCACTCTGCTTTTCCGGCAGCGTTAAAAGCCGAGATGGAAGCGATTTTGCCTCCTTGCTAGTGCCAGGTGAACTTGACTGATTTTTTCTCATTGCTTGCCTACGGGAAATAGCCTTTTAAGAGTTGCCTATAAAATATAGGTAATCTATGTGTAGCATAAACGTATTTACGTTCACAGGACTAAATTATTATTTTTTGAAGATAGGTATAATTCTCCGTATCCTCCTTCAGGTAAAATTGGAGCCTTAACCCCGTCCCAATACCTCCACGGTGACAAGGTATTTTTTTAATATTAAGTCGGGGATAGTAAGATTTTTCCGCATCAACTGATATGAACAAAAAAATAGATATAAGAGGGGCAATAAAAATTTTGCGTTCTGGAAAATCTGGATACTTCAAAACAATGCAATAGGACAAATAATAAAATAGTGGTACTTTCTAGTCCTAATCCGGTTTGAAAGAACTTATTATCTATGGTGTCTTCAGCGTAATATATATTTATATTTCATGAAATATTGAAAATTCTTTTCTGAAGTGTGTATGCTCAAGATAACAAAAGGCTTTTTTTTGAATTTCTTACTCTATTGTTCTATTGTCAGTGTGCTGACCATGAATACAATTTATGTTGTACAGAAGATTATTCTGTCGGCGATGAAGTACGTATAACGGTTTATGGAACGTGGAACTCAATAACGGCGAGGGCCATGGCAGAGGAGCATTGTAAAAAATATTCACGTTCAGAAAATTCAATCAAACCAAAACGGGACCGTGGAACTTGGTTGGGAATTATCCTGACGGGAAAGTGTTTGATTGTGTAAAGTAATTTTTGCCTACCATTAATGACAATCTATAGAACACGAAAGCCCCTAGCTTTCAGACTGGGGGCTTTTTCTTAGATTGCACCATCTGTAAGACATAAAAATGGCTCGTTCGCTCTGGATGGGCTATTTCTATTTTAAAGGGGATAAAAGAAACTTTCATAGTATATTTGAAAGAAAAGTCGAGGTATGTGAGTCAAGAAACGAGACTCATGTTTTCTACCTCGGAAGGGAGAAATAAGATGTCCAGTTCAGGAATGTCTTCCGCTCCTTACTCACACACCACGGGTTGGCGCATTCTCGGGTTCGGAAAACATCCAGAGATCGCAGCCACCGTCCAGGAGAAACTCCGTTTGCTCGGGTTCCAAGCGACCAACTTCGCGCTCACAAACGACCAAACTGGGGACCTACGGCTGACTGCGGAGTTAAACCGAACTGAGTACGATGGCGTGGTCATCGGCGGCTACATTAACGGACAGGATCCCGTGAATTTTCCAGCGACGGAAGAGACCACTTTTTGGTTCAATCGCATTCTCAATATCATCCATGCAAACGCACCGAAATCGAAGATCATCCTCGTGCGCGGTCCAGAAGATGTTATGCCGGCGATTGAACGAGTTCTCGGGAAAAACCAGCCATATTGAGTAGGCTCTACCCTCTGCCCAATTTGTTGCACCGGACGGTCATGACAGGTAACCGCTAAGCTCAAACCTTTAGCCTTTAGGAAACCCCTGTCTGATAAATCACCATCAATAAGACACAAAAATGGCCCTTCTGCTCTGGATGGGCCATTACTACATTACAGCCTTTCTAGGATACGTTCTCTCTCGGTCTGTTTTGAATCCTGAAAATTAGAGATAGGACTTTCAGGAAAAATCAAGGTTCAATACACCTTCGCTTTCCAGCCTTCCTAAAACTCATAGAAATTCAGAGGATCTGATAATTGGGATCAACTCCAAGTCTCCCGGCAAAGCCTGGCCACGGGATTTTGACCTGGCCATTGATCTGGGGTAAATTGGAGAGCAACTGAAATTCCGGATACAAATCGATAGAGAAGTGATCTTGACCGGTTCATGATTCTGACTGATACTGAGTTTGACCGTGGGCTGTGGGTTGAACAGTCATTTCCTGAAATGATAAGCCCTTTACAGTAATAACGCCATTTCATCTGGAGCCATTTGTTAAGATCTTCACTGCTATGAAAACCTTCTTGTTATCGATACCGATCGTCCTGGTTTTCTGCCTACAGGGCCACGCCGCCGAGGTGACAGCCAAAAACTGGGATAAACGGTTGACCCTGCGCGCTGGGGCGATCGCCTACGATATGAGCGGCGATTTCAGTTCCACGAGAGAGGATCGACCTACGATCAACCTCGATCTTGATGATCTGGACCTTCAAGAAAAGCAGGTAGCTCTCTTTTTGGGCGGCGATCTTCGCCTCGGTGAACGCTGGCGCCTGTCTGTGGACTATTTTCACTATGACGATAATGGCAGCGACGCAGCTAGCAAGGACTTCGAGTTTAACGATCTGGTCGTGACAGTCGGTGCGCAAATCAAGTCCAAGCTGAGCTTTGACCTCTATGTGGTGAACGTCGGTTACGACATCTACCGAACGGAGAGGGCCTACTTTGGCGCAGGGATCGGAGCCCACGTAGTCGACTTCAGTCTGGAGGTGTCCGCCAATATTTCGGTCGGTGACGGCAGTGACACCTTCCGCAGCGAAGATGAAGACCTGACGGCACCGCTGCCGAATCTTTATGTTGGTGGTGCCTATGCATTCAGGGACGATGTGATTTTCAATTACGGGGGAGGATGGATGAGCTTGAGTTATGGTGATTACGAAGGCGACCTGCTGTTTGTGAACGGCACCCTGGAATACTGGCCGTTCCGGAATGTCGGCCTTGGTGCCGGTTATGCTTACCGCACTGCAAACATTACATACAAGGCCAATTCCAAGAAAGAGAAATACGACATTGAAATGCCCGGGCCAATTTTATACGTGACAGTTGGTTTCTAGATCGTTCTCAATTTTATCCCAGAATATGCGCTATTGCCTTGATAGAATTTTTTGCGAGGCCTTCCAATACAGTCAAAAACGGCCAGCCCGCTCTGCATGGGTCATTCCTATTTGTCAGGGTTATAATGCTTCAATCAAATTGCTTGAAAATTATTATGAGATGATTAAATATAAGTATCATTGAGGGGGGCTTCTCGGTGTTTTTCTAGGAGGCGTGTATGCCGGAGCGGAGAGCCCATTTAAGGCCAGGACAGAATCCTATCGAAGCCATTACTGGCGATGGCACCCATCACCTTCTGACACCTTCGGTTCTCGACGTATTGTTAGAGAAAGATCAGGTGATAAAGTTCAGGAGATCAAGTGGATGGGTGACTGTTGGTATAGACCCTATTCGGTTCAAGAATAGACGTGAGGATTCTCGCTTTTTCAACGGCCACGACAGACGATCTGCTGCCATCTGTTGGCTTTAGCGCCAAGAGTAAGAAATCATAATCAACAGATTGCTGATCGGTGCCCGAGATACTATTGCTGCCAGGCGCAAGTAAAAGAATCATAGTCTCATTGTAAACGGCTCCTGGACAACTAGGGGCCGTTTTTGTTTGTCACGACTAATGAGACCAAAATCAACTTCTTATTGATGGACACATTTAAGGCGCCCTTTAACCTGAAATTTATGACCACCCAGTATCGAGCAAGGTGGCTTTTTCATGCTCCCTCTGTTGCAAATCGATCAATTTCCTGAATACTTGACTCTGACACATATGCTTACAAACAACAGTCTTGGTGGCTTAGAGTCACTGATGCGAAAGGAGTCTAAAATGGCGGGAAAATTTGAGTTGAAAAAAGCCAAGGATGGGCAGTTTATGTTCAACCTGAAAGCAACCAATGGCCAGGTAATTTTAACCAGTGAGCTTTATAAGACTAAAGCTAGTGCAGAAAATGGCATTGATTCTGTTCGTAAGAACAGTGCCCGTGAAGGTGCGTTTGAAGAAAGAACCAATTCTAAAGGCGAGCCTTATTTCATCCTGAAGGCGACCAATGGTCAGGAGATAGGGCGAAGTGAGTATTATTCGTCCAAGTCTGCCATGGACAACGGGATTGCGTCCGTAAAGAAGAATGCACCAGAGGCCAAAATTGATGACGTAACAGGTTGAGGTCGGTTGATAAAACATGTCTTGCTGAAATGGCCTCTGGGGATTGACTCCAGGGGTCGTTTCTTTAGATTCTCAAAAGTCAGGGGTTTTAGGAAAATCGCATCTCTACGCCATTGTCACCAACTACTCAATATAGGAGGATAAATAAGAGGACTCGCCCTTTGATCTCCCATCCCAGCTGGATATAATTGATACTGTTTTCACTATAGGCAGAATAACTGCTTACGCCTTAGACAGTAAAGGCCACTATCCACATCTTACTCTGTATTTTTTTTAAGGAGTTAAGGCTATGGCGACATCCAAGGGAACGATCGGCATCCTGACCGGGGGGGGAGATGTCCCGGGACTCAATCCGGCGATTCGCGCAATAACAGTGCGAGCGCTGCGCGAAGGCTACCGGGTACTCGGACTGCGCCGAGGTTGGGCCGGCCTGGTCGAACTTGTGCGCGACCATAAGGCCGACAACAGCCATTGCGTGCAGGCGCTCACGAGAGAAGTCGTCAACCGTGCCGGCCGCACTGGTGGCACCTTTCTGCACACTTCACGCACCCGACCAAGCCATCTTCCGCTCAGTAACGTGCCGCTGCATTTACGGGACTCCTACACGGCGCCGATCAATGACCTGACGGCCGAGGTGCTGCAGAACCTGCAATGGCTGGGGATAGACTCACTGATTCCGATTGGTGGCGATGATACCCTCAGTTACGGTAGGCGTCTGCATGGTGAAGGGGTTAATGTTGTCGCAATCCCGAAAACTATGGACAATGATGTGCCGGGCACCGACTACTGCATTGGTTTTTCGACTTGTGTGACCCGCACCATCGAGTTGACCCACCGCTTGCGCACCAGTGCCGGTTCGCACGAGCGTTTTCTGGTGTTGGAGGTCTTCGGCCGCTATGCGGGTTTTTCTGCCCTGCTGCCGACCATGGCGGGTGCCGCCGATCGCTGTATAATTCCCGAATATCCGTTCGAGATGGGGTTGCTGACCGAACTTCTCAGCTACGACCGCAGCCGTCATCCGAGCAATTATTCGGTTGTGCTGATCTCTGAGGGTGCGACCCTCAGTCATCAAAGCGAAATGAACTTCGAGGGGGAGGAGGCCGATCAATTCGGCCACCGCAAACTCGGAGGGATCGGCGATCAGGTCGCACAAGGGCTCAAGGAATTGTCGCCGCGCTTCAACAATGGGCGACGGGTCAATGTGTTGAGTCAGCGTTTGGGTTATCTGGTACGTAGTGGAGATCCCGACGCCATCGACTCCATCGTACCCATGGCGTTTGGCAACCTGGCCCTGGATCTGGTAACCAAAAAAAACTTTGGGCGGTTGGTCTGCCTGCACAATGGCTGTTACGACAGCGTGCCCATCGAAATTGTCACTGACCACAAGAAGGTAGTGGATGTCTCCAAGCACTACAATGCTGTACGGCTGCGACCCAACTATGATTCTTTCCAGCGGCAGCCACTATTCATTATGACAAGCGATTATTAGGCGCGATTGGCCACGAGCGAGGAGTGGCAGCATGTTGCCGTAAATTTCTCAGAACTAAGAGGTCGTAAGACTTTTGGTTGTCGGCCCTATTTAAACCCTCCAAACGATGCAAGAGGATTTATGAGACGGGCGCAGCAGTGCCTTTGCTTTGCCATACGTTGTAAAGATTTAAAGACGTGATAATAATTTGAATTATGTAATGCCACAGCAAGTTCGGTTCTGGGCATAGGACGTGCGGCCTGTCGAGGCGGAGGAGACTCTGTTGAATGGCTAGGTTCAATAACTCAATCCTTGCACAAGACCGTGCGCGCCTCCGGAAGAATAGATCACACTTAAAAATCCTTGCAGCAATTATTCTCTGCTTCCAGATTGTTTCTTATGGCTGTTTGCCGAAGCCTCCGATGCCTGGCGAGCCATTAGAGGCTTCCCAATTTGACTATCTTCCTGAGAGGAGGGATCATATCACCGCCCTCATTGTGCAACGTCTCCGCCAATTAAGCGACCAGGAGGGCTTAAATGCTTTAGAGTGTATGGCAAACAGCCCCATCGATAAAGTGATCCTCGACGCAACCGAAAATCTTGAATTTCGGAACTTGTTGATTCAAGTTCTTGCTGAGTTCAAGACGGCACAACAGATGTGCCTGACGTTGATTGGGATATGGGAAGTCATTGCAGTTCGCGTTCCCCCATTGTCTGGAACCTGGGCAGAGGGAACGGGAGGTGCGGGAGCCCAAGCAATCGTTTACTGGGCTGTTTTCTGTTCTATCTCAGCAGGTGTTGCGTGTCCGGTCATCAAAAAATTTCACATAATACTTACGACTGACGTGGTCCTTCCCCACGGTCAGACCAGGAAACTGCATGGGTCCGGAGACTCGGGTGAATGGTCTATGACGGCATGGCGATACAAGGCTATTCGGGATGAAGCTTTTGCGGAGGCTGTCAGCGAAGCACTGATGGCGATGGCAAACCAGTACTCCGAAGTGGAGGCCAAGATGTCATTGGAGCAGTGCCAAGAGGAATGACGACCAGAGTAAATTAACGGTGGTGCGTGGAAATTATCATCTGTAAGACGTAAAAATGGCCCTTCAGCTATGGAGGTGCCTTTTCTCATATTGCAGGGGCATTAAGAATTTTGCTTTTTTCCCAGATTCAGTCAAGCCAAGCAATATTGGATGATTTATAAGACGCCATAGGGGAGGAAGATTTTGCTTGTATACATTTGGCTTTTTGGTTATATTGCCAAACATATTGGAGGTACTCCATGTACAATGATCGCAAAGCAATCCTCACTGCTCGCGCTAAAGTTCTCAAGGCGATGGCCCATCCGACCAGGCTTTTCATTATCGAGGAACTGGAAAGGGGAGAGCGCTGTGTTTGCGACCTGACCGGACAGATTGGCGCCGATGTTTCGACAGTTTCTAAACATCTCTCAGTTCTTAAACAGGCTGGAGTTGTACTCGATGACAAGCGTGGCAATCAGGTTTTTTACAGTTTGCGAGTGCCGTGTATTTTGAACTTTTTCGGTTGTGTAGAATCTGTTTTGGAGTCGAATGCTCGGGAACATGCCACTCTCCTTGAGGCCGTTGGCAAGTAAATTTTTTTGAACAGATATTTGGCAACTTTGCCAAATAGATGAATAGTTGAGAGACGATCATGAGTTGGAGAAACGAATGGAAACCCCTTGCGACGATCATGACCGTCTTCGTCGCATGCTACTACTTGCCAGTTGACTGGTTACAGCAATCCCAAAAGGTTGAAAACGCCCTGTGGGAATCACTCTATCTCGTCAAATGGTACGCTCAGGAACATGTGCTCCTCTGTCTCGTTCCAGCATTCTTTATTGCCGGAGCAGTGGGGGTTTTTGTTAGCCAAGCAGCGGTGATGAAATACCTCGGCCCCAGAGCGAACAAAGTTCTGGCCTACGGGGTTGCTTCGATCTCCGGTAGTATTCTGGCTGTCTGCTCCTGCACCATTCTGCCATTATTTGCAGGGATCTATCGAATGGGTGCAGGGTTGGGCCCCGCAAGCGCCTTTCTCTATTCCGGCCCTGCCATCAACATCCTGGCAATCGTTCTGACCGCCGCCGTGCTCGGCACAGAGATGGGAATCGCCCGAGCAATCGGTGCAGTTAGTTTCTCCGTCATTATCGGGCTTCTGATGCATCTCTTCTTTAGAAAGGAGGAGATGGAGAAGTTCGCAGCGGCGGCTGCCATGCCTGAGCCTGAAGTCGCCCGCCCCTTGTGGCAGAACGCCCTCTTCTTTGCCAGCATGGTTGGCATTCTGGTTTTCGCCAACTGGGGACGACCGGCAGAACCTACGGGCATGTGGCAGGCCATTTATACCGCTAAATGGTTGATCACCGGTGTTTTCTCTCTGGGGTTGGCGATCATTCTTGTCTTTTGGTTTAATGTGAAACCATGGTGCATGGTAATTATTGCTGCTCCGGCCCTGGTCCTCTCAATAGTATTTCCAGAGCACCCAGTGTTGGCTTTCGTTGCGGCTACTATCGGTCTGACTATCCTTTTGACAACCAAACAGTGGAACAATCATGAACTTCAGGAGTGGTTCGACACCAGTTGGGATTTTGCTAAGAAAATTCTACCACTGCTTTTCTGGGGAGTTCTGGTCGCAGGGGCTTTACTTGGCAGACCCGGCCATGAGGGATTGATTCCCTCGCAATGGATCGCAGGCCTAGTCGGTGGTAACTCACTTTGGGCGAACCTGTTCGCTTCGGTCGTGGGAGCTTTTATGTATTTTGCAACCTTGACTGAAGTACCTATTCTCCAGGGTTTGATAGGTTCCGGAATGGGCAAAGGGCCTGCATTAGCCCTGCTCCTTTCCGGTCCGGCTCTTAGTCTGCCAAACATGCTGGTGATCCGCTCCGTGATGGGAACCAAGAAAACGGTCGTCTTTGTTTTGCTTGTCATTATTATGGCGACAATTTCAGGGCTTATTTACGGGGCTATCATTGATTGATCGTACAAGAACAACCGGAAAGGAGATCGACGATGAAAAAAATTCAGATTCTTGGGACCGGATGTGCCAAGTGCAACGAGCTGGCTGCAAACGCTAAAGAGGCGGCAGTTGTCTTGGGAGAAGATGTTGAGATTGAAAAGGTAACAGATATCAAGGAATTTGCTAATTACGGTTGTATGAGTAGCCCGGGCTTAGTCATTAACGGTGTTCTCGTTTCCCAAGGAAAACTGCTTAAACCAGACCAAATTATGAAGTTGATCCGACCTTTGGGGTTGGGCTAGAAGATTTTCCTACATCACAAATCAACATAAATAAGGTGGTGAATAACTCTTGTTTTCTCTATGGGCCATTCTTATTTGTCACCATCTATCAAACACAAAAATGGCCCTTCCACTCTGGATTGGTCATTCATAAATTGCGGAAAATGTCAGACGATTTTCTCTCTTTAATTTAATCTCTGTGAGTCAAATTCCTCGCAGGTTGCTGCGATGAGATAGTCCGAAGTTGGTTTTGATCCCCTGCTGCTTGCGACGGGGTAATTCATTGGGTGATCCCGCTTGCACGACTGCCTGCTCCGAGCTTGTCACCCCGCTGATCTCAATTACAATTTAAGGAGTTTTTCCTGGGAAAGGGGGTCGTTGTGGTTAAAAATGTCCTTATCATGGGGGCTGCCGGACGCGATTTCCATGATTTCAATATCCTGTTTCGTGACTCGCGGGAGGTTCGGGTGGTCGCCTTTACCGCCGCCCAGATTCCCTTGATTGAAAGCCGTATCTATCCCCCGGAACTCGCCGGGAAGCTCTATCCCGAGGGTATTCCAATTTTTGCCGAGTCGCAGCTGCCCGATCTGATTCGTCGTCTGAAGGTTGATCAGGTGGTATTCGCTTACAGCGACATCTCCTACGTTGAACTCATGCACCGAGCTTCACTGGTGCAGGCCTGTGGTGTCGATTTCAATCTGCCCGGGGCGCGGAGCACGATGCTCGCCTCACGGCGGCCTGTGGTGGCAGTTTGTGCGGTGCGAACCGGTTGTGGTAAGTCGTCAACCACCCGCCATATCTGTCGATTTCTTCAGGGGTTAGGGAAACGGATTGTGGTCGTGCGTCATCCAATGCCGTATGGGGATTTGCGAAAGCAGCGGGTGCAGCGCTTTTTCCGCTACGAGGATTTTGACCTACATTGCTGTACTATCGAGGAACGGGAAGAGTACGAACCGCTGGTCGAGGAGGGGATTATTGTCTATGCCGGGCTCGATTATGCCGCCATTCTGAAGGAGGCGGAAGACGAAGCCGAGATTATTATCTGGGATGGTGGAAACAACGATACCCCCTTTTTCCGACCCGATGTCCATATCACACTTCTCGATCCCCTCCGCGCGGGCCATGAAACCCTCTATTACCCGGGGGAGACCAACCTGCGCATGGCTGATATCGCTATCATTAACAAAGTCAGTAGCGCCGGGTTGGAGAGGGTGGAACAGGTTCGGCTTCAGATCGAGGCGGTCAACCCTGGGGCGGATATTTTGCTTGCCGACTCGAAAGTGGAGCTAGAACCGGGAAAGAGCCTCCGGGGCAAACGGGTGCTGGTGGTGGAAGACGGACCGACCCTAACCCACGGCGAGATGCCTTTTGGGGCGGGAGTGGTTGCCGCCAGAGAGCATGGTGCGGCGCAGATTGTTGATCCACGCCCTTATGCCTGTGGTTCCATCCGCGATACCTACCAATGTTATCCTCATTTGCAACGGGCATTGCCGGCGATGGGTTATTCTACGGGGCAGATTGCCGACCTTGAAGCGACCATCGCTCGAACGGACTGCGATCTGGTTTTGTTGGCCACTCCCATCAACCTGACAAGGTTGATTCGCATCGATAAGCCGAGTCTCAGGGTCCGTTACCGCTACGACGATCGCGGGGAACCGACCTTGTCCGAGGTTTTGAAGGCACGTATTGAAAGTGTTGGGGCGGGGGGATAAGGGTAGGTGAATGTTTACAGGAAACTTGGGCTTAGGCGCAGTTGTTGGCTTAGCGTGCGGTTATCCTATGTTTTTATAAATCACCATCATTACGATACGAAAATGGCCCTCCCACCCAATTATAAGGGGAGCGGGTTATGAATCTTAGATGGTCTTTACTGTGGATAGAAGGAAAATCAGCTAAAATAGTCTCTCATGCGTGGAGAGCATATGTGGGCAATATTGACACAAACCACGACAAACAGATTCCTGTCACTTACTAACAATTAAAATGTAAGGAGAATCTCATGGCTGAAACACACAGCTACTCTACAGCGCTACGCTGGAACCAGGAACGGAAGGGAGTCCTTTCATCCCAGGGACTGCCGGATATCGAAGT